>NHFF02000032.1 GCA_002172535.2 Gammaproteobacteria bacterium TMED104 | reverse complement strand
ACGTATTCATGGNATGGGAGATGTCATGTTTGGCGAACTTATAGAGTTTGAGAACGGCGTGCTTGGTCTNGCGCTNAANTTAGANCAGGATTCNGTAGGGGCTGTTGTNCTGGGTGACTATCTTGGATTGATTGAAGGACAAAAAGCAACTTGTACNGGAAGAATCCTNGAAGTACCAGTCGGTAGCGAAATGTTGGGCAGAGTTGTTGATGCTTTAGGNAACCCCATTGATGGTAAAGGNGAAATTNGAACNTCNNTAACNGCTCCTGTNGANGTGGTTGCNCCAGGNGTGATCGCAAGACAGTCTGTTGACCANCCTGTTCAAACAGGACTAAAGGCTATTGATGCTATGGTGCCNATNGGCAGGGGTCAAAGGGAGCTCATNATTGGTGANAGGCAAACAGGNAAAACNGCTGTNGCNATTGATACCATCATCAACCAAAAAGANACCGGNATTAAATGTATTTACGTTGCAATAGGTCAAAAACAATCNACTATTGCCAATGTTGTAAGAAAATTAGAAGAATANGGCGCCATGGATCANACCATNGTTGTTTCAGCTGCAGCAGCAGATCCTGCNGCNATGCAATATCTTTCTGCNTATTCNGGATGNGCAATGGGTGAATACTTTAGAGATAGAGGAGAGGACGCACTAATTGTTTATGATGATTTATCAAAGCAAGCCGTAGCTTACAGACAAATATCACTTCTTTTNAGAAGACCTCCAGGTCGTGAAGCTTTCCCNGGNGACGTTTTCTATCTGCATTCACGTCTTTTAGAAAGAGCAGCACGAGTAAATGNTGACTATGTTGAAAAAATNACNNACGGNGAAGTGAAGGGCAAAACAGGATCCTTAACAGCACTTCCAATCATTGAAACACAGGCTGGNGATGTTTCNGCGTTCGTCCCAACCAACGTCATCTCNATTACTGACGGNCAGATATTTTTAGAAACTGANTTATTNAATTCAGGAGTAAGGCCTGCAATTAACCCAGGTATTTCTGTATCTAGGGTTGGTGGNGCGGCNCAAACNAAAATNATTAAAAAACTTGGTGGNGGGGTTAGGNTAGCACTNGCNCANTTTAGAGAGCTTGCTTCNTTNGCTCAATTTGCATCTGACTTAGATGATGCAACCAAAGAACAATTGGCTCACGGCCAAAGAATTACCGAGCTGCTTAAACAAAAACAATATTCACCCTTAAGCGTGGCTCAACAAGCCGTAACTCTTTTTGCTGCTGACCGAGGATTTTTAAAAGACGTTGAGGTTGAAAAGCTTGGTTCTTTTGAGGGCGCGCTGCATTCGTACTTTCATGCAGAAGCAGGCGAGCTTGAAAATAGAATCAATGAGACGGGCGACTGGGATGATGACATCGAGAAGCAGTTTGAGTCTTTGTTAGAAAACTTTAAGAAAACACAAACTTACTAGAGACCATAAATGGCTAACACCAAAGAAGTTCGCAAACAAATTGCTAGCATTAAAAGCACCCAAAAAATTACCTCTGCGATGGAGATGGTGGCTGCTAGTAAGATGAAGCGAACGCAAGACCTAATGATGGTTGGCCGACCTTACTCTAATAAAATTCAAGAAGTTATTTCGCATATCGCGACCTCAAACTCAGAACACTCACATCCTTTTTATGAGGATCGGACNGTTAAAAAGGCCTGCTTTATTGTGGTTTCAACTGATAAGGGTTTGTGTGGTGGACTCAACATTAATCTTTTTAAATCCATAGTCGCAAAAGCCGCTGAATTCAAAACCAATGGCATTGATTCATCCTTTGCACTCATTGGCTTAAAAGCCTCTGCATTTTTTCAAAGTGTTGGAGGAGAGGTTGTTGCAACCGCAGACAAACTAGGGGACCAACCAAATCCTGAAGATCTTATAGGGCTAACCAAGGTGGTGCTTGATCTTCATAAAAATCAAGATGTTGATGAGGTTTATCTCTGTTCAAACAGATTTGTTAACACAATGACTCAACAACCCACCATTACACAATTAATACCACTTCCAGCCATAGAAGATGAAAATCTTGTCAATACACACTGGGATTATATTTATGAACCAGAGGCTGCTGAATTACTTGATGGCCTCTTAACTCGATACATTGAGGCTCTAATTTATCAGGCAGTCGTTGAAAACAATGCCTGTGAACAAGCTGCAAAAATGATCGCAATGAAAAACGCTAGTGAAAACGCTGGAGATTTAATTAAAGAACTTGAGTTGTTGTACAACAACGTAAGACAGGCTGCTATTACCCAAGAGCTATCTGAGATAGTTGGTGGGGCTGCAGCAGTTTAAGGAGAAAAAAATGAGCAACGGAAAAGTAATACAAATCATCGGAGCCGTTATCGATGTCGAGTTTGAAAAAGATAACATTCCGAACGTCTATGAGGCCTTAACCATTGATGGTTTGGAAATTATCTTAGAGGTCCAGCAACAGCTTGGCGACGGTATTGTTAGAACCATTGCAATGGGAACCACTGAAGGATTAAAACGTGGCCTTCAAGCCGAAAGAACCAATGCACCAATATCAGTTCCTGTGGGAACAGAAACACTTGGACGCATCATGGATGTTTTGGGAAATCCAATCGATGAAAAGGGCCCAATTGGTGAGCAGGAAAGAATGCCAATTCACAGAAAGCCACCTTCTTATGTTGATCAGTCCGGCTCCAATGAACTTTTAGAAACAGGTATTAAAGTTATTGATTTAATTTGTCCTTTTGCNAAGGGTGGAAAAATTGGTCTCTTCGGGGGTGCTGGTGTAGGTAAAACAGTAAACATGATGGAGCTCATTAACAACATTGCAACNGAGCATTCTGGTTTATCAGTGTTTGCCGGTGTTGGAGAAAGAACNAGAGAAGGAAATGACTTCTATTATGAAATGCAAGAATCAGGCGTTGTTAACGTAGAAAAACCAAGCGAATCAAAAGTTGCGATGGTGTATGGCCAAATGAANGAGCCTCCAGGCAACAGACTAAGAGTNGCTTTAACAGGNTTAACNATTGCTGAAAAGTTTAGGGATGAAGGNCGNGANGTGCTTCTCTTTATTGATAATATTTACAGATACACACTTGCTGGTGTTGAAGTATCAGCTTTGCTAGGTAGGATGCCATCAGCGGTGGGATATCAACCAACTCTAGCTGAAGANATGGGAGCACTTCAAGAGAGAATTACATCGACCAAGACAGGATCGATCACCTCCATTCAGGCAGTTTATGTNCCAGCTGATGACTTAACCGACCCNTCACCTGCAACCACTTTTGCCCACTTGGATGCTACCGTTGTGCTTTCAAGACAAATTGCTGAGTTAGGTATTTATCCGGCTGTTGATCCGCTAGATTCTACTTCAAGACAGTTAGATCCGTTGGTTGTTGGGGCCGAGCATTATGAGGTTGCACAAGGTGTTCAAGGAGTACTGCAGCGTTATCGAGAGCTTAAAGATATTATTGCNATTTTAGGTATGGATGAACTTTCCGAAGAAGATAAGTTAACCGTTGCGAGAGCAAGAAAGGTTGAAAGGTTCTTATCTCAACCATTCTTTGTTGCAGAGGTCTTTACAGGGTCGCCTGGAAAATACGTTTCTTTAGAAGATACTATTAAAGCCTTTAAAGGAATCTTAGCAGGNGATTATGACGACCTTCCAGAACAAGCTTTCTATATGGTGGGCACCATTGAAGAGGCGGTTGAAAAAGGAAAAACCCTTTAATTAATAATGAGCGAAATTAAGGTAAGTGTTGTTTCTTCTAACGAAGAAATATATTCAGGTGAGGCTAAAATGGTTTACGCCACTGGTTCACTTGGAGAGCTTGGTATTGCACCAGGACACACNCCCTTATTAACAGGTTTGGCGCCGGGCCCTGTAAGACTTGAAACTGAAAACGGTGAAGAGACTTTCTTTTGCTCGGGTGGATTTATTGAAATTCAACCCAATGAAGTAACTTTTTTAGCAGACACCGCAGAAAGAGCAGACTCTTTAGATGAGGCAGAAGCTATTAAGGCGCAAGAGCTTGCCCAAAAAGAATTATCCGACAGAGATGCTGACATGGATTTCACTAAAGCCGCAGCCCAACTTGCAGAAGCTGCTGCAAGAATCAAAACTATACAAAAGCTCCGCAAAAACAAGTAAGGTATTCTTTATTTAGTTTACTTGTGAATTTACATACTATTATTCTCGCAGCTGGCAAAGGCACCAGAATGCATACGAACCTTCCNAAGGTGATGCAACCCCTGGCGGGCAAACCCATGATAGATCATGTCATCACAACCGCAGGCACATTAACCAACAAAATAAGCACCATCATTGGTTACAAAAAAGATGTTCTTAATGAACACCTAAGTGCAAACTTCAAAAACGTAAAGACTTTTGTTCAACCTGAACTCAATGGAACTGCAGGGGCGGTCAAAGCAGCCCAAAAGAACATAATGGATGACGAAGATGTATTAATTCTTTATGGCGATGTGCCCCTTATTAGCCATGAGAGCCTAAAAAAAGCATTAAATGATAATCATGATGCTGTAATTTTGACCATGATTCCTAAAGATCCCTTTGGGTATGGAAGAGTTATAAAGAATGATTCAGGCCTGGCAACTGAAATCATCGAAGAAAAAGATGCTAACGCTGAGCAAAAAAAAATAAATGAAGTATTTACTGGAATTATGATCATTAAGGGTGAGATGCTTTTATCTTCTTTGGACGAGGTTAACAATAACAATGCAGCTGGAGAATATTACTTAACCGACGTCATTAAGATAGCAAGCAAAAAGGGTGTTAAAATTAACCCTATAGTAGTTGAAGAAACTGAGGTGTTGGGCGCCAACACTAAAAGTGAACTTCATGAAATAGAGAATATTTTCAGAGAGATGAAATCTAAGGATTTACTTGAACAGGGGATCACCTTATCGGATGCATCAAGAGTGGATGTAAGGGGCGNCGTGTCTGCAGGGAAGGACTGCTCGATCGATGTTAATGTAATTTTAGAGGGNGAAATAANNCTCGGCACTAATGTTTCCATCGGACCAAACTGCTANTTAAAGGATGTTGTNATTAGNGACAACGTATCCATTGAGGCNTTTTCACACATAGTTTCNACTCAAATNGGTGCAGATTGCAATGTTGGNCCATANGCAAGACTCAGAGAGGGAACTGTATTAGAGGANCAGGCAAAGATNGGNAATTTTGTTGAAACCAAGAAAACNAAAATNGGNAAAGGCTCNAAGGCTAATCATTTAGCATATTTAGGAGATGCTGAGGTTGGAGAGGATTCNAANATTGGNGCNGGCACAATTACATGTAACTATGATGGGNCCAACAAACACAAGACAAAAATNGGNAACAAAACTTTTNTCGGCACTAACTCGTCCNTAGTGGCACCATTAAATATTGGTAATAANTCATACATTGGGGCCGGCTCAGTCATTACNAAAGATGTTGAAGATGATGCACTTGCTGTCGCGCGTGGCAAGCAATCAAACAAGTCCGGCTGGGCAAAAAATAAAAAGTAAANCATGTGTGGAATCATAGCTGCNGCCTCTACCCGTAATGTTGGAAAACTTTTGGTTCAAGGCCTCCATAGAATGGAGTACCGAGGNTANGACTCTGCNGGAATTGCTNTNCATCAATTAGANGGGGTTNCACACTTAAGAACACTNGGCAAAGTTCAGCTTCTTGANGACAAGATGATCGAAGAAAAACCNAGAAGNAAACTTGGCATAGCTCACACACGCTGGGCAACNCANGGAGANCCNTCNGAAACNAACGCACACCCNCACAAATCAAACGATGAAGTATTTATTGTTCATAANGGCATTATTGAAAATCATTTGGAGTTAAAAGCTGAGCTAGAAAAAGAAGGTTATTCTTTTACATCACAAACAGATTCAGAAATTATTGCGCATCTACTAGACTTTAACTTAAAGCAAGGCTTGACCATGATAGAGGCAATGTTTACTTCTAAAGAAAAGCTTGATGGGGCATATGCAATCGCTGCCATGCACAGGGATGATGAAAGCAAGTTAGTGATTGCTAGACAAAAATCACCACTGCTTATTGGCCTTGGTACAGATGAAGTTTTTGCTGCGTCAGACCCTTTAGCTATATCTCAACTAACCAATGATTTTATTTTTCTTGAAGATGGTGATGTTGCTGAAATATCTGCAGATACTTACAAAATCTTTGATGCAGTTGATTCAGAAGCATCACGAGAAGTAAGCCGCATTGATATCTCATCACAGGCAACTTCCAAGGGTGAATATAGGCACTTCATGGAAAAAGAGATTTATGAACAACCCGATGCACTGCTGAACACTATAGACGGTCGCATCAGTGGCGAGGATGTTTTGGATAATATTTTTGGATTGGGCTCCACAGAGTTATTTAAAAAAGTAGAGCGTATTCAGATTGTTGCCTGCGGCACCAGCCTTCATGCTGGTAGGGTTGCCGCTAATTGGCTATCAGCAATAGCAGATCTACCTTGTCAAATAGATTACGCAAGTGAATATCGATATAGAAATCCTCACGTTGATGAGAATTCAATTCTTATTACGATCTCTCAATCAGGCGAAACTGCTGATACGCTTGCCGCATTAAATTATGCAAAAGAAAAAAAATACCTTGCTACTGTTGGAATTTGCAATGTGCCAACCAGCACTTTAGCAAGAGAATCTGATTTTGTTTTATTTACCAATGCAGGTCCGGAAATAGGAGTTGCCTCAACCAAGGCATTTACAACACAGCTTGCCGCCCTAATGCTGTTAACCCTCTCCCTGGCAAAATCTAGAAACTTAAATCCAAAACTAAGGCAAAGGGTTGTTACTGCGTTAAGAGCTTTGCCAGAAATCATCACACAAACTCTGGAATTAAAAGATTCTATTATTGAGATGGCCCCAGCAATTGCTAACAAGGATAACGCACTGTTTTTAGGGCGCGGTATTTTTTATCCGGTTGCTAAAGAAGGCGCACTAAAACTCAAAGAGATTTCGTACATTCATGCTGAGGCTTATCCAGCAGGCGAGCTTAAACATGGACCCTTGGCACTTATTGATGAAAACATGCCGGTCATAGCCTTAGCACCTGAAAGCGAGATTGCGGAAAAACTCGTTTCTAATTTAGAAGAAGTCAAAGCACGCGGTGGAACTCTATATGTCTTTTCAGATCCAAGTGTCTCCATCGATGTAAAATCAGGAAGTCTTGTCCCGATGCCAAAGTGCGACTTTTTATTAACACCAATCATCTACACCATCCCGCTACAAATTCTTTCATATGAAGTCGCGTTGCTAAGAGGCACTGACATTGATCAGCCAAGGAACTTAGCAAAGTCTGTAACGGTGGAGTAGATTTGGTTGTACCAGTTAAAACAATAAGTTGTAAGTAACAGTTTGGTGGACACAGAAAAACTTATTGACCTAACTTGTTCAGGTATCTATGTTTTATCATTCAACATGGAAATACCTATGGTCTATCATCAACCCAATCCTCAATCAGACAAACTAGTAAACAACTCCATGATTAAAGTTGGTAAGTGTAAAAACATAAAAAAAAGAATGGGTGAATATAGAACCACGTATGGTTATAGAGAAAAAGAACCACCAAAAACAGAAGATTATTGGATATCGAAAGGATACAAAGATAGATATTTAAGAAAATGTCTGGGATGTAATAAAACCCATCCACATCATCATGTTAATTTCGTTCACTTATTCCCTACAGAATTT
>NHFF02000009.1 GCA_002172535.2 Gammaproteobacteria bacterium TMED104 | reverse complement strand
AATACTTATAGGCGATCCATTCCAACTAATTACCTCACAAGCCTCTTGGCCAATTAACCATTGTTTTGCATCAGACATAATGTCTTCATTGATGCTAATTTGATCGAAGCTCTCTTGATCCATGAAGTGCCAATTCTCACCATCCGAATACAGATATGTCATCTCTTTTGCAATCACATCTGCTAGATCAACGCTTTCACCAGATTTAAATGTTTTATCGATCACTTTGCCAGTTAATAGGTTTCTATATTTAATTCTCATTACAGCTTGACCCTTGCCAGGCTTATGAAACTCGTGATCAAGTATTGAGCAAGGCGCACCATTAAGTATAATCTTTAGTCCGTTTTTGAATTGATTAGTCGAGATTTTAGTCATATCTATGCGGTTTTAATTAAATAAGGGTTTTATCATGAAGAGATTTTATACGTTTTTAACAAGTTTATTACTAATTGTATCTTGCTCAGATACAAATTCATCCACTTATAAAGAAGCTGATGCATTAGAGTTTTTGGAACGAATTGAGAAAGAGGATGAGACGCTTGGACCCATAGCGAGTTCAGCTTATTGGATCGGCTCTAATTTTATTACCTACGACTCACAAAAAATAGTTTCCGACTTCGGCATGAGATTGCAACTTTTATCCCTGGAAAGGGCAAGGGAAGCAGCCCTATTTAATAATTCCGAATTATCTGATTCAACCAGGAGGAAGCTGGATTTAATAAAAGGCTCATTTGTAATGCCATCNCCTTATGATAGTGAGCTTGCCAAAGAATTATCAAATATATCAACTGAACTAGAAGCAATGTATGGGACTGGCTNNCATTGCTTTGAGGATGGANAGTGTTATGACCTTGAGGNCTTTGAAAATGTNATTGATAACTCNAGNGANACAGANGANTTATTGAGAGCTTGGACTGGNTGGAGAGAAATTGGNAAACCTATGAAAGAAAAATACCTCAGNATGGTAGAAATAGGCAATCAAGGTGCAGAAGATTTAGGATANNCCGGCCTTCTTGATTTATGGTTTAGTAAATATGATATGCCNGTTNAAGAGTTTCAGAATGANACCGAGAGGGTNTGGCAAGAATTAAAGCCNTTATATGACTCACTTCANTGCCATGTNAAAAACAAGCTNACTGAATATTATGGTCCTGAAATAATGCCAGGNGATGGAACNATTCCNGCTCACATNTTAGGNAATATGTGGGGTCAATCATGGATAAATATTTATGATCTTGTNTATGAGNCTGNNGNGNAGNAATCTGCCNTNGATTTAACTGCCATCATAAATGAAAGAAANNTNGATGAGATAGAGATGGTAGAAATAGCTGAAAACTTTTTCTTATCATTGGGGTTTGATGANCTTTCAGATACTTTTTGGGACAGATCCCTTTTTATAAAACCACAGGATCGCGATGTTGTATGTCATGCATCAGCTTGGAATCTTGACTCCAATGAAGATCTAAGGATTAAGATGTGCATTGAGAAAAATGCAGAAGACTTCACGACAATTCACCATGAATTAGGACATATATTTTATTATCAAGCTTACAATCATCTTCCTAGCGTATTTGAAGGTGGAGCTAATGATGGCTTCCATGAAGCAGTTGGAGACTTACTAGCTCTTTCGATAACACCAGATTATCTTGAAAGGATTGGCTTCATTTCAAAAGAAGAAGCTGATGCAGCAAATAGCGATCCCATAGCATTATTAATGCAGCAAGCTTTAGATGGCGTCGTAGGAGTTCCATGGACATTAATGCTTGATAGATGGAGGGGAGGTGTTTTTGAAGGAATAACCAGTAATCAAGAACTTAATTCTAGCTGGTGGGACCTTAGAAGGGAGTACCAAGGAATAACATCTCCAGCTCAAAGACCCTTAGATGCATTCGATCCAGGGGCTAAATATCATATTCCTGGTAATACGCCTTACACAAGATATTATCTTGCTAGGATCATGCAATATCAGTTTCATGAAGCTCTATGTAAAAAAATTGGATTTCAGGGACCACTTCATGAGTGTTCTATATATAACAGTAAAATTGCTGGGGAAAGCTTAAGAGATATGCTTAGCCTAGGACAAAGTGTTCCTTGGCAAGATGCATTTGAAAAAATAACAGGAACAAGGTCTTTAAGCGGAACCTCAATGCTAAACTACTACATGCCACTAAAGGAATGGCTTGATGAGCAAAATGATGGGCTCGAATGTGGCTGGGAGTAAATTATGATTAATATAGTAATAACCCTTGGGGTTGTAATTTTTGCACTGCTATTTTCATGGATGATTTCTGGAGAGTCATTGATTTTTAATGACCATCCAGCTTTGATTTTACTTTTTGGGTTGTCATTCCTNATCCAATGGATAGCATATATTCCATCTGTAATTTTAAAAACAGAAAAGTTTTATGACCTTACAGGCAGTATCACATATATAACTGTAATGCTCATATCTATTTACTTAGCTTCATTATTTAATGTTTTGTCGATAACAAAAATTATTATCGCCGGTGCAATAACCATTTGGGCTATAAGGCTTGGCTCATTTTTATTCATGAGAATTCATAAAGCTGGAGAGGATAAAAGATTTGCTGATATCAAGGTTAATCCACCTCAATTACTAATGACGTGGACTTTGCAAGGCTTATGGGTATGCATTTGCTCAGCATCTGCATTGGTTGCTCTAACAAGCTTTATGGTGATTGATATCTCTACTATTTTTATGGCCGGTTTAGCTTTATTTATTATTGGGTTTCTTTTAGAGGCAATCGCTGATAACCAAAAAACTAAATTTAATTCCTTGCCTGAAAACAAAGATAAATTTATAAACGTTGGCTTATGGTCAAGATCTAGACACCCAAATTACTTTGGTGAGTTTTTGGTTTGGGCGGGAATTAGCATAATGTCCGTCGAATACATGTCAGGACTCTCTTATGCAGCACTAATATCGCCTGTCTTTTCTTATTTGCTTATTAATTACGTAAGCGGGGTAAGAATGCTTGAAAACAAAGCAAGAAAGAAGTGGGGGCATTTAGACTCATACAAGGAATATTTAGCAAAAACTCCAAAATTTATGCCAAAGTTGTTTTANAATANANNTAAANAATAAAATTAAAAAAAAATANANGATTAAGNGTNGGTAAAGCAGTTGAAATTATATTTTGTCATTACAATGTCTTCTGTTAGTATTAATTTTCTNGAATCACAAGGGGTCTAATATGTTACGTAATAAATTAGTAATTGCTGGGATCTTNTGCGCATCGCTCACCGCTTCAGAAATGGAGTTGGTTTTAGATGTAGGCAAGGATAACACCAATTTATCAGCACAATCTCAAGCTANAATNGATTCNACTGAAAGCGATACAGACAAGATTGTTAATGAATATAAGGTTGTCTCNAAGCAAGTTGAAGGCTTAAAGCTATACAACGCTCAGAAGAGAATNCAAATTCAAGCGCAGCTTGATCTAATGGACAAATATGATGAGCAACTTGTTCAGGTTGTAATCATGCAAAGACAAATACCACCACTAGCNCAAAGAATGCTAGAAGGTTTAGAGAAGTANGTAAACTTAGATACGCCCTTTCATATCGAGGAAAGAAGACAGAGAATCGACTTGGTAAGAAGCTCACTTTCTAACCCCAAGGTGACAGCTTCAGAGCAAGTTAGACAGATCTTGGAAGCNTTTAACATCGAGGCTGAATACGGTAGAAAGCTTGATGCTTATGAAGAAACAATAGTNTTAGACAATCAAGAAATTGTTGTGAATATTCTNAGAGTGGGNAGATTAGGCATGTTCTATCAAACTAAAGATGGAAGAGATACTGGTTATTGGGATCCAGAACTAGGTTCATGGGAGTCATTACCAGGAGGTTACCGAACTCAAGTAAGAGACGGAATTAGAATGGCNAAGAAAGAAGCTCCTATCGACATGCTGGTGTTGCCAGTAAAAATGGGAGGTAATTCNTAATGAAAAATTTATATTTAATACCGNTTTTNATAGCATTTTTCCTATCTATACCTTTTATAGCACAAGAAACAGATGCTGANGGCGAACCAACTACAATTCAAGGTTTGCTCCAGTTAGTCCAAGAGGGCAGAACAACTGAGCAAAATGAAAATACAAAGCGTGAGCAGANATTCCTTGCNGAAAAGAGCAAACAAGCATCTATTNTAGCTGCAGAAAAAAGAGAGCTAGCTAGGCAAGAGAGGATAGCTGATCAATTAGAAGCTGAGTACAAGAAAAATGAAGAAATCTTAAAGGTAAAAGAAGAAGCATATAAAAAAGAGCTGGGTTCTTTGGTTGAGCTTTTTGGACACCTTCAAAGTACAGCTGGTGAGGCAAGTTCATTATTCTCTGAATCTTTAACTGCTGCTGAGTANGGAAGAGAGAGGGAAACGTTCTTAAATGANCTGGCCAAGAAAATGTCTGATGCTACTGAGCTTCCAACTATTACAGAGCTTGAAAGACTTTGGTTTGAGTTGCAAAGAGAAATGGTTGCTGGATCAGAGGTTACTAGATTTACTACTAGTGTTATTGGTCTCGATGGAGAAAGCACTACTTGNGATGTAGTAAGGGTGGGNCTCTACAATGCAATCTGTGATGGAAANTATTTAGAATATGTTGCATCAAAAGGCCAATATGCCTTTCTTCCAAAACAACCTGAAAGAAAGTATAGAGGCGGTGCTGGTGATATTTCTGANGCATNAGCNGGTGAAATCATTAAATTTGGTGTTGACCCAACAGGGCCTGCAGGCGGGAGNTTATTGGCTAANTTGATTCTTGCNCCGAGCTTACTTGAGAGAATTAATCAGGGTAGAGAGGTCGGATATATCATTATCTTTGTAGGTTTNTTTGGTGTAGTTATTGCTCTTTGGAAACTCTATCAACTTTATATGATGGGAAGAGCTGTTAAAGCTCAATCATCNGCTAAGAAACCTAATGCTAANAACCCATTAGGTAGAGTTATGAAAGTGGGCAATGATAATCTTGATAAGGATATTGAAACACTAGAACTCAAGCTTGCAGAAGCAATTATGTCTGAAAGGCCAGCAATTGAGAGAGGCATCAATGTTGTAAAAATCATATCAGTTGTAGCTCCATTGGCAGGACTGTTAGGTACTGTTACAGGTATGATTGTTACTTTCCAACAAATTACTTTATTTGGAACCGGTGACCCTAAGATCATGGCAGGAGGTATATCACAAGCACTAGTTACTACTGTTCTTGGTCTTGTTGTTGCAATACCAACAACCTTACTCCATTCATTTGCTAACTCCTCTGCAAGAGGAATTATCAATGTGCTAGAGGAGCAAAGTACTGGGATTGTTGCAGANCATTCTGAGAATAGATAATTAAATGTACGCTATTTTCGAAGCATTTGATTCTCTCAATGACTTTATGTCAGCTGGGGGAATGGTGCTTTGGTTAATAGCATTTTTGGCCCTTTTCATGTGGGCACTTATTCTAGAAAGAATTTGGTACTTTAATTCAGGCCATAAAGAGTTTATNANGCCCCTAGTNAAANAATGGAATGNGNTTTCTGATCACTCTAGCTGGAAGGCATCACAAATCAAAGATAAGTTGAGGTCCGAAGCNAAAGAAGAGATCAACAAGCATATGTCTTTGATTCAAACNTGCGTTGCTCTCGCTCCATTATTTGGACTGCTTGGNACCGTGACCGGAATGATTGAGGTATTCCAAGTTATGGCTTTTACCGGTGGTGGAGATGCAAGATCAATGGCAGGTGGTGTCTCTAAGGCNACCCTTCCAACGATGGCTGGCATGACAACAGCACTTTCTGGAGTTTTTGCTACAATNTATTTAAACGCAGCAAAAAATAATGAAGAAATCCANCTTAAAGAACTTATTAAAAACTAAAAGGAGATTATTGTGAGAAGAAATGCAATATCATCAGCTGTTCAAGAAGAAGAAAGCGAAATTAATCTAACTCCAATGCTTGATGTTGTTTTCATCATGCTTATCTTTTTTATTGTNACAGCAAACTTTATTAAAGAGCCAGGTTTAGAAATCAACCGTCCAGATGCTGAGACTTCTGAAGTTCAAGAAAATGCAGCTATCTTAATTGCCGTTGGGCCTACAGGTGAAATCTGGATGGATGGAAGAAGAATCGATGCAAGACAAGTAAAAGCTAACGTTGTAAAACTTCTTGCAGATAATCCACAAGGGTCAGTAGTGATTCAGGCTGATGAAAAAGCAATGGCTGATACAATTATTCAAGTAATGGACGGAGCACGTGATGCAGGAGTGTTCAACATATCACTAGCATCTGAACCAAAATAACATCATGGANGGAGTGCTGAAATCGATTACAGATCCTATTAATAAAGCACTTGCACCTTTATACGACNTAATAAATAAAGCTTTTGAATATAATAAGTTTCTAGCTGGAGGCGCTTTAGCTACATTTATAACTNTCGCGTTATTTTTTCTNATGGTTGCATTGATATCTCTTGGTGATACGGGNATCAAAACGGATAATTCAAGAAAATTAGCTGANGTCATCATGCCAGAAAGAGATATCGANACTCTTTTTGACGATTTTGAAAAACCCGAGGAGCCTGAAGAACAACCNGAAGACATCGCTCAACCAGAATTAGATTTATCTCCAGTTGATAATGTGCAGGTTGCAGTGCCAAAGCCAAAAGCTAATTTCACAGCNGGAAGTGGNTTTTTTAGAGACGGAGAGTACATCCCATTATTTAAAGTCACACCAATTTATCCAAGAAGAGCTCAAGANAGAGGCATCATGGGGTATTCAATCGTTGCTTTCACCATAACGGAAACAGGAACCGTTGAAAATGTTGAAGCTCTNGAAGGTGCTTGTGGAGATCCAAGGGATCCNGCAACCGAATTTAGGCCTTGCTCAATTTTTAATAGCTCAGCAAANCGTGCGGCACTTAAATTAAAGTACAAGCCTAAAATCGTAGATGGAAAAGCAGTCCCAGTGCCTGATGTACCACATAAATTTACATTTATTTTGGAGGATGCCTANTATGAGAAATTTTATAAGCTTTATCTTCGTTGCCTCTTTACTAATAACTGCTCCGCTCTCTTTTGATCTCAATGCGCAAGCAGGNACCCAAAAGAATCAAANTGATNACATGAAGCAAAAATACCGAAAAGCTCGTGTTCTTCAAACAAGTACTGCAAAAAAAATNACTAAAGTTGTAGAGGCATTAGAGAGAGTTAATGAGGAAGGTAAAGAAGACCCAGACTGGGTTACTGTTAGGGTAATCTTAAATGAGNTATTAACCAATAAAGATGAACTNAAAAGTTATGACAGATCGGTTATGTGGAATTATTGGGGATATGTATATTTTAGTGATGAGGATTATGACAGAGCAATGTATGCTTACGAACAATTGCTCCAAGAACCAGAAGCAACCATCCCACTTAGAACTGCTTCCCTATTTACAGTCGCACAACTTTATATGGTNAAGGGNAATTTCAAAAAAGGGATTGATTATATTCTTAGATGGATGGATGAGGTCGAGAAAGTTACAGCTCAATCTTACTCATTATTAGCAACAGCCTATTATCAAATAGATGACTTTATNAAGGCTAGAGATAATATGCTAGAAGCTGTTAGGTTAGCAGAGGAAGTTGAAGAATATAGNCCTAAAGAAAATTGGTATGTCNTGTTAGCAGCTTGTTATGCAGAATTATTGGATGCAAAAAAAATGACAAAACAAGAGTCATTGGAAAAGCGGTTAGAGATTTATGAAATCTTAGTTAACTACTACCCTAAAAAACAATATTTTCTCCAGCTAGGCGGCGTCTATTCACAGATGGATAGAGAGGTTGATTACATGATTACGCTTAAAGCTGCTTATATGAAAGATCTTCTAGACAAAGAATCTGAGTATATGGCGCTTGCCCAACTTCTNTTATTAAACAAAAACCCATACTGGGCTGCTCAAGTAATTGTTGANGGTCAAGAAAAACANGTNCTTGTTAAGGATGAAGAAACAGAAAAAGAGGAGCTCAAACCAGTTGTAAAAGATACGTTTAAAAACTTAAAAGTATTAGCTGACTCCTGGAGAATGGCTCAAGAAATCGACAAAGCAATTCCTGTNTTAGAGCAAGCAGCAAAATTAGCCAAAGATGGTGAGACATTTATTCTTTTGGGGAACCTTTACTTATTTGAAGACAGATTAGATGATGCGATTGTNGCNATNCAAAACGGCATCAAGAAAGGCGGACTTAAGAANACCTCCCAAGCNCATTTAGTNCTNGGNCANGCATTTTTTGANCTNCANAACTTTGATGATGCCAAGAAATATTTCAGAATGGCTGCCAGAGATGATGATAAGCGTATCAAGAAAACAGCAAATTCTTGGATAAAGTATTCTGAAAATGAAGAAGTAAGAGTTAGGAACTTACAGCTNAGACGAGAATTTATAGAGCAAAACTCCTAAATTTTTTCATATAAATCTATACTAAAATCAAATTGATTTTTTTCATCCTTTAAATGTTTTGATACATTTTTTCTNGAAAAATTATNCATATCAATTTCNGGATAGAAGACATCACCAGCAATTTCACAATCAACTTGCGTTAACACNAGCCTATTCATTATAGGNANAGTNTCATTAAAGATTTGTGCNCCACCAATTATTATTACTTCATNTNCTAANTGGTNTTTCTCGTTATATTGATTTGCAAAAGCAATTCCATCTTCCACTTCACTAAAAACATTTACACCNNNAATTTCTGATAGAGACCTAGAAATCACAATATTTANTCTTTGAGGNAAAGGTTTTCCAATTGATTCANAAGTCTTTCTACCCATGACTATNGGTTTATTCAATGTATATTGTTTAAAGTGATTTANGTCATCNGGCAAANTCCATGGAAGGNCATTATTGACCCCAATAACTCTATTTTTTGCCATAGCAACTAAATGAGATATCACTGACATNTTTATACGGCCATTTCTGCAGTTATCGCTGGATGCGGATCATAGCCATCTAATACAAAATCATCCAAAGAAANAGNATTTAATTCATCGATTGATTTAATATGTGGCATCTTAAGTTTAGGAAGTTTTTTTGGCTCTCGGGAAATTTGTTCATTTACCTGNTCGACACAGTTCATATANATATGACAATCGCCAAAGGAATGAACAAAATCTCCAACCTCTAATTCAANNATGCTTGCAAGGATATGTGTGAGNAGAGCATAGCTAGCNATATTAAAGGGAACACCCAAAAACATGTCCGCACTTCGTTGATACATATGGCATGAAAGCTCAGACTTATTACTAACATAAAATTGGGACATCACATGACATGGAGGAAGAGCCATCNGATCTATCTCNCCAACATTCCATGCGGTAAGAATATGCCTTCGACTGTGTGGATTATGTTTAAGGTTTTTAATCAGCTCTTTTATTTGNTCTTTACCTCCCCAATTTCTCCATTGAACACCATAGATCGGCCCAAGTCTTTTTTCAGTTTCAGAATTGGTGTATCCAAGTGAGACACCTTGATTATCAGCATTATCAGTCCAGATCGTAGAAAATTTGCCTTGATCAGTTAGGTTTTNCCTGGACTCATTAAATCTTATTTCAGCGAGTCTACGCTCATCATCAGAACCCTCTAAAAACCAAAGTAATTCTGATACAACTCCTTTCCAAGCAAGCTTCTTGGTCGTTACCGCAGGAAAACCATCTTGTAAGTTAAACNTAAGTTGTTTGCCAAATANACCAATTGTCCCAACCCCAGTTCTATCAGATTTTTCTTCACCGGAATCTAGAATTTCTTTTAAAAGCTCAAGATAGTTTTGCATGTTTATTTGAAAAGAAGANTACCAATATTATCCCAATAATTATCATTGGCAAGGATAAAATTTGACCCATACTNAAGTTAAATGTGAGGTAACCTAAATGAGCATCAGGCTCNCTAAAAAACTCTACCGAGAATCTAAATAATCCATAGAAAANAAGTAGTGATGATGCAACAACACCTGGTTTAGGCTTTAATTTACTAACTAAATATAAAACATAGAACAAAACAAACCCTTCCAGAANAAGTTCATAGATTTGTGAAGGATGTCTNGGATACCCATATGGGTCAGTAGGAAATATAAAGCCCCATGATCCACTTGTGGGCTTACCAAATAATTCTCCGTTTAAGAAGTTTCCNAATCTCACAAGACCAAGGCCAATAGGCATGCTGAGAGCTACCGCATCCATGATTGATAAAAAGCTTATTTTTTTCTTAACAGAAAATAAAAACATGCTAGCTATGACACCCAATAATCCGCCNTGAAAGCTAAGGCCTCCCTGCCACACATAAAATAAACTTAAAGGATTTGATATTAGTTGTTCAGTTCCATAAAAAATCATATACCCCACACGACCNCCGAACATCGCTCCAAAGAAGAGGCCCCATATAAAAACCATGTCGTTAATTTGTTCATGAGAAAGCCCNTGAGCTGCTAAGATTTTACTTCGTTTTAAATGCTGAAANATTAATATCGCTGAAAGAATCCATGTTAACGCATAGTACTGAATTCTAAAATTACCTATTTCAATAATGCTCGGATTATTAAAAAATTCTGGAAGTTCAATCATTCAAATAACTAAAAAAATTGCAANGANAAAAACGAAGACNCCAAATATTCTTTTTAAGAGATCCTCTTTGATTAGATAGGTTAGTCTAGCACCTAATCTTGAAAAGATAATGCTGCTGAAGCTAATCCAAAACACTCCAGGCCAATAGATAAGATTTTCATTGAGCCGGAGTGAAGCTAATTCTATTGGTAGGCTAAAGAAAATTGTTGCANTTACTGCTATCACAATTCCACAAGCTGCGGAGGTACCAATTGCTTTTCTAATNTCATGCCCAAGTGATTTTAGATATGGGACNGTAAAGGTTCCTCCTCCGATTCCTAAGGGAATTGATAGAAAGCCAATTATTGAACCAGGAAAAAAATGATTAGTATTTTNGAGCATGATGTTTTTAGTCACTTTAATTTTACTTGAGAGCATATTAATGCCTATAAAAATCATAAAAATGACAATTAAAATCTTTAAAAGAAATCCTGAAATTAAGTTAACCAATACCACACCCAACAAAGCTCCTAGNGGTATACCCATACCNATTGATTTAACTAGGTTCCACATAACACCATTTTTTTGATGATGTGCATAAGTTGAAGAAATGCTTGTAATCACAATACATGCCATTGAAGTAGCAACTGACATTTGANTTATTTGATTNGTATNTGTATCAGAAAATTCAAAAAGAAAAATTAATGCAGGAACGATAATTGTNCCACCACCAACACCAAGAAGCCCAGCCACCAAACCTGCTATAGCTCCAACGCCAATCAAAAGTAATATTTCAACTAACATTAAGCTCAGAATAATGACTTGAAAANAATCTCAAAACTTTTTTATACACATCCTTTTTAAAAAAGATAATCTTTCTAAGAGGATACCAAAAACTNACCCATTCNTANNCGTCAAATTCCTGATCATCATCATTGTTAAAATGTATGTCTGNATCTNNATATANTTTAAATAAATACCATTTTTGCTTTTGACCTAAAAAGCCTNTGAGATTTTTTTTATTTTTTTTATACTCATCNGGAAGTTCGTATGTTGCCCANAAATTTGTTGAGCCNATAAATTTTATTTCATTCCTTTTAATNTTTACTTCTTCGTATAACTCTCTATAAGCAGCTNTTTTGGGAGTTTCACCCTNATCAATGCCACCTTGAGGAAATTGCCATGAATTGCTTTTTTTTCTTCTGCACAGCAGGACTTTCCCTTGATCATTTATAATTATCAGGCCAACATTTTTTCTGTATCTTGTAGTATTCAATTTNTAAATGAGCGAAGAGAAGTTAGTTATATTTGATCTTGATAATACCATTCTAAATGGTGATTCAGATTATTCCATGATCAATTTCTTGGTAGCAAAATCAATTCTTNATAATTCAGCTCTTGANGTTAATCAAGCTTTTATGGACGACTATAAGAAAGGNAAGNTAGATTTTGATGAATACACTAAATTTGCTCTTNAATCATTTATTGGGATGAGCCATATTGAAATTAGTGAACTCACCATTGAATTTGTAAANGAAGTCATTGAGCCAATGATCAATATATATGCNCTTAANATTATTCATGATCATCAAGATGATGGNTNCAAGATTCTTATAGCAAGNGCTACNAATGAACTTATTGTAAAACCAATAGCAAAGAGGCTAGAGGTAGCTGATTACTTAGGTACAAAAGTAGAATTTATTGACAATAAGTGNACNGGGAAATATTTANNACCCTCAGCTTTAGGNGAGGGCAAACTAAAACTTGTGACCGANTGGGCAAAGATTAAAGGTTTTAATTTAGAGCTTGCAACCTTTTATAGTGATTCAATTAATGATCTGCCTTTATTGGAAAAAGTTAATAATCCTATAGCAGTTAANCCCGATCCAAAATTAGAAAAAATATCAATTACAAGAGGCTGGNAGATATTNGACTTGCCCAGAATATAGAATTANTCAAAATCTTTAATTGAAGGACAAGAGCACATAAGATTTCTGTCACCGTGAACATTATCAATTCTGGACACGGGCACCCAATACTTTGATTTTTTTAGATACTTNAGTGGATAAACAGCTTTCTCTCTTGAGTATGGATGNTCCCATCTATCACTAGNAACTTCCTCNGCTGAATGAGGGGCATGTTTAAGNACNTTATNGTCCAANGGGTAATCTCCATTCTCAACTTCACTTATTTCATTTCTGATTTCAATCATTGCATCACAAAATCTATCTATCTCTTTTANTGATTCACTCTCTGTAGGTTCTATCATCAGAGTTCCAGGAACNGGNAATGACATTGTCGGTGCATGNAAGCCAAAGTCTACNAGTCGTTTTGCAATATCATCNACNTCAATNNCAATACTCTCTTTTAAAGGCCTGATATCAATAATGCATTCATGNGCAATCATGTCATTTTGACCAGTATAAAGAATGGCGTAATGTTCCTTTAACTTATGGGCAATATAGTTAGCGCTCAGGATGGCTACTTGTGTAGCTAATCGCAAAGCCTGTGAGCCCATCATCTGAATGTACATCCAGCTGATNGGGAGAATTGAAGCACTTCCAAAATTTGAAGCTGAGATTGGACCAGTTNTATTTTCATCTGNATATGTAAGAGGATCAGAGGGTAAGTAGTCTGATAATTCTTCTACTACTCCAATAGGTCCGACTCCAGGACCACCTCCGCCATGCGGTATACAAAAAGTTTTATGAAGATTTAAGTGAGAAACATCCCCACCAAATAAACCAGGCTTACAAAGAGATACCATTGCATTTAGGTTAGCTCCATCTATATATACCTTGCCACCATGGGAATGAATAACATTACAGACTTNTGTTACNGTTTCTTCAAACACTCCATGCGTAGANGGATANGTAATCATAATTCCAGCAAGTTCTTCTGAATTATTGTTTGCCTTATCTTGAAGNTCGTCTAAATCAATGTTGCCAGATTTATCACATTTAACAGGNACAACTTTCATGCCTGCCATTTGGGCAGAAGCTGGATTAGTGCCGTGTGCAGATTCTGGTATTAGGCAGACTTTTCTATTGTNGTNACCATTGCTCTTATGAAAAGCATCAATTGCTANCAAACCAGCATATTCACCTTGAGAGCCCGCATTAGGCTGTAATGAGATCGCGCTNTAGCCAGTAATTTTNTCAAGCATTTGTTCTAGATTATCTATTAACTGNAGNTAGCCNTTAACTTGATGCTCNGGTGCATAGGGATGAATGGATGAGAATTCTTCCCAGCCAACCGGAATCATTTCAGAGGTTGCATTTAATTTCATTGTGCATGAACCAAGGGGGATCATNGCTCGATCAAGAGCGATGTCTTTATCACTTAANTTCCTAATNTATCTNAGTAANTCAGTTTCAGTAAAATAAGTATTAAATACAGGATGGGTAAGGTAANCAGATTCTCTTTTTGCNTAAGCAGGTATTGAATTTAGCTTTGATTTAATTTTTGTCTGCTTTTCATTTTCAAATATTTTTTTAATTATTATTAGATCCTCATCTTCGGTGGTTTCATCAATAGATAGAGCAACATGATCATTATCAAATTTTCTGAAGCCGTAGCCAGCTGATTCCGCGGCATCAANAATCTCTTCTGTTTTGTCTTTGGTATTAATTACTAGGGTATCGAAGAAACTNGAAGATAAGATTTCATAACCACTTTCAATTAAGAAATTAGCCAANCTTTCGGTTTTCTTATTTATTGAAAGCGCAATGTTTTTTAANCCTTTAGGGCCATGATAAACAGCATAGAAGCCTGCAATAATTGCAAGCAANGCCTGCGCGGTGCAGATATTTGATGTAGCNTTTTCCCTTCGNATATGTTGCTCACGAGTCTGCAGTGANAGTCTNTAAGANGTATTTCCAAGCTTATCCACTGATGCTCCAATGAGCCTGCCTGGCAAAGATCTTTTAAATTTTTCATNTGNTGCCATNAATGCAGCATGAGGTCCACCGAAACCCAGTGGAACACCAAANCTCTGAGAGTTGCCTATAGCAATATCAAACCCTAGGTCCCCAGGTGCTTTGATCAAAGTAAGAGCTAGCAAGTCTGTTGCAGCTATAGTGATTATGCCTTTATCTTTTAGAGGCGCTAACAATTCTGTTGAAATCTCAACTGAGCCATCATTTCCTGGATACTGGAACAATGCTCCAAAAGCNTCATTTGCATTGNATTCCTTTAAATCAANAACNTCAACATTAATGCCTAATGGTTTAGCTCTTGCCTTAACTATTGAAANGGTTTGTGGAAAACAATTCTTATCNANAAGAAAAGTATCNCTTTTAGATTTTGAAGACCTATGAGCAAGTGTCATGGCTTCAGCAGCAGCAGTTGGCTCATCCAACAGAGAAGCATTAGCAATATCAAGGTTTGTTAAATCAGCAANCATTGTTTGAAAGTTNATGAGTGCTTCCAAACGCCCCTGAGAAATTTCAGCTTGATAAGGAGTATAGGATGTATACCAGCCTGGATTTTCAAATACGTTTCGCTTGATGACATTTGGCATATATCCAGAGTAATAGCCTTGACCAATCATTGATTTCACNACNANATTTTTTTTAGCAATTTCTTTTAGTTTCTTNAGAGCACTTTGTTCCGATAANGGNTCCCCTATATCGGGCAAATCATTATTTAGAATATTCTTTGGNACAACTGCNTCAGTAAAGGCATCTATATCTTTGTAACCCAAAGTATNAAGCATATGNTTGATATCATCAGCACTTAAACCAATATGTCTTGCAGCAAAACCACACAAGGNTTCTTTAACATTAGTTAAGTAATTNTCATTNGAGCTGTTTTCAGCTTTAAGNTTTTTTTTCATACAAATTTAGGATGTTTTAGTCTTCACAAACTTCTGAGTATTCTTCTGGGCTTAGCAGATTACTCATCTCATCTACATTGATAGGCTTCACTTTAAAAAACCAACCATCATCATAAGGAGAACCATTCACCGTTTCAGGTTGTTCCTCCAGAGCTGAATTCACTTCAATAATTTCTCCACTGATGGGCGTATAGACATCTGATGCTGCTTTTACAGACTCCACTATTGCAGCATCTCCCTCAGCTTCAACTTCTTTGCCAACTTCAGGAAGCTCTATGAAAACTATGTCTCCTAATAAATCTTGAGCATGATCACTGATACCCACAGTAACAGTGCCATCATCTTCAAGTCTCGCCCATTCGTGCGAAGAAAGAAATTTCAAATCACCAGGAATTTCACTCATAACCTATTTTATATTTTTTTTAGGAATCTTGGTGAAACAAATTCAATTTCAAGCTCTTTATTTCTAATTTTTACTAGTCCGCTTTGTTCAACTGTTTGATCAACCCTTGCAAGACCGATACTTTTTTTAAGCGTTGGAGAGAAAGTACCTGATAAAACTGTTCCCTTCCCATCTTTGTGAGTAATTTCATATCCTGGCCTTAGAATACCTTTATCTTTGAGAAGAATTCCAATCATTTTCTGTTCATCTTTCTCATTTATATTTAAAAAAGCTTGCTTACCTATAAACTCTCTNTCCTCATCATTTAGATCCACTGTCCAAGTTAGGCCACAAGCATGTGGATTAACCGACTCATCCATATCTGATCCATATAAACAAAATCCAGCTTCCAGTCTTAACGTATCCCTTGCAGCTAGNCCTATGGGTTTAGCTCCGCTTTCTATTGTGGAATTCCAAATCTTTCGAAGATATTTGTTTTCGCATATCACCTCGAAACCTTCTTCGCCTGTATAGCCTGTTTTTGCAATCATCACCCCATCAACTTTTACACATTCATTTGTGTTTAAAGATGATGCTTCCCCCCCAAATATTTTTTCAATTACTTTTATTGAATTAGGGCCCTGAACAGCCAAAATACCCTGGTTATCAATGTACTCAACAGAGACATCAAATTCACTTGCATGTCTTTGATACCAGGCTTCGTTTTTTTCTTTTGTAGCGCAATTAGAAACAATCATGAAATCACCTTCCAAACAATAAACAATCAGGTCATCAATAATTCCAGCATTTTCATTTAGCAACAGACCATATAAGGCCTTATTTTTGCTACTTATTTTTTTTACATCATTCGAAAAAATATATCTTAAATAGCCTTCTGCATTTTGACCTGAGATCTTAAAAATACTCATATGCGAAACATCAAAGATACCAACATCATTTCTTACTTGGTGATGCTCATCAATTTGTGANCCATAGTTGATGGGCATGCTCCAACCAGAAAAATCAACCATCTTGGCATCATGAGAAAGGTGATCCTCATATAAAAATGTTTTTTTCATTTATTTATTTTGCTTTGATTCTGTCACTAAAATTATAGCAAGTAGGGTGCTAATAATGACAAGGACTAGACTTGGATTTGCAGCTAACTCCCACTGACCCTCAGTAGTGAAGTTGTAAACCTGTGTTGATAATGTTTCAAATCCTGAAGGCCGTAATAAGAGGGTTGCAGGCTGCTCCTTCATGCACTCAATTGTTATGAATAAGAACCCAAACACAAAAGGCTTTTTCAGAAAGCCTAAATAACCACTTTTAAATGCTGGCCAAGGCNTTAAGTTATGCAATGCNAGTACATGAGTATTATTTTTAGGAATTTGATCTAGTGCNGTAGAAAAGTACCTATATCCGATCGGNAAAAAACGAATTANCAGGCAGANAATTAAGCCTGTGATACCAAATAGAGTAATGCTCATNCCAAANAANGAATCAACCACTAACATCAAGCCAACCGCAATAACTGTGCCTGGTACCGCATAGCCAATCAGACTAAATTGATAAATCAATGAAGAGGACGCCGCTAACTTATATCCCATTGAAATTANTAGACCAACGATCAGAATTATAANAGCACAAATTACCCCCAATACTAAAGAATTTGCNAAATATNCAGTTCTAAGTGATGACAGAAAATTAGATATATCGATCCAAGCCAGAAGCTGAACCAAAGGGCCNACCAAGGCAATTAATAAGAAAACAATTGATAGGATGGTTTGGAAAATCGCATACCTGCTTTTGATNGGAATAATCTTGTCGGCAGAATTTAATGAGAGCGATTTTTGATTTTGCGAAACTTTCTCAAGGATTAAGACAACCATCGCAATTACAAACAAAANAATACTTAATCTCGCACCACCAATAAAATCTTGCAGACCATACCAAGTGGAGTAGATCTCGGTGGTTAAGGTTTGAATTTGTAAAACTGTAACCCCTCCAAAATCAGCAATTACCTCAAAAAAAGCTAGAATTGCACCAGCAATTATTGCTGGCNTAACTAATGGCAATATTACTTTGAATATTGTCTTTACATTTGAATTGCCTAATGACTTTGATGCTAAAAAAATACTAAAAGAAATATTGCTTAACCTAGATTTTGTAAATAGGTAGATATATGGATAAACACACAAACTAAAAATAATCGCACCACTNAATATATTTCTAGGCGAACCTATTTCTATATCAAAAGATCTTATCCATGTGGCAATACCACCGCTGTATTCAAGACCTCCAACAAATATGAATGCATATACATAAAGCGGAAATGCAATTGGAAGAACAAGTGCGATCGATATTATTTTTTTCAGAGGAAAATCATAATATGTTGTTAGCACTGCAAAAAAAGTACCAAATAAAATTGATAAGAATGAAGTCAATAGACCTAAAGATATCGTATTGATACTCACATTTATTATTCTCTGATGTTCTAAAGTCAGACTAGATTCTGCAAAAGCAATTAGAGCAATAAAGCTAAGAAAGAAAATATTTATTGAAATAACTACTGGTAATGCGATCTGAAACCATGGTTTTAAATGCTCCATCTTTATTTCTTTGAAATAAGTTTCTTTGATTTTGCTCCAAGNGCTTCAAGCTCTTTGATCTGATCAAAGAGATTTCCTTTACCACTTGAGAGTTTGTTATCAGCAGCATCAAATGCCTTGCCAGCTAAATTTAAGTACTTACCAATATTTTCTAAGTCNTCATTTAAGCCTGAAAATTTATCGATGAGATGCCCAGCTCTTTTAGCAATATTAGATGCATTTTCATTTTGTGCATCTAATTTCCATAGGCTCTCTGCCATTCTTAAAATTGCTATCAGGTTTGTAGGTGTTACAAAAGCAATTTGATTTTGCATTGCTAGTCTTTGAAGGTCCCAATCGCTTGTAAGAGCAAGCGATAGGGCAGACTCTAAAGGTACAAAGATTAGTATGTAATCAGGTGGATTTAACTTTTCAATATGGTTATAGCCTTTGGAGTTAAGATTTTTTATGTGATCTTTTAAAGAAGTAATATGATTTTTAAGAGCTTCATCTTTCTTTGTCTCATTATCCGAATCAATATATGCCTTATAGCTCTTCAAGCTAACCTTTGAATCAATAATAATATTTCTCTCACCTGGTAAATAAATCACTGCATCAGGTATTANAAGCTCACCTTTCGTATTCCTAAAACTTTGTTGCAGTTGATAATCTTTTCCAAGCCTTAGGCCTGACTCTTCTAGGGTTTTCTCGAGAACCATTTCACCCCAACTACCTTGTTTTTTTGAATCACCTTTCAGTGCAGTTGTTAGGTTTTCTGCATCAATACTAATCTTCGATGTTTGCTCAATGACTTTTGAAACTTCATTTTTAAATGATTCCTTTGCAACAGCTTGCTCTTTTTTTAAGTCACTTATTTGATGATTTAGCTCTTTAATCTGTTCTCTAAATGGCTCAAGAACTACATTTACTCTCTCAATGTTTTCTTTGGTAAGAGAGGAATTTTTCTCTTCCAATACTTGCGCAGCAATTACCTTGAATGCATTTTCAATATTCTCTGTTTTCTGATTTTTGAAGTAAAAGATCATTAGTAGCCCAACAGCAAGAGCCATAAAAACTATTATTAATACTAAAGTTATATTCTCCATAACAAAATTGTTTTAATATGAACGCAATTGATTTCTATCATACTATGGATGAACATCTTCAATCTAAATTTGAATTATTAAAATCAAAATCACTGAATATTGATTTAACAAGAGGTAAGCCGGGCGCTGATCAGCTTGATTTGTCTAATGAATTACTATCAATTAATGTTCCTTCCCATGATGAAAATAGCGTAGATTTAAGAAACTATGGTGAGCCATTAGGAATCCAATCAGCAAGAAAGCTTGCATCAGAGCTATTGTCATCACCAATTGAGCTGACCGCAGTAGCAGAACAATCAAGCCTGCTTGTGACTTACCAAACTTGCTTGGCTCTTCACTTAAAAGGCTTAGAAAATCCATTGAAGGATTTATCAAATCCTAAATTTATCTGTCCTGTTCCTGGATTTGATCGGCATTTTAGAATGCTTGAGGAATTAGGAATTGAAATTATTACTGTTCCACTGACTGGAAAGGGCATCGATCTGAATGCCCTGAAGAAAGTTTTAGAAAAAACGGATAATGTCATGGGAGCAATTATCGTGCCGAGACATTCAAACCCATCCGGTGATGTTTATTCTGATGAGAATCTGATCAGCATGCTTGAAATGTTTAAAAATTATTCTTCAGAACTGGTTTGCATCTTTGATCACGCGTATTTGCTCCATGATTTTGATGAAACCAGCCATCAATCTGCTACCTGGAAATTAATTGAGGAAGCTAAGATGACCAGTCAAGCGATTGTTATCAGCTCATTTTCAAAAGTAACTTTTGGAGCAGGTGGTATCTCTTTTTTTGCAGCTGGTAAAGAGTTGTTTGATTTAGTGAACCATCAAAGAGGATCAATGGTTGTTGCCCCTGATAAAGTTAATCAAATGCGACATGCATTATTTTTTAAATCCGCAGCGGATGTAAAAAAGCATATGCAAGAGCATGCAAAACTCGTTAAACCTAAGTTTGATTTAGTCATTGATAAACTTAAATCTTTAGATGATGAATGCGGAAACTTTACCATTCCTACTGGAGGATATTTTATTTCCTTTAATGCTCCTAAAGGTAAAGCAAAAAAAATAATTAGTATTTGTAAGGACTTGGGGGTATCTCTTACGCCTGCCGGTTCTACTTATCCGGGCATGCATGATCCAAATGATTCAAACATTAGATTAGCACCTACATTTATTTCCATAGAGCAATTAGAGGACGCCATTGATGTTTTTGTCCTCTCAGTCAAAATAGCTTGCTCAGAAAATAGTTAATTAACTCTTTGTTTGTTGAGTTGATATCTTTTTCCATCAAACTCTGAAAAGTAAAAATTGATATCAGGATGATTGACCTGTTTTGGTGATTGTTCAACAACAAGATTTTGCTCGGAAACATAGGCGTTATAAAACATGTTTCCATTATCAGCTAGTAGATGATAAAAAGGCTGATCTTTCCTTGGCCTGAAGTCTTTTGGAATCGCAAGATACCATTCTTCAGTGTTATTAAATGATGGATCAAGATCAAAGATCACTCCCCTGAATGCCAAGAATTTGTGTTGCACAAGTTCACCAATAGCGAACTTTGTTTCTATGTGCGTTTCATTTATCATGAGTCAAAAAATAGATCATTATGTTAATTGTAAGCACACCAAATCTTGAAAATCAAAAGATAAAAGAATATTTAGGCATTGTAACTGGCAGCACTGTAAGAGCTAGAAATGTTGGCAGTGATATTTTAGCGAATTTAAAAANTCTCNTTGGCGGAGAGCTGATCAGTTATTCTCGCTTGCTAGAAGGTGCTCGAGAAGAAGCTTTATCAAGAATGATTGAGACCGCAACTTCCATNGGAGCTAATGCTGTGGTTAATTTTAGATTTCAAACTTCTACNATCACTCCGGGCGCATCAGAAGTCATTGCTTATGGCACAGCAGTCAAACTTGAAGATTAATAGTTTTAAGATTTTCGGAGAAAGGCATACTGGTACAAATGCTTTAAGCTTATTTCTTAGAGAAAATTTCAAACTAAAATTTAAGTACTATGATTTCCTTGGCTGGAAACATCGCCTTGCCCCTAAATCATCTGAAATAGAAAAATTTGATTTAGAGNATNCATTATTTGTCTTAACATTCAGGAATCCTTATAGCTGGTTAAAATCCATGCATCGGGAACCATATTATTCACACTATAGACGCATTACAGAATTAGAATTTCTCAATTTTGTGCAATTTCAAATTGAAGATTACGAAAATGTTATAACGCTTTGGAATGAAAAAAATAGAAGTTACTTAGAGCTCCTAAAGATGGTGCCAAATGGATTAAGNATAAAGATAGAAGATTTCCACTCTGATCAGAATCGTTTCTTTGACCTTGTTTCAAAAAAAATAAATTTCAATGGTCAGTTTATCCCTTTAGGAAATTATATTAATGGAAGGGGCGAATCTGAGGATAAAGATATCTCAACTTCACTTATGCTACCCAACCTATCCGAAGAAGAAATTAAAGTAATCAATCATTTCTTGGATAAAGACTTAATGGAGCAATTAAATTACAATCTGCTTCCTTAAAAATTATGAACAAAACTGAAAAAACAGCTTTTAGGGANAGCATCATTGTCGTTTTGATGGGATTAGTGATTAATTTTCCTCTTCAAACTTTTCTATTATGGCTCACCATTGATATTTGGGACTGGAGAAATACCTTGATGATTTCAATTTTTACGCAATTAATCATTACCTTTGTTGCCCTGATAAGGGTATATTCAATTAGAATGAGATTTGTTCGCGGTTCAAGAAAAAAGCACTAGTTAAGCTTAACTCCATGGACTAAGGGTCCATTGCCTCTGCCAACTTTTGGCGAAGCTGATAACAAACTTACAACAAAATCAATGGATTCTTTGACTGCAGTTTTCATTGAAATATCTTGAGCTAGCTTAGCAGCTATTGAGCTCGCTAAAGTACATCCGGTGCCATGGGTATTTTCAGTTGAAACTTTTTTATGCTCAAAGTGCTCTTCATAATCATTTGTTACTAAGATATCTTTAATTATTGCACCTTCCAAATGACCACCCTTTANTAANACATGCTTTGAACCAAGTTTAAGTAACTTTTTTGCTGCGGTTAATTGATCTTTCTCATTATTGATTTTCACTCCTGATAAAACTTCTGCCTCTGCTAGGTTGGGAGTTATGATTTCAGCATTTTGAAATAACATANCTTTCATAATANCTATTACTTCTTCAGAAACCAAAACATCGCCTGATGTTGCAACCATCACAGGATCAACTACTAACTGCATAGTTTTTAACTCTCTACTAATAAATCGAATTAAATCAATGTTATTTAGCATCCCAATTTTAATCACCTTTATATCAAGATCTGATATTACAGAATCNATCTGTGAGACTATTAAGTCAGTTGGTAAATCAAATATTTCTTGAACTCCTTGTGTATTTTGAGAGGTAATGGAAGTTATTGCACTTGCAGCATAAGCGCCATGGACTGTAATGCTTTTTATATCAGCTTGAATGCCGGCACCTCCTGATGAATCAGATCCACCGATTACTAAAACCAATTCTTTCATCATATTCTCTTAAGTAGATTGTCCTTTGTCATCACAGNGTTTAAAGTTAACAAATGCACTTACCAATNTTTCAAGTCGATGCATTCACTAATTCTCAGTTTAAAGGAAACCCTGCAGCTGTTGTCATTTTAGAAAAAAAAATTTCAGCAGAGTTAATGCAAAAAATTGCATTTGAAAATAATTTATCTGAGACCGCATTTATAAATATATCGAAAACTCCATTTGAGATCAGGTGGTTCACTCCAACTGTTGAAGTTGATTTATGCGGACATGCAACTCTTGCTTCTGCGAAGGCTCTGTTTGAATATTATCCTCAAGTTGCTGGTGAGGTAATCGAGTTTACTTGTTTAGAGCATGGAACTTTAATTGCAAAAAAAGCTGATGATGAAATTTTTCTAGATTTTCCTGCAGATATTGCAACCCCTGCTAATTTACATGAGGAAATTTCAAAGGTGATAAGAGCAGAAGCAAATGAATGTTTTATGGGAGAAACAAAATTAATGGCAGTGNTGGATAATGAGAAAATAGTGAAAGAGTTAAAACCAGACTTTTCTGCTGTTGCTAAGCTCGATGCAATGGGCCTAATAGTAACCGCACAATCGTCAACCTATGACTTCGTTTCAAGATGTTTTTTTCCTCAGACAGGTGTAAACGAGGATCCAGTTACTGGCTCAGCTCATTGTGTTACCGNACCTTACTGGGCAAAAAAACTTAACAAGAAAAAGCTTCTTGCTGGACAATTATCTGANCGAGGAGGCGAGCTAACTTGCATCATTGAAAATGATAGAGTCTTGATTGGTGGTAGAGCAGTGCTCTATTTGGAAGGAAAGATTTTTATTGGCTAGCAAACGTATCTGTTGCATTAACCAAGTGGTGNGTAATCTCTTTTTCAAATGCGCTGTGTCCAGAGTTATCGGCAACAATAAATTCGGCTTCAGGCCATGCTTGATGAAGTTCCCAAGCTGTATCCATGGGACAAACAACGTCATACCTGCCTTGCACAATCACTGACGGGATAGATNTTACTAAATCTATATTCTTAATAAGCTGATCATCATTCTCAAAAAAACCATCGTTGATAAAGTAATGATTCTCTATAGTTGCAAACGCAATCGCAAAATCAATATTTGAAAAACCTTCAACCCTAGCTTCATTAATTAAAATGCTACTGGTTGCAGCCTCCCATTGCGACCAGGCAACAGCTGCTTTTTCCTTCATTTGCCTATCAGAACCTTTAAAGATTTCATGATAAGCATTCATGAGTTTATCTCTTTTATTGNGNTCAATGACTTTAATAAATTTTTGCCAGCTATCTGGAAAAATTTTGCTAGCACCTTCTTGATAAAACCAATCAAGCTCCTTTTTTCTTAAAAGAAAAATTCCCCTTAGTACCATTTCAGAGACTCTTTCAGGATGAGTTTGAGCATAAGCCAAGGCCAAAGTGCTCCCCCATGAACCACCAAAAACCATCCACTTATCTATGTTCAATTTTNCACGAATGGCTTCAATATCTTCAACTAGGTGCCAGGTAGTATTTTCTTCAAGCAGTCCATTTGGCTTACTGCGCCCNCATCCTCGTTGGTCAAAATTAACAATTCGGTAAAGTTCAGGATTAAAAAAACGTCTTACGTTTTTATCCCCNCCACCCCCTGGNCCTCCATGCAGAAAAACTACGGGTTTACCATTTGGATTTCCTGACTCCTCAAAATAAATTTTATGAGAGCCCTGAATAAGGTAATCAGAATTAAAAGGAGAGATATCTGGATAAAGTGTTTTCATTTAGANNATAAAAACTATATCCCTTTTTTTAAAGATTCTTTTACTAGCTCGCTTGCACTTTCAATTCTTGAGTATTCNTCCCTTTGATCATTAAACAGCCTTGAGGGAGAGACGGACTCAAGCTCACCCGTTTCGTCTTTTGGATCTGTATAAAACCCAAGAACATAACCACCTTTTGAATAACCAATTAGCTTTCTTAACTCAGGTGAGAAATCTTTGGCTATTTCTGGAGGGCATGAAAGGTATTGATTTTCTTCTTGTCTGAGCCAACTCGGAGCATAATGCAAAAACACTCCCAGTCTTGATTCTTNTGAATTATTTTCTCCACCCCCATGTAAAACTGAACCTGTATAAATTAGCACAGACTTAGCTTTCATTTCAGCATAAGCAATTTCGTCAGGTTTAGGTTCCCTATCTTTATCCCACTTATGAGAACCNGGAACAATTTGTGTGGCACCATTTTCAAAAGTAAAATCTGTAACTGCCCATATTGCACTAAACTGAGTCTCAATTTTTCTTGGAACATACCCGCCCCATACACCTCGATCCCTGTGCAAAATCTGCGGCGTTTCTNCAGGGCCAATATTAATTGCAGAGGTGAAATGGAGTTGATAANTGTCGCAATGATCCTTAAGAAATAACTCAGCCATTTGGTTAATCATCGAATGCATTGCAAGATCTCTAGAGGTTGCAGATCTTGCTATTAATGCACCTACTCTCTGAGTTTTAAAACCCGTAAAGTTGTCTTGTCCATTTTGTGCNTTTTTTAAATAAGGCTTAAGCTCTTTTTGTAAGTTACTTANCTGATCATCTGTCATTACATTATCGATGATTACTCCTGCATCTTCATCAAGCGCATGGAGCACTGATTCAATGGGATCAGTAACATTGAAATGTTTAATTTCTTTATTCATTTTTTATTAGATTATCAGAAAGAATCTAATACATACAAAAGCTTTTATTAGNGAGTTTGAATATCAATCAGATTAAAAGTAATCTAACAGTGATATCTATGAAATGTAATGTTTAAAAAAATTGTTGGTCAGCTTTGGAAAGTAGCCACTGGATATATAGTCTTTTGCGTAGCCAGCATTCANTTAATCNGCGTTCTTTCTGACAACATCGAGTTTGANGAAACNNTGGGCTTTAGTNCAGCTGCAATNATTCAATTNACATTCTTTGCTGCNCCAATNGGACTNCCTTTAATATTAATATTCGCTTATTTACTTCAAAAATCAAATGATNGTGNTNNTGACNAAGATGCTCTTTATAAAGATCAAATCTCACTNGATAAATCATANAAGAAGAAAATTGCTGTCATCCCCTTTGAAAATTTGAATAAGGATGATGATGGAGCTTTTCTTGTCGATGGGATCGTCGAAGATCTTATTACAGAATTTTCAATGATTAAAGAAATCGAAATTCTTTCTCGTCAGACTTGCTTTGATTATCGAAATAAAAACTACTCTCTAGAAGAGTACAAAGATAAATTTGATGTTGATTACATAGTTTCAGGAAGCGTGAGGTCATTAAATGAAAGACTAAGGATTTCGGTAGAGCTATCTGAAATGGATGAAGGAAATATTATTTGGGGCAATAAATTCGAGTTAGATAAAGATGATATTTTTGATGTTCAAGATGAGATCGTTAGGAAGACAATTATTTCTTTGCTTGGAAATATTGAGCTTCAAAGTCTGGAGAGGGCTAACAGAATACCCACTGATAGCATGACTTCTTATGAATGTCTTTTAAAAGGTAAAGATTATCATCATCGTTTTACTAAAGAAGACAATCAAAAAGCTTTGGATGTATTAGAAAAAGCAATTCAAGCTGATGAACATAATTCGCAAGCACATGCTTGGAAAGCATGTGTTCTAGGTCAAGCCTTAGGGAGAGGGTATTTAGATAATACTGACCAGCTTGTTGAGGACATCATCTTTCATATCGATCTCGCAGTTAAGTTAAATAAAAATGATTTTGAGGCCCATAGAATGCTTGCAGAAGTACATCTTTCGATGCATTCATTTGAAGAAGCAAAATTAAGCGGTATGAGAGCCTTTCAACTTAACCCAAATGATCCAAGAGTGACGTCTGTTTATGGAGAAGCGCTTTTAAGAAATCACCAAGTTGATGAGGGAATAGATTTTTTATTAAAGGCGTATGAATTAGATCCAATTCCTCAAGGTCAGACTACATCTGATAGACGAGTCTCAG
>NHFF02000016.1 GCA_002172535.2 Gammaproteobacteria bacterium TMED104 | reverse complement strand
TCCCAAATCGCTACATCTTGACCAAAAGCAAAGTTATTTGCATCAATATATCCTTGGACNTACTCATGCTCCTCTTCAGCTGTCATGCCAGGTATTTTTTTTACCATGACNCCAAAGTTAATTTCAAATGATGTCAAGGTAAGTGGTANATGAGATACTAATAACCTACTTTCTACTTTTTGACCCTCTTGAAGTGCNCTCATATAAGTTGTCATATATGCTGGGCCTTCATATGTTGCTTTAGAAAATAAATCTCTGCCAAGAATAGGACTATCAGCAGTCATTTCTTGAGTGTAAGTATGGTCTTTTGCCTCATTCCAGAAACCTTCAAAAGGTGCCTGATGAACAGGACCAAAATGACCTTTGTCGGCCATATTATCAATCAGTTCTCTACAGTTATTTTTAACAAGAAAACTTGCCATTCCATAGTCAGACCATTCATCTGAGTAACAGGCATCAATCTTTTCAGGCTCATAATCAGGCTCACCACCCTCAATATCATGCCAACACATGACCATTTGATTAATTTCAAGTGTTGGCCACGATTCGCCTTCGCCCGGATCTAAACTAATTGAATTATCACTATTTCTGGTAACTAATAATTTTCTATTAAATGCGTAGATAGTTTTTGTACTCTCTGTCTCAAAATCTCTTTGATGACCTAAAACAAACCATCCTCTTGGAAATCTATCTGGTAACTCGCTCATCTATTTCTCCTAAACTTAATTTTATGCCTTTTGTAACATCACCATAATATCATTAGATTCTTCTTTTACTTGCCATGATCGTGTAACGGCTTTCGTTGGGATTTTTTTTGCATANGGAATATCATCACANTTGCCCTCCTCATTCCATTTCCATGCATGAAATGGACACCTAATACCGTTACCATCTACCTCTCCACATGAAAGAGCAGCTCCCATNTGNTTGCAGTACAAATCTAAAGCCCTAACTTTGCCNTCTTCGCCTCTCCAAACTACAAGCTGAGTAGCAAAATTATCTANTTGTANTGCTTCACCATTCTTNATTGCATCGCTCGTNGCAACTTTATGCCAACCATCCTCTAANGAGCTTTCATTNGGATTTTTTTGAACNGGAAGTTCAGTTGATATTAATTTATCTGACATACAAATATTCTAACAACAATTCCTTAAATTTACCTTCTTAAAGAATATCTTCAATCTCAATAACTTGTTTTAGATCTTTAGATGTGGGNACTAACAGTAAGTCNTCTANTCCGCATTCTTTNACTTGTNTAATTAGNTTAGCTAAGTCTTCAATTGATCCACAAAAACCTGCATTAGCTGCAAGATTTTCAGCTATTTCTTTTCCCATCCAAGCTAAATATCTTTTTAAATGAGATTGCATTTGTAATCTTGAATCTTTTCCAATTGCAAACCAAAAACTAGTTACTATTCTCGGTTCTNTNNTGCCTTTTATACTNAATGCTTCTCTGGCTCTAACTGCNGCATCTGAAATCTCATCTATATCAGCATTAAAAGAAAATCCTGCAATACCTGATGCATAATCAGCTGACATTGATAGNGCTTTTGGGCCAATTGCTCCAGCTAAAATTTTTGGTCCTTTTGCTTGNACAGGTTTTGGNCCAATATCCTGNNCNAATTCGCTAGCCCATATTGATTGCATAATTTTTGAATANTCACTTACCTTTTTCCAACGATGATTTTTCCAATCAGATCCAATTGCTTCATAGTCTTCTTGTCGTCCACCAACTCCAACTCCAACTGTNAGCCTACCCTCAGAAAGCATATCAATTGTGGCAAATTGTTTTGCAGATAAAACNGGATCATGCATGCTNAGCACAGACACTGTTGATATGATTTCTACATTNNTTGTCCAAGCAGCTACNGCTGAAAGCATGGAAATAAATTCAGGNTTATCAAAGACAATTCTTTCGCCTAATGCAATGCTGCTCCATGGACCATTGTCAATTTGATTGGTCCACTCATGAAGGTTATTTCTGGTCAGTCCCGGCTCCATGACCGGTAACGTCATGCCAATGTTCATTTATTTTTTTTTAGATCAAGAGCAACATCAACGATCATATCTTCTTGACCGCCTACCATTTTTCTTGAACCAAGCTCAACAAGAATGTCCCTTGTATCCAATCCATAAGTTTCAGCTGCATTTTCAGCATGCCTTAGAAAGGAGGAATAAACTCCNGCATAACCAAGCGTCAAAGTCTCTTTATCAACTCTTACAGGNCTATCTTGAAGCGGTCTAACCANATCTTCAGCAGCATCCATGAGCTTAAACAGATCAACGCCATGATNCCAACCCATTCTGTCTACAGCAGCTATAAATACNTCTAATGGNGCATTTCCAGCACCTGCACCCATCCCAGCCAANCTGGCATCAATTCTATCGGCACCATGTTGAACAGCNACAATAGAGTTTGCAACACCNAGTGAAAGATTATGATGNGCATGCATNCCNGTTTGTGTTTCAGGTTTTAAACANTCTTTAAAAGCTTTAAATCTNTNAGCAACNTCATCCATATTAAGNGCTCCNCCGGAATCAACAACATAGACNCATTCNGCACCANAAGATTCCATCAATTTAGCCTGTTCTGCTAATTTAGTNGGTGTNTTCATGTGTGACATCATTAAAAATCCAATNGTATCCATNCCTANATTTTTAGCATGCTCAATATGCTGCTTNGATACATCTGCTTCAGTNCAATGAGTTGCAACCCTTACAGATCTAATCCCCATTGCATATGCCCAATCTAAATCCTCTTTGACTGCAATACCTGGCAGAATCAATGTTGTAAGTTTTGAATAGCTGACTTCATCTGCAACTGCTGCTATCCACTCTTTATCAGTATGTGCTCCAAAACCATAATTAAATGATGAACCAGAAATGCCATCACCATGGGCAATTTCTATGGCATCTACTTTTGCCTCATCTAGAGCCTTGGCTATTTTTTTTACATGCTCAATTCCATACTGATGTTTAATGGCATGCATCCCATCTCGCAAAGTTACATCTTGGATATAGATTTTTCCCTTCATTAATTAATTATATTTTTTTCTAACCAATGACTCTGCTGTACCTAGAGCTGCTGAAGTCATAATATCCAAATTTCCAGCATACTTAGGTAAATAGTGCCCCGCACCTTCTACCTCTAAAAAGATTGATGTCTTAATGCCTTCGTATTGTCCTATACCAGGAATCCTGCATGGGTTATTTGAACCAAACCTCTCAAACTGAACCTCTTGCTTGAGTCTGTATCCAGGAACATAGCTTTGAACATTTTTAACCATGTTCTCAATAGCATCTTCTATTTCTTTTTCCTGAACTTCATCTGAAAGTGTAAATACAGTATTTCGCATTAACAGTGGTGGCTCTGCTGGATTTAGGATAATTATTGCCTTTGCTTTTTCAGCGCCTCCAACTTTTTCAAGACCCAATGCTGTGGTTTGAGTAAACTCATCTATGTTTGCTCTTGTGCCAGGACCAGCAGAGCTTGAGGAAACTGATGCAACAATTTCTGCATACCTAACTTTAGATACACTATTAACTGCCGAAACCATTGGGATAGTTGCTTGGCCACCACACGTTACCAAATTAACGTTTCCTTCGTCTAAATTTGATTCAAGGTTTACAACTGGAACACAGTATGGACCGATTGCAGCTGGCGTAAGATCAATCATTTGCTTTTTGTCTCCAGTTATAATCTCATGATGTATTTTATGTGCACCAGCTGATGTAGCATCAAAAAAAATCTCAACATCTTTATATTCTTTNGTATCTACAAAACCCTTTAATCCGCTGTCACAGATTAAGACATTATTTTTTTTAGCAAGATTNAGACCCTCAGAGTCAGGATCAATACCAATTACAGCGACAAGCTCAAGCTCGGATGATGTCTTAATAATCTTAAGCATTAAATCAGTGCCTATGTTNCCTGATCCNATTATTGCGCATTTAATTTTACTCATTCTTTAAACTCTACTTTACAACTTCCAAGACCATTAATCTTCATCTCAAATTTATCTCCAGGAATAGCCGGCTCCAATGGAACNAACGATCCAGACAAAATGATCTCATCTTTTAACANTGGAATATCATATCTACCAAGAGTATTNGCAAGCCAGGCTACNGCTTCAGCAGGATGACCTTGGACTGCAGAGCCATTTCCTNTAGAGAGAAATTCCCCATTCTTATAAACATTNACTTNGAGTTTATCCATCTCTAAATCAATAAAATCTTCAACCTCTTCGCCAATACAAAAAACTCCACATGATGCATTGTCAGCAACAGTATCTTGTATTTTAATTTTCCACTCATCTATTCGTGAATCGACTATTTCAAAACATGGCATTAATGACTTAGTCGCCATGATNACATNNTCNTTTGAAATCCCNGGNCCTANAAGATCTTGATTTAACTTGAATGCTATTTCTGCCTCNGCNCTAGGCTGAATTAGATATTTACTAATNCTTANCACATCATTATTTTCAATCAGCATTTGATTAGTTAAAAAACCAAAGTCTGGNTGGTCAACCCCTAACATTTCTTGNACAACTTGACTNGTAACGCCTATCTTTTTTCCAATANTTTTTTCNCCATCGGCAAGTCTTAGCGAGAGGAAGCTCTTTGATATCTCATAAGCATTATCTATGGAAATATTGCTAATTGTTTCAGTTAAAGGTGGGATGGTTTGTNCATTTCTTAATGAGTTGTAGAGTATTCTTCCTATCTTTGAGGCATCAACTGTATTCATGACTTAGTTTTTTAAAAAATTGAGGCTATATTGATTAAATTCTTTAGTTTTTTCAATCATCACCCAGTGGCCGCAATTACTAAAAGTAACTACCTGAGAATTTGTATACAAATCTAAAATTTTATTGATGCCTGAAGCAGGAATGAATAAGTCATTTGAACCCCAGAATGCTAACACGGGTGTTTGATTATTTTTTAGTTTTTCAGATAAGTTAGGTATGTCCATTGAAGCTAAAACCTGCTGGTTCATTAGAGGTAGTACTTCCATCCTATCTTCAATAATGTCTTTGGTAACAAAGCTAGAATCATATGGAAAAAGTTTTAATAAACCTTCAATTTTTTCTTGATTCATTTCACCTCCAAGAAAATCGCCTAGAAGTTTTTTNATNCCTGGCATTTNTTGATAAGCATTGAAGTCCTCTAAACCACCTGGTGCCATAAGAATCAATTTAGAGAATCTTTTAGGTTGCTNAAGAGATAGGCCCATAGCCAAAGCCCCTCCNAGACTNTTACCAACCACAGAGCAATTTGTAATATTGAGATGNTCAAGTAGTTCAAGAAGAAGATTATTAAAGAAACTCATTGTATAAATCTCGTCTTCTGGTTTATCACTGAACCCATATCCTGGTAGATCAGGAACTATTGTTCGGAACCCATTCCTTTGAAAAAAGTCTATATTCTTCTTAAAGTTGGTGAAGCCTGATGCTCCGGTTCCGCTGCCATGGAGAAATAAAACCACATCACCTTGCCCGCCATCATGATAGTGAAACTGAAAACCGTTTGCCAAGGTTGCAAAACTACCCTTTGGTAACATTATTAAATTTTTCTTAGAGTTATTGGGAGTGCGTCAGCAGGTCTAGGGAGATGTACATGCAACCAATCAGGATTATAATTTTCACGCAATTCAACNCGATATTGCTTTAGGAGCCTAAATAAATAAAGCCTTGCGTTTAACAGTGCAAAATGCATTCCTATGCACTTGTGAGCACCTCCGCCAAAAGGAATATAGCTAAACCCATGTCGCTTATGTTCAGCTCTTTCTGGAGAAAACCTCATCGGATCAAACTCATGTGGATTATCCCACCAATCTTCCATTCGATGTGTGAACGCAGGACTCAACATCACAACAGTATTAGCAGGTAACTTGTAGCCCCCTACTTCTACCTCACGAGTTGTTCTTCTATTTAGGATCATCACCGATGGCCAAAATCTCATTGTTTCATTAAAAACGTATTCAGTAAGCTGCATAGAAGCAACATCTTCAAATGTTGGCATCTTATTATCAATGGAATTAATTTCGTTACGAACTTTCTCCTGCCAGTCTTGATGAGTGCCTAGGAAATAAAGAATATTTGTTAATGCGCTTGTTGTGGTATCAAACGCAGCAAATAATAAAAATGCCATATGGCCATCGATATCAACATCTTCTAAATAATTACCATCCTCATCCTTTGCATTGCAGTATCTTGAAAACATGTCGACGCCATCAGTTCCCCGTCTTTGTGGAATTGTTTCGATAATAAATCGTCTCAAAGTCTCTCTAGCTTTAAGAGATTTTCTAAATTGAGAAAAAGGGAGGTTATACGGGAAAGGTGTTATAAGACCTTTATTAATGTTTGAGAAAATCTTATGTAACTTTTGGGCTTCAGGACTTTTTTCATCTAAACCAATAAATACTTTTGCTGCTACGTCCATAAGTGTTTCTTGGATAGCATCGTAAAAAAGGAACTCCTCATCTTTTGGAAGCATATCAATTCTTCTTGATTGAATTGGATTTAAAAGTTCGACATACGTTTTTAAAGCGTCAGTTTTAAATGAAGGTTGAGAAGCTCTTCTAGTTTTTTTATGTTTAGCATTATCCCTTAGTAACATACCATCTGGGTAAAGCGATCCTAGTGAGGATGCATAACCGCCAGCAGAAGAAAAGCTGCCGTCTTTATCAAATAATGCAGCCTCATTAAATTCAGGGCCCAAACACATTAAAACCCTTTGACCGCGAACCATGTCAATTTTAGATACAGCTCCAAATCTTTTAAAGTGATCATTGCAAACAGCAATACTGTCTTTTACAACTTCTATAGTTTTTCCTAAAAAAGGGAGGCCATACTCACCTGGGAAGTTTGAGAGATCTCTATTATCAGGAGCTGTAGTATTTATATTAGACACAGTTTAATCATCATGAATTTTTAGCAACCAATTTCCACCAATAGTTAGGAAAGAATCTCCTTATTCTAGTAGCATAAACGGCTTCTTTTGTAGGATAGCAAATAATCTTATCTGTCAGTATATCTTTTTCAATTTGATCAACAACTTCTTCAGGATCACAAAGCATCCCCTTTTCGACTGCCGATTTAATAACGTCTGCTGAATCTGTCTCATCTACAAACCTCATCAAAGGAGTATCTGTTTGTGCAGGGCAAACCACCATAACTCTAATGTTTGTATCTTTGACTTCTTTAGCTAATATTTCCCCAAAAATATTAACAGCAGCTTTTGAAGCGCAATATGCCGACATATTCTCAAGAGGACATGTCCCTGCAATTGATCCAAAAAGTATTATTTGCCCTTTATTATTTTCAAGCATGGATGGCAGGATATTGCTCACCATATTTACCGTACCCTCATAATTAATTCTCATTAAATTATTTATTGAGGTTGCATCTAAATCTTTAACCTTTCCCATTGGCATAACTGCCCCTGCATGAGTCACCCTGTCAATTGGACCCATTTGACTCTTAACTTCATCCATCATTGATTTAACNGCGCTTGANTCTGATAAATCACAAGGAAAAATTGAAATATTATTNGATTCCTGTCTTANCTGATTAAGGTTTTCTTCATTGATATCTACAGCAGCTACACGAACNCCATCTGCTGCAAGACGCTTTGCNGATATCCTACCCATTCCGCTTGCGGCACCTGTNACAATAGCATTTTTAATTTCCATTTTTTTTCTCTGAATTAACTATATCACTAAATATCTGCTTGTTGGGATAACTTCAATTTTTGAAAAATCAATAAATTTTTCACAACTTGCCATCATTANCCCTAAATTTTTTTCTAAAAGTTCTNTGTTNCCCTTAGCAGCATAAAATTCTTCCGGATCTGACATCGCTCCTTCNGGAAAGCATTCTTCAATGATCGCAATAAAATTTGGTGATTCTTTTTGCANGTTTCTTACTACAGTGTTTTGTGTGTAAATAAAATTTGATTGAGTTTCAATAGCTATTTCAGTGTGATGGTGAGTCCAATGATCAAACCAAGAAAATCTATCCATTTCTTTTGGTTTTTCAAGAAAAACTATTTGAGAAAATCCTTCNGTTCGTTTGTTCAAATTTTTTGATTCATCAGCTTCAATTATTTTTGATTCACTCACAACATAGCTGAAGACCTTTTTAGAGCAGGATTCAAATACTTTTAATTCTCTTTCAGCATAAAATAAGCTTTTAACTTTTAAAAAAACTATTGCATCAGGACTTGGAGGGTAAGAAGATTGAATAAGCCCTGAGGCGTGTTGTACATCTTTATCAACAATATTTACTTGATAATTTGAAACAATATTAGCAAGGCTTGATGGTACTTTCTTGACTAAGAAGTTTTTGAACTCATCTTCGTCAATATCATTTTTTTTCCATAGTTGAATAGCTATTTTTTCCATCAGGCTCTTTGGGAAGAAGCTGATATTGTTTCGCCAGTCATATATGAAGAAAGGTCTGATGCCAAAAATAAAATTATATTTGCAATTTCCCAAGGATGAGCGCCCCTAGAAAAAGCCTCTTTTTGAGTTAGTGAATCTATAAGTTCAACCGAGCTAGTTTTAGCTAAATGCGGATTNATTGCTAAACTTGGNGCCACAGCATTTATTCTGATATTGTCATCAACAACTTCCAAAGCAGCACATCGAGTAAGNGCCATGACGCCTGCTTTTGCAGCAGCATAATGTGCTTGNCCAGCCTGAGCNCTCCAACCTANNACCGATGCATTGTTTACAATTACNCCTCCGTCACACTCTTTAAGNTTATTGATGCCTGCNCGAGTTACTCTCATNGNGCCATTTAATGTNATGTCTATAATTTTATTCCAGGTCTCNTCGCTCATTTCTGANANCAAATCCTCGCCCCCAAGACCAGCATTNTTTACCACAACATCAAGATTTGACATAGAGNTCATAGCNTCTTCCATCATCTGATCNACATTNCTTGTTGAAGTCACATCACAAACACATGAATGCACCTTACCAAGATTGAGGTCAGTCAATTCATCATGAGCTTTTTGCAGACGTTGTTCATTTGCATCTGAGATAAAGATTTCTGCACCCTCTTCAAGGAATCTTTTTGCAGTTGCAAAGCCTATTCCTGCACCAGCTGATGCAGTAACGACAACCTTTTTTTCTTTAAATAAATTAGATGCAATTGGATATGTTGGATTTGANAGATCATTCATTNGCAATTCTCGAGAATAGTTACATTAGCCTGACCNCCGCCCTCACACATTGTNTGCAAACCATATTTTAGATTTGATCTTTTCATTTCATGGATCAGTGTTGTCATTAGTCNTGCNCCGGTTGCNCCAAGNGGATGCCCAAGAGCAATGGCTCCTCCATGAACATTAATCTTTTCACTAGGATAATCAAATTCTTTTTGCCAAGCTAAAGGTATGGAAGCAAATGCTTCATTAATTTCNACAATGTCAATATCAGATAAATCCATACCTGATTTNTTAAGAGCATATTTTGTAGCAGGAATGGGAGCAGTCAGCATCCATATTGGATCATCTGCCCTAACACTTATATGGGACACTTTAACTAATGGCTCTAAGTTGTGCTCCTTTAAAATTTCTTCAGAAACNATTAANAAACAAGCAGCTCCATCTGCATTTTGCGATGAAAGTGCTGCTGTTATTGAATGGCCCTCTATCAAAGGTTCAAGTGTGGACATTCTCTCAAGACTTGTATCTCTTCTTGGCGTCTCATCATCAAGTAGTCCATTTACTGGAATGATTTCATTTTTAAAAATTCCAGATTCAATAGCACTAATAGCTTTTTGATGACTGTTAAATGCAAAAAGTTCCATTTCTTCTCTACTGATGTTCCATTTTTCAGCAATCATATGTGCCGAATTAAATTGGCTAACCTCAACATCACCATAGCGTTTATTCCATCCTGGGGATGTATTGAAAGGAGTATCAAAACCAAGTTGCTGACCAGCGGTCATGGCAAATGATATCGGAATCATATTCATATTCTGAACCCCCCCTGCAATAACTACATCTGATGTCCCTGACATTACTGCTTGTGTTGCAAAATGAACAGCTTGCTGTGATGAGCCGCATTGACGATCAACAGTAGTCCCAGGAACATGTTCTGGGAGACCAGCAACGAGCCAACATGTTCTAGCTATATCTCCTGCTTGCGGGCCAACAGTATCAACACACCCATAAATGACATCTTCAACAAGGCCTGGGTCGATTGAAATATTTTCAAAAGTGGCTTTAAGGACAGACCCACCTAGATCAGCTGAATGGATGTCAGCAAGTGAGCCTTTTTTCCTTCCAACAGGAGTTCTCAAGGCTGAGACTATGTAAGCATCTCTCATAATTACTATAAGAATGTATAGGTTGAACCTAGCTTTGGCAAATCTTTTTCCAGTTGGTTCATAATGTAATTTTCAAGGAGACTTTTGTTTCCCCAAACTTGTTTATATGACCATCCTCTTCTAATAAATATATGCAGATCCATCTCCCATGTATAACCCATCGCTCCATGCGCCTGCATACTATTTCTAGAAGCCATTTCACATGCATCAATCGCTTGTAATTTTGCCTGAGCAGCATGCAACTTTTGAAGAGGATTATCGTTATCTAGACTGTAAGCAGCCCTGTATAAGGTTGCTTTAGAAAATTCAATTTCAATTGCAGCCTGAGCCAGCATGTGTTTTACAGCCTGAAAAGACCCTACTGGTTTACCAAATTGCTTTCTATCCAGAGTGTATGCAGTTGCTAAATCGAGAATCTTTCTGCTTAAACCAACGAGAATTGCTGCTGACATAACCATCCCTGAAGTTACAACATTATTAAC
>NHFF02000004.1 GCA_002172535.2 Gammaproteobacteria bacterium TMED104 | reverse complement strand
TGAAATAAAAAAAAGGTAACTAAAGCTTANTACTTTTTTTACATTACTGTTTGATGCAATCCANGANTANATTGGATTCAGNANTAACATCACCANNGCCCCTACNCCNAGCAACCANGGAAGTATNTCCTCATTCTGCACTGCCATTTCATTTCTAATTGGNCTNANGGTNTACCAGGAAAATAAAACTAAAAANAANAAAACNGCAGCNAGGACTGNTTTNANNGTAAANCCTAAAAAAATTNTTTCTTTNNAGNNGTNCATANATCTAATTNATNAACNTNGNCTAAAANTGATGGTGGGTCGCACAGGATTCGAACCTGTGACCAATTGGTTAAAAGCCAACTGCTCTACCAACTGAGCTAGCGACCCATAAATTTTCATAGAATAAAAGATGCGATTATTCCATATTTTCCAAGATCTGCAAGGCTAAAGATGCTGCAGTATTTTCTGGGTATGAATTTGCAACATATTGATATTTTTCTTTTGCCTCATCATTAAGACCTTGTGAAAGATAAACGTCTCCAATCTTCTTNTGAGCAAGNGGNGATCTCCANTGATCTGGAAACTGGCTAACCAAACTCAAGAAATAATCTTTTGAGTTTTCATATTTCAATGAGATTAATGAAATCTCACCTAACCAGAAAAGGCTTAACGGTAGCTTTTCTTCATCAGAATAATTTTCAACAAGCTTTAAAAATGCTCCTTCAGCAGCATCTAATTCATTAAGGTTTAAAGAGTTAATGCCTTTCTGATAAAGCTCATCTACAGTCTCATCATCATTAATGCCTTCAAATCTAAACGCCTGAAAATCATTTTCATCGGATGAGTTTGGCACTACATTTTCTAGAGCTTCGCTCTGCAATTTCTCAATTAAGTAACCCTGAGATTCAACCTCAGAACGCAGAAAAGCAATTTCCTCTTCAAGTTCTTGTATTTTTAGAAATAAAATGTCTTCAGGAGATTGATCTTGAGAGACCAGTGACCCTGTAAAAAGCAATGCAATGCTTATAAAAAATCTAAGCAAACTAAAAGTTATTTAATTTCAACACGTCTATTTTTTGTCCAAGACGCATTATTTGAACCTAGCGCTGCAGGCCTTTCTTCACCATAGCTAATGGTTTTTAACTGATTTCTACTTACTCCGTTAGATAACAAATAAGCTGCAACAGACTCTGCCCTTCTTTGACCTAAGGCAAGGTTATATTCCCGTGTCCCTCTCTCGTCAGCATGACCCTCAAGGACTATGTTTAGACTTCTATTATTTTGCAAAACAGAGATTAAGCCTCTCAAAGTTTGGATTGATTTACTGGTTAATCTTGAAGAATCATACTCAAAATAAACAGTTGCATTTGCAAGTATTGCTTGAGTTTCAGGAGCTTTTTTGGAGACTGTTACTCCTCTTACGCCCTCTTCAACAACTGATTCGTTAGTCACTCTTACAGAACTACATGAAGCGGCTGCTATAACAATAATTAGTAAAGTTAGTTTTAAAATAATTTCTTTATTAAGTGTAATGACCATTTTTTCTCCAGTTATCTTACAAATCCGGACCAAGCTGGCTCTCTNACAACTCCTTGAGATGAAGGGAGCACAAATCTAGCACCGTTTAAACTAAGTATTGCTAACTTAGCTTTATTATCATCTGATATNGCATAGACTACCATATTTCCATTAGGAGCAACACTAGGTGANTCNTCTAATCTAGCNTCNGTNAGAATNCTNATAAAGTTTTCTNTTTTATATTTTAATGCNATATGAAAACTNCCTGATTTNGCNCTNTGGACAAAAATATTNCCATTTGCNTCAGGCANATATNANCCTTTTGCNTTATATGTNCCNTCNAATGTAATTCTTTTTGGTTTTGANCNTAANCCNCTNAAACTAATTTCATATANTTGNGGTGAACCAGACCTGCCCGATGTAAACAANATTTTATTTCCTCTTGGNGACCATATTGCNTCAGTNTCAATTGAATAATGATTGGTCANTCTGGTTAANGTTTTATCTCGNAGTCTNAAAANATAAATTTCAGCATTACCATCTTGATAAAGTGTAAGGGATAAATACTTGCCGTCAGGTGACCAAGCAGGAGAACTTATTTGGGTATTTTGTTCAAGGACGGATTCACGATCTCCCGTTGCTAAATCTTGTATATAAACGTTTGCAATTCCTGTTTCAAAAGAAACATAAGCAACCTTATCTCCTTTTGGAGACCATGCAGGTGAAATTATTGGTTCAGGGCTATTCAAAAGCGTTCTTTCATTATAACCATCGACATCTGAAACCATTAGTCTGTATGATTTTTCATCTCTAAATGAAATTTCATTAACGTACAGTAACTTTGTTGAAGCAACTCCCTCAATTCCTGTAATAGCCTCATAGATTCCATCGCTTGCATAATGACCGACTTGTCTTAAATTTGAAGATAGCCCAAACACAGTTGAGGATCTCACTTCTCTTTTTCTTGATACGTCAAAAACTCTGTACCGATATTCAATAGAATTTTTATCAGGGCTTTTGATGCTTGGAATAACAACATAATCAAGACCTAATAATTTCCATCCACTGTAATTAAATTCTAGACCATTTTCAGGGAGAGGAACTATATCAACTCCTTCAATAAATTTAATTTCTCCAGTTCTTATTAAATCATTTTGAATTATATTTTTAATTAGAGTGTCCTCATTTCCTTGACTGGATATTTCATAGATACTTAGATTAATTGGGTTATCAGATCCTTGAGTGATTTCAAGAAGAAGCTCAGCTGAACTGAAAACTGAAAAGAAGGCAAAAATAGAAATAATACTTTTAGTCATTATCGGGATTAAATTTTAGATTGATAATTCTAAAGCTTTCTTTATAGATTTCATCTGGTATTTCATTATAAAAATAAAATGAATCTGTTCTAGCAACTGCCTGAAGTGCGGAATTATCAAAACGCAAATTGCCACTGCTTTTCACTAATTCGGATTGAAGAATCCTGCCTGATTTGTTTACTATTAACCTTAATCCAGCGCTTAAGTCTTTAGGAATATTTCTTGGTTTTATCCATGCATTTTCGATCATCAGAATCACCATAGAAGCATATTTCTCTTGAATGGAAGCATTTTCAACTTCAAGAAAATCTCTTTCTTGATTGATTAGCTCATTGATTGAAGTTCTGGCTATTTCTGGTGTTTCGGTTAGTGCAGATGCTGTATCAATAGGATTTGATTGTATGTTTTGTATATTTGTTTTATTGACGGGAGTATTGGTATTAGGTTCTAAATTTTGGGGGATATCAAAGTTTAACTTAACCATGATAGGTTTTGTAATTAACTCATAACTTGGGGTTAGAGCAGCAGAAAAAAACAAGTAAGAGATAATTGATCCGTGCATCAAAAAAGTTACCAATCCTGCATTTAGGTATCTAATTCTAGCTTTCATATCCGGTTGTTATTATGCCAACGCTTTCAACTCCTATTGCTTGAATTGAAGCAAGAGCCTTTGCAACAAAATCAAATGGGGTTGATGCATCACTCTGAATAACAACCTCTATATCTTGATTTGCATCGAATATCACTTGAACTTTTGATTTAAGTTCTGCAAGAGATATTGAAATTGATTCATCGCCTAAATTTAAAAAGTACTTACCTTCATCACTTATTGATACGACCATAGGTTCGCTTTCTATAGACATCTTAGTTGTATCCGTTTGTGGTAAATCTACATCAACTCCTTGAATGAGTAGTGGTGACAGAATCATGAAAATAATGAGCAAGACCAACATCACATCAATATAAGGAACAACATTAATTTCTGCTGCTAATTTTTTTTGATTTGAAGGCTGATAAATCAATGGATTTTATTTTGAATATGAAAATATACTTACTAATTCTTCACCAAAAACTGATAGAGACTTAATCTGCGCTTCGGTTGAAACAGTAAATTTGTTGAAAGCAAGAACAGCTGGTATAGCTGCAAATAGTCCTAGAGCTGTAGCAATTAATGCCTCAGATATTCCAGGCGCTACTGCATTAATGGTTGCTTGGGTTGCATCGGATAAGCCCTGAAACGCATTAACAATACCAATAACTGTTCCGAANAGTCCAATGTATGGACTCACAGATCCNACGTTTGCTAAATATTGAAGGTGTTTTGTATGNATTCCTTCTTCTTTTGAAATNGCAATTCTAATAGATCGACTAATGTTNTCAGATTTTGTTTNNGCATCTATCTTAAGATCTTTTAGCTTAAGNTTTTCCTTATATGAGTAATAAAATANTCTTTCAATNCCAACTATCTCAGATTNATCTTTTGAACTGGTGCTCTTAAATAACTTATNAACATCTTTTGTATTCCAAAATAATGTCTCAAATTCATTGTTNAAGTTTTCTGCCTCTTGAAAATGCAGATACCGCTCAACAATAATGAGCCAAGTAATTATTGATGCAATAATTAATATAACTACTACTATTTTTACAATTAAAGTTGCTTGAGCAAAGAGTTCAANGAGTGATAATTCATTCATTTGTNATTAATNCTAGCAAGNNTTCATTAAAAGCTTTTGGTTTATTGCTTATCTTATCTAAAAAACAGACATCAATAGTAGCCTCGCAGCAAATTTTTTTTGTATTAATNTTTTCAATNCTTTGATTNAATCTCAANCTNGCCTTAGTCTTAAGCTGAANATTGGTTTTAACNNACAANNTCTCTTCCAACNGAGCAGGAAAAGAATAGGTAATATTAATATTCTTAATTACAAAAAATCCTTCTGAATTAAGTTGNGAGATTTNATTNTCTATTAANAATTGNGTTCGAGCTCTTTCAAAGTACTTTAAGTAATTAGCATGATAGACAAACCCTTGAAAATCAGTNTCTTCAACAAAAACTTTTAAATTAAAGTCATTGCACTTCATCTTGTTGATTATGAAAATCTATATCTTTTTGAAATTTAAGTTTCAAAAGTTCTATAAAATCATCAAATGAAATGTCAATAAGTATCCCTGTTCCTATGAGTTCATCTGAAAGACTTTCGCCGAGTAATCTTACTTTGATTGGCTTACGATTGAATTTATATATAAGTGCGGGTAATCCACTAGGTCCCGAAGAGGCAATTACTTGATCCCACCATTCATCAAGAGGATCGCTTCCTGGTCCATATCTTTTACATTCAATNCACCATCTACCCATTTTNAAATCAGGTAGCTCCTTTGTCCTTGTTTGCTCTAAAATTCTTTTTACTGGGTTNGTGAGACTAAGTTTTTCCTGAAGTAAATTACCAATTTCTCTNTCAAAATTAGCTCCCTTCGTTCTTGAGTTGATTGCCAAATTAAACTCCTAATTCCAACTCATCTGAAAATTCAGCATTTGTGTGAACTTCTTGAACGTCGTCTATATCATCCATGAAGTCTAGTATCTTGATCACTTTTTCAGANGTCTCTTGATCTAGCGGTATGGTTGTTTCTGCTTTCATTGAAAGTTCTGCATTTATAACTTCNTACCCATTTGACTTAACTTTTTCGACAAGATCACTAAATATATTTGCTGAACATGANATTATGAACTGATCNTCGGTATTTTCTATATCATCTGCACCTTCCTCGATNNCAAAATNAAANAGTTCATCTTCATTGGCTTGAGANGAAATAAAAATATAACCTATCTTGTTAAAAAGATAGGCTACTGATCCATCTGTTCCAAGGTTTCCCCCAAATTTGGTAAATGCGTGCCTTACATCAGCTACTGTCCTATTCCTATTATCTGTCATGGTCTCAACTAGAATAGCTACTCCATTAGGTCCATATCCCTCATATGTTACTTCTTCAAGATTGGCAGAATCTCCGGTACCAGAGCCTCTTTGAATTGCACGATTAATTGTATCTTTGGGCATATTTTCACTGGTAGCTTTATCCAAAGCCAATCTCAGTCTTGGATTATCTACAGGGTCTGGTCCACCTTTTGCAGCTACAGTGATTTCACGAATTAATTTAGTATAAATCTTGCCTCTTTTAGCATCCTGTCTAGCTTTTCGATGCTTGATATTTGCCCACTTAGAATGACCTGCCACGGTTTACTCCTTTTTAGCCAAAGNCTTTATGGCTAATTCTTTCAATTGTTCTGCTGAAATAGCACCTGGAGCATCAGTAAGCATACAAGTTGCAGTTTGGGTTTTAGGGAAGGCAATAACATCTCTGATGTTGGTGGTTCCAGTTAATAACATGACTATTCTATCAAGGCCAAATGCTATTCCGCCATGAGGCGGGCATCCTGACTCCAATGCATCGATTAAGAATCCAAATTTTTGTTTCGCTTCGTCTTTGGAAATATTTAAAATTTCAAAAATTGCGCTCTGCATCTTACTTGAATATACCCTAAGTGATCCTCCACCTATTTCGTAGCCATTTAATACTATGTCGTAAGCATAGGCATGCGCCTTTTCAGGATCCTCAATAAGTTCCTGAACATCACACTTAGGAAGTGTGAAAGGATGATGTAGTGAAGTTAGATTGCCATCCTTATTTCTTTCAAACATTGGAAAATCCTTTANCCACAANGGAGCCCATTTTGANGTGTATAAATCTAGGTCCTNACCNAGCTCTTTTATTAATGAGCTCATAGANAGATTAACNACATCTTTTGGGCCAGCACCGAAGAAAATTAAATCTCCAGCTTCAGACTTAACTNTATCAACAATATTTGTGANCGCCTCNTCTGATAAAAACTTCAATATGGGTGACTGCATGTCGTCAATTTTCNTAGAATTAACTTTNATGTAAGCNAATCCCTTAGCNNCCAATTTAGCAACAAACTTNGTGTAATTATCTATTTGAGCTCTTGANAATGAAGCNCCATTTGGNACATTTAATGCAACNATGCGCGATCCTTTNTCTTTAGCTGGGTCAGCAAAGACTTTGAATTCTTCATTNANTACAATTTCAGCTATATTAATAAGCTTCAATGGAATNCTAAGATCAGGTTTGTCACAACCATAAAGCTCCATGCTCTTTTCATAAGTCATTGAAGGAATTTCAGCTTCTTGATAATCTGTAAATTGACCAAGAAGGAGATTGATAAGATCTGAAGATAGTTCAATAATTTTTTCTTCACTGATAAATGAAGCTTCAATATCAATTTGAGTAAATTCGGGCTGTCTATCCGCTCTAAGATCTTCATCCCTAAAACATCTTGCTATTTGATAATATTTATCAAGACCGCCCATCATCAATAGTTGCTTAAACAACTGTGGTGATTGAGGAAGAGCATAAAAAGATCCATGATTGACTCGACTAGGTACAACATAATCTCTTGCTCCCTCAGGTGTAGCCTTTGTTAATATTGGAGTCTCAATCTCATTAAAATTTTGATCTTCAAGGAACCGCCTAATTGAAGATGAAATTTTTGAACGCGACAATATTCGTGTATTTATTTCTGGCCTTCTTAGATCAAGAACCCTATTTTTAAGCCTTACCTCCTCTCCAACTTCCTGATAATCATCCAGAGGGAATACTGGAGTCTTTGCTTCACTTAGAATTTCTAGTGAGCTGGCAATAACTTCAACTTCACCAGTATGCATATTTGGATTAATAGTTTCTGGGGATCTTTTCTTAACATTACCTAAAACTTTTAGTACATATTCATTTCTGCACTTCTCAGCTGCTTTGAATGCAAATTCTTCTGTTGGATTAACTACAACTTGAACAATGCCTTTTATATCTCGAAGATCGATGAAAATTACTCCCCCATGATCCCTTCTTTTGTGAACCCATCCTGATATTTCAACATCAGTTTCATCTAATATTGAATCAATATGACCGCAGTAGTGAGTTCTCATTTTAATTTGCCTTTTTAGATTTAGATGGTAACGTTTTAGTGTCTTTTTTTGTTTCCTTTCCAGCAGAGTCTTTTCTATTATCAGTACCTGATTCTACTATATTCTTTTTATTACCTGTTTTAAAATCCGTTTCATACCAACCAGAGCCTTTTAATCTAAATGAAGGAGCTGATATAAGCTTTGAAACTGACTTTTTATTGCACTCAGGACATTCCTTAATTGGTTCTTCACTTATTTTTTGAATCTTTTCAAATTCATGTGAACAATTTGAACATTTATATTCATAAATCGGCATATGTCCCTCAAAAAATTATAGAATTATAAACTAAATATTATTTGTTATTAAAAATGTTAGCATCCAAAACTTTCATACCTAAAATTAAAGATATACCTCAAGATGCTGAAATAATTAGTCATCAACTCATGCTTCGGTCTGGCATGATTCGTAAAGTCGCCTCAGGTATATACAACTGGCTGCCACTTGGGCTTATCGTCCTCAAAAAAATTGAAAATGTTGTGAGGGAAGAGTTAAATAATATTGGCGCCCAAGAAATATTTATGCCAATGGTACAGCCAAAAGAGCTTTGGGACGAATCAAATAGATGGGGTAAATTTGGACCTGAGCTTCTAAGAATTAAAGATAGGCATGATAGAGATTTCTGTTTAGGGCCTACACATGAGGAAGTAATTACAGATTTAGTCAAAAACAACATCAATAGTTATAAATCCTTACCCCTAACACTTTATCAAATTCAAACAAAATTTAGAGATGAAATAAGACCTCGTTATGGAGTAATGAGAGGAAGAGAATTCTTGATGAAGGATGCCTATAGCTTTCATATGAATGCAGAATGCTTAAATCAAACATATCAAGACTTTAGAGCTGCTTATAAAAAAATACTTGAACGTTTAGAGCTTGAGTTCAAGGTTGTAAAAGCAGATTCNGGTGCAATCGGTGGAGATAAATCAGAGGAATTTCATGTNTTAGCTGAAAATGGTGAAGATGTNTTAGCTGTNTCAGATAGTTCAGAAATTGCAATTAACTCGGANCTNCTTCTNGANAAAGATCAAGATCCATCCTCATTAGTNGGNNAAGAATTTCCCGAAGGTGGNAAAATTNAACTAATTAAAGGTATTGAAGTTGGNCANATCTTNCAATTAGGTCAGGTATATTCAGAGTCAATGAAATTNAGTCTNCAGGATGCNAANTCNAATGAGGTTAATCCATATATGGGCTGNTATGGAATNGGAATTTCAAGAATGGTTGCAGCGTCNATAGAGCAGAATAATGATGAGTTTGGTATCGCATGGCCAAAGGGTCTGGCACCAATNCAAATAAATGTNATTGANCTTACNGATAACNNAGATGGATCAGCGATTAAGNTTTACAATGANNTTGAAAAAAGTAATTTTCNAGTAATGTTNGATGATAGGGATGAGNGATTTGGAAAAAAGATTAAAGANTCAGAACTAATTGGAATTCCNCTCAATATCATAATAGGTAAATNTCTAAAAAATGATGGCCTNATTGAGGTATGCCCTAGAAGAGGTACCAANGACCTNATTAAGCCNGAAGAATTAAACGGNTATATAGCTAAATTTTTTCAAGAATCGTAGCATTTGCAGTTCCGCCACCTTCACAAATTGCTTGCAATCCATACTTAACNTCTCTTCTGTGCATCTCATAAATAAGAGTTGTCATAAGCTTGGCNCCTGTNGCACCNANAGGATGTCCTAGTGCCATTGCACCACCATTAACATTAAGCTTTTCTTGNTCAGCANCNACTTCNATCTCCCAAGCTAGTGGAACAGGTGCAAAAGCCTCATTAACTTCATATAAANCTATTTCATCAATTTTCATTTTTGCAGCATCTAGAACCTTATGAGTNGCTGGAATAGGTCCGGTTAGCATGTAAATTGGATCATCTCCTACAACACTNATTGCTTTTACTTTAACCATAGGNTCTGCTTTTACNTTNTTAAGCCCAGCATCATTNCATACNAANACTGCAGCNGCACCATCAGTAATTTGACTTGCATTTCCAGCAGTAATCACNCCNTCTTCAGTTATTGGATTTAANCCTGATAATGCTTCAAAACTTGCATCAAATCTTATGCCCTCNTCATGNAGNAACATTTCATTATTATTTTCTGCATTCTTNCCAGCTANNGGCAAGATTTCTTTTTCAAAATATCCACCCTCNGNAGCAGCNATTGCTTTTTCATGACTTGAGAGNGCAAAGCGATCTANTGTTTCTCTTGAAAGATTCCATTTTTTNGCAACTANCTCTGCACCAGTNAATTGAGAAAAGAATACTCCNGGATAATTCTCTTTNATNCCATCAGAATCAAAAGGAAGNCCNTGACCTGCCTCATAACCATCTTTAATGCTTGCNCCAATTGGAACTATAGACATNACTTCAACGCCNCCACCAACAACAACATCTTGTGTACCAGACATTACTGCTTGTATTGCGAAGTGAATTGCTTGCTGNGATGACCCNCACTGACGGTCAACNGNNGTACCTGGAACNGACTCTGGNAAAGANGAAGATAANATNGCNTTCCTGGCNACGTTNCCNGACTGTGCACCAACTTGATCAACACAACCAAAAATAACATCATCAATTAATTCTGGTTTAATNCCAGACCTATAAACTAACTCATCTAAAACCTTAGCNCCNAGATCAGCNGGATGCCANGCTGANAAACGACCATTTTTCTTACCCCCAGCNGTNCTNACTGCTGANACAATNTATGCATTATTTGACATTTCNTTCCTCTACTTAATGAAAGACTATGTTAAACAATTTTAAAGCTTATAAACAAGCTTTATTTTTTAGATTTGTTTTTAGTATTAATGTAAGAATTTCTTATTTCTTTAAGCAGACTATTTTTAATCTTTGAATTTTCTTTTAAGAAATTACTAGCATTAACCTTTCCTTGTCCTATCTTTTCTCCATTATGACTATACCAAGCACCTGCTTTTTCAACAAGCCCAAGCTTTTGTCCATATTCAAGAATCTCTCCTTCAACATTTATTCCTTGGCCATACATGATTTGAAATTCAGCTTGCTTAAATGGAGGTGAGACTTTATTTTTTACAACTTTGACTCTTGTTTCGTTACCAATAACCTCATCGCCTTCTTTAACAGATCCTATTCTTCTGATATCAAGCCTGACTGAAGAATAAAATTTAAGAGCATTTCCACCAGTTGTTGTTTCAGGATTACCAAACATGACACCAATCTTCATCCTGATTTGATTAATGAAAATAACCATCGCGTTTGATCGTTGAATATTACCTGTGATTTTTCTTAAAGCCTGAGACATTAAACGAGCCTGTAAGCCAACATGATGATCGCCCATCTCTCCTTCAATTTCTGCTCTGGGAGTTAAAGCAGCAACTGAATCTACAACAATAAGATCGACGCTGTTTGATTTAACAAGCATGTCGGTAATCTCTAAAGCTTGCTCTCCAGTGTCGGGTTGGGATAAAAGTAATTCATCAACATTAACACCTAATTTTTCAGCATAAGATGGATCAAGTGCATGCTCTGCATCTATAAATGCTGCAGTACCACCCTCTTTTTGACATTCAGCAATGGCCTGAAGTGTGAGGGTTGTTTTACCAGAAGACTCAGGACCAAAAATCTCTATAACTCTACCCTTAGGAAGTCCACCAATTCCAAGGGCTATATCTAAGCCAAGAGAACCAGTTGATACTGATGGTATATCAGTAATTTCTCTATCTCCCATTTTCATAACAGCGCCTTTACCAAACTGCTTTTCTATTTGAGACAAGGCTTCATTTAAATTTTTGGTTTTATCTGACATGATTTTCTCCGTTTACTGTATATTTATACAGTATATAAAAAAATAAAGAAAAGTAAATAAAAAAAATTAATACTGACTTGATTATAAGAGGTTGTTAGAATTCTTTTCATGGCTTTTATAGTTACTGAATCATGCATTAAATGTAAACATACAGACTGTGTCGAGGTATGTCCTGTTGACTGTTTTTATGAAGGTCCAAACTTTCTTGTTATACATCCTGATGAATGTATCGATTGTGCTTTATGTGAGCCCGAATGTCCTGTTGATGCAATCTTCTCAGAAGATGAGCTTCCGGATGATCAAATCGAATTTATTGAGATTAATGCAGAACTATCTGAAGTTTGGCCAAATATTACCGAACAAAAGGCCCCACTCCCTGAATGCGAGGAGTTTGAAGAGGTAAAAGAAAAAAAACATCTTTTAGAAAGATAACTACAAAAATTTATAGTCTTTGGTCGAAATAGACGAATCACCTTTACGAAGTTGAAATTTAAGCATGGAGACTGAACTCTCTGACTTACCCACACTTGCAATAGGTTGATTTGATGTCACGGTATCCCCTTTGGAGACTAATGATTTATTCAAGTGCGCATAAACACTTAATATGCCCTTTGGATGCTTAATGATTATCATGTTTCCATAGCCGGGAATATCAGGGCCCGAAATAATAACTTCGCCTGCATCTGCAGAAAATACTGTGGTCCCTTCAGATGCATAGAAAGTAATCCAATTCCTTGCCTCCTCCTTATATGTATTTAGATTGACAGGTTTGTTAACGAATTTGATTTTTGAAGAGGGATGTTGAGTTTTGTGATCAGGTAGTTTTAATAATTGATTGGGAAAGATTTTATAGGGACTCTTCAGGTTGTTGATTTCAATCAAATTAAAAATATCTATGTTAAGTTTTCTTGATATTGAATAAAGATTTTCACCCTTTTTTACTAGATAAATTTCTTTAGGCTCAGTGAATGTTTTTTCATAAAAATTACTAATGGTTGAACATGAACTAATTATTAAAACTATTAGTAAAATCTTTACCACAAAAAAATTCCAGAAATAAAAATTAAGCCTGCAAAAAAAGTATCCATAGCTAGACTGTTTTGTTCATAAATTTTTTTAATTAACTTTGGCATTAAAATTAATGAGGCAGCACAACCCAAACCAAATACTAGTAAATTTAAGACCTCGAATGTTGCTATAGATGAAATTACTGTCTCATACAAACCAATACTTAATAAAATTGCACTTCCTGATATTCCTGGAATTATAAAAAAAGTAAATGCTATAAAGCCTCCTATAAAAAGAAAAAATATAAATTCCTCAAAATTCACAGAAAAAAGAGATAAGAGGTAGCCAATCAAGCCACCAGCAATTACAAATAACAATCTTTGAAGGGATCTTTCAGAAACAGGATGAAACAAGAATATTCTTAAGGACACTAAAACCATAATTACAGACAAAATTTTAAAAAACTCAGAAGAATGACTTTCGATCAGATAGTGAATAAGATTTGAAAATAATAATATTGCTGCAATCATCGAGAAAATAAGAAATACCATTAATGAAATCTGAAGATCATTTACAAAATATTCTTTTGAAAATATTTTTTTTGATAACTTAATATTTGAAAGGATAGATATTAAATTTTTGTAAATTCCAAAGAGCAATGCAATGGTAGCTCCAGAGATACCGGGAATTAACTCCGCAAGACCCATGCAAAATCCAGCCAATGAGTACCTTAATCTATTTTTCATTTATAAAATTAATCACCATTTCTGCTGATTCCTCCGAGCATTGGAACAAAAGCTACATTTTCCAGTTCAATTTTTTCATATGAATTTTTATTTTGTTTTTCAATACAAATGAGTTTCTGCATATCTTTAAAGCCTACTGGTAAAATTAGTCTTGCATCTTTTTTTAACAGCTTGATAAGATCTTCGGGTATTTCTGGTGGTGCTGCTGCACATATTATTCCATCAACATTTTTTAGACCATCAAGCACATAACCATCTCCATTTATAATGGTGACATTTTTTATTCCTAAATTTAAAAGAGTTGATCTGCTTTTTGAAACTAGTGGCTTTATTCTCTCAATACCAATTACTTCTTCTGCAAAAAATGAAAGTATTGCACTTTGGTAGCCTGAACCAGAACCAATATCAATTATCTTTTTAAAAATTTTTCCCCTTCCACTGGCTTTTTCAATTAACAATTCGGTCATTCTTGCGACAATATACGGTTGAGAAATTGTTTGCTTATACCCAATAGTTAAAGATCTATTTTCATATGCTCTTGACCAAAAGGCCTCATCAAGAAATTGATGACGAGCAATCTGACTCATTGCATCCAAAACTCTAAAATCTTTGATTCCCATCTCTAGAAGCATTTCAACCATTTGCTCCCTTACTCGCTTAAATGTAAATCCAGATTTAGCTTCCATGACTTATTTCTCTACCCAAAAAATCGTTAGCACTGCTAATGTCATAGTTAAGAATTGAAACAGATACATAACCATTTTCTATGGCTTGCATATCTGTATCAGATTGACCGTCGATAAAATCTCCTGAGGCACTGAAAGTAAAGCTCAGTTGATCCTTTTTACTTATTATATTTGGAGCTTCCGGGGCCCCTCTTTTAGCAAGCTTTGTATAGAGCTCACCTTTGTAATCTTGTTTCAAAATATCTGGAAAGTTGATGTTTATTAATGAATTCTGCTGAAGTGAAATGGATCTAAATTTCTGAATAAGCTCAAATGCTTTATCAGCAATAAAACTAATATCTCTAGGTGAAAATGAACAAACCGATATCGCAACAGGAGCATATTTTAAATTAATGCCAGCTATAGCTGCGCCGACAGTCCCAGAATAAAAGACATCGGTTCCTAAATTTGCTCCCAAATTAATTCCAGAGACAACTTGCTCAATGTTATTTTCGTTCATTCCATGAAGACCAAAATAAGAGCAATCTGCAGGAGTGCCTGTGACCACAAACTCCTTTAAATTTAATTGTTTAACTTTTACTTCTTTTCGAAGGCTTATTGCAGCGCTCATGCCACTACAATTATGTTTTGGCGCAACCATTATTGGATCTAGGGTCTTTGTAGACGCTAACAGCGCCTGAATACCAATTGCTTCAAAGCCATCATCATTTGTCACTAAAATGCTCATTTAATTTTTAAGTGTAGCTAAGGCATAGACAGCTAAGCCATTTTCCTCTCCAATCTCACCCATCCCTTCAGTAGTGGTAGCTTTTAAGCTTATACGATCTATAGAAATGTCTAAGATTGATGATAACGACAATTCCATTTCACTTATGTAACTTGATAAATTTGGCTTTTGAGCCACAATTGTTACATCGACATTATTTAGTTTAAGTTGTTTTTTCAAAATCAGACTCATCGTCTTTTCAATAATTTTTTTGCTATCTAAATTTAAGTTTTCAGGACTCTTATCTGAAAAATAATGGCCTATATCCCTGAATCCTCCAGCTCCTAATATCGCATCAGCTAATGCATGCAAAATAATATCTCCATCAGAATGAGCGATAATCTGATAATCAGAAGGTATTTCTACTCCTGCCAATCTAAGAATTGAATTCTCTTTAGTAGCATACCTATGAAAGTCTATACCTCTTCCAACGAATACATCATGTGCTGATAAAGAATACAGATCATCAGGTGTGGTTATTTTGATGTTTTTAGGCAAGCCTTTAGAAAAAGAAATCTTAAAACCTGCATTCTCAACTGCCTGAGATTCATCAGAATATTCCAAGCCCTCTTTGTCAGCAATTGTCAGTGATTCATGAAGTACTTTTGCATTAAATATTTGAGGAGTTTGAACTTGAACAAAACTTTTTCTATCCATTGGTTTAAATTCGTTTGAACTATCTCGGATGGAGTCATTAAATTTCAGCACTGGGATTAACCCATCATCATTGCTTGTTTGAAAATCATTAATAAGATTATTTAGCCAGTCAATCTGAAAAAATGGCCTTACAACGTCATGAACTATGATTATATCGTCATCAGAAAACTTGATTTCATTTAGAGCATTTAGGACCGAGGTTTGCCTCGATGGTCCCCCTGAAGCCTTAATAATTAAATCAGGATGTGAAAAAGACTGGGATGCAAATAACTCGTCTTTAGCAGAGATTGGAATAATAATTTTTTCTGGATCTATAAGAGATAATCGATTAACCGTTCGCTCAATGACTGATTCGTGGCCAACCCTTGAATACTGTTTGGGAAGATTGCTTTCAAAGCGATTACCCAAACCTGCTGCAGGAACAATGAAATAGATTTTACTCATTGGGATTATCTTTTGTTACGTCTATTTCGACAAGAACTTCATCTGGTTTAACAAGATCAAGTTTTTCCCTTACATAACTTTCTACAAATGAATCGCTCATTTGAATTGAAATAATTTCCTCCTCTAAGGTTTCGTTCATATCAAAGATCAAATCTCTTTCATTTTTATAAGTACTAAGCTCTGATTTGAGTTCGTTATTTAGCTCTCTTCCATCATCACCAATGAATATTGAAAAACTATTTATTACTAAAAAAATTAAGGATAAAAGGATAATAAAATTAAAGAAATAATTCATTTGCACAAGAGACAGAGTTGCCGAGATCAGATTCTATCCATAACAATCTATTATATTTTGATGTTCTATCTGACCTGCAAGGAGCTCCAGTTTTAATTTGGCCTGCACTTACACCAACACAAATATCAGCGATAGTATTATCTTCTGTTTCACCAGATCGATGAGAGATTACTGCTGAGTAATTATTCTGACTTGCAAGATTGATTGCTCCAAGCGTTTCACTAACAGTTCCAATTTGATTGAGTTTGATGAGAATTGAATTAGCCAAGCTTTTATCTATGCCATGTTGAAGATCTTTTACATTAGTAACAAATAAATCATCTCCAACAATCTGGATGCTATTGCCCAGCTCATTGGTAAGCATGCTCCAACCATCAAAATCATTTTCATCCATGCCATCTTCAATGGATCGAATTGGATAAGAACTTACTAAACATTTTAGGTAATCAACAAAATCGTTTGAATCCAAGGATTTATTTTCACCTTTTAATACATACTTACCATCTGTAAAAAATTCTGACGCTGCGCAATCAAGAGCTAAAACAATATCTTTGCCAGCCTCAAGGCCNCAATCCTCAATNGATTTTAAAATTAGTTCTATTGCNTCGTGATTTGATTTTAAATCTGGAGCAAANCCTCCCTCATCACCAACCGCTGTACTGAGACCTTTTGATGCTAACAATGATTTTAANGCTCCATAGATTTCTATTGCCCACTGCATGCACTCATTAAATGANNCGGCACCTATTGGCATNACCATAAACTCTTGAATATCAATATTATTATTGGCGTGCTCTCCTCCATTNATAATATTGAGCATTGGTANAGGCAAACTTAATTGNTTATTTNNTTTAAATTNTGAACAGTANAGATTNTTTACATGCTCATATAANGGTAATTTTGCAGATTTAGCACCTGATCTTAANGTNGCAATTGAAGCAGCGAGAATAGCATTGGCTCCTAAGTTTTTCTTTGCNGGAGTTCCATCAAGATCTATCAAGGCTTGGTCAATCTCAAATTGATTTNTTGCATCCATACCAATTAAAACATCAGCTAATTTAGTATTTATATTCTTTACTGCCTTTAATACTCCTTTACCGAGATATTCATTACCGCCGTCTCTTAATTCAAGAGCCTCTCTTTNACCNGTGGAAGCTCCGCTTGGAACNTTGCTGATNGCTGATNGNCCATCATCAGTTTCAACCCTGCAAGAGACTGTTGGCAGCCCTCTAGAATCTAATATTTGAATTGCTTTAACTGATNTAATGTTTGCCATTAGCTATCTAGANNGCTGGTCCTTNATTAAATTGTCTAATGCCTTTAATTCGCTGAGATAAGGNCCGATCTTCNNAGTATTAATTGCGCATGGCCCATCGCATTTAGCCTCATCGGGATTAATGTGAGCTTCAATAAATAAACCAGCTATTTTTTGAGCCAGNCCTGATTTTGCGAGTGGCAAAAATAAATCTCTTCGACCACCCGCTGCATTTCCTAGACCTCCGGGCAGCTGAAGTGAATGAGTGACATCAAAAATTACCGGATAGTCAATATCTTTGAGTACCTGAAAATTCAACATGTCTACAATTAAATTGTTGTAACCAAATGCATTTCCCCTTTCACACATTANNATTTTTGAATTTCCTGCAGATTCACATTTTTTTGCAACATTCTGCATTTCAATTGCAGATAAGAATTGTGGCTTTTTAAACTGGATAACAGCTCCAGTTTTTGCGGCTGCAATCACGAGGTCTGTTTGCCTGCATAAAAAAGCAGGAATTTGGATAATATCAGCAACTTTTGAAACATGGGCAGCCTGGTCAGGTTCATGGATATCTGTAATTATTGGAACATTAAAATGCTCTTTAACTTTTTGAAGTATTTCTAAGCCCTCTTCGAGTCCTGGGCCCCTAAAAGAATCAATTGAGCTTCTATTTGCTTTATCAAATGATCCTTTAAATATCCAATTAATTTTATTTTTTTCAGTTGCTTCCTTAAAAGATTCTGCAACCCGCATAANAAGATCTTCANTNTCAAGAACGTTTACCCCGCCCATGACAGTTAAAGGACTGTCATTGCCTATTTCAAANCCATTAAGTTGAATGNTCATCNTTTTAATTTTAAAGCTTTACTGACAAAATTGTTAAATAATGGATGGCCNTCTCTTGGNTTAGANGTAAACTCTGGATGAAATTGACAGCCTATNAACCATGGNTGATTCTTGATTTCTATCATCTCTACTAANTTTCCGTCTNCTGAAGTTCCTGAAATTAACATGCCNTTTGAATTCAAAATTTTTCTGTATTCAGGATTAAACTCATATCTATGTCTATGCCTTTCAATAATCNTATTATCTTTGTANAGCTTATGAGATAAAGATGACTTCCTTAAGANACANGTTTGACCTCCAAGTCTCATGGTTCCTCCNAAATCAGAACTATCATCCCTGTACTCAGTATTTCCTNATTTATCTTTCCATTCTGTAACNAGTCCAATGACAGGAAATTTTGTTTTNGGNTTAAATTCAGTACTGTTTGCATTTTTAAAACCTANAATGTTTCTGGCAAACTCAATAACTGCAATCTGCATACCTAAACAGATACCAAAATAAGGAATATTTGATTCTCTGGCAAACTNACATGCAACAATCATTCCCTCGATGCCTCTTTCTCCAAANCCTCCTGGAACTAAAACAGCATCAGCAAAANATAGATTCTTTNTTACATTNGATTTATTAATCTTTGCTGCATCAATAAATGTTAAGTTCACCTTAGCTTTATTAATAATGCCTGCATGATCAAGTGCTTCATTTAAAGATTTGTAACTATCTTTCAGTTCAACGTATTTACCCACGATTGCAATATTTGCTTCCTTTTTTGGATTCAGCTTAGCTTGTACCACTCTTTTCCAATCAGTTAAGTNGGGTTTCTTTGATTGTTTNATGTTAAGGCTCTTCATNAGAATCTTATCCACTCCCTGNTGATGAAGCAGTAAAGGAATTGAATAAACAGTATCTGCATCATGCATTGAAATAACGCTATCGGGATGAACTGAGCAAAATGAAGCAATTTTGTTTTTTTCATCTTTGGGTAATTCTTTTTCTAAACGNCAAATTAAGCAGTCTGGTTGTAATCCTAGAGATCTAAGCTCTTTAACAGAATGTTGCGTTGGTTTAGTTTTTAGCTCCTCAGATACTTTGATATAGGGAACTAGGGTTAGGTGCGCAATTGCTGTTCTTTCTTTTGGCATCTCGAGCGTCATCTGTCTAATTGCCTCAATAAATGGCTGACTTTCAATATCTCCAACAGTTCCACCAATTTCAACAATGGCAATATCGGCTCCTTTAGCTCCATTCTTGATTCTAGATTTAATTTCATCTGTGATATGAGGAATAACTTGAACAGTACCTCCAAGGTAATCCCCTTTTCTTTCTCTCTTAATTACAGACTCATAAACTTTTCCAGCAGTAAAATTATTTTTTTTGCTAGCTTGAAATCTTACAAACCTTTCATAGTGGCCGAGATCAAGATCTGTTTCAGTGCCATCATTGGTGACAAAGACTTCTCCATGCTGGAAAGGACTCATTGTTCCTGGATCAACATTGATGTATGGATCGACTTTTATTAAAGATACTTTTAGGCCTCTGGATTCAAAAATTGAACCTATGGATGCGGCAGCAATGCCCTTACCTAATGAGGAAACTACTCCACCTGTGATGAAAAGATATTTAGTTTGAGCCATCTACAATAATTAATTAGATGGGATAACAGAATATCAGATAATTGGTTCAATAAAAACAGTCTAAGCAGATTCTTCGAACAAAGGTCGAGATAAGTCTGCCCAATCGATATCACCATCACTTGGCAGTGAAGCAAATTCCAATATACCTAGATCATCAAATTTTTCTTTAACTGAATCGGTAAGCAGTCCTATTCTTGATAAGTTTGGCATAACCCTTGAAAATAAAAGCTTTTGAAAATGTTGCATTATTTCTGAGCCGAGTTGGAATTGTCTTGCATCATCAACATCCCACCCAAAATGCTCATATACGTCAGTCGACAGGAGCCTCTCCCTACTAAGTAAACAAGCCTCATAGGCAAACTGAGCTCTATCCTCTTTTTCGTCATGTGAGAGAGTTTCAACAAATTCTTCTAGATAATTCACTCCAAAAGTTACGTGCCTTGCCTCATCCCTGATGATTAAACCCAGCATATCGTAAAGAACAGAATCTTTTGCTAAATCACGAGTTGCTTGGAAAGCTGCGAGAGCCAAACCCTCTATAATTAATTGCATACCTATAAACTTTAAATCCCACCTAGGATCAGTAAGAATTTTGTCCAAGATTGATTTCAATGCATTTCCGATTGGATACATTAGTTTGGTTCTAGTTTGAATGTATTTGTTAAAAGCTTCAACATGTCTAGCTTCATCAAATGTTTGAGATGCTGCATAAAGTTTTGCGTTATATGTGGGAGCGCAACTTGTTAGCTGAGATGCTACAAGCAGTGCGCCCTGTTCGCCATGTAAATACTGACTTAAGCTCCATGCATTTCTATGTTTAGCAAATTCTATCTTTTTCTCATCAGATAATTTTTGGTAAGGCTCATAGTCATCCCAAAACCATTCTGGTGGCTCAGAAATCTGCTCAAAAGGTTTAGACCAGTCTACATCAATGTTAGCATTCCAATTGAGCTCCTTGCCAAGCTCATAAAGTTTTTTAATCCTATTATCTTGAAGAGTGTAATCCCAGTTATAAGTACCGGTTAATGGAGTTTGAAAAATTTCAATAACATCATCTGCGATTTCAGATGTCATGTGGCTTTCAAACTCGTCTTCGTATCTAATATTTCTGGGAGTTGAATCTAATTGATTAATTTTCATATATTACTCGTCTAACTCTTCGGTCTATTCTGGTCATTAATTCATATGAGATTAATTTATTATAATCAGCAAATTTGTTTATGCTATGTTGAGGGGACCAAAACTCAACCCAGTCCCCAAACTTTACATCATTTAAGTGCGTTATATCAATTGTAATTAAGTCCATGGAGACTCTTCCAAACATTTTAGCCTCTTTATCATTAATTCGGACGGATGTACCATCAAGTGCTGATTGAGGAAATCCATCAGCATAACCACAATATACAACAGCAATCGACATATCTTGCTTTGCTCTTATTCTTCCACCGTAACCTACTGCATCGCCTTTCTTAATTTTATTGATCGAAATGATTTTGCTTTTAAAAGTCACAGCTGTTTTCAGTTCAGAAACTCCGCTAATGCCTCCATACAAACCAATACCACATCTAACCCAGTCGTATGCATGACTTGGAAAATTTATTACTCCGCTGCTATTTAAGATACTTCTTTCAGGATTAGTTGAAATAGAGTCGTAGAGATCTTGAAACTTACTTATCTGTTTTTTATTTGATGGATCAGATGGAACATCTGACGAGGCAAGATGTGTCATGAGGACATTTTGATCATTTATAAAAGATTGAATTTGATCAGCCTCATTAACTTGAAATCCTAATCGATTCATTCCTGTATTAAACTTAACCCATATCTTTGTCTTAGATTGAATATCCTTGTATAAATTAATTTGTTCATGAGTATGCAATACTGTCATTAAGTTATGCTCAATTACCTGATCAATTTCATTTTGCTGGTAGACACCTTGCATTAATAAAATGGGCTTATTAGAGATTTTTCTTATCTTCATTGCCTCATCAAGTCTTACAACTGCGAAGCCGTCTGTTAAATCATTTAGCCTTGAAACAAATTCTTCTAGATCATGCCCGTAAGCATTTGCTTTGATAACAGATAGGAAATTTGTATGATCACTAATGTGGGTCTTCAAGTAGGAAATATTATCTTGAATAACAGAGAAATTTATATGTAATTCAGCTGACTCTTTGCTCATTGAAATGGATCAAAGTAACTGTCCACTGCAAAATCTTCAAANCNAGTANANTCNTTNANNAANGANAGNTNNANNGTTCCAATTGGGCCATTTCTTTGNTTTCCAATGATAATTTCNGCTTTATTNCCTTCTTCNGNATCTTCGTTNTAAACNNCATCTCTATANATAAATAGNATNANNTCNGCATCTTGCTCAATTGCACCTGANTCTCTTANNTCAGCCATCATNGGNCTTTTGTTTGGNCTTTGTTCNACACCTCTATTTAATTGCGATAATGCAATAACAGGTAAATTAAGTTCTTTAGCGAGAGCTTTGAGGGATCTTGATATTTCTGATATTTGATTCACACGATTTTCCATTGATCCAGGTAATTGCATCAATTGAAGATAGTCAACAACAATAAGTGACAACCCCTGTTCCTGTCTAGAAACCCTTCTAGCTCGAGCTCTAAGTTCCATGGGGGATAATAGAGAACTATCATCAATGTATAGGGGAAGTTCTTTTAGTCTTGCAGAGGATGCCATAAATCTCTTTAATTCTTCATCATTTAAGCTCGCTGATCTTACCTTTTGCTGATTAATTTTTGCATGACTCGCCAAAAGCCTTGTTGTAAGTGATTCACCGGGCATTTCAAGACTAAATACTAATACGCCTCCTTCAATATCTTCGTTTAAGAGAAAGTTTTCAGCAATATTCATTGCAAATGAAGTTTTTCCCATACTTGGTCTTCCTGCAACTACTATCAGGTCACCTTTTTGAAGTCCTTGTGTGTCCCTGTTAAGGTCTTTGAAGCCGGTTGAGTAGCCAATAAGATTAGAGCTACTTTGTGATAATTCATTAAGCTTATCAATTGATTTATCTATAAGACTATCCAGTCTTTGAATGTTTGTTGATGTCCTTTCAGCTTCGTCATTTAAAGAGAAAATCTTGGATTCAGCTTCATCCAATAAACCTGAAGCATCTTTTCCCTGAGGGTTAACAATTAATTCAGCTATTTCAGAATTTATCTTCATTAGCTTTCTTGATATTGATTTTTGCCTAATCAACTCTGCATAGGTTTCTAAATTTGCTGCAGAAGGAGAAGAGCTTGCAAGCTCAATAAGGTAGTTCTTACCTCCAGCTCGAGTTAATAAATTTTTGCTATCGAGTCGGTCAGCAACAGTGATCGGATCCAGTGGTTTACCTGCATTAACAAGATCCCCCATCGATTCAAAGATCGATTGATGGTCTTTACCTTGAAAATCTGCATGAGAGATTACCAAACGCACGTTGTCATAACGCTCAGTCTCAAGCATCAGGCCACCTAAGACAGCTCTTTCAAGCTCTCTTACTTGGTCAATTTGATCGTTTGAATATTCAGGCATAGAAAATGATTTTTACATCATATCCAGCGAATGACAACTATTCAGGCTTAACAATAACAGTTATCTCTGTTGATACTTCTGGGTGAAAAAGAAGATTGATCTGATGATCGCCGACCTCTTTGATAGGCCCATCAGGAAGTTGCACATAACTCTTATCAACCTCAAGATTTTTCTCAGCAAATGCATCTGAAATCTCTCGAGTTCCAACAGATCCATACAAGGCCCCTTCATCTGTTACTGGAACTTTAATTTCCACTGACTGATCTTTTAGCTGCTCTGCCTTTGCTTCAGCTCTAGAAACTCCATCTGCTGATGCTGCAGCAAGCTCTGCCTTTCTTTCAGCTACATATTCAAGGTTATTTTTTGAAGCAAACATTGCTTTTTTTTGTGGTATGAGAAAGTTTCTAGCATACCCTGAGTTAACCTCAACAACATCAGCAATATCACCAAGGTTAGGAATCTTATCAAGTAAAATAATTTTCATATTTGTTTATCTGTATATGGTATCAAAGCAAGAAATCTTGCAATCTTAACAGCCTTTGTTAATTTTCTTTGCTCAGGGGCAGTAATGCCAGAAACTCTAGCAGGAATAATTTTTCCTGTTTCAGTAATAAATTGTTTAAGAATATCGATATTCTTATGGTCAAAATTTTCAGGTAATGCTAGCTTCTTCATGATTGCTCCTCATTTTCAGATTCAGTTTTTTCTGGAGTTGTCTCCTCTGTGGTAGAACTTTCCTCTTCACCTGAAGGGCTTTCATCTTTTTTTTCTTCAGATAAACTCTCATCCACCTTAGTTTCACTTGGAGTTGGTTTTGATTGCTGTTGTACTTGAGCTTTTAGTTTTACCTCATGAGCTCTTTCTTCAGCCCTTTTCTTTGCTTCTTTTGTATCTTGAGTGAGAAAAGAGTCTGACTCAGTGACAGTGTCAGTTTTTAATACTAAGTGACGAATAACTGAATTATCATATTTAATCTTGGTCTCAAGCTCATTAATGTTAGCAGGATCACCATCTAATTGATAAATGAGATAATGGCCTTTTTTATTTATCCCAATTGTGTATGCAAGTTCTCTAATACCAACATTTTCACAATAGTGAATGTTAAAACCTAATTGAGAAAGAACGGACTCAAAGTGCTCTTTGTAGGGATCAAACTTTGAAGCGAGATCTGGGTTTAATATTAAAGTAAGTTCGTAATGATTCATGTTTTTCCTTTTGGTTAAAGATTATTTGCAAGCAAATAACCAAGGTTTGCGCATTTTAGAGAATGAAAAATCTATTTGCAATAGATTTAATAATTACTTTTTAGCCATCCAAATGCCTTATCAAAAAGGCTTCTATTCTGCTCAAGTGCAATTCCTTGCTTTAGTTGATCAAACCCATATCCCAAAAGACCAAGACTCGTAGCATATATTGGGTTTTTAAGAACAGACTCCATACCTTTGAAGTTTTCAGGGACTCCAATCCTAACGCTTGTTTGGAAAATCGACTCTGCAAGCTCCACCACTCCTTCCATCTTTGAAGTACTGCCCGTCAACACAATGCCAGCAGGAATTTTTCCATCAAAACCGTTTCTTTGAATTTCAGCTTTCACAAGCTCGAATAATTCAACATATCTTGGTTCAACAATTTCTGCTAGTGCTTTTCGAGATAACTCTCTTGGAGCTCTTCCGCCAACGCCAGCAACTTCGATGGTTTCAGATTCTGTAGTAAATTCTGCAACAGCACATCCATACTTTTGTTTAAGTTCTTCTGCCTGCGGCGTTGGAGTTCTAAGTGCAACAGCTATGTCACTGGTTACTTGATCACCTGCAATTGGAATAACACCTGTAAATGAAATAGAACCTGAGTTAAATATGGCTATGTCAGTTGTCCCTCCACCAATATCTACAATACAAACTCCTAGCTCCTTTTCATCTTCTGATAAAACCGAATATGAGCTTGCAAGTTGCTCCAAAACAAATCCATCTAGTGTGATTCCACATCTTTTAACGCATTTTTCTATGTTTTGGATTGCATTATTAGCGCAAGTTACCAAATGAACATGGGATTCAAGTCTAACTCCAGACATTCCTAATGGTTCTCTTATAGAGTCTTGATCATCAATTACAAATTCTTGTGGAAGCACGTGAAGTACTTTTTGATCTGAGGGAATAGCTACAGCCTGAGCAGCCTCAATGACTCTGTCAATATCAAAGGGAGTAACCTCCTTATCCTTAATACCAACAATGCCATGTGAATTAAGGCTCTTGATATGATTTCCGGCAATACCCACGTAAACATTTTTTAATTTGCCATCAAATGAATTTTTTGCCTGATCCATAGATTTTTGAATAGCGTCCGTTGTAGCATCAATATTTACAACAACACCTTTTTTTAATCCTGATGATGGGTATGATCCAAGAGCAACAATTTCAACTGCATGTGAGTCAGTAAGCTGTCCTATTAGACAAACAACTTTGGAAGTTCCAATGTCCAGGGCAACAACATAATCATTGTCTTTTTTATTTCCGTTAGTTGCCATATTTCAAAGCTGCTCCACTTTTATTTCGCATATCAATAATACTAGGATTTAAGCTATTTGCGTACAAATATCTCATCAAGATTTGAAATCTCTCCATACTTTGACTGCTCATATTTCTAGCAAAAATTATTTTCTGTTTATTATTTAAAGTTATTTCCCAGCCGCTTCCAAAATCATAGTTTATTTCACTGATAAGAATCTGATTCTTTTGAATTTCATCGTCAAGAAATATAAAGAGATTTATTAGTTCATCAATTTTATTTTCAGGAATGCTAAAGCGTGGCAGTGAATTTGATGTTGAATCAACCGGAAAAATATTTTTATTTTTTGCCAAGAAGAACTCATTATTGAGAACTCCAATCGGTACAGATTGTTCAATAAATATATAGTCTGCTTTAAAATAAAATTTCTTGTACACATATCCTTGAATCCATTCTTGATTATTTAGTAAATGCTCTACTTCTTTTGTTTTTTTTAGATTATTGAGCTCATTCATGAACTCTTTTTCATAATTGAACTTTACCGGTTCAGAAAATTGAATGTTTACATTAAGACCTATATTTAATTCAAAACCGGTTATAAAAGCTAAAGATGTGGCTAGCAAAAAATTCTTAAGCATCACTTATGATTTCATGAATAAGCTCATTAAAGCTCAAGCCAGATATTTTTGCAGCCGCTGGGAAAAGGCTGTGGTCTGTCATTCCAGGTACAGTGTTAATCTCTAGCACATAAAATTCGCCATCTTCATTTTGCATAACATCTACTCGAGCCCAATCCTTACATTCACAGACTGTGCAAGCTTTAAGAGCTACATCACAAAGTAATTTAATCTGATCAGGTTTAAGTTGAGCTTTTTGAATAATTGTATCTTCAGCAATGTATTTAGCATGATAATCATACATTCCGCTAGAAGGGATTATCTCTAACGGTGCCAAACACCGACCCTTGAGAACAGATACCGTAAATTCTCTTCCATTAATTGTTTCTTCAATAAGAAATTCTCTTTCAGGATTTACAAGATTCTGTTTAAGGGATTTAAATTCCTCATTAGATTTAACTGCAAATGTATCAATGGATGATCCCTCCTCAGATGGTTTTATGTAAAAACCATTTTCCAAAAAAATATCCGATGGAAATTCCATAGCCTTAATATTTTTTGTGGTTAAAAATTTAGGTGTATTTATTCCATTTTCAATAAGTATCTTTTTGCAATTAGCTTTGTTCCATGTATTGATACAACCTTGTGCATTTGAGCCAAAATAATCTATTCCCAAATTGGTTAACTTATCTTGAAGAATTCCAGACTCTCCCTCAAAACCATGAAGCGCAATGAATATCTCAACATTTTTTTTCAGGTGATTTATCTGATTAATTGCTAGAAGATCTTCAAACTCAACTTGATGACCAAGCTGAATTAGAGCTGAGTGAACCTGACTTCCAGATTTTAAGGAAACTTCTCTTTCAGCTGAAGTTCCGCCACTTAAAACAACTATTTTTTTACCTGACATGATTCAACAAAGTTTTTAAGGTAACTAGAAATTTTGCCTGCGCCTTGCATAATTATGACTTTATTTGATTTTTTCATACTTAAGATTTTGTTTGCTAAATTAGCAGGATTTAATATTTCAGCATTCCCT
>NHFF02000006.1 GCA_002172535.2 Gammaproteobacteria bacterium TMED104 | reverse complement strand
TTAGTTGGAACTTTTGGTGTTGATGAAAGTGTAATTTTTGAAACTTTATTTGGTGAATCTAAGCCTACGGGGAAATTGCCTTTTGAAATTCCCTCCTCAATGAAAGAGGTGAATGAACAGCTTGAGGATGTTCCAGATGACACCATGAATCCAACTTTTAAATTTGGATTTGGCTTAACCTATCCCTAGTGATTAAAAATTCTCTTCTCTAACATAGCCGACAGCTGTGCTTTTAAAATGTTTGAAAGGTACCTCCAATGCTTTCACTGCAGAGATAGCATCCTCAGATAAATTGCCATAAACTTCGATTTCAAAGATATCAGCTAATTCATCATGTTTTTTGACATATGCTTGAACAGGCGGATTATTAATGTGAGCAATCAAGGCCTGGCTGTTGGTATAAACTTCACTCCACACAAACCCAAGTGGATCATCAGGGTCTTTATCAAAATTATGAAAAAGCATGCCGGGCTCAGATTCCTGAACTGCGTCATCAACCTCTTCCGCTATGGCTAAGTATTCTTCAACCATATTCTCCTTCACGCCTATTCTAGCTATTAATAAAAATGGGTTTTTGCCTGACATATAATTCTCCTTTTATTTTATTCTTCTAACTCTAATAGAAAGTTTTTTACCTTCTGCTTTAAATACATACCCACTAATCAGGGCCTCACTAATCTCTATGCTAGTGGATGATTTTAATTTTGAGAGCTCACCACGATTCACAGCCTCTACAGATCTCCAAACTTGTCCATTTTCTAGTTTTATATCTACTTTCTTATTGTTTAGTTGTTTTACTGACAGGAATTTTGACCTGATTTTATTTGTGATCGCAGTTTCTTTTTTTTCAGGCAGCCCGAAGGTTTTTTTAATCAGCTCAGTTGCGGGCTTTGACTCTATAGGTTTGGACTTTGTTGGTTTTGACTCAACATTCTTGGGTGTTTTTCTTCTGTCTCTGCTTGATGAGTGTGTATGTAATACCTTCCATCTTCCCTCTAACTTTTTTAAAAGAAATGTTTGGTGCCCCGTCTTGTCAAATTCATAATCATTGCGCTTAACTTTTCCCTTTACCTCCGTATCAGCTGTAACCCAAGCAAAAAATTGATCAATTCTAATGTCTATATTTAAAAAATTAAGCTCTAAGAAATATAAGGCATCTTTTTCAGGCTCAACATGATTTTCAATTAGATCCTTAAGACCAATATTTTTTCCTCCGGATTCAAAATACTTTGCTCCTTCATAATCTAGAAAATGCTTACTAAACGGTTCTCCATCACCATTTTCCCAACCATATTCTATGTCACTGATGATTGAAAGAATTTCATCTTTATCAGTCGCCTGCAATAGAAGACAGGATGCAGTCATGAGTAGAAGGAAAAACCTTTTAAAGTTAATCAAAAAAAAATTAAGGCTGTTCATTTTTTTTTACATCTAGTTTAAAAAATAATAATACTCCCGTTATAGATGAAACTAGAGCTAAAATTGAGAAAATCTTAAGTAGTAAGTTATCTATATTATCTCTTTCCACCCAATCCATTATGTGAAACCCCCACATTAGGTCCCAAATTCTCCACTGGTTTGATCGAATGGCAACAATATCACCAGAAAATACACTCACGTAGACGTTTATTAATTTTCCTAAATTATTTTCGGTATCAACTTTATAAATCGGTAGATCTCTCCCTCTATATTCTGAGCCTTTCTTGGTCTTAGTGATTTCCTGAACTGCCAACGGCTTAAGAGTTGTTTTTAATGAGACTATTTCCATCGCTTGATCAGGAGAAAGTTTGCCAAGAGGAGTTCCATTACTATCGTAAAAATTTTTTCCTGAAGGTGTGGTTGCAACAATTATTGTGGTGTCCAGGAGTCGTTGTACGTTAATGCTTGTTGCATCGGGTATGATGAAATTTAGGTTGTCAGTAATAACATAATCTTTGGGTTGAACTCTATATTGCTCGCCTCTAACTAATTCGATTTTATTAAATGCAAAATAAATTCCTGATACAGTCCAAAGAAGAAGCTGGACCGAAATAAAAAAACTCAAGTACTTATGAGTTTTTCTAATAATTAACTTCATCTCTTTAGAATTTTAACGATTTCATCCACTTTGTCGTCAAAGATATCCCCCGAAAGTGATTCTTTGATGCATTCTTGCAGATGTCTTTTCAANATTTTACCTTCAACAGATACCAATGAGTTCTTTATGGCCTTGATTTGATTAAGAATTTCAATGCAATACTCTCCATTAGTGATCATTTTTTCAACTCCGCGAACTTGACCCTCTATTCTGCGAATGCTTTTAAGGTGATCTTTGTGGCAAGGGTGGCTCATGATTATAAAAACCTCGGTATTAAGTATGTAAATATGGTTGCAAAAATAAATATCGATGCAGAAATGTAATAGATATATCTTGATCGTTGTCTAGTTTTTAGGCACTCTCTGCCCAGTTCAGGATCTGCTGGGCATGGCATGTAGTAAGTCTTGTAGTTCACATAGCCAGCAATGGCAAGCATCACAAAAGCAGCAATTGTGATTTGAATTTTATATTGAGATAAAACTATTAAAAAAGGAAAGATTGTTATCAAACTTGCGAAAGTTGCTCCAGCACCAAGAGCAACGAATAAGGCAGGCATAGCACAACAAACCAATGTTGATGTGGAGGTAAATAAAGAAAAGAAGTTTGCGGTCTTATCTTTGATCATTCATTAAATATCTAGTATTTGTAAATCAGTTGCATTTTGACCGTTAGAAACAATTTTTAGTTTTATGTCTTCAAAGTCAATAACCTTGCTGTTGTTATATGCTACCAGAACCTTGCCTCTTGAGAGATCAACATCAACCCTTTTTACGCTCTTATCTTTTTTAAATGTTTTTTCAATACCGCGTGCACAAAAATCACAAACCATGCCGTTAACACTAACAACAGCAATTTGTGTGTCTGCTAAACCATCAATAAATTTATCAAATCTTTCTGGGTCAACTTCAAGTTCTTTTCCGTCAACCAGAGTTTCATGCAGATGTCCTTCATGAGAATGATGATCATGAGAATGCATACCAGAATCAGAGTGATCGTGCGCCTTGCCTGGCTCACTACTAATTTCGCTGGACCATGCGATACTTGGAAGAAACAAAGCTATTAAAAAAATTATTTTCATAAAAACCTCCTTAAAATCTGTACATCATGTGGACATCCCAATTAATTTTGCTGTCATAACCAAACTCAATTAAGAAGTCGCCTTTAAAAAACTTTAGAACAGGGTATGTCTGCCACTCATTGGTGATAGTGTTTTTTTTGCTTTTGAGCATTAGCCAAGTATGTAAATCTCCATACTCTCCAATATATGGAGCTATGCCAGCTTGCAAAAAATAATCCTGATAGTCTTGGGTTGTATTTTCAACTTTTTTAAAACCAAAACCAGTAAACACTCTTCTGGTTTCCCAATCACCATGTATTCCGTAAAAAACATTATCTGTGCCCTTTGAAGATATTCCTGATTGAAAATATAGATTTCTTTGAGAATGGCGTGNATTTTTTCTATTCATTAAATAAGTAAATCTTAAGTATGAGTATTCTTGATCAAAGATAAGGTCTTTTACTGTCTCAATCCCTACGGAATACTTATACGTAGGAGAATAGTGATAGTAAACAGAGTCCTTCATGTTGTCTGTGATTAACATTGCTGTTGAGCCACCGGAGTAAGAAATTGGTCTTGCCTCAGCGTTAATAAATAATAATAGTAATATCAGTTTAGCCAATATACCCATGGGGGGTATATTAATTTAATATATATTTTTTGGGAAGTTTTTTTAGTTATGGATTAAATGCTGGATTATTAAAGTCGGTACATTGTGAGTATGTGACTCAACAGTTGATACTAGGGTATTTTCCTTTAGACCCTTTCTTATTGGGGAGACATCAACTCCTGCTGATTGGAGTCTTTTTTGGTGCGCCTCAATATCCTTGACCTCCCAAGCAAGTCCCCATAAGCGATCTTGTGATAAATCATTGACTTCGATCACTTCAAGCGTTGTTTTATTAACCCGAAAAAATAACATCCTTTTTTTCCAGTGATCATTAAAGATATCTAAAGCAAGCCTCAGGCCAAATACATCTTTATAGGTTTTTATAAAGCCATCGATATCAGGAGAATTAATGACTGCATGATCAAGTTTATTTACACAATCACTGCTAATTCTTTCTATTTTAGGGAGGCTACCTTCGGTGTGCTGGATAACAAAAGAAAAAAGCCCTCTAGTTAATTCAGGCGGTAGAAATAAATTTTTCCACTTTCTGATTGCTTGATCTTTTAAGTTTGTTCCTTTGCCACTGCTTATGTCATCAACTATAAAACCACTACCCCTTAGATGAGCCTGCAGCTTAGACAAATGATTTGATCCAAATACAATACCACTAAGACCTTCTCCTTCCTCTTTAAGAATATGATTTACTAGATCAGAACCTATGCCTTTGCCGTTTGCACTAAGTAACTCTAAGTAAGTATTGTCGAAGTTAAAAATGCTATTTGCGGTACCGTATTCTTCGTGAACTCCCCTCCAAACAGGCTTTGATCCCAAAACTTTTTGATAATTGCTTTCAGCTAAGTCTAAATCTTCAACAGCAATAATTAANTGATCGATGGAATCCAGCATGAAAAATGTATTTAGCTTTTTTTATCTAGCTTTTCTATGATTTCTATAACCTGATGAGCATAATTGCCAAGAATTGGAATAAATTCAATCTGAGCAAGAATTGCTACCAGGATTGAAACCAGCAATGTGGCGCCAACCACTGAGCCCAATCCAATCGCAAGTCCTCGTAGAAGATTGTAATAAATAAACTTAATCGGGCTTTCATGAATCTTCATAAAATTGTGATCCTTAAGCTCCTCTAAAGCATCTGCCAGTCTTTTTTGATCGTCGCTCATAAGTGTCTCCGAGTACTTTTTATATAACAACTCTTAATTAAATCCAAATATCATTTTTGGCTGTAAGCTCATTTTCAATATCGCCAGTATTTTTTACGTCCCTTGGTTCTATCAACATAATGTGAGCCTCACCTCTAGCAATAGGCTTATGTTTCGCTCCTTTAGGTACGATAAACATTTCACCCTCACTTAACTCAACAGTTCTATCTTCTAATTCTATTTCAATATTTCCTTCAATAACGATAAAGGCTTCATCGGTATCATTATGCTCATGCCAGATAAATTCATCTTTGATTTTTGCAAGTTTAAATTGGTAATCGTTAAGTTCAGCGATAACCTTTGGAGACCAATAGTCTTTTATTGATTCCAGTTTTGATTTTAAGTTGATTTTAGATTTTGTCATTTAATAAAAAATATTTATCCATATATCTCTTTGATTTTCTCAATAAACAGCTTTTTTCCCCGAGCAACATTTTCTTTCCAATCCTGGCTAGCATTATCATCCGCTTGATCAGAAATATATTTAAAACATCTGAAATCAATATCATACATCTTGCAAATTTTCGCAATAGCATAAGCTTCCATATCAACCAAGTCGGTAATAAGCTCGGGTGTGTTTGTTACAAATGAGTCGCCCGTTCCACAGCTAAGCCCATTCCTGCCAAAGTGAATCTTGAAACTTTCTTCAAATGGAGTTTCGCCCACCTTTATTCCTAATGGGCTTGCATCCATATCACGTTGATAGAAATTCGTTGCTTCAACAAGACCAGAAATATCTTTGTTTAGGCTTCCAGCTGTTCCGTAGTTAATAATTAATTCAGGTGAATATTTCCTAATCGCTTCTGTTGTTTTAATTGCNGCATTAATCTTGCCTACTCCCATATGCTCAATATGAAACTCATTAAAGTCTTCTTTTGTNANCTCATCCTCGAGCGCAACTAAAATAATCATAAGACAAGAGAAAAGCTAGTTAGTTTAAGAATTATTCGCAACCTGACTTTTGCTGAAGGACNTCGATGCTAGCTTACGCTGATTTTTCATGACAGTCAGCGCACTCTAATTTTTTACAGGTCTGAAAGTTTTGGTAGTGTGCAAAAACCAATAAAAGAGATCCCAGAAGTGTAATGAATTGCTCGCCTTGCTCACCCAATAACCTCTCTCCCATAATTACAGCAGCAACCAATGCAATCATTCCAATGATTGCTGCAGGAAAAAAAGATGTGGTTTTATGATTTTTATATCCCGCATACAAAGCGAAGATGCTNACAGGAATAACAATAAATATTAATAGTTTGTGAATAAATTCATTATCGATGGTAATGGATAAAAGCCCTGCTGAAAGAATTACAAAAGACGGAACAAATAAACAGTGAATTGCACAAGCTAAAGAGACAGTGATTGCAAATTTATCTGTACGTTTTTGAGTTTTTTGCATGGCTTATTGTAATACAGTAACAAAAATTTTTATATGTAACCTTTACTTCCCATTTAAATAATGATAAGTTTGCGTTACATTTTAAAGAGGAGAAGTTATGGAAATACTAGTGCCCATATTAGGAGTTTTGACCGGGATAATTGTTCCAATTGCAGTTTTCATTTGGCTTTATTATGAAGGTAAAGGAAAAAGGGAGGCTGTATTGGAGATCTCTAAAAACCTAGATGACCCAAAAAAAGTTGAAGAACTCTTGAATATTTTTGAAGAAAGGAAAAAAGAGCCGATTGATTATCGTAGAGGGGGCTTAATAACACTGTTTGTAGGTGTTGGAATTTACTTATTGGGCAACTGGGCAGTGGGTCAATTCTTTGAAGGTGTTGGTCTCCTGGTTGGTGCCATAGGAATCGGGACAATGTTGGCAGGATATATGTACCCAAATACAAGAGAGGAAATTACTAATGCGGTTGATGAATATGAAAAGAGATAATAAAAAAATTATCAAAGAATTATTTGGTAGCGAATCTGAAATATTTTCACTTTTGGGTGTTGGGGTTGGGTTTTTAAGTTTTTACTTTCTTTACTTTTTATGGGGCATTACTTGGGAGATAAGTTTTGCTGTTGCCTTTGCCTTGGGATTATTGGTGGGCTTTATCTTGGATGAATATTATTTTGAGGAGCATGAAAATGTGGAGGCAAAAAATGTTTCAAAAGCAGTCGAGGAATTTGAGGAAAAATAGATGACCTATTTTAAACGCTTCTTAATAATTTTTATTTCTGGGGCTGTTCAAGTATTTTTTGCAGCCTATTTAATGTTGGAGCTGCTAGGTTTTAGTTTGGGCTGGCACCTTTCTAATCATAATATTATGTTTGTCCCTGGAGTCTTAGTTTTTTTGGGAGCAGCATATCTAACGCTCTCTTATTATTTCCTTGATACTAAAAAAATTAATAATGCGCTTTATGACGAATTTACTGCCCTTCGAGCCTACAAACTTGGGTCAATAGGTTATGGGCTTAATGGAATGGGAATCTTCATTCTTTTTTCTATTCAAGACTGGTCAAACTGGAGCTTTCAAATGGCCAATAGCATGATTTACCAAATTGCTGCCTTTGTTTGGCTTGTTTTTGGAGTGTTGCTGGTATCTTTTTCTATTGGGGATTATCAGGAATCAAAAAGTGGGTAGAAGTCATGAAAAACTTCTAAATAACTTAGAAGAGCTTAGAAAATTAGCTGGCCTTACGCAACAAGAGCTATCTGAAAGTGCGGAGGTCTCAAGAAAAAGCATTAATGCAATTGAGAATGGTATTTATGTGCCTTCAACTGTGCTTGCTTTGAAAATTTCCAAAACCTTGGGTTGCAAGGTAGAAGATATTTTTAAACTTCCGCAAAGCTAGAGAACTGGAGATTTATTAGTTCAGTAACTTAGATTTATTCTGTGGCAAACACCATAGAAAAATTTTTACTCATAATTCTTAATAAAATAATTTTCTCTTTCGGCTTTTTTCATGCCTAGTGTAGCGTCCATAAAATTATTTCTATCCTCACGAGATTTAAAAACCCAAATGCAAATGGTGTCATGCGAGTGATAAATAGCTTTTACCTCATCATCAATTTCGCAAATCTCTTTTGGGATTTCCGCCTTGATGCAGAGCATTATTTATTCGCTCTCTACATTAAAGAGTTTGGTGTAGATCTGCCACTGACCTTCTTCTTTTATAAAAGAGAGAGTGTCCAAGAACGTTATCCCCAAATAGGTGTCTCTCACTTTCACAAAAGCTGTCGTTCCCTCCACCTCACACGCGAGAATTTCAAAAACAACATTTTCACCCTTTTCTTTTGGTGGGGGTTGTTGTGATGCAACAAAGTCAGCAAAATCATCTGTGGACATTTGCATAAAATCTCCATGCAAGTAACCAACCACTTTCCCGTTGCTATGAAATGCCTGCTTCACTTTGTTGGGATCAGATTCATCCATGCTATCAATGTAAAGCTGAACTATATTTTCGATTTGTTCTTTGTCGCTCATGAGCTGCTCCTAAATATGCTTTACAATTGTATTATTTCTGTTTATCGGCTTCTAGAGTTAGTGAGCCAACCTCTACCGCAATAGAATTAGGAACTAACATTGTCAAAGCATAGTGGGATATTTTCCATTCACCGTTAACAAGCTCAACGACCCCGGTTCCTCTGCAATGTCCTAATTTTTCATTAAGCAAAATCTCATCAAACCAACGCGTGTTGCCATCCCCTTCCCAGTTACGCTCAACCACTGCATAGGTCCATCCATGACCATCTGAAAATGCTGGCCTAGCATAAGCTTTAAATTCCTCTATGGTCCAACGTTCTGTTTTATCCGTGCCCAAGAACACAGCATCGTTACTGTAACGATCAAAGTAAGATTCAAAATTCCCCATCTGTGCATCAAGATGCAGGCCGTTTAAAAGTCCATCAGGATCTTCTTGAGCCCAGTTACTTTGTGAGAACAACAAAAAAATTATAGGTATTATATATTTCATAAAGCTTCAAAATACTCTGATCAAATAATAAGAGTTGTCGATGTTAGCCTTCTTTATTAGGATTCCAGATCACTAAGTTTTTAGTTTTGAGTCTGTTTACAATTAACTTGTATCTTGATTGTTCTTCCTTCCATTCTTTTAGCCATTTATCGCCGTCTCTTTCTGCATCAACGAAAATGGCATTAGTAAAAGCCAAAGGTAATATTATTGCAACATGAATAATAATGCTTGCAATTGTATTGTAGTTAAAAAATCCTAGATAATTTGCTGCCAAAAATCCAAAGAAAACACTCCATATAATGAATAATACCAACATGAAATACGTTTGAAGACTTGGATCGGGGATATACTTTAATGGATTATACTTTACGTCCATTACTCTTCTCCAACCACCAACAAGTTTCATTACAAACCTTCTAAAAAAACTGGGTTTTTTCATGCTTGGTTTGATCATTTTTTTCTCCTATTAAATCTTATGAACTCTTTAATGACATGCATGCCTACAGTTAGCCATGTCACTAAGACTAAACTCCAAAACAATATCTCTATCATATGAATTAGAATTTTGTGGTACTAAAAAATTGTAACTGAGTATTCTTAGCTATGCCAAGAACTATCAAAAAATAAACTCAAGAAAAAGCCAAAAGATTAAGCTCCACATAATTGCATTAACAATAACTGATCTAATAAAACTTTTTACGTGTGATCGCATTTAACTATTTTTCTTAAATTAGTCTATGCCTTTAAAAAAACCTGCAACATTTCCTCTTAGGTCTGCGTTCCAGTCGGCTAATTTTTCCTTCATGTCTGATTTAATATCGCCTAATACAATAAATTGTTTTATTTCAAAGTGCTCTGGAAATTCTTCAACTAGATGGCTTGCAGAATGATTTTCTAATCTTAATTTGGCAGCATCACTATCATCAAACATTTCAATTAGCGTTGCTGACTTTTCATCCTCAGATAGAAACCATTCAAATCTTATAGTTTTAGGCTCGGCGCAATTAAAAACATAAGGAGAAGAATTTTCTCTCATAAATTCCTTGACCTCATCTACACTCTTGATCAGCTCCAGCTCAAAAATGTAAGTTATTATTGGATTTTGTTTATTTAGTTCGCTCATTTTTTATTAAGTTATTAGCTTGGGTATTATTCCTAGTTGAGCAAGAATACCAAAGATAATTAACAATATGATACTGGAGAGTATTGTAAGATTCTTTTCTTGAATCCATTCAAACGAGTCATCTAAAAATTTTCTTATCCATTTGTCGACTTTATCCATGCATTTAACAGCTTTTCTTGTCCATTTATCAGAGACATCAATTAGTAACAGTGAAAATGCTGCGATGATAAACCACACCAGACCATTAAGAGTCATGTCGATTAGCCAACCTAAAATTACCCAGTTTATTTCCATCAACAGGTCCTAAAAACTGATCTTTGTTTGCTCCACCACTCAGAAAAATCTGTCGGTGTAGCAAAGCTATAGATTGATAATGCTAGTAAAAATAAAATCCTCATATCAATCTTCTGAATTTATTGTCCACATTTTTGATTACATTTTGAATACAAACATGTAAATATTAATGTATGAAGTTTAATCCATTTAATTACATAAGATATTTGCTTGAATTTTTAATAATTATTACTGGTGTTTTTTTATCATTTTATCTTGATGATTTAAGACAACTAGGCGAAAAAGAATCTTATAAAGACACCTTGATCGAAGAATTATTAGTCACATCTCAAGAAGATTTACAGCAAATTGAAAAAATAACTGGAGACCTCAAAATAGTTCAAAATTGCATAGCTGAAATTTTGGCTGACATTGAAGATGGAAAAAAAGATTTAGCCGACAGTACAGTTGCCGAAAAATATTTATTCATTACTCAAAAAATGAGTGTTTCATTTTTTCCACAGAATGGCACATTCAACCAATTAATATCTACAGGTTCTATTGAATTGATAGATTCTAAAAAATTTAGAAGAGTACTCCTTAATAACTATACTCACTATTACGACAGAAATAGCGCAAATAATAGAACATTAGATGATTTGTATTTGGCTTTCGGTGCAAATATTGATCCAAAAATAACAGTTACTTCTACCGAACAAGATGACGCTTCATTTATTTATTCAGACATGGTAGTTAGTTCATATGATATAGATCAAAATTTTTATCTATCTAATACCTTTAAGGCTTATCTTCTTACAGCTCAGTCTATGGTGGGCAAAAATATAGATATGTTACAAATATTTAGCGAAAGCTATATAGAAATTATAGCCCTTGCTAATAACGAAATTAGTTAATTACCAACCGCAAATTCTATCTTTATTCTACTCATCGAGTTATTCAACCTTAGCAGAGTGTCCGCAGCAAGGTTTCTCATTTTTTATAAACATAAGTGAACACAAAAAGGATTGCTGCAAATCCAGCCAGAAGTAACCACTTATAGTCTCCTCCCTTAAGGAGTATAAGAGTTGTTCCGCCAGCAGCAATTCCAACTATTAGTTGTTTATTTAAACTTGTTTTCATCTAATCAAAATTTTTAATTTCCTAAATCTTGCGTACGGACCTATTTTATAATCTAAGAATATTTTCATTCGACGGTCACTGAGTAGATTTGATTGGTGCATTATTTTTTTATTTATCTTGTTTAAAAATATCTTCTGCGACACCACTGTTATGTTCGTCAAGCAAATCCTGTAAAAACTGAAACTTTTCAGGAAGTTCCTCTAAGTCTTCTCCGATTTTACTGCCATCTTCATAATAATAATCCCACGTATCCCCATATTCATTAATAGAGAGTCTTAATCCATCATTGCCATAGTATCCACAATTATCAATCTTGCCATTTGGGTAAAAGAACTGCCAGAATCCACTCCTTACACCGTTCTTATAGTTTCCCTTGCCCCTTAAGTTTCCATCTTCATCTTTTATTTCTTCATATCCCTCTTTTGGCACTTCTTTTCCATTAACAGAAACAAAAATCATGTCCTCTTTTTTTGGTGAGGGGTTATTTAAAAACTTTTTATTTTTTTGCAAGACTGGTTACCTCTTTAATCAGGTCTTCTTTTATATCTCTGCTGTAATATTCCATATTTGACCAAATTTTGTATTCGTAAAACTTATTAGAAATTTTCTTTTCTATCTCATCATGATAATCATAATAAGATTCCTCTGGAACGAACTCCGTGGGGGAAATATGAAGATAATTAACATGATGGTGTGGTTCAGTGCTGTCACATCCAAGGCATCTTCTTAAATAAACGTTATCAAAACCCTTTTGTTTCCAATATTCCTCAGTTTTCGGTGGTTCTTTTTCTCTATACCCATAAGTGCTTCTATATTCTCCCATTCTTTTTTTTATGCTTTTGCATTTACCAACTTTAACCATTGTCTTGTCTACTAATTTATCCGACCATGGTTTTGGTTGATGATAGACCATTGGTTTTTTCATATTAAATGAAAGAATATATATGCCTGAACAGTCTAGATTAATAAGGTCATTTATTGATTTGCTCACAAGTTAGTCGTTATTAATTATTGATTTTAAGAACATAAAGTCTTTTGCTGGTCTTGTGTGATGAATCATCCTGTGACAGTTAGAACATAATAATTTTACATCTTCAATTGATGTCTTTAGTTCATCTGTCCAATCAACCTCGGGTCTTTCAGATAAGGGATTTTCATGATGGCATTCAATATAATCTGCACCAAAGTCTCCATATTTTTCTTCAAATTTGAATCCACATGCTTCACATCTGCATCCTCTCAATTTGATTGCGTCTTTTTTGAGTTTAGGGTTTCTTGCAAAAAAGGTTGATTCTTTAATTTTTCTTCTTGTCTCTAGGTAATCCCCTTTCATTGCTTCTCTGCTTTTTTTGCCTGACGTGTGACTCTCTTCTTTATCCTGAATATCTTCTATTTCTTTTATTAGATTAAAAAGTTGATTAGTGCATTCAGATAAATATTTCCCCTGTTTAAGACCAACACTTGAGTCTCTTTTAAATTTTGGATCTTTAAATCGATTAACCTGAAAAGGATAAGAGTCAGGTCTATCTTCATACTCATGTCTTATTTCCAAATCAAAGGAATCTGTAAAGTCAGTTAGCAAAACTGGATTATTAAATTTTTTGAAATCTCTTAAATCTATTCGGTAAAATCTGTCTGAGTAACTCCAGGTAGATGGGTTTGGTGGTTTGTCTGATGTTTCATAGCAACTTTTTTTAACAAATGATTGTCCGTGAATGTATCTTTTGCTCTTTTCTCTGTAAAAATGAATTATTAAGTCTCCCTCTTGTGGTTCGAGCATTAAGTTATATGTTTTTGCCCCCCGGGGGTCTAAAGTAGGACTCCAAAGACATGTCCCATACTCCCAACCCGGACCACCGTGGTCATGATCCTCAGATGTTGTTTCAATAAACTTCCTCATGATTTGATTCTAAAATTTTTAATTAAAATTGGGTAGGGTTTATTTCTAAACACAATTCTTTCCTTTCGTTCTTGCATTCTTTTAAGGTTACTTTGAACTTTAGAATTGGACCAAGTTTTGTTTGTATGGGTTTTGATCCCTGATCGGTTTAGAAAGTCAGAGATTCTTCGATATCCCATGCCTTCTGTATGCATAAACTGGATCAGTTTATGAATTGTGATTTGTCTTTTGGTGAGTTGCTTTAGTGGTATTAATTTGTTGGTTCTATGGACAAGAGTAAATTCGACGGTTATTTTCTGCTGAATAAATGCACCATTCGGGACTACTCCACCGTGACTGACTTCGCAAGGTTGCGGGGTTTGTCTACATCTGTACCTTTTAGAAGTGCAGTGTAATAAGAAATTAACTGCATCGGCACAACTGAAATAATTGGGTTATGCAGATCAAGTGTCTTTGGTATTTTGATGTGGCCTCCACTTTTACCAATCTTTGTTTTACCAAGCGG
>NHFF02000013.1 GCA_002172535.2 Gammaproteobacteria bacterium TMED104 | reverse complement strand
AATCTGGTTGAGAGGTAACCGGACATAAAGATCTAAAACCATCGAATCTTAATAAGTTGCCATTATTTTTTTGGACTTTAACATACCGCAAACTCTTTGATTTAACAGAGTAATCTTTTCTGATCATTGCCTTAACAATCACATTTGATTTGGTGATATTCGATAAGTCTTTTGCAATCTTGGTAATGACAATATTTTGCGTTGATATAAAGTCACTGTATGAATTTAAATAAAGCTTAAGTGATTTTGACTCAACAGTTTTTGCTGAACTTGCTGGTATTCTAATTTCTAATGGTAATAAAAGAGGTTGATTACTTTTTGATAAGAAATTAAATTCATAGGCATTCCAGATATCTTCTCCAAACATTTCTTTTGAGAGCACTCTATTGATTGCATCAAGTATGTTCTCGCTGGGAGATTTAAAGGTTCTGTTTTTTTTACCTAAGAATTTAGGTTTCACTGTCTTATGCCCGTGCCTTTCTTAAGAAGACGAAGTGCGAAAGCGCCAAAAAGGATAATAAAAAATACCTGCATGATAAGAGAAAATGAAACTGAAATATCACTCACACCAAGCATGCCCTGCCTGAAAGTATTTACAACATAAAGCATTGGATTTGCTAGAGAAACCTTTTGCCAAAATTCTGGCAAAATTGTAATCGAATAAAAGACCCCTCCCAAATAAATTAGAGGTGTTAATACAAAGGTTGGGACCACTGAGATATCATCAAAAGTATCGGCATAAATTGCGTTTAAGAATCCCATTAATGAAAACAATATTGCCGTGAGGATAAGCACCGAGACAGTTAGCAAAGGATCTACGATGGTAAAGTCTGGATAGAAAAATAAGCTAACTAAAAATACTATGATGCCAACAATCACCCCTCTTGTAACGCCCCCAACTATAAAACCAGTTAGAATTACAATGTTTGGCATTGGGGATATCATTAATTCCTCAATAGACCTTTGAAATTTAACTCCAAAAAAAGAGGATACAACATTGGCATAGGAGCTTGTTATAACTGATAGCATCACTAAGCCGGGGATCATAAACTGAATATAATCTAGCCCATTCATCTCTCCAATTCTGGGACCAATTAAGGAGCCAAAAATCACAAAATAAAGCGACATTGTGACCGCGGGAGGAACTAGCGTTTGGACCCAAATTCTTAAAAATCTTCTTACCTCTCTTACTGTAAGTGTGATCAAAGAATTTAATATCTCTTTATTTCTAGTCATTTGATTTAACTATTTCCATAAATAATTCTTCCAGTCTATTGGATTCATTCCGCATAGACTTAACTGAAATTCCTAATTTGGATAGTTCTGAAAAGAATACATTTATTGATTTATCTTTTTCAATTGCAACAACTAAGGTACTCGGATCTGAAAGTGTCATTGTATATCCCGCTATACTTGGTAAATTATTCAGGGGTTGGGTTAAATCAAGAACAAAGCTTTGCACATCAAGTTTTGAGAGAAGCTCTTTCATGGATGTATTTTCTACGATTTTTCCCTTGTCAATAATTGCTATGTTTTTGCATAGTTGTTCAGCTTCTTCAAGGTAATGAGTGGTAAGGATAATGGTTGTGCCTTGATTATTTATTTCAGAGATAAAATCCCACATTCCTCTTCTTAACTCAATATCTACACCAGCAGTAGGCTCATCCAAAATTAACAATTCAGGATCATGAATTAATGCCTTAGCAATCATAAGTCTTCTTTTGAGGCCCCCTGATAGATTTCTTGCTTGTTCAGATCTCTTTTCCCAAAGGCCAAGTCTCTTAAGTGTGGTTTCAGTTTTTGGTTTGGCTTGTGATGCAGAGATACCGTAAAATCCTGCTTGAGTAATTACTATGTCTTCTACTTTTTCGAAAGGTGAGAAATTAATTTCTTGAGCGACTACGCCCAGCTTTCGTTTTGCTTCATTAAAATCCTCATCAATATCAATATCAAAAATTTTTACCCTTCCAGAGGTCTTGGTTACAAGGGAAGAAATAATTCCAATAGTTGATGACTTGCCTGCTCCATTTGGACCTAGCAAAGCAAAAAAATCACCCTTTTTTACTTCAAGATCTATACCGTCCAATGCTTTCACACCTGATGCATATATCTTTTCTAAAGACGAAATTTTTAATGCAAAATCAGTCATTTATGCTTCAGCATCTCTTTCATAACCATCAACCAATAAAGACAAAATGATCCCAACAACCAAACCAATCCAAGCACTATAAAAAGTTATAAAGAATGCTATCAATAAAGCTGTAGCCATCTCAGAATCTTTTTTTGGAATTGACATTGCAATGTAAGCACAAGCGAATCCTGTCAGGATTAGGGTTAATGTTAGTGCCATCACCATGAGTGGCTGCATTAAAGTTACAAAAGGTAATGTAAAGTATAAAAAAGGTATGCCCATCAAATAATATGACCCTATGCCATCAAATATTGAAGGCATTGCTTTAGGGCCTTGTTTCCACCTGTCTGCTACGACTACATGAACACCGGTCCATAAAGCACCTTGAGTTGGGAAAAATGGATTGATGAATATACCCAGCAGGTTTCTTATTCCCACTGATAGATGAGATCTGTTTAAATCAATTGGTAAGGTTTGATCAGGTCTACTTTTTTGGGCATCTTTAAGCACTTCAGTTCCAGTTACAAGATCTCCAAATAAAAGCATATAACCAATTAAAACTAGTGGAATGGCATCAACGTACATATTAAAGTCTGGAAAACCAAGATAAAGAGGTGAGGTCTTCTCAATCAAGCTAAGAACAGCTGGAATTTTAAATCCCCATTCAATATTAAACTGTACTTCATTTAGAAAATAAGCAACCAAACCGGCTATTACGAATCCAGGTAGTAATCCCAATGATCCGAGTACAGAGAATACTCTTGATTTTGTTGCTAATCTTTTAAATGGATTTGAAAATGTAGTAATTACACACAAAACGATAGCAGTTGTCATTGATATTGGCTGTGCCATATAGGCATCAAAATCTTTAAAAAATACTTGATAGAATGCTGCAAGTGCAGCTCCTAAAATAATCCCAGCCTTCAGTCCTCTAGGAATTATTTCAACAAGCTTTTTTCCCATCCCTGTAATTCCAAGTACTAAGATAAGAATGGTAAATTCAATACACATCGCTGCAAGAAATCTAAAGCTATCAGGATTGTATTGACACACACCATCAATACAAGGTTGAACCCCATACATTCCTGCTGTTGCTAAAGCTCCCATTACAAGAGGAACAGCGGGAGTAACCCATCCAGGTGCCATGGGTTCTCCAAATATAATTGGTCCTGCAGATATTAAAGTTCCGGCTATGAGGCTTAGTGCCACAGCTTCTTCAAAGGTTAATCCTAGCTGCATACCAAGGGGTGCAGCTGCAAAAGCTGTAGCCCCACTGATCACCAATCCTTGGAGAAATTCTCCGCTTCTAAATTTAATATGAATAAATGGAATTCTTAAAGTAAACGGCCCCCATTTAATACCGTTGCTAATTGAATTATTCATTTTGAAAGATTACTCATGCCCTCCTCTAGGCCTTTTAATGTAAGTGGAAACATTCTCTGTTCAACAAGATCACGAATTAAACATACTGATGATGTGTAGTCCCAATGATCCTCTTGAACTGGATTCAACCAAGCAACATTTGAAAAATGCTCGCACAGACGTTTAACCCAAACCCCACCTGGCTCTTCATTCCAATGCTCAATACTGCCTCCAGAATTAGTAATTTCGTAGGGAGCCATTGTCGCATCTCCAACAAAAATTAATTTATAGTCAGGTGTATATTTATTAATGATGTCTTGAACAAAAAAACGTTCTTGAGACCTTCTTCGATTATCTTTCCAAACAGTTTCATAGATACAGTTATGAAANTAATAGTAATGCAAATGCTTAAATTCTGTCTTNACTGCTGAAAATAATTCTTCACANAGCTTCACAAAAGGGTCCATGGAACCGCCCACATCAAAAAAGATAAGAACTTTCACNTTATTTGATCTTTCTGGAATCATATTAATATCAAGAATCCCGCCATTTTTTGCAGTTGATCTAATNGTGCCATTCATATCAAGNTCAAGNTCGTTGCCATGTCGAGCAAACTTTCTTAGCCTTCTCAAGGCCATTTTGATATTACGTGTNCCTATCTCTGNTGAGTCATCTAAGTTTTGNTATTGCCTTTGCTCCCANACTTTTACNGCTTTCTTTTGNCCNCCCTCACCACCTACTCTAATACCTTCTGGATTTTGTCCNTTGTTGCCAAATGGAGAAGTNCCATTNGTACCAATCCATTTATTNCCACCTTCATGNCTTTCTTTTTGNTCTTCNATTCTTTTTTTNAACTCCTCNAGGAGTTTATCTAGGCCGCCAAGGGATTTTATTTTTTTTAATTCTTCAGGATCAAGCTCTTTCTCAAAGGCTTTTCTNAGCCAATCCTCAGGAATAAGTGCTTGAAAAATNTCCTCTAGGGTTTCAATNCCTTTAAAGTATATTTCAAAAGCCTTATCAAACTTATCGTAGTGCTTTTCATCTTTTACAAGAATNGCTCTAGATAAATGATAAAAATCATCCAAATTTGCATAGGCCAATCTATTNTCTAGCGCTCCTAAGAGGTCTAAAAGCTCTCTTAAGGTGCAAGGCACTCCTGAAGANCGAACNGTATTGAATAAATTAATTAGCATTATTTATTTGACTGCTCTCTCCTNGTCATAAAAGCAAGCCTCTCAAGNAAATGAACATCTTGTTCATTCTTTAANAAAGCNCCATAAAGCGGNGGTATGGCNTTAGAGTTATCAGCATTTTTCAAAATTTCATCAGGAATTTCATCTGATAAAAGNAATTTCAGCCAATCAATCAATTCTGACGTAGAGGGTTTCTTTTTCATTCCAGGAATTTTTCTTATATCAAAAAAGATATCCAATGCATCTTTNACTAATTTTTTCTTTATTTTNGGATAGTGGACATCAACTATAGNCTCCATAGTAGGTCTATCTGGNAACTGAATATAGTGAAAGAAGCATCNTCTTAAAAANGCATCTGGNAGCTCCTTNTCATTATTTGATGTGATAATNATAANNGGTCTCTTTTTAGCTTTAATAGTTTCACCAGTTTCATAACAATAAAACTCCATTCTATCTAGCTCTTGTAACAGNTCATTGGGGAANTCGATATCTGCCTTATCAATCTCATCTACGAGCAAAACTACCTGTTTNTCTGANTCAAAAGCTTCCCATAACTTCCCTTTCTTAATGTAATTTTTAATATCTTTAACTCTTTCATCACCTAATTGAGAATCTCGAAGNCTAGTTACAGCATCATATTCATACAAGCCCTGAGATGCCTTGGTTGTGGATTTGATATGCCATTCAATCAGATCCATTTTTAGAGATTTTGCTACNTCAATCGCAAGCAATGTTTTGCCTGTNCCAGGCTCGCCCTTAATNATNAGNGGTCTTTCAAGGGTAACNGATGCATTNACNGCCATACTCAAATCATCAGTTGAAACATAATTTTTAGTGCCTTTAAATTTCATATTTTTTTCCTTAATTAATTTTTTNCCAATCTTTCATTTGATTTTAAAACTTTAGCAATTTGCCTGCTGGTTGCAACAAGATTTTCATTTAGATCCCACATTGATAAGTTTTGTTCAAAATATCCTTTATTTAAGTCTGTAGCAATCGCATCAATAAAAACCTTTTGCGTNGNGGGTAATTGCTTGATGCTTGTTGTAAGGGTGAGCGTGGGTATCCATCCGAGTGGTCCATATTTGTTTGTAACAACAGGTGGCAAAATATCTGCTAAATAAGATAANGCAAATTGGTCCGGTAAATCGCCCTCTAGCTCTACAAAACCTGAGCATCTTGCATCATAGCCTTCTCCATGAGAATCCCTTGACCACCAAACATGATCGGGATGAACCGATAAGCTTAATTGTTTTACAAATTCTGGTGTAAATCCTTTTTGCAATGAATCGTAATTCATTGGCACATATGAATCATGNTTTGATTNATGAAAAATTCTNGGTAANGGTGTTTGAAGNTCTGAGTAGCCTGATAATTTATCTAGATCCGTNCANATNCCAGTCATTTTACAGGTAATCTTATCTCCTTGAATAAGTTCAACATCTCCAACAGAGGTGCCCNTGCTTATTCTTATCGGTGTTACCTTGATATCTANAGGTTGGTGATCAGTTCTATCTAGATACCATACATTTGAATTAATTGAGCAGCTGTGTGGAAGCACGCTTACCAAAGCCTTATGCATAACGGCTGCAAGATATCCGCCGTTAGGAGTAGCGCCAACTGAATATTTTTTATCAGGCGTAAATTCAAATAAATTATCCGATTTTTGTTCAATAGATATTGCTTTCTGAAATTGCAGAAAATGATTCATAATAAATATTTAAAAGACTGTTATTGTAAAGGATACTTTATTCAAATGCCTGAATTCTTTGATATAGCCTGTAATTTGACGCATGAATCTATTTTGCCAAATATTGATGATGTTATTAGTGAAGCCAAGCTGGTCAATGTTAATAAACTTGGATTAATTTCAGCTGAATTAGAAGACTTTAGCAAAATAGCCTCTCTTGTAAAAAGATACCCTAATGATCTTGCCCCAACCTATGGTGTGCACCCTCATCATGCGAGTCAGCTTTGCGGGCTCACAAAAAATGAGTTTCTTCAGCTTGTATGTAAATATAATCCAAATGTAATTGGCGAGATTGGGCTGGATTATTTTAGAAATATTTCAACACCTGAGGAACAGATGCATGCTTTTGAAATCCAACTTCAAGCNGCAATTNATTTAGAGTTGCCGGTGTTCCTTCACCAAAGGGACTCGCATAATGATTTTTTAAAAATACTTCGTAACTACCANTCTGAGCTTTCAAGTCTTGTGGTCCATTGCTTTACAGGCACGCAAAGAGAGNTGGATGAATACTTGGAACTTGGTTCATATATTGGACTGACTGGATGGATTTGTGATGAAAGAAGAAATCAAGAATTAAGAGCTTCTATAAAAAATATTCCTCTTGAAAAATTGATGATAGAAACTGATGCTCCCTACCTAATTCCAAGAAATTTAAAACCAAGACCCAGTAAAAATATTAATTTACCAAAGTACTTGCCTCATATTGCAGCAGAGATTTCATNTCTTACGAATTATAGTATCGGTGAGATAGCGACNGAAACATACAACAATGCAATAAAATTTTTTAACTTAACTTAGATTCATCAAGTTTAAATTTTTTTGATATGACGGCATTATCCTGCCCACATTTTGGAGGTCCGTGCTTAACAGATTCCTGCGTAAGGGAAAATCTTGGCGCTGGTGCAGGTTGAAAGTGTCCATCCAATTCAATAAAAGTATTTCTATCTTTGAGATGATGGTGATGTGGGGCTTCTGCGATGCTTAAAACCGGAGCAACACAACCATCCGTTCCTTCAAAAACCTTTGCCCACTCATCGCGAGTCTTTGTTTTAAAACGATCTTTGATTACTTCCTTATATTCTAACCACTTACTCTGATCCATTTGATTACCAAAATAATCTTTATCTAATTCAAGCTTATCGATAAGAATTTCATAAAATTGTGGTTCGATTGACCCAACAGACATATGCTTGCCATCTTTGCATTCAAAAGTGTCATAAAAATGAGCTCCGCCATCAAGCAAATTAGACTCTTTGCTTTGTTTCCAAAAACCTGAAGCGTCAAAAGAGTAAAACATCGTCATTAAAAGTGAGGCGCCATCAACCATTGCAGCATCAACAACTTGGCCCTTACCACCATTTTTAACATTTAATATGCCTGCAAGGATACCCAATGCAAGAAACATGCCTCCTCCGCCATAATCACCAATTAAATTTAATGGCGGTGGCGGGTTTTCACCTTTTCGGCCTATAGAGTCTAGTGCTCCTGTTAGGGCTATATAATTCAAATCATGACCAGCTGAATTTGCTAGAGGGCCCGTTTGTCCCCAACCAGTCATTCTTCCATAGACAATATTTGGATTTACACCTAATACTTCTTCTGGTCCAAGGCCTAGTCTTTCCATTACACCCGGACGAAATCCTTCGAATAGTGCATCTGCTTGGGATAATAATTTCTTTATTTCATTAATTACATCAGGTTTCTTCAAGTCTGCGGTTATTGAATATTTTGATCGGCTTTGAAAGTCTAATTCATTACCTTTACCTAAAGATGAGGCCCTATCTATTTTTATCACTTCGGCACCCAAATCAGCTAATACCATCCCGCAAAAAGGTCCTGGACCAATTCCTGAAAATTCTATGATAGTTGTTCCTTTAAGTGGTCCGCTCATTTATCTTCCTTATGAATCAAATGCTTTAAAGGATTGTAGCAAAAGTGGTAATAATATTAATGTTGCCAATAATGAGGTAAAAATTGCTAATGATGTAAAAGTTCCAAATAAAACCGTTGGAGAAAAGTTTGAAAAGCTAAAAATTAGGAATCCAATAGAAATTGTCAGTGCTGTATACAAGATAGCTCTTCCAACGGTGGTATGCGATTTGAGAATTGCATCACTCGGCGCTACTCCATTGGAAATTTCAACCTTATATCTATATAAGTAATGGATTGTATTATCCACTGCCATCCCGACACTGATCGCAGCGACAGTGATAGTCATAATGTCCAATGGTATTGATAGGATTCCAAGTAACCCAAGAACGCTTGACGCAGTTAAGATGTTTGGGATCAGTCCNATAACTGCAACTTTGATTGATCTAAATATTACCAAAAACATAAGCAATATCACCCCAAAAACAATACCCAAAGATTTAATTTGAGAATCAAATAGTGACTGCAACATGTTGTTGTAAAGAACTGCAAGGCCGGTAATTCTAAATTGATCCTCTGCTAATCCGAATTTCTCCTGCAGATCATTTGAAACATTATTTATCAGTTGGTTTCTATTGAGGGTATTTGATGTTTCATAAACACGTGTTGAGATCCTAACCTGTGTGTCGTCTTGATTTATATACGAATATAAAAGAGACTCCTTGAGATCTTCAGGTAAAACAGATCTTAATAATGCTAACTCAAGATCATTGAGATCTTTNCCATTATTGATAAGTCGTGCCATTTTGATTCCACTTGCAACACTTAAAACTTTTCCTATTTCTGGAGTACTATCTAAATAATCATGAATGTCTTCAAGTCGCTTCAAAGTAAAAGAATTCCACCAGTATCCGGATGCTTCGCTTGAATCATCTTCAAAAAGATCATCATCAAATAAGTCATCATCCATACTNACATCTTCCATTGATTCCTTTGGAGCATCAATAACGATATCTAAAGTTGCTGTCCCTCCAAGTTCTTTATCAAGCAAGTACATTCCTTGATAAATTTCAGTATCATCTGAAAAATAATCTATGAACCTATTCTCAACTTTTAGAAGTGAAAACCCATACACTAATGCGCACATCAAAAAGATAGATACCAAAAAAATTCCATTCTTTGAAGAATGACTAAATTTAGAAAATAAAANTGGGNCAGATTGAATCCAATCAGGCTCATTTGCTTTCCTGTTGATTAAAATTTTCATCATCATTGGTAAAAAAGTGAAGGTTAGGACAAANGCAAAAACCATACCGACCGCCATCATCTTCCCAAACTCTATTACTGGTTTAATTTCTCCAAAAATTAACGAGATAAAGGCTACTGCCGTGGTAAATGCAGCAAAAAAACATGGAAACAACATTTGCTTGCATGCCTCTGCTATAGCANCATCCACNGAATTCATCTCACNCCTAACATCATTAAANCTAACTAAAACGTGAACAGTTAACGAGATAGTAAGAATTAATAAAAGAGCAATAAAGTTAGATGAAACAACACTAATTTTCCACCCTGCCAAACCTAAAAAAGANGCAGTAAAAATGGTGGCCACTACAGCATTTGAAAGCGGGAGGAATACNTAGCTTATTTTTCCAAAAAATGTGAACAGCAAAAGACCAAACACAATTGCAACTGCTATTCCAAAGACCCTAAGATCAGACTCTATAAATGACATCATATCAACGGCAATCATTGATGCTCCACCAAGGAAAATTGTCCCCTCAGATCTAAATTCATTTAAAACTGATCTGACNTTNTCAATTAATTGCTTTTGTTTTATTGACTCCTGANCATTGATCTCAGAAATAGCTAAATTTATTTCAACTATCTCATCTTGAACTTTAGGTGTTTGAACTTTATCCAGTAATTCATATCTTTTATTTATTAAAGGTCTGTATCTAGGATTTTCTTCTANAACTANTTGTAAAGCAGTAGTTCTTCCATCAGGACTTATTATTAATTCTGAGTAGATGGGATTATCAAGAATTTCTTCTTTAGCAAGCTGAATATCTACTGCAGGATCTTCAAGTGTCTTTAAGTTGTCTGCTATTTCACTAAGCTCCACTCTTGGTTGAAAGAAAATAGGTGCATCCAANAAAGAGAGAACTGAAGAAATACCTTCTAAATCTAATAATTGTGATTCTAGATTTTTAATAACTGATAATGTTTGTTGGTCAAATAAATCATTATTTGGAGTGAAGGTCGCAATTAAAAAATCAGAGTTACCAAATGTATTGCCAACTTCTCTGTAAGTTTTAAATGCCTCATCACCCTGAATAACCAATGCTTCTGAGGATGCATCGAGCTTNAAATTCTGCAGTCCAGGTAATAGAAGAACTAATCCAAGTAAAAGCATCAGCAATCCCAAGACTGGTCTTTGGAGCATTTGTTTAAAAATCATNATTTTTTTACACACTCGGGTGACTCAGGCTCAGATTCTANTTCTGAGAGTTCTTCATGTGTATAACAATGAAGTGCAAGAGCATGGAGTTTATGCATTAAATCTCCAAGCTGAGANAAGATCATTTTATGCCTTAAAACCCTGGNAGTATCAATGAATGAATCATCTGCAATAATCAACTTAAAGTGAGTTTCAGAATTTTCTGGAACCGAGTGCATATGACTTTCATTTTGAAGGTTTAAAATAGCATTGGGAAATTTTTCAAAGACTTTATTTCTTATTTCTGTTTCAAGATTCATAACTCTCTAGCTTTAAAAGTTTATGTTTATTTTTAATTCCAAAAGCATATTTACCAATACTTCCATCAGATCTTANTACTCTATGACATGGAATTATAAGCGGAATTGGATTTAATCTACATGCTGAGCCAACTGCTCTAACAGCATTTGGATTATTAATGGATACTGCTATTTCCTGATAAGAACATGTATCTCCATATCTTATTTTAGTAAGAGATTTCCAGACTTTTTTTTGAAATTCAGTCCCTTCTAATTTGTTAATATTTAGAGGGAGTTCATTGACTGAAATAGCACCATTAGTTAGCTGATTAAAAGTTTCTTGAAGATTTTGATCAAGAAATAATTTTTCAATTGAATTAACCAGCTCTAATCTTATAAGGTATCTATCCTTAAAATGAGCTAAAAAGTTTCCAATTGGTGTTTTGATAAAAGATGGTTTCATAAAAAGGATTAGTTGTAATCCTTAATGCCTTTTGATTTTGATCGATCATAAATCTTTTGATCATAGGCTTCCTTAAAAGAAGTCTTTGTAAAAGGCCTTGANTGATGTGNNGATTGAACTTTATCTCTTTTNTTAAANAAAAACATGTATANGAGACCGCTCATGAATCCAGCAACATGTGCCATGTAGGCAACACCATCGGACATAGAGGATCCTAATGAAAAAAACTGACCAATAATCCATATTGCCAAAACTATACCTGCAGGAACATTAATAATTTGGATAAAAATAAAAATCCAAACAAAAACTCTTACATTTGCACTTGGATATAAAATTAGATAAGCACCGAGTATTCCGGCAACTGCGCCACTAGCGCCTATTAAAGGTATTAAGCTATCAGGGTNTACGATTCCTTGGGCTAGAGAAGCTATAACCCCACAGACTAAGTAAAAGACAAGAAACTTAATCGATCCAAGTTCAGCCTCAATATTATCGCCAAAGATCCATAAATAGAGCATATTTGAGAATAAATGAAAAAATCCCCCATGAATAAATAAGGATGTGTAGAGGCTTGAATAAAACAAACTTGAATTTGGAAAAAATTCTCCGGAAATAAATCCATTATCTTTNAAATATGCNTCCAGTTCGCTGCTGCTAAGACTGGATTGATATAANAATACCAATACGTTTAAACCTATTATTANATAAGTTACCCAAGGTATTTTTTTAATTGGATTATCATCAAAAAGAGGCAAGAAAAACATTAGCTATCCAAATGTTTTGCATTTTGTAGCTNAACAACCAAGCTTAGAACTTCCTCCCATATTTTCCACTCTGAATGATTTAGGTTTGCAGCATGTTCAGCCGCTCTAAGCATTGCTATTGACTCNGCATCATCTCCATACTGAGTAATAAGGTCTCTGGCTGTCTTTTCTGTTTGATTCAAGATTTTTGGGAACTAAAGCATTTAAAAACTGTTCTGCCACTTTATCCCAAGTAAACTGTAAAGCAAAGCTTCTGCAATCAGATTCTGAAACTTTAGTTGCCTCATAAATAGCTTTTGACAGATCATTTGAAAGGTAACCGTTTAAACCATTAATTACCACATCAGCTGGTCCAGTAACTGGATATGCAGCAACTGGAGTACCACAAGCCATCGCCTCTAATAATACAATCCCAAAAGTATCTGTTTTTGATGGGAAAACAAAAGCGTCTGCGCCAGCGTACCAGCGTGCTAACTCAATACCTGTTTTATAACCTGCAAAATAAACTTCNGGATATTTTTTTTCTAGATAATTTTTATGTGGTCCATCACCAACAACTACTTTTTTTTGTGGTGTAGAAAGTTTNAGGAAGTCATCCAGATTCTTTTCAATTGAAACTCGACCAGCATATAAAAGATAAGGTAAATCAAATTCGATTTTAGGATGGCTNTTATNNAAGATTGAATGATNAATGGCTCTGCTCCAAAGAGTTGTTGAATTAAATCCCCAGCTCTTTAATTCCTCAGCATGTGATTGAGTATTTACTAAGTTATGGAAAGCTGCATTGTGAAACCAACGCATAAAGCTATAGCCTAAAAATAGAGGAAGACCTATTCTNCTTTTAACATATTCAGGAAATTTTGTGTGAACTGCTGTACTGAANGCAAGNTTATTTCTAATTAATAGCTTTCTTGCGACCATTCCTAGCGGTCCTTCAGTTGCTATATGTATAGCATCGTATTTGTTGAATTTTATNATTTTTTTTAACTCAGAGGGATTGATAGCAATTTTGATTTCAGGATACATGGGCATTGGAATGCACTTAAATCTAGATGGATCAATTACATCAACAATATGNCCATTTCTTCTTAAATTAATTACTACATTAGATAATGTAGTTACAACACCATTAACCTGAGGAAACCANGCATCGGTAATGATNAGGATGTTCATGATGCTTTTAAATATTTAATTTTCTCTCTTTGATTGTCAGCCCACGGTATAATTTTGAAGCTTCCAAATTCGTCTTCAACTAAAGCTGTACAAGATTCTACCCAATCGCCGCAATTCATATAAATNGTCGAGTTGATATCTTTTATCTCAGCCTTATGGATATGACCACAAACCACACCATCAAATCCTCTTCTCTGGCATTCTTTTGAAACATTAATTTCNTAATCAGACATAAAGTTCACTGCACCTTTAACTTTTTGTTTGAGGTAATTAGAGAGAGACCAGTAACCGTAACCAAATCTAGACCTTAATGAATTTAGATATCTATTTAAGACAAGTAAAAACTGATAAATCCAATCACCCAAAAGTGCAAGATGTCTCCCGTAAGTTGTAACTATATCAAACTGATCACCATGAATTATAAGAAGATTTTTATTATGAAAAGTTTCATAACTATGCTCCTCTTTTAATTCAATATTACCTAATTGAAGTGGTTGATAGCGTCTTAAGAAATCATCATGATTGCCTGTTATGAAATAAACTTTGGTTCCTTTTCTTGACATAGATAAAAATTTATTAAAAACATTGCTGTGCTCTTGAGGCCAGTACAATTTAGAGGATAGTCTCCAGCAGTCTATAATNTCTCCAACCAAGAAAAGATTTTCACACGTATTGTTATTGAGAAAGTCTAGCAGTAACTTTGATTGGCATCCTTTAGAACCTAAATGTATGTCAGAGAGAAAAATTGAACGAAAATGAGNTTTTGACATACTAGAATATTATCGATAATTTAAGGCATTATTAAAACAAAAATGTAACAATTGTATGGAAATTATTCATATATATGACCAAAGGCCAGGTCATTCTAACCAAGGAAATATTCTCTTACAATCCCTTGTTAATGAGTTTAATTGTGCATCGTCAGAATGCTCTATTGATAACTTAGACAAACTTAANCCAAGTTCAAATAGACTTATTTTAATTGGGGTTGGNCATAGNGCGCATANANCATTACTGCAACAAAAAAAACTNCTCTCNAACTCTAANAAGATTACTCTTATCGCTGTTCTTAGGCCAACTTTTAATGCTAAAAAGTTTGATNTAATNNTAGCTCCAGAACATGACTANCACNACAGAANGATGCCTACAAACTCTTTNTTGTTTAAAGGCAGTCTTTGTAAAACATCCCTTGTTAAACCCGAAAATAATAAACTTGTTGTATGCATAGGCGGCCCAATAAAAAATGTGCCGTTTGAANAAAGAATATTAATAGATAATTTNAAATACATCATTGATACTCANCAACAGTTTAAGATTTCTATTTTTAATTCNAGAAGAACGCCCNANGATGTATGGTCTGAAATTTCTTNTTATGNAAATATTAAACTGCATGATTCTAAGGANACNGATTTTAATTTTTTTAACNNNAACCTTGTATTGGCANCGAAAAAATTNATCACACCAGACAGCATAAGTATGATTTTTGAGAGTCTATCCAGTTACGGTGAAACTTATTTGTTGCAAACCAGTAAATNCTCTAAAAAATCTTGGTTNNGNATTAAAAGNAATAAGCATCANANAATTAACAATGAATTACTTGATGAAAAACGCATTGGTATTGTTCAAAAAAGAGATGTATTTGATAAATCCGGAGTAATAAGCCATATGATATCTCCAAATCCAGGTTTTGAGCCATTAGCTGAAGTCGAGAAAATTGCTTTCCAAATTAAAAGACTAATAAATGAATAACATTGCGCATTTAATTTGTAGCAAAAATTTTTCAGGCATTGAGCAACATGTTCATGAATTAACATCAATATTAACAAATAATTCTGATTATGATCTTTATATCTTTGCAGATAAAACGCTGGAGCCTCATTTTCAAAATCATAGATTGCAAATATTCCCAAATAAATTCAGATTTAATCTCTTTGCTCTTTTCAAACTTCGAAAATTAATAAAAGATCATAAAATTCAGATACTTCACTGCCATGGTTCAAAATCAATCCTCTTGGGTCGTTGGGTAAGCTGGATTNCAAAGGTAGAGTTAATTGCAACAGTTCATNCTAATAAAAAAAGACCTGTTGCNACAAATGNCTNTAGGAAAACAATTATTGTAAATGAGCTCTTAAAAAAAACTTATCCTGCTGCAGAGGTAATAGGTAATTGGGTAAACCCTAAATTAGAAATACTTAATTCCTCAAGAGACGGAAAATTTATTGCGGTTGGAAGGCTGGAAAAAATCAAGCGATTCGATTTATTGATTCATGCATGGAAAGGTATTAGTGAAAAACTTGAAATCATCGGAGATGGTTTAGAAAAGAATAACTTGCTTGCTATTATTAACGATAACAACTTGGCTGAAAAAATCACCATCAGATCAGAGGTCAATTCTCAGGAACTGGGTAATATTTATAAAACAGCAAAAGGTCTAATTATCACCAGTTTAAGAGAGGGAGGTCCTAGGGTGGCTTTAGAGGCAGCAGCTTTTAACTTACCGGTATTTGGAACCAATGTAGGNATTATGAGTGAATTATTTCCGCAAGAGGTCTTAGCTGATCCAAATAATGAAGATGAGATTATTTCTTTAATACGAAGCTTTGTGCCTCTAGCAAAAAATCTTGATGTAAGTGCAATTAAGGAGAGAATATTTGAATCCTATACAGTAGAAAGCTCTGCAAAAAAGGTTAGTAAAATTTACAATTCAGTATTAAGCAATTCCTTGTAAACTTTTAATGTCGCGTTTGTTTGATGCTCTTTTGTGAACTCTTTATTTAAAATTAATTGATCTGGAACCTCTAATAAACGTCTTACTTTAACTTCTAAATTATCCATGGAATTAAGTTTAGTAAGGCCATTAGATTGAAGAAGAGATAGAGACTCTTTTACCCCTCCATAATCCCATCCCACCACTGAACTGCCGCAAGCAGCAGCTTCAATCATTGTTCTACCAAACGGTTCAGCCTTTGAAGATAAGTTAAAAACAATCGATGAAATTTTATATACATTTTCAATATCGGATCTCCCATCACAAAACAAAATTTTGGTGTCATCCAGATTAAGGTCTGATGCCAACGTTTTGAGCTTTTTAAAATAAGTTTTTTTATTCTTTGCAACCGGCCCCATGACAATGCCGATCAATGATGGATCTTTCAGCCTATGGATTAGCTCAATAAATGTTTCAATGCCCTTCCATGATGTGATCCTGCCAGGCATCAATAAGATTTTTTTATTTATTGTTTGCGGAAAGTCTNCAAACCATTTATCAAGCCAGCTACTTTCTAAGAGGAANTTGATTAAATTTTTCTGTGTCACAACCCCTATAAATATTGACTATGTTTTGAGTTGAAATTCTGTAATTGTCTTTAATGTATTGCTTTACGGTATTAGAAATACTAATAATTGAATCACTTTTAGCCATTGATTGGCTATACCANGGCTTACTNTAAAGACCNTGAAAGGTAGATACTAAGATAGGCTTTTGATGNTTTGGCANTCCTCTTGTGGCNAANNGATATATCCAGGCTGGAAATCTTGATCGAACATGAANAATATCTGGTCTNTCTTCAANAANAATTTTNTTAAGAGNTTTAAACTNCNNNANAGCANATAANGANTTCTTTGAAATAGGAATNTNTAAANTTTTTACCNNAGNGTCNANTTCACNCTCAAGANCTCCNCCTGCGGAAATAANNAGAGCATCATGACCNTGAGAAACTAAAAAATTGGCAAGATCTACTGTTCCACGTTCAACACCTCCAAAACTTAATTCTGGAAGTAATTGGGCAACTTTCATCTATTCGTACCTTAGTGATATTGCTGGATCAAGTTTCGCTGCTCTTCTAGCAGGCCAAATTCCAAAAAATAGTCCNACCATTGCAGAAAAGGTCACTGAGCCTATTATCGCGGTCAGTGGGAAAACTATTGGCCATTCTTGTAAAAAAGCTATTAGAAAGTATATTGAGGTTCCAAGAATAACTCCGATAAAACCTCCAATTAAGCATAACGTGATTGCTTCGATGATGAACTGAAGCAAAATTGTATTTTGTGTAGCGCCTAGCGCCTTCCTTAAACCAATTTCCCTGGTCCTTTCTGTTACTGAAACTAACATAATATTCATCACTCCAATACCACCNACTAAAAGACTTATTGANGCAATACCAATTATTAAGGCAAAAAAGATAGATGTAGCTTGTCTTTGAAGATCTAGTGCTTGGCCCCAGTCTCTAATACTAAAATTATTAGTTTCACCAGGGCCAATGTCATGCTCTCTTCTAAGAATCCTTTCGATGGCAATCATTACCTCCTCGGTGGAGTACTCTACAGGGAAATTTACATTAATGGAGCCGATTGTCTCCCTGCCAAAGATCCTATCAGAGGCGGTATATAAGGGCGTATAGATCTGCTCATCAGGATTGGGTCCCCAGCCTGCGCCCTCTTCTTTAATGGTGCCAATGACTTTGAATGAAATATTGTTAATTAGGATTTCGTTATTTAAGAGAGCTCTGGATGATGTTTTAAGTTCGTTAGCAACTTTTGAACCTAAAACGACAACCCTTTTTCTGGCTAAGCTGTCATTTTCAGTAAAAGTGGTACCAGAATCTAATTCATACCCACGGATGGAAAAAAAATCTGGCGTACTGCCAACAATTTGTAGGCTTGCATTCTCACTTTTAAATTTAACTTGTTTTGAACCTCGAATCTCAGGAGCAATCTGCCAAGGTATTTCTCCGTCCTTTGAAAGAGCGATGGCATCTTTAATATCTAATGGGACCTTACTTGTATTAGTTGCTCCTTGTCTAGAAGAGCTGGGGTAAACATATATTGTTCTTGCTCCAAGGTCAGTAATCGAGTCATTAAGTGCCTGTTGAGCACTTGAGCCCATAGCCACCATTGCAATGACCGCTGCAGTACCAATAATAATGGCAAGCGTTGTTAAAATTGATCTTAATTTATTGGCTTTAATTGCATCAACTGCAGTACCTAAAGATTCTTGGACAAGCATTAGCTGAACCTATTACGTAATCGTTCTGAGAACCTTTGTTGCGATTTAATTAATCCCTCACTAGGTAAGACATAAACAATATCATTTTTATTAAGTCCCTCTTTCAGTTCAACGAAGTTAAGATCAGTTTTGCCAACCTTTACCCATTGCATTTGGGGTCCCTTAGTTGTTTCTTTAAAGACTATAAAAGAAGTAAAACCTTCTCCTTCAACTTTTTTTTCAAGGAATGAATTAATCTGATCATCATCAAGCCCTAAAAGCATCGCAACCGTCATAACATCTCTTCTTGTTCTAAGAGATCCTGAAGGGAGTGCCAGGGCAACTTGTTCATTTAAAATTTCAATTTCAACATCGGTATTCATCCCTATCAGTAGCAAATTATTCTCATTTTTAATATCAATCAGTACAGGGAACGTAGTAACGTTTTGCTCCTCTTTTGCCTGTGGCTCGATCTTAGAAACTATTCCTGTAAATTTTTTATCCCGATAAGCTGAAACTTTCAAAGTAACTTCCTGGCCAATAGTAATCTTGCCAATATCTATCTCATCAATCAGTGCTCTAACTCTTACCTGATTTAAATCAGCCATCTCCATTAAAAGAGTTCCCCCACCTACTGCTGAAGTTGGAGAGGTGATTACTTGGCCAACTTCTGCTGCTCTTGAAATAATCGTTCCACTAATCGGTGATCGAACAAGAGTATCATCAAGCGCTATTTTTGCATTTTCTAAGTAAACATTAGATCTTACGTATTGAGATTTTGCTGAGGAAAAAGATTCTTGAGCATCTTCAAAAGCTTTATCAGAAATGCTCCCCTCCTTATGGAGTGTTTCTGATCTAAGAAATTGGCTTTCAGCGTTTTGTAACCTTACCTTTGCTACATCTAAGTCAGCAGATGCTTGCTCAAGATTATTTTTTGGCGTTCTTTGGTCAATTCTTGCTAATACTTGACCTTTTTCTATGTAGTCTCCTATTTCCGCACCCAAATATAATATCTCTCCTGAGGCTTTAGACTTAATCTCAATAGAAGAAATTGCCTCAACAGTCCCTGAAGCCTCAACAGTCAAATCAAGCTGCTGTGTATCAACTTCTTTTTTTGAATAAAACTTAAACTCCTCTTCAGCACTGGAGCCACCGCCACAACTTACTAGGAAAATTGAAATTATTAACAAAGATAATATTTTGTGCTTCATTTTGATACCCTTTGATCCTCAGATATTTTACCGTCTTTTATAGAAATTATTCTCTCAGCTTGATTTGCAACCTCAATTTCATGCGTAATTAGAATAATTGTTTGACCTTGTTTATGAAGGTCTGTGAAAAGATTCATAACATCATCACCCGTTTTGCTATCTAGATTTCCAGTGGGTTCATCAGCAAAGAGAATGGATGGCTTATTCACTAGCGCTCTTGCTATAGCAACTCTTTGTTGTTGTCCTCCAGATAATTCTGAGGGTTGATGATGTGCTCTAGACTCAAGATCAACTGATTTAATTACCTCCATAGCGATTTTTTCTTGCTCAGACTTATCTATGCCAGCATATTTTAATGGCAACATAACATTGTCTAAAGCTGTGTTTCTTGGCAATAAATGGAAATTTTGAAATACAAATCCAATTTCATGATTTCTAATCAACGCAAGAGCATCATCGTCAAGCGTGCTTACATTTTTATTATTTAGGTAATATGTTCCACTCGTAGGACTATCCAAGCATCCAATGATATTCATTAAAGTAGATTTACCTGAACCCGATGGGCCCATTATTGCTACAAACTCTCCCTTATTGATATCAAGTGAAACTCCTCTCAGAGCTTCAACAGTTTGGGTTCCAACAGTAAAGTGGCGCACCAAATTTTTGGTTTTAATTATACTCATAAATTTTGGATGTAAAGTATACTTTACATTTACGAAGGATCACAAATAAAAACTGGGATATCTCTATCAGTGTTATTTTGATAGGTTTGATAGTCGGGATACGTCTCACAAATAATTGGCCAGAGTTTTGATTTCTCCTCTTTTGACACTTGCCTTGCAATAAAAGTTCCATGACTATTGCGAGTCATTACTTCAACTTTTGGATTTGCTTTAACGTTGTAATACCAGCTTGGATTTTTTGGCATTCCTCCTAGTGAGGCAACTAAAATTGGATTCCCATCTTTGTGGACATGTATTAGCGGAATGTTTCTAACTTTATTTGTTTTAGCACCAATAGTTTTTACAACCATGACTGGAAAACCACCAGGCCACTTATTCCATATCTTCCCCTTGGACATCAAGAAGATGGGTGCTTGAAGCTTTGAAAAGATTCTAATAACGAACTTCCCAAATTTTGCTGAGGATTCTGAATATTTTTCTGCCATTTTTTTATTTAAAAGCCGATATTCCAGTTTGAAAATTACCCAAAATAAGAGAGTGGACGTCATGAGTACCTTCATAGGTATTCACAGCCTCAAGGTTCATGGTATGCCTAATTACATGATACTCATCAATAACACCATTACCTCCATGCATATCACGAGAAGCTCTAGCAATATCTAATGCTTTGCCACAATTATTTCTTTTTACAAGTGAGATCATTTCAGGAATCATCTTATCTTCGTCCATTAACCTACCCACCCTTAAGCTGGCCTGCAATGCAAGAGTAATCTCAGACTGCATGTCTGCAAGNTTTTTTTGTATAAGCTGTTTAGCNGCTAAAGGTTCTCCAAATTGGTCGCGATCAAGGGTATATTGCCTTGCAGCCTTCCAGCAAAATTCAGCTGCNCCAATAACNCCCCATGAAATTCCATATCTNGCTAAATTTAGNCANGAAAATGGTCCCTTAAAGCTTTGTACNTTTGGCAGAACTCTTTCATTNGGNATNAAAAGTTCGTCCATAAAAACTTGACCNGTGGTGGANGCTCNAAGAGCAAACTTACCCTCCAGTTTGGCAGTACTGATATTTTTATCATCTTTTTCTGCAATAAANCCTCGAAGAATTCCTTGTTCATCTTTTGCCCANATAACAAAAATATCTGCTATNGGTGCATTTGTTATCCACGTCTTNGAACCTGATAACTTNTAACCACCNTCAACTTTTTTAGCAACAGTCTTCATGCTNCCTGGATCTGAACCTGCATCGGGCTCAGTAAGACCAAAACACCCNATNATTTTGCCTTTAGCCATCTCNGGCAAGTACTTTTCTTTTTGATCATCTGACCCAAATCTATAGATTGCATACATCGAAAGCGAAGATTGAACACTCATNGCTGAGCGATAACTGGANTCAACCCTTTCAATCTCTCTNGTAATTAAGCCATATGCAACATAACCNATGCCTGCACAGCCATAGCCCTGAATTGTNGGACCNAGCATTCCTAGCTCACCAAGCTCGTTATAAATTTCTCTNTGAAATACCTCATCTCGATTNGCCTCAAGAATTCTTGGCATCAAAGAGTTTTGACAGTATTCATGAATATTTCTTTGAATAATNCTCTCCTCTTCAGAGAGTTGTTCNTCAAATAAAAGAATNTCTTCCCAGTGATTTTGCATAAAAAAAACCAGCTTANTATTAATAAGCTGGTTTCATGAAATTAAAAATTAAAATTTATATCTAACATCAAATCCAANAGTTCTGGGGGCTCCGTAATAATCAAGTGTTATTTGACCAAAGCCAGGACCAAATGGAATATTATTAACAATATAACTATTGTCNGTTAAGTTTTTAATCCAAAAAGTTAGACTGANATTTTCTGCTGGATCCATAAACAATCTNAGATCAGTTATNCCTCTTGATCCTACATTTGTAAGNGCAGCTCTTGGGTCATTTCCNTTGTATGGGAAAATAGCATGCTCAGAAATCCTACTATGATCCAGTCTCATTCTGTATGCCCCAAAATCTTTTTCTAGTGAAACATAAAGAGTGTGGTCTGGAGCATATGGAAATTGCTCTAGAGCAAANCCATCACTTGCAACCGCACCACCNGTAAACTCAGCATCCAAACTTCCATAATTAACCATTAATTTGGTTGTATCATTNANATAAGCTGTCGTTTCAATTTCAATACCTGAAATATCTGCAGAATTATTGATTACTTCTGAGGCAGCAGCTGCTTCAGCTGTATAGTATGAAATTTGCATATCTTCATGCTCATTATCAAAGTAAGCAGCATTAACCATTACACGGTTATCTAAAAATCTACCCTTAAAACCAATTTCGGTTGATTGAACTGTTTCAGGAGCATATGGAGTTGAGGCAGCAAACGGATTTGCACTNTCAGCATTGAAACCACCTGCTTTAAATCCATCAGCAACTTTAATATACATATTTGCAGATTCGCTAATATCATGCGAAACAACAAATGTACCGGTAGTGTCATCAAAACTACCTTCTCCGTTAGCTGAAATCAATCCAACGTACTCTTTGAAACCTTCTTTATCTTCATCGGTACTTCTTACACCAACAGTTACGCTGGTTTTGTCTGTTACAGCTAAATCAAGCTGCGCGTAAATAGCTTGGCTATCACCAGTACCAGAGTAGTTTTGAACTATACTTGTNCCNCCACCAAAAAATGATTGTGGGTTTGAAGTGTAAGCATCATCTTCGAGAGCATAATAACCTAATACATAATTAAGATTTCCTCTCTCTCCTGTGAGTTGAAGTTCAAACGTTTCAGATGTGTAATCTGTAAATCTAGAAGTATTTGCAACCGGAAAAGGCCCACCATCAAGATCTAAGTTATCTGACCATTCGGTATCTCTTCTAGCCAATATTGCCTTAACTGTTCCAAGGTTAGTGTCTCTTGAGTAAGTCAATGCAATTCCACTAACTTCAGATTTTTCAAAAACTGCTTCATTAACATGGGCTATTTTTGATCTGCCCTTAGATGCATATAGTTCAACCGGCCACAATTTCAAACCGCCAGTTGCAGGTGAAGCACCAACACCAAAAGCAGCACTCCAATTAGGAATTGTGTGTCCAAGTTGTGCAAAAGGAGGTGTGTTGCTTTGATCATTGTAATCAACTGACAAGTCAAACGAGCTATTATCGGTATCTCTNGCGATTGTAAACCTAAACCCATGAGAGTTAATNGTATCCAACTCATTAACCGTTGGATCTGCTGAAGGAACTACTCCTTGTGCACCACCATAGGGGCCAGGTGCATTATGAACATATCCATCACGCTCTTTACTGTTAACAACTAACTTACCGTAGGTGCCCTCTGCAAGCTCAAAGTCAGAGATAAACTGGGCTTGTGTCAGGCCATAGTTTCCAAGAGTAAGCTTAGTTTCTATTCCAGATCCGTTAGGTCTCTGAGATATTAAGTTAATTGCTCCACCAAGAGTATTCCTTCCATATAAAGTTCCTTGAGGACCTCTTAGGATTTCTACTCTTTCTAAGTCAACGACATCAAAGATAGCTCCTTGAGTTTTACCTAGATAGACGCCATCTAAGTANACACCTACGGTTGGCTCCCATGTGATCGCAGGATTAATTGTTACGCCGCCTCTCATAGCGATGGTAGCAGAAGTATTGTTTGAAGGAGTTTCAACCAACATGACATTGGGTGATATGCCTGCCATATCAACAACATTCTTAATATCTAAGTCTTCTATGGTTGATGCAGTGATTGCGGTAAGTGCAATTGGCGTATCTTGAAGCGACTGTTCTCTTTTTTGAGCAGTTACCACAACTTCCTCAATGCCACCAACTGATCTGACTTCCATGCTTTGCTCAGTCATTGTGACAACTTGATCAGCTTTTTGTGTTGCACTTTCAGATTTCACATTACCAACAGGTACATCTGCCGTAACAGCGAAGGCAGAAATGAGTAATCCAGTGAATAAGTAATTTTTATAATTCATATTTGTCCCCTACTAGTTAAATTAAATTACATTTTTACAATGATTATTATGCCATATCTTTGTGTATCATAGGCAATTCCTTGTTTTGAAAGTGACCGAATACAAATATCTATCATCTTTTTACTATTTCCGCAGATAATTTTTAAGGGAATTTCATACTGATATTTATAACAAAAATCGATGAGCTCTGTTTCAACACTATCATGACGAACACCATGCAGGTCTAGGCACCTAATTCCGCTTTCCTCAAAGGTTTTCATACATTATCATGTTGTTATGATTAATACAGATGAGCTTACAGTAGATCATTTTTTTGATCCATCATCAAAAAACTTCATAGATGATCCAAAGCCAACTATCGAGAAGTTAGTAAAAGAATTTCCTATAGCTAGGTTTAATGCATGGTCGGCATGGTTGGTTACAGGCAATAAAAATATTACTGATTGTTTGCTCGATAGAAGGCTTTCGACTGACTTTAATCTTTGGGAGCATGCTCCCCCAAAAAAAGAGCTTGCAGATATGGATGCGTTTGAAAAGTTAATGAATAATAATTTATTTTTTTTGAATCGATCCAATCATCTGAGGCTAAGAAAGCTTGCACTGCCAGCATTTTCGCCACGAATTATGGAGCAAATGAAGATTCGATTTACAAAGTTAGTCAAAGAGAGGTTTGACGAAATTGGAAAACCTGAAAGATTCAATTTTGCCACTGAAATTGCTGAAATAATCCCAACGCAAGCCATCGCAAGTTTAGTGGGTATACCAAGGGACAAATTCCCAATCTTTGATTCACTTGCCTATGGAGTTGTAAGAGGCATTAATCCCATGCTCACACCAGAAGAAAGAGCTGAGGCAATTGCTGGGGTTCCTGCAGGGCTTGATTTGCTAAATGAGCTTATAGACGAAAAAAGAAAGAATCCATCTGATGATTTTTTATCAACTCTCATAACAGCCGAAGAGGATGGCGATAAACTGTCTAACTGGGAAATGTGTGCGCTAATTGGGGCGGTACTGGGGGCTGGGTCTGATACTGCAGTTGACTTGCATAGTTACTTAATAAGAGCTTTGCTATCCCATCCGGATCAATTAAATGAATTAAAAAATGATGAAGGTTTAATTCAAAATGCTATCTCTGAAACCCTCCGCTTCGAATCATCTGGTAAAACAGGTCTTGCAAGGTATGCGTCAGAAGACCTTGAGATCCTAGGTGTTAAGGTAAGAAAAGGAGAAATGGTTCAACTGATAACCAGCACTGCTGGATTAGATCCAAATGCCTATGAAGATGCAAATACATTTAATATTCACAGAAGCCATGACAATAGCATAAGTTTTGGCCAAGGTCCTCATTACTGTATAGGGGTTACATTGGTGAGATCTCAAACAGAAGTGATGCTTAAAGAACTGTTTTCGAGGTTTCCTGATCTAAGCCTTTCAGGAAAAATAGATTATGACTACAGCCATCACAACGCAAGAAGAATGACGATGCTTGAAGTTGAGACTAATCTAAACTAAAAGATATTTGGATTAGGTAAATCACCCCTACTCAATATTGAGTCAACCCTATCTTTAAAAGCTTGTTCTGATTTCTCATTTGCAGGATTAATCCAGTACTTGCCCTCACTGAGCTCAGTCAAACAAAAATCAGCTACCTCTTCAGGAGTGGTTGTTTCCATTTCTACGCCCATAGATTTCATCATATCGACCATGTCCTCAACAGAAGAAATTGGATGCTCTGGAGCATTTGGATCTCTAGCTAATTCATCAGGCCTGTTTCTTTCTGCAGAAAAAAGATTGGTTCTAACCGTATGCGGTCCTGGGAATAGGATAGATACTTTTATATTACTTTCAGATTGATCTAATTGAAGTTTTAAGACCTCGCTTATACTAGACACTGCTGCTTTCGATGAGGTATATATAGGAGTGCTTGGCAAATTAATGAATGCTCCGTTACCGGAACAAGTATTGATAACATTTGCTTCTTTTCCATGACTCAACATATCAGGTATGAATGCCTGCAAACCATGAACAATACCCATAACATTGACCCCATAAGCCCAGTTCCAATCATTTGGGTTTGTATCCCAAATGGATTGCAATTCAGCAGGTGCAACACCAGCATTATTAAAAAGCATTTGAACATCACCGACTTCAGAGGTAACAAATTTATTAAGCGCAACCATTGAGTCGTGATCAGATACATCTGCTTGCTTAATGTCGACCCTAAGCCCATCTTTTTCTAAATTAGCTTTTGCTGATTCGAGTGCAGAGGATTCAATATCACTTAAAACTACTTTTGCACCTTCTTTTGCAAGAGCAGCCCCAATTGCATAGCCTACACCGGAGGCTCCTCCTGTAATTACAGCAACCTTATCTTTGAAGTTAGACATTTAATCAGCCGTCGTATCTTGAATGCATGAATGGAATGTAGCCCATAGGATCGACTTCCTCCATTACGGATGCGTTACTGGAAGAAGAGCCCTCCTCCCATGTCATTGATACTACCTCTTCAACTGGCAAGTCTACAACTGGATCAACAGGAGACTCTCGTAGAGTAAGCTCACCTTCAAGATTTAAATTAACCGTTTGCTTTCGGTGCATGTCAATTTTGACAAGCAATGGATTTTGATCACAAACTTTATTTTGCTCACATGATGGAAACACCTTAAAACAAAATACTTGATCAGTGAATGATGAGGTTTCAGCTTCATCTTTTACACTTCCATTAAACTCAATGTATTTAATACCATGCCTTTCAACACTGGCATGACATGAATCTCCATCTTTGCTTGCTTCGACATTTGCAATCTTTTTAGGCTCACCGTAAGTTTCTCTTCCGCCTACAACAACGCCTTCCCCTTCCATAGGCATTGTAATTTCATAAATACCTTCAATATCTTTATATTTGCAGTTAACACCAAAGGTTGCAGCTCCAAATTCAAGGCCATCGTGCAAATCAACGAATACTCGAGACATTACAATTCTTACCATTGGATCATCAGCAACACTTAAAGGTGCTGGGATAAGTTGCTCAATTAAGCCTGGTGAAGTTTTATAAAAAACTTTCACAGCTTGCATTGTTGCATCAAAAAACTCTAAATTATTTTCAGCTGCCTCTTGAAGTTCTGCTGGTGTTTTTACATATCTTAATGTTCCCATATCTTTTATCCTTTTTGTATTAACTGATATCATAACCAATAATTTAAAGGAATTTAAATATGCCCAAACAAGAATTTCCATTCCCTATGCCAAACGGTTGGTTTTGTATTAGTCGATCTGATGAAATTAAGCCTGGTGAAGTCAAGTCTTTAAAGTTTTGTGACAATCAAGTAGTTGCTTTTAGAACTGAAAGTGGTGAAGCTACTGTTTTGGATGCTTTTTGCCCTCATCTTGGTGCTCATCTTGGTGAAGGGGGTTGTGTTAAGGGTGAAACCATTGAGTGCCCTTTTCATGCATGGCGTTGGAATAAAGATGGTACTTGCGCAGAGATACCTTATGCAAAAAATTTTCCTCCAAAAGCTAAAGAAACACAGATTTATCATTACCCAACCAAAGAAGCAAATGGCTTTATTTGGGCGTGGCATCATTTACTTAAAGAAGAGCCTTACTTTGAGCTACCAATGCTTGATGGATTTAATGGCGATGATGAAAAATGGGGGAAGGTCTATAACTATGAGTACAAAATTAATACCGTTTTGCAGGAAATTGCAGAAAATGATGTGGATCAAGCTCACTTTCCAAAAGTGCATGGCTCTCCATCTCTCCCTGAAACCGAGGCAATTGTAGATGGTATTTATCGAAAAACGATTGCAGAGACATTAATGGATCCAAACAATGATAGCGTCTCTGAAGAATTTAAAGTTGAGGACCAAGGCATGTTTACAACAACCTTTACAAGAGAGTCCTGGGGTTTAGGTTGTGTAGGTCTTCGCATGGTGAATTTACCACCAAGTGGCGGAGAATTCATAATGGTTAATGCCTCATGTCCTGTTGATAATAAAAATTCAATTTTAAGGTGGTCAATGCGAGTCTCAAAAGATATTGAAGATGAGGTTGGTATGGCAATTATTGATGGGATTGCGAATGGAGTTTTGGATGATATGCCAATATGGGATAACAAGAGCTATGTAGCAAATCCAATTCTATGTGATGGAGATGGACCGATAAATAAATTTAGAAAATGGGTAAGTCAGTTTTACTCTGAGATTCCAGATACTGCATAAACCTTGGCAAAAGTTCATTTCTTTTATTCAACCATGAATGCGGGTAAATCTACTGCCTTACTTCAATCAAACTATAACTATAATGAAAGAGGCATGGATACATTGCTCTTTCTTCCTAAAGTAGATGCAGATGCAAATAAAAATAAGATTCACTCTAGAATTGGCCTGATTGCTGATGCAATCTCAGTAGATACGAGTTTTAATTTTTTTGAGTATGTTCAGAACTTTAAAAACGAAAAAAAGGTTGATGCAATATTGATTGATGAAGTTCAATTTCTAACAAAAGATCAAGTTAGGCAAATTTGCAAGATAAGCGATACTCTTAATATCCCATCGATGTGTTATGGAATCAGAACAGATTTTAGAGGAGAGCTTTTTGAGGGAAGCTCGGAATTGCTTGCACTTGCAGATAATCTGATCGAGCTAAAAACTGTATGTGACTGCGGAAGAAAAGCAACCATGGTGGTTCGAGTGGATGAATCTGGCAAGGTGATTACTGCAGGTGAAAAAATACAGATTGGTGGAAATGATACATACAAAGTTTATTGCAGAAAACACTTTAGAGAGCTAACTAACTTAATTTAAGTCCTAAGTCCTCTTTTGAAGCTTTTTAAATGAAAATACAAAGGATCTGTCGGGTCTGAGGTTCCAATATTTGCTCCTTGAATCATCGGATGTTCAAGATTAACTTCTGAGGGTTCGTTTACATAAACCCAATCTGCATCAACCACCCTTTTAGAAAACTTCCAAACCCCTTTTCTTTTTTCATATTTATCAAAATATCTCCCACCAATGAGAACATCATGGCCTTTAGCTTCATCCTTTACTTTGTGGAAAGCAATAATATAAGTTTCTCCTTCTGCCTTATTACCGTTTAACTTAATGTTGTGGGTCGTTACATTGTGATGAAGGATTGCCATATTGCTTTGG
>NHFF02000015.1 GCA_002172535.2 Gammaproteobacteria bacterium TMED104 | reverse complement strand
TAAATCAAATAATCCAATCAATAAATTCTACCTTTCCATGGCAGATGGATATCAAAAAACAGGAGAGTGGGATATTTTCTGGATGGGAATTAATGACTACAGCAAATTAAATGAGTGCATTAATTTTGCAGTATCAAAACAGCAAACCATCAGTTATTAACATGCCAAAGAAAATTAGCATCATTGGAGGAAGAGGATTTACTGGCCAAGAGCTTATCAAGCTTATTGATTCTCATCCGCAATTTGAACTTGCACAAGCATTTTCATCATCAGTGGCAGGCAAGGAAATCATGATCGATGAGCGCAAGCCTGAAAAAACTTATGCCTTGCTTGATGAAAATACTGAGTTTGTTGAGGAGGATGTGATTGTTTTGGCTCTTCCAAACAATGAAGCCGCCAAATGGGCTGACAAGATATCCAAACAAAACTCTGAAGCTATTATTCTTGATTTGAGTGCTGATCATCGTTTTGATGGTGAATGGCACTACAGTGTTCCCGAGTTAACTAAGACCATTGGTGGAAATAAGATAAGCAATCCAGGTTGCTATGCAACAGCAATGCAATTAATGCTTGCACCCATAAACTACATGATTGATGGAGAGGTAAATTTTTTTGGGATTTCTGGATACAGCGGAGCGGGCGCAACTCCAAATGATAGAAATGATCCTGATAAATTAAAAAATAATATTATTCCCTATTCGCTTAACAACCATATTCATGAACGAGAGGTAAGTTTTCATATGCAAAGGGAAATAAACTTTATGCCCCATGTAGCAAATTTCTTTAGAGGAATTTTAATCACTGGAAATTTTTCTTTAAAAAGCCAATGTTCTTTGCAAGAAACTAGGAATATCTTTGATGATTTTTATGATAAGCATTCTTTTATAGTTATCAAAGAAGAATTCCCTTCGATATTAGAGGTTATCAACACACCCAATGCCATGATAGGTGGATTTAATATTGATGAATCAAAAAAGCGATTAAGCTTTTGTTGTTCAATTGATAATCTACTAAAAGGAGCAGCATCACAAGCCATACAAAATTTGAACAATGCAATGAATTTTGACGAAAAATTAGGATTGAAGAAGAGATAGAAACTATGAAAATTTGGAACTCTAAGAATCAAAAAATAAATCAAAAAGTAGATACTTTTTTAAGTGGTGAAGACATACGTCTTGATAATGAGATATTTATATTTGATTTAGATGCATCCATCGCGCACATTGAGGAATTGGTTGCGATAAAACTACTTGCTGGAAATGAGGCTTCTTTGTTAAAAAGAGAGCTTAAGAAAATTAAAAAAGATTTTTTATCCGGCAAGCTAACTCTTAATAAAAAATTTGAAGACTGTCACTCGGCTATTGAATATCTATTAATCAAGGAGCTTGGAGATATTGGTAAGAAGATACATACCGGGAGAAGTAGAAATGATCAGGTACTGGTTGCCCTTAGACTTTATCAACAACACTATTTAAAAATTATTAGGGATTCAGTTCTAAAGCTGGCAAAAGAACTTTTGAGTAAGTCAAAGCAAAATGAATATTTGCCAATGCCTGGTTATACCCATCTGCAAAGAGCAATGCCATCAACCTGGGGATTATGGTTTTCTTCTTATGTAGAAGCATTTTTAGATGATGTTGAGTTATTGGATGCAATTTCAGATTGGATTAATATTAATCCCCTTGGAACAGCTGCAGGCTATGGAGTTAATTTACCTATCAAAAGACAGCTTTCAACTAAAAAGCTAGGCTTCAAAAGGCCTCAAGTAAATGCTTTATATGTTCAAAATAGCAGAGGCAAAATGGATTTAGAAATTTTAGGTGCTTTGAAGCAACCTTTCTTGGATTTAAGAAAATTATCATGGGATCTCAGCTTATTTACTTCAACTGAATTTAATTTAATCAAGATTGGTAANGAATTTACGACTGGATCTTCTATTATGCCCAATAAGTCAAACCCTGATACCGTTGAGATAATGAGAGCGAATTANGCAAAACTGGCAGGTTATTATGCTGAAATTGAGAACTTGATTTCACTTCCTAGCGGCTATCACAGGGATTTNCAGATATCTAAAGGAGCAATCATTAATGCATTTAATCTATGCGAATCTTCATTTTCTCTGGCACCTGCATTAATNANATCATTAAAAATCAATAAAAAGAGAGCTGCGGAGATGATTGANTCTGATATGCAAATGACTGACCAGGCAAATGCNCTTGTTCAGCAAGGCATNCCTTTTAGAGATGCTTATAGGTCNGTAAAGAATAATCCTNACAAGCATAAAAGTTTGTCTTCAAAAACAAATGCTTCATCNGTTGGNTCTGCAAATAACTTGAAGTTAAATCTCNTATCATCAAGACTAAAAAAGTTAGNAAAATAATCANANCTTCTTAAATTAAATAACAATGATTTTTTTGCTAGAATCTTTGTATGAAAAATNATTTCCTTGTCCTGCCATTACTNTTTTTAATTTTCAGCTGTAGCGANGCNGTTGATTCAAAAAATCCANTAGTTGATTTTAACTCCANTCCNNATGAGTGGTTATTGCATGGGAGAACTTATGCAGAAGAAAGGCACAGCCCATTGGATCAAATTAATACCTCTAACGTAGATCAGATTGGATTATCTTGGTCTTTTGAGACCGGNACAAATNGAGGTCATGAAACTACTCCAATTGTAAAAGATGGAGTCATGTTTATAACAGCGCCATGGAGTGTAGTGCATGCACTGGATGCAAAAACGGGTGATTTGCTTTGGACTCATGATCCTCAGGTTGAACGTGCTTGGGCAAATAATGCTTGCTGCGATGTTGTTAATAGAGGCGTAGCTCTTTATGAAAATTCTATCTTTTTTGGGACGATAGATGGCAGATTAATTTCATTAGATAAAGATACTGGCACTGAAAATTGGAGCATTTTAACGATTGATAAATCAAGGCCATACACGATAACCGGAGCCCCTAGAATTGTTAAGGGAAATGTAATCATTGGTAACGGTGGTGGTGAGTTTGGAGTAAGAGGCTATGTTACCGCCTATGACGTTGANAGTGGTGATGAATTATGGAGGTTTTATACTGTTCCAGGCAACCCTNATGAGCCTTTTGAATCTCCTGAAATGGAGATAGCTGCCAAAACCTGGTCGGGTGGAAAATGGTGGGAATACGGTGGCGGTGGAACTGTTTGGGATTCCATGGCCTATGACCCAGCCCTTGATACTTTATATATTGGTACAGGTAATGGTTCGCCATGGAATAGATACGTCAGAAGCCCTGGAGGAGGGGATAATTTATACCTTTCATCCATTGTAGCCCTGGATCCAGATACGGGAGATTATAAGTGGCATTATCAGACCACTCCTGGGGATTCATGGGATTACACAGCCACTCAACATATGATCCTTGCCGATCTTGAAATTAATGGCCAAATGCGAAAAGTTATTATGCAGGCCCCAAAAAATGGTTTCTTTTATGTGATTGATCGAACGAATGGTGAATTAATATCAGCTGAGAATTATGTGCCAATTAACTGGGCTACTCATGTTGATATGGAAACAGGAAGACCGGTCGAAAATCCAGCAAACAATTATTTTGATACCCCAGCATTAACAACTCCTGGTCCACTTGGCGGCCATAACTGGCAACCCATGGCCTTTAACCCTGATACTGGACTTGTTTACATTCCAGCTCAAGAAATGCTTTTCGTTTACAGCCATGATAAAGACTTTGAATACAATCCAAAGACGTGGAATACAGGGCAACAGATCGAAATGACTTATTTACCTAAAAATCCAGATGAGTTGGCTATGGTTGATAAAGCTACATTTGGGTATTTATTAGCGTGGGATCCAGTTGCTCAAAAAGAAGTTTGGCGTGAGCAGTATCAAAGACCGTGGAGCGGAGGACTTTTATCAACTGCTGGAGACTTGGTGCTTCAAGGAACGTCTGATGGAAGATTTATTGCTTTTGATGCTGCCTCCGGAGAAATATTGTGGAGTGTTGATACTGGGCAAGGAATAATCGCCCCACCGATCACTTACATGATTAATGAAGAGCAATATATTGCCATTCAAGTTGGTTATGGAGGAGCTTATGCCTTAGCGGGAGCATTTCCATCTGCAAATAAAAACCCAGCACAAAATGGTCGCATGCTTGTTTTTAAGTTAGGTGGAGAGGAGATGAGTCCGCCAGTTCAATCCATTGCAAAAGTTAACCCGGTAGTACCTTCAATGACAACAGATGCCCTCACTATTGCTCGAGGCGAGTATGAATATCATGAACATTGCCAGTTTTGTCATGGTGCAGGAGTTATTGGAGGTGGAGTTATTCCTGACTTAAGGTATCTAGATGAGGTCGGCCACAAAACTTTCTTGGGAGTTATCTTGGGAGGCATGCATTCAGAAAAAGGAATGGCATCATTTAAAGACGTCTTAAGTCTCGAGCAGGCAAACCAAATTCAAGCTTACATAATTTCACAGGCAAAACTAACCGGGATATCACAAGAAGCTGCTGAGGATTAACGTTAATTTATAATTCAGAGCTGAAGCTTTGTAAGTACTTTACAAACTCCGCATCAGGAATATTTCTTGAATCTCTCCANTNATCATTNGTNTCTAAATTTAANACTNTNCCACTTTTACTTACCAAAAAAACTCTAGGTATGCCTTCAATTGCCTCCATACCAAAAGATTTATAAATNTCCATATTNATNGAATANTTTTNAACATCTATGAAGTAGGTAATAAACTGATTATCNAGNATTTTTTTTNCGCTTCTATCNTTAAGTTTTTGCAGTAAATTCATAGCATCNGGGCACCAATTTGCGCCNAAAACAAATAATTTATTTGAATTTTTATCTGCAATGAGNTNCTCAATNACTTGAGGATTTTCGATTCTTCCACTAAATTGGTTATTCATAAGCACNATTTCGCTGTAAAANGTANTATTTTACAAGAGNGGTTTGAATTATGGATAGGCTTACAAACATCTTTNTANTNATTGCNTCCACTTGGATNGNANTCCANGCAATTGGNTTANTNTTCTTNTANGANTCNTTTGATGTGCCTTACTTNGCAGTNNNCATTGATCCTGAACTACTCNANGAATTTAGGCANAGAACCGTTATGCCAGCTTTTTATCTTACTATGNTGTATTTTGTTGTNAGGTATTTTTCTGGAAGAAATCCTACCTCGCCAATTTGGCCAATNTTNGTNNCTTANAGNGCATGGNCATTAACNNTATTTATTTCATTTTTTACCATGGGGATTCATACAATTAGTGTAATCTTCTTTATAATTACTANCCTAGGTATACTGCTNNTGAGAAGGGCTCACAATAAGCGAAAAAATNAAATNNTNTAGATAATGATCTGGCTNTTAAGAATTTACTTATTTTTATATTTTATTCTTTATTTTGGAATAGGTGCNTGGGCCGTTATCGAGCCNGTTAGAGAAATTTTAGAATTTGATATTCCTTCTTTTATGTTGGCTGTTGGTCTTAGNGTATCAGCACCAATAGGCTACTCNGAGGTAGCAGGATTGTATGGNGGAATAAACTTGATGGTAGGAATATTTTGNTTGNTNGGNCTTTTNAGTAAATATTTAGCTAATAAAGCACTATTTNTCCTNGCCTTTTTAACNTTNTCAATTGCAGCCGGTCGTTATCTTTTATCNTTAATACCTACAGCACCNGGTTTTTTAAATAGCTTTTTTATTTTTGAAGTAGCAACTTTTTTTATTTCAATATTTTTTATGATCTATTTNAGAACTTTAAATCANCCCGCTAAGANGNATGATGTAGGCGATGTAGCTACTAACGAAAGTTAAACCAAAGAATTTCATTACCCATCCCTTAAAGGCAGCAAATTTAAGCACCATAATTGCTGCTAAAAACGCAGTACTCAATAGAGCTAATACCAGAAAATCTCTTACAAAAATTGTATTTTCTAAGGCTAAAGTAGAAAAAAACCCAATCATTGGAACCACAAATACTAGATTGAATATATTTGAACCAATGATGTTACCCACCACCATCTGAGCCTTCTTTTTTAGTAAAGCAGCAACACTTGCAGCTAACTCGGGAAGGCTTGTGCCTAGAGCAAGGATTGTTAAGCCAATAATCATTTCAGGGACTCCTAGGATTAAAGCAATATTCTCGGCATGTGTAACAGAAAGATGTGATCCAAAAATTAATCCAATTAATCCAATAGACAGCCAAACGATATCTTTAAATATGCTGTTGGCCTGATTTTGAATATTTTCTCCATTTAAATCATTGGATTTGAAAAGGGTAAAAAGGAAGAGACCTAATATCCCAATAAAAACAATTGCTTCGATATGATTTATTTTTCCATTAAATAAAGCAATTCCTAACCATACAAATGAAATCACAAATGGCAGTAGGTTGATNAGAGAGTCAGTNATTTGTTTNCTNAGAGAAAAGCAAGCNATNCCAAATATTAAAGCAATATTTGANATNTTTGANCCNATNACTGTGCCAAGCGATAAAGCTGCNCTTTCATTAAAAATACCNGAGATACCAATGAAGATCTCAGGAGCTGANGTACCAAATGCNACNANAGTNAATCCAATGATTAAATCGCTNACACCAATTCTTTTGGCNATGATTGATGATTGAGCNACAAANCTATCCGCACCCCAAATAAGAATAGCCAATCCAAAACAAAGAATAAGAAAATTATGCAGCAACAACATCTGAGCATTTTAATTGCAAATACAAAGAATTAATATTAGATTCAACAGGAAACAAAATAANNAACACAATGAAGTTAGATNAATTATTTAGTATTGAGGGCAAAACAGCAGTTGTNACNGGTGGATCAAGAGGCATAGGTGAGATGATTACNGCTGGCTTTTTGGCTAANGGNGTNAANGTTTATNTAACTGCTAGAAAAGCAGGACNATTAATTGATAAGGCTAAAGAACTNTCTGATCAATANGGACAAGAGTGNATTGCGATANCCTCAGATTTAAGCTCTCATGNTGGNATTNTNGAGTTTGCAGATGAACTNAAAACCAGGGAATCTTCAGTAGATTTCTTAATTAACAATGCNGGCGCTGCGTGGGCAGAACCNCTNGATACATTTTCTGAAGAAGGGTGGGACCGNGTGATGGATTTGAATGTAAAAAGCTTATTTTTTGTCACNCAACAACTCTTACCNCTTCTCAGGNTTAATGCNGATAATGAGGACCCNTCAAGAATTATCAATGTGGGATCAATTGATGGCATTAANACNCCAGTATTTGAAACCTANCCCTATGGGCCTTCAAAAGCAGCNGTGCATCATTTAACAAGAGTGCTNTCAGCAAAANTAGTAAANGAAGATATCATTGTNAATGCAATTGCTCCNGGTCCNTTTCCAAGCAATATGCTTGGGCCTGCAGTTGGTCATGATTACTCAGGTATTGCGAAAGCAAACCCNAGAAGNAGAGTAGGCACGCCAGAGGATATTGCTGGATTNACAATATTTTTNTGTTCCAGAGCNGGAGCTTTTACNGTTGGTGAAACNATNACTTGCGACGGAGGATTGGTTGCAAGATCAGGNCATGATTTAAGCGGCGGATGAGTNTTTACGAAACATACATTCTNCCCAAGTTTCTTGATTGNGTTTGCTCNCAAGAAGGATTTCAAAATAAGCGNGCACANATATTCCCTCATGCATCGGGAGANGTTTTAGAGATAGGCGTCGGCACNGGTTTAAATTTTGAGTTTTATGATTTTGATAAAGTTANNTCAGTTAAAGGTATTGACCCANCAATTAGTTCTCTNGANATTGCAAAAAGAAGAATCATTGANATGAATATTCCTGTTGAGGTNATGGAAGGCTCTGCTGANGAAATTANTTTTNAAGATAATACCTTCGATTCAGTTGTAGTGGGCTANAGNTTATGCACTATNCCTGATCCGATNAAAGCACTAAAAGAAATTAAAAGAGTTCTTAAATCCANNGGTAAGTTATTTTTTACNGAGCACGGNATTTCTCCAGAGGAGTCAGTGCGCAGATGGCAACANAGAATNAATCCTATTTGGAGTAAATTGGCAGGNGGCTGCAATATAAATCGNAATACTGAAGATATGATTTTAAGGTCAGGATTTAAATTTGATCAATTNCAAAAGAAATACATCAAAGGACCCAAAATAGCCTGTTTTAATTATTACGGTATTGCTGGAAAAAATTAACTTGTTTTNGCNGCATNAAAAGCTTCAGTGATCANCTCTCTCATCCATATGTGAGAACCGTCATTATCATCACTGCTGTGCCAGATNAGNTATTGTTCAACNGGNGGAACATCNAGAGGNAGTTCCTCGAATTGAAGNCCATGTTTTTTAGCNAAACTTTGNGANCANACCAANACTAAATCAGTTGATCGAACNATNTCTGGNGTCACTAGAAANTGNTGTGCTCNNAGNGCAACNTCNCGTTGCANNTGAATNTTTGATAANTCNANATCNATNANGGCTGGCCCTCTTTTACGATTAGATATATTAATAAATTTCTGAGCAAGCAAGGCATCCATATCAAAATTAGGCAGTTTTGTGAGTGGGTGGTTGGCTCTGTGCGCACAAACAAATCTATCTTCAAAGACTTTTTTTGAAAGCACATCTTTTGATCTAGGAATCACAGGATCAATTGCAAAGTTGAGCTCGTTGGTGGCAAGCGCATGCACTAAATCTTCACGAGTTGTGAAAAAACTTTCAATTGCAATTTTTGGAGCAGTTTTATTAATTCTTTCCAATAGAAAAGGCAATATTCTGCCTTCAGAAATATCACCAAGAGAAATTCTAAAAGTACGTTGAGAAGTATTTGGATCAAATTCATCAGGCTCATTCACGCTCTTCTGCATCAGACTCAAAGCGTGCTGAACATCATTGATCATATGCTCGGTTTTATGTGTTGGAACCATTCCTGTCCCGGTTCTAACAAACAAGTCGTCATTAAATCTTTCTCTAAGCCTAGCAAGTGCATTTGAAACTGCAGGTTGTGTTATTCCAACAACCTCTGCTGCCTTGGTCAAACTTCCCTCTGTATAAATAGCGTTCATGATCACGAAAAGGTTCAAATCAAAGGAGCTAATTTTCATTTTGGACTAGAGTTAGGGATTAGTTATTGGGACTATGTTATTCATCAAACTTATAAAGTCATCTTAGCAATTTGTATAATAGAAATAAAGGATTGTTAGGGTCTAAATATAGTGACATACTATGTGCCAATACTTCCTTAAACACCATGAATAGAGTAACTCAGATCCTAGGCTCAAAATATCCAATCATTCAAGCTCCCATGGGATGGATTGCAAGAAGTAAGCTTGCTTCAGCAGTATCGAACGCTGGCGGCTTTGGTATCATTGAAACATCCTCAGGCGAAGTTGAAAACTGCAAGAATGAAATCATGGCAATGGCTGACTTAACGGATAAGCCTTTTGGAGTAAATTTACCACTCCTTTTCTTAAAAGATGAATCCATGATTGATGTTGTTTTGAATGCTGGTATTAAGTTTGTTACCACTTCCGCAGGTGATCCCGCCAAGTACATCCATATCCTCAAAGATTCAGGAATTAAAGTTTTTCATGCTGTGCCTAACGTCGCAGGAGCAAAGAAAGCAGTTGATGCTGGTGTTGATGGATTGGTTATTGAGGGAACCGAAGGCGGTGGTTTTAAAAGTCCTGAGGAAGTTGGGCTGTTTGTATTAATTCAAGCCATAAGAAATATTACCAATCTTCCAATTGTTGCTGCAGGAGGGATTGTGGATGGGCGCGGTATGGCAGCGGCATTTGCAGCAGGTGCAGAAGGCATTCAAATGGGTACTCGATTTGTTTCTTGCAAAGAAAGCCCAGTGCACGAAAACTTTAAAAACCACATCATCAATTCGGATGAGCAGGGTACTTGGATATTAAATAAAAAAGGTAAGCCTTGTATTCGAGCACTGAAAACAGATTACACCCAGCCTATCTACGAATCGGGTGAGATGGACATGAGCGCAATGATGAATATTCAGGATTTATATTTTGGAGGTAACATGAATGCAGCTCCTGCACTTTCAGGCCAATCAGTTGGATTAATCAGCAGCATGAAGCCTGTGAAAGAAATCATTTCTGAAACCATAAAAGAATTTAATGAAATTTGTTCATCCATGAGTCAACAAGCCTTTGATGAATGATATTATTATTATAACCAGGAAAAAAAATGAAATTTGAACTTAGCAAAAAAACTCAATCTTTATTAGATCAGGTTACTGAATTTATTAACAAGGAAATTATTCCTAATGAATCTCTATATGAACAGCAGGTAGAAGAGGGTGGCAGATGGTGCGTCCCGCCCATCATTGAAGAAATGAAAGAGAAGGCAAAAAAAGCTGGACTGTGGAATCTCTTTCTTCCTGAAAGCGAGCTTGGAGCCGGGCTGACTAATTTTGAGTACTCACATTTAGCAGAACAAATGGGTCGATCTGGAATTGCATCCGAAGTTTTCAATTGTTCAGCACCTGATACAGGAAACATGGAGGTTTTGGTTAGATACGGAAGTCAGGCTCAAAAAGACGAGTGGCTAACGCCTTTGTTAAATGGAGAAATTAGGTCAGCTTTTGGTATGACTGAGCCAGGCGTTGCTTCATCCGATGCCACCAACATGGCAGCCACTGCAGTGCTTGATGGCGATGAGTATGTGATTAATGGTGAAAAGTGGTGGACTTCTGGTGCTGGAGACCCAAGATGTAAGATCATTATTTTCATGTGTGTCACTGATCAAGATCCTGATTCACCAAGACATAAGCGACATTCAATGATACTTGTGCCCACCGATACTCCAGGTATTGAAACTCGTAAGATGATGCATGTTTTTGGCTGGGACGATGCTCCTCATGGTCATGCGCACCTAAAGTTTGACAATGTAAGGGTCCCTAAAGAAAACATGCTTTTGGGTGAAGGTAGGGGTTTTGAAATTGCTCAAGGCAGGCTTGGGCCAGGACGAATTCATCATTGTATGAGGGCCATAGGTATGGGTGAGAGAGTCATTGAGATGATGTGTCGACGTGGCCAAACCCGTGTTGCATTTGGCAAACCCATTGCCCAACTTGGCGGAAACTTTGATGTGATAGCTGATTCAAGAATTGAGTTGAATATGGCTCGATTATTAACTCTTCAAGCTGCTCATATGATGGATACCGTCGGCAATAAGGTTGCAGCCAGTGAGATTGCTCAAATTAAAGTGGCGGTTCCTAATATTGTTTGCAAGATTATTGATCGTGCAATTCAAATTCATGGAGGAGCTGGAGTTTCTCAAGTTTTTCCACTATCAAGAATGTACGCTGGCATGAGAACCCTTCGCTTGGCTGATGGACCGGACGAGGTTCACAGAAGAGCGGTTGCTCGATATGAGCTTGGTAAACATGCAGTTCAAGATGATCAGGTGGAATCATCTGAAATTTCCAGAAGTTAAGCGATAGAGCATTGCAAGCCAATCTGATCTTTTACGATACAGAGACCTCGGGGATTCAGAAAGATTTTTCTCAGATTCTGCAGTGCGGCTCCATCCAAACCAATCGTAGTTTTGAAGAATTAGCGCAACAAAATATTGGGTGCAGACCACTCCCATGGGTTAATCCTCAACCCAAAGCTATGCTAACCAACAAAAAAATTGAGTTATTTAAATCAAATACTTCGCATTATCAGATGATGAGCGACTTGCATCGCCAGTGGCGTGAGTGGACGGTAGACGGTCCAGGCACTTTTGTGACCTATAACGGTCATGCATTCGATGAGGAATTAATTCGAAGACAATTTTATTGGAACCTGTTAGATATCTATTTAACCAATACCAATGGCAACGGCAGGCTTGATCTTTTTTTAATGCTGCAAAACCTTGCATGTTATTTTGATAATGTAATTGAAATTCCTTTACACGATGGCGGTCCGCGCATTAGTTTAAAGCTTGAAGATTTAGCGGCTGCAAACAGCATTAGCAATGATGACGCGCATGATGCGATAGCCGACTGCAGATTGATGTTAGAGCTCCTAAAAATTATAGATGGCAAAATACCGGAGTGGATTGATTTTTTTATCTCGACTGCGACCAAACCAGGCATGCAAGCTGCCATTAATTGCAAAACCTTTTTAGCACTAGGAGAAGTGTACCGTCGCGAACGTTTTAGATATCCTGTAGTTATTTGCGGGGCAGATGCTACTCGACCTAATGAAATTGTGTTTTTTGATCTAAGTTTTGATCCCGAAGAGATTTTTTCTTTGGAAACCTCGGATATCTTTAGCATGGTTCATAAAGGAGGGCGTGATGGACCACTTAAAAAATATAAAATTAATAAAACCATTCCCATATGTCCTCAAGAAATTATTGAAGATAATGCAATATTTGATATGGATATTAATGTTCTTATTAAAAGGGCTGAGCTTGTCAAAAAGAATACTGACTTTCATACATTGGTGAGCGATGCGATGGCAGATCGTATTTTCAATTTCAAAGAACCTGAACATATTGAACAGCTCATATACGCAGGGGGCTTCCCAAAACCCTCCGATAAGGAGTTAATGGACGATTTTCACCGTATTGAAGAGCCGTCCTACCGAATTAAAATTGCAAGAAACATTGAAGACGAGCGTTTTAGACTCTTTGCTGAAAGGTTGATTTGTCAAATGTATCCGTCAGAGGCTCCCGAAGACATGCAAAAAAGGTATGAGGACTTTCTAAATGAGCGTTTGAATGAGGAAGGGCCCTGGGGTTCAACTGAAAAAATCCTTGCAGAAATAGAAAAATTGAAAGATTCGGAGGACCAAACTATTTTGAATGCAACTGAATCCTTCATTAAACAAAGAAATTAATCAAAAAAACGTTTTAAATTTACTTAAATTTACTAGAATTGCTTTTGTTTTTGATCAGAAATTGTTAATCTATGTACCCTTTTTGAGGAAAACTGACAAAAAGTCATGAGAATATTAAATTTTTTTAAGAGGATATTTATGAGCGAAGATAACAAAATTGTCGATGGCGCTAAAGACGCTATTGAAGGTGTTGCAGACGTCACCAAAGAAACTGTTGGTGCTGTTGGCGATGTAGCCGGTGAAGCGGTCGAAGGTGTTGTTGAAACAGCATCTGCTGCTGCAGAAGGCGTTAAAGAAACTGCTGAAGAAGTAGTAGATACAGCTAAAGAAGTTGCTGGCGAAGTTGTTGAAACTGTTGGTGAAACAGTTGATGCTGCTATCGAAGGCGTTAAAGATGTAGCTGGCGAAGTTGCTGAAGCAGGAAAAGAAGTTTTAGATGAATTNAAAGAAGGCGATGTTGTTGGTGCCGCTAAAGAAGTTGTTGAAGGCGTAGCTGAAACAGCTGGAGCAGCAGTTGACGCAGTAGCAGACGTAGCAGGTGAGGTTGTTGAAGGAGCAGTGGAAACAGCTTCTGCAGCAGTTGAAGGTGTTGTTGATGTTGCTAGCGAAGTTGCTGAAGGCGTCAAAGACGTAGCCGAAGAAGTGGTTGAAACTGTTGGTGAAACAGTTGATGCTGCTATTGAAGGGGTTAAGGATGTTGCTGAGAGCGTTAAAGACGCGATTCTCGGTGACGACGACGATAAGTAGTATTATCTTTTCTCAGGAAAAAGGAGGCCCTGCCTCCTTTTTTTTTGGCCTCAAGCTTATTGCCTTTGAATTAACCTCGTTTAAAATAGTTCGTCCTAGACCCGTAGCTCAGTTGGTTAGAGCGCTGTCTTGACATGGCAGAGGTCAGCAGTTCAAATCTGCTCGGGTCTACCACTTAAGGATCTTTATGAAACATTTACTTTTGAGTTTGTCGGCATGCTTTTTTTCAACTGTAGCGGTAGCTGCATACTTTCCAGATAAAAACTGGGAGGTATCCAGTGCATCGCTAGAAAATGTAAATGAGTTAAGGCTTAAAGCTCTTGAAGACATTGCATTTAAAGATCCTGCAACTCAGGCTTTGGTAGTTATCAAAAATGGGAAAATTATAAGTGAGCGATACGCTGAAAATTATAATCAAGACTCTTTTGGCACCTCATGGTCAGTTGCAAAAAGTTTCTATGCTGCATTGATTGGTATTTCTATTCAGAAAGGTGAAATAGAAAGTCTTGATGATCCAGTTTACAAGTACCTGCCTGTTTACAAAGAAGATGAGCGCAAAGTTATTACCATAAGAAATATTCTTGATATGGAAAGCGGTCTACAGTATCCAGAGACTCAACACGAGACAATGTTTCTAAACGAAGATCAACTTCAATATGCTTTAAATGTCCCATTAGAAAAAAAACCTGGATCAAAATGGGAATACAACAATGTTAATTCAATGTTATTGGCAGCTATCATAGAAGCGGCAACCGGTCAGTCTGCAGACCAGCTTTTAGAGAATAGAATCTTACAGCCCATTGGCATCCAAAACTCAACGTTATGGAAGGATGGTCAAGGAAATGTCATGACCTACTGTTGCATAGACATGAGCGCGAGAGACTTTTCAAGGTTTGGATTATTATTTGCAAGAAACGGCAACTGGAATAATNAATCGTTAGTCCCAAAAGGTTTCATTGATGAGACCTTTAGTACTTCGTGGAGATTTAAAGCGCCAAGACAGGGTGGGTATTCATTGCATTGGTGGATGGCCGCCGATGATGAAAATCATGAAATCTTTTTTGCCAGTGGTAAATTTGGACAATACATTTTTGTAGATCGGGATAATGATGTGGTGGTTACAAAAATAACTAAGTACGATCCCATTCCTGGTGATACTCAAGATTTTAGAGAGTTTAAATGGTTAAAAGAGATTGGTGATACGGATGTGACTTTAGCGGTTTGGGACTTTCTTGAGAGTTCAAAGATTATGAAAGTTGGTGAAGGTGGCGTCACATCTCCAATTACCAAAGAAAACGGCGATGAATCAACTTTTAGAAAAGATATTTATAAGTTTATTGAAAATCTAGCCTTACTATCTGATTAAAACCAGACGTACATAATCATTGGCACTGAAATAGCTGCAATAACTATTTCTAGGGGTAATCCCAGTCTCCAGTAATCTCCAAACTTATATCCTCCCGGTGCCATAACCAGGGTATTACATTGGTGACCAATGGGTGAGAGAAAAGCGCAACTTGCTCCCACGGCAACTGCCATTAAAAAAGGTTCTACAGGAGCGCCCAGTTGAGAGGCAATATTTGCAGCAATCGGCGCCATGATAATGGCTGTGGCAGCATTATTAATGATGTCTGAGACAAACATGGTTACCACAAGAATTAAAAGTATGATCATGTAGACAGGTAAGGCTTCGGTATAGCCTGAAATAAACATCGCAATGTTATTAGAGATTCCTGTCGTTTCGAGTGCTTGGCCGATTGGTATCATTGCAGCTAACATCACAATGACGGGCCATTCAATACTTCGGTAAAGGTTTCCGTTAAGGACTTTAACCCCAATAAATGCAAGGACACACAATAAGAAAGCAATCACAATATTGATAACGTTAAAGGCAGCAAGCAGCAAGAACGTCACAAAGAAAATAATGCTCTTTAACAGTCGACTGCGACTGGGGATGACCTGCATTTCTCGCTGCATCAGTGGCATGAGACCTAAGTGCTTAATCCGCTCTTTAACTCCTTCCTCATCAATGGATCGCACGCCCAGTAAAAGCACATCCCCAACCCTAAAAATTTCACGTGAAAGCCTGGTTCTAAACTTCGCCCCTTGTCGCCAAAGTCCAAGCAGAGCCAGATCTTCTGAGGCTAAGCGCTTTAAAAATTCTTGTTTACGACCAATGAGTCTTGAGGATGCTGTGACCATGACCTCAATCTCTTCAAGATCAGATTCTTTAATGGTGTTAAGATCCTCAGAAATCTCTAAATCAAGATCGCTTTGCAATCTTGAAATATCATCTGGCGAGGTTTTAATCACAAGCACCTGATTATGGGCAAACTTAGTGACCATTGAGACCTTGCTGACCGCACCAGATTCATTAACAATGCCCAGCACTTCAGTTTCTGGACCTGCTACTTTTTTAATTTCAGATAATCTTTTGCCAATCGCTTTACTGTCTTTTTTTACTCTGACTTCAAACAAATAGTTTTTCAGATCAATTAACTTAATTTCATCGCCAGCTTCTTGCCTTACTTTGACCAGGCGATAACCAAGAAAAGCAATGAAGACAACACCCAACAGGCTTACAGCAACACCCACAAAAGAAAAATCAAAGAAATTAAAGCTGGTTCCTGTATAGGTTTCTCTGTATTGGGAGATAATAATATTGGGCGGGGTTCCAATCATGGTATTCATCCCCCCCAAAATACTTGCAAAAGCCAGCGGCATTAAAAATTTTGGTGGATTCCAATTATTTTGCTGGCATACGGCTATGGTTACTGGCAGAAGTATTGCCATGGCTCCAATGTTGTTCATAAACGAGGACAATGCGGCAGCAGTTACTAGAATGACTAGCAAAAACTGATTCTCACTTAATGGGATTTTGGAAAGTTGCCCACCTATTAATCCAACAAAACCAGATTCTTGTAGGCCCCTGCTGATCAATAGTACTAAAGCCACAATAATAACTGCAGGATGACCAAACCCTGAAAAAGCGCTATTAATTGGAATGACTTCAAAAAGAACCAAAGCAGCCAGTGCTACTAAAGTTACAGCATCATAACGCCAGCGACCCCAAATCAGCAGACCAACCAAAACACATATAGTTACAACTAATACATTTTGATCGCTGATCATTGAAGCGCCTTAAGAGATTTTTAACTTGGGTGCATTGGTCATCACGCTCTTAATGCCTTTATTCATTGAAGACCTATCGGCATAACTTTGTGATGTTGCGACCACTTTGTTATTTCCAGCTACTAGATTAAAACTCCATTTACCGCCACGAGTTTCTTTGGTTTTGAAGTTATCTTTTGTAGCAGCATGTTTGGCAACTGATTTAATGCCTTTCATGCAAGTCGCCCGGGATGCATAAGCTTGTGATGCAATGATATTTTCTCCATTTTTAGCCTTTAGTCTAAAACGATGTTTACCAGCCCTATCTTTATAAATTTCAAACATTTCTCCTCCTTGTCTGCAGAGTTCAAATACTAACAAACTTACATGGTAAAAACACATTTTTTTTATCCGCGCGAGTGCTCTAGGCTATAATCCGCATATGGAAAATCTCAAAAGTTTTTTTGAAGGAACTTTTTCTAAAATTATTGGCATCCTCATCATTCTATCCATTGCTGATCAGGTACTAACTTCAATGGAACTCACCCGCACGGTGGAGAGAATTTTCGATGTTTTTTATCTTCTCACCATAACTTTGTTCTGTTTGGAATTTCTAATTCGTGTCATTGTTATTAGAAAGTTTGATTTTCTTTTGGCAGTTGATGCCATTGTCCTTATTAATGCGCTTTTTGTTGGGTTGGTTGATTTAAGAATGCTGAGATTGTTCCGACTGTTTCAAATTTTTAGAACCTCAAAGTTTTTAGTCCCTACCAATACATTAATCAAGACCATAGTCATGCAACGCAATGCATTACTCGGCTCACAAATGATGGTGATCTCCATTTTATTAGTTGTTTCCACACTTATTTATTTTCTTGAATCAGAAGCACAGCCAGAAATATTTGGTAGCATTCCTGCTGCAATGTGGTGGGGCATAGCGACGTTAACTACGGTAGGCTATGGAGACGTTGTTCCAAGCACTGAGGTGGGTAAAATTCTTGCAAGCTTTACCATGTTCATTGGCATTGGAATGTTTGCTTTGCCAGCTGCAATCTTGGCATCGGCTTATTATGAGGAGATTCAAAAAAGAAATTTCTTAATTACTTTTGAGGCCATCGCTGCCATTCCTTTATTTCAGCAATTACCTGTAGGTGCAATTAATAAGATCAACGAAAAGCTCGATGTAAAACTCTTCCAAAAAAATGAGGAGATTTTTAAGAAGGGCGATGAGGGCGATGCGATGTTTATTATTGAGCAAGGTCAAGTCAAAGTTGATCTTGAAAATCCTGTTTACCTAGGCCCGGGTGATTTTTTTGGAGAGATGGCATTGATCTCAAACTCACCCAGAAATGCAACCCTAGTTGCTACTGACGATAGTAAGCTCTTTGAACTCAAAAAATCTGATCTCGAAGAACTCTTTGATGAGCACGAAGTGCTCTTTAGAGAACTTGAGGAAACAATTAAAAACCGCTCAGCTTAATCATCACCACCTGAATCAGGATCAATTCTCTGAGGTGCATGAGATTCTTCTTGCACGACGTCATAATCCTCAGGATTTTTTTCAGTATTTTCCATGTATACCGAAGTTGATGGGTATGCAAACTCGGATCCATTCGCGCGTACTATTTTAATAGTTTCAAAAATTAAGGACTGTTTCACCTTCGTAAAATCGGTAAGGTTTAAGGGCTCGGTATAACACAGGATTCGGATATCAATTGAACTGGCTCCAAATTCATCAGTTTTTACAAATGAGTCTTGACGAGGATTTTCAGCAAACTGATCTGAATTTTTAATAAAGGCTTCAATTTCCTCACAAATTTTTGCCAACTGGTCTTGAGTTGTTGAATAAATAACATTGATAGTCCAACTGATTCTTCGATACTGCATCGCACCATGATTGATGACTTTAAAATCAGCAAGATCTTTGTTCGGAACGAGCATCGGCGCAGTGCTAAAGAGCCTGACTAATGTTGAGCGAAATCCAATATTCTCAACCACACCATGAAGTTCGCCTTCAATTTCAATCCTGTCACCGGGTTGGAAACGGTTTTCACCGATAATTAAAATTCCTGCAATTAAATTTTTAAATAAGTCCTGTGCTCCAAGAGCTACTGCCACTGAAAATAGACCAAGTCCTGCAACTAAGGGTCCAATTTGAATTCCAAAGATATCAAGGATGACACCGATACCGATAACCCAAATAAGAACTCGCGCAGCTCTTTCAAGCCACATTGTCATGGATGCGGTCAACAAGCTTGTCGCTGAGAACATTCCAAAGATTGGTTGGACAGAATTTGATAAAGTGCTGAAAATGGTAAAGGCAATTGCAGCCTTGACGATGTTTTGAGCAACCAACTCAGGTGTGCCACTTAAAGGCAAGTATAGTGTTATCACATAAAGCGCTACAGTGACAGGCAGGTAACCAAGAGGTTTTTCAAGAGTCTCTAACACAGCATCATCGGCTTCAGACTCTGTCTGATCGGAAAGCTTTTCAAGCCACTTAAACACACGGGCAATGAAGACCCCACGAATTATGATTCCACTAAACAGGATCACAATAGAAACAATAAGTTCAGTTATCCCTATGCCATACAGACCATCATTCCAAACCTGACTAACTACACCTAAAAAACTATCTAACATTTATTTCTCCTAGAAGCTCCATGAAAATTTTGTACTAATGCTTTCATCCATTTTATCAGCATTCATTGGAGGAGCGTTATCATTAAACCTTGAGTACTGAAGTGAAATCGTTACTTGCTCATTAACTTCAAAATCAAGTGCAAAAATAGCGCTGGATTTAACATCATCACTAAAATCATCTACTGAGGGTTGAACGTAAATGGTCGTATTGAAGAAAATGTTCTCACCAATTTCAAAATCATCGTGAAAATAAATATTTAAACGGTCCGTTTTGGTATTGATCATATTTAGATCTTCTTCATCCTCATTAATATAAGCAAAACCTAATCTGGCGTGATCATTAATCAGGTATCTGAGTCCTAGACCCATAACCTCTCTTTGTCTGTAATTTCTGAATGGATTTTCTGAGCGTTGTGCCAAAAGCTCATAATGGAGGTTGGATTTATTTTTAAAAACTAATCGGCCATGAAAAAAATTAGACTCATCAATGACATTGCCTATGTATTTTCTTTCTGATTGACTGAGCACCAAGAAAGAATCTACCGCATCCGAATTATTATCGATGCGGTAAGTAAAGGTGTAATAGTCACGATCACGGTTTCCGCGGGAAGCATCAACACTGCCTGAGATGGATTGAAAAAGACCAATTTCACCTTCTTGGCGTAAATCTTCAATATTAATAATGGCAGATGCAAAAGCCTGCACTCCGATCAACGCGACGGCAAAAATAAAGGCCTTATTTAGTTGTTGCAACATTCACACCACTCCAATCATGTCTTGGGGGGTGTATTCTAAATTGATTTATCCTTTCTTGAAAGTATTGATAGTATTTTTCTAACTCAGGGGCCTGGGCTTTTGCAATCATCAAATGACGCTCTGCGGCATCCCAATTCTGTTCACGATAGCTTGCTAACATAGCATTTTGAGGCTCTTTTAGCTTAGCGGCTTGATCAATATGCAAATCACTCAAGTAGGTATAGATTCTCACTGGCTCAGTTTTACCTTTAACAGCAATTAAATCTAACTCAATCAGCTTGTAATCCGGCATTTGTTTAGCTGTTTCCTCACCTAGAACAATGTTGACCCCATACGAACCTGATTGACCTTCAAGTCGTGCCGCTAAATTCACAGCATCACCTAAAACCGTATAGTCAAAGCGCTTATCCGAGCCCATGTTGCCGACAATACAATCACCAGTATTGATGCCAATACCAATTTCCATGGCAAGCTTTCCCTCACCAACCAACTTGTCATTAAGTTCTTTAAGTGCCTTACGCATTTTGACGCCAGCCTGAATGGCAAGCTCCGCATGATTTTCTTGCGAGGCAGGCGCATTCCAAAAGGCCATAATGCAGTCTCCCATGTACTTATCAATGGTTCCCTCGCATTCTAAGATTTCATTGGATAGGGTGGTTAATAAGCGATTGATCAAATCCGTGAGAGCTTCGGGGTCTTGTTTGTACTGCTCAGATATCTTGGTAAAACCACGAATATCAGAAAACAACATGGTCATGTCCTTGCGCTCCCCCCCAAGTTTTAAGGACTCATTGGATTCAGCCAGACGATTCACCATTTCTGGTGACATATACTGCGCAAAAGCGCCACGCACTCGACTTCTTTCAAGCTCCGTAAATAGGAAGTTAAAAAACGTTACAGCCACATAAACAGTCAAAATAATAACTAAAGGCGAAATCGGATCAACTAAAAAGAGTTTGGATTTAAAGAAATACCAGCTGCCACCAATAATACCTCCAGAACCCACACCCAAAACTGTCAAGCCTCCAATGGGGCCCAAAGTTTGAATCATGAATGTAATTAATAAAGACAAAACGAGTCCTGCAATAAATTCAGCACCAAATAACCAATCGGGTCGTTGCAAGAACTCATTAGCAAAAATCTGTTGGACAAATTGACCGATAATGGTGACTCCTGGAATATTTTTTTCAATTGGCGTGGATCGAAGATCAAATAAACCCGCAGCCGAAGTCCCCACCAATACTACTTTCCCTGAAAAGAAATCAGGATCGATCGATCCGGATAAAACATCCCAAGCGGAGACAGTCACTAAGTCTGCGGTAGGTGCGAAGTAAATCCATGATTGTCCATCGGGCGTGGTCGGCATGGTTAACGGCCCAAGTTTGATGTTATTAATTCCCGTTTGCGCACCAAAGGCTTCTTCACTGGAAGCATTGGAAGCTTTGATTTGAAAAGTTGAGGCACCAATGGCAACGCGGGCAAGCTCAAGACCTAAACTTGGAATGACTGTTTCTCCAACACGATCAAAGGTCGGCAAGCTGCGCACCACCGAATCATTGTTACCGATGCTCATGGTGCCAAGGCCTGCTGCATCTTCTTCCAACATTTGAATGTTGCTTCTCAAGCCCTTATAGGTAGGTAAAAATTGATTTGGATTATCCCCTTGGGTCACTAAGCCGAACTTGGCTTTAGCAAACTCAGTTGTTTCTTCTGCATTATTAACCGCAACACCCAATACCACAGTTCCATGGTTGGCGATGGCTCGTGCAAATACTTCATCGTTATCAGGAAGCAGCTCCACTTGTTGCTTTAAAGCAAGATTGTCAGGGAATTGATTGATGAGATTGCGAGGATTGGTTCGATCCGGTTCAGCAAAGACAATATCAAACCCTAAAGCAGCTGCCGCATAGGTTTGGTCGGTGAGTCTAGCTAAGGTCGTCCTTGACCAGGGCCACTGGCCAACCAATTCCAATGAACGATCATCAATATCAATAATGACCACCGGGTCGTCTTCGTAAACTTCACGTGGGAAGAGCTGTTGAAAGGTGTCAAAGGAATAATTTTGCAGGCTGCTAAATGCATTAAAAGGGTTGAGAATGGGTAGTAAGCTAACCAGAACCGCCACCCCATACAGACCAACTTTGATGATTTGCTTTATAGAAAATTGCATTCGATTAAAATTATTTAGTTCTCAAAAGTAAAATCTGAGGCAATCCTCACAGCTTCATTGGCTAACTGATGATGCAGATCTCTGGGGAGATCGAGCAGATTCACAGCATCAATAAATTCTAGATAAATCTCTTGAAGAGGCTTACCTTCGCTTAACTCTCTAATAATTTGTTGATAGGTCCAAAATACATATCGTCGAATTCGCACATAATGATCTAAATTTTTTTGAGTAAACTCAGGCACGTCATCGGATTCAAGGGATTCTTGTAAAAACGCTTGCGCTGTTGCCTCGGTGATCTCTGACCAGGTAGCGTTCATAAAATTTGGATGCTTGCTCAGCCATTGGGTAGCATTTTCTTGCTGGAACATTCCAATAGCAAAGTAATAACCCACATAAAACCTAAGCAAGGGTGATTCAATTTTAACCAGTTCTGCGACTGCAAATTCTACTAACAACGAGGCACGATACTGAATCAACTCTTTATGAACCTGGTCAAGGTTTTTATAGTATCGGTAAAAAGAACCGTAAGCTGTACCTGCTTTGGTGGTAATGGTCTTTACTGAGATTACTTTGTCCCCCTCCAAAATAAGTTTCCACATGGACTCCAGCAGCTTAGCTTTGGTTTGATCAGATTTTTTTATTTTCTCTGTCATTTAATAAATAATAATTTAAAAGAGGGCATCTTAGTAGTAAAATGACTCATTGTCATTTTCAGGGAATAAAAAGATTTTGAAAAAAATAATCACACTTTTAATAGTTTCGTCTCTTTGCATTGATTCCTTGCAAGCACAAAACGTTGCTCCAGCCATCACCGATCCTGCCGCCCTAGCTAAAGTTCAAGAGGAGCGTGATGCAGTCTTTAAGAAAATGTTTGCCGATCCCACCAACCTTGCATTGCTTTTTGAATACGCTAATTTATCCATCTTAGTGGGTGATCTTGAGGCTGCCATCGGGGTGTTTGAGCAGATGTTAATTTACGATAATGAGCTTCCAAGAATCCGGCTCGAGTTAGGGGTCTTGTACTTCAGACTAGGAGCTTATGCATTGGCGAACACTTACCTTAAAAGCGTTAAAGAATTTAACCCACCCCCTGAGGTGGTCAATCGAGTGGACCAATTTTTAGAGGCCATTGAGGAGGCTGAGGAGCCTATCAAGTTTCAACAAATCATCAGCATGGGCTTTAAGCACACCACTAATGGTAATTCAGGTATCAATGCTGATTTTATTGAGATTGGTGATTTTTTACTGGATGTCGATGATGATTCAAAACGGGCTCCGGATAAAAGCACCCAGCTTAATTATTCACTCAGTTTAGATCAGGACTTAAATCATCCACGAGGCGATAATATCCAATACTTCTTCAGCTACGGCAGCGATGTCTATAACACCTTTAAGCAATTTAATGTTCAAAGTAATGTTATTTCAGTACGACGAAATTTTAATTTGGACGAAAACTTCTTCAGAGTAACCCAGCATGGCTGCTGTGATTTATTAAGTTTTTTAGACATTGAAGATGCGGTCTTTTCACCCAGCATTAATCTGGTTAGGGTGTTGTTAAATCGTGAAGAGATCTTGAGAAGCGGGCGCATCAGCTTAGACTACTCAGGACTCCTATCCAACGGCTCCTCGATTTTGCTTTCCTATTACCGTGATGAAAAATCTTTTACTACTAGTCCTTCCAAAAGCGGACGCATCAATGGGTTTGCATTTGGTCAAACTTTTTCACTTCCGGGCGGTCAAGGAATCCTTGGCTACAAAGCCATGATTGAAAACTTCCGTGGCGGGGGGGATTATGAGTTTTTTGAAAACTTTGGCCTCGAGCTCACTTATTCAAAACCCCTGGAAACTGGCTGGATGCTTTCCTCAAAATACAGTTATGCAGACAAGTCGCACGATGAAGATTTTCCACTTTTTGGTAAACGCGTCGATCGTCTTGAGTCCTTGAGAATTAACTTAACGCGATCCATTGGCTTGTGTTGGTCAACCAATCTTGGGGCCGTTTTCAGTGACTCAAGAAGCACCATCAACATTTACAAACGAAGTGCTAATAACTACTCAGCAACACTGAATTATCAATGCTTTAAGTAAAAAAGTGACAAGTTGTCACTTTTTATGTAGAATACATTGAATTATTAACAACTCAACCCTAAATAACTGATTAGGCAGAGAATAAAAATTGCAGATAATTTATTCATTCATACTAATTTTTAGCCTTTTTAGCACAGCTACTTTTGCTCAAGAGCAAATTGGTGTTGCCGCTGCTGTTAATAAGAACACTACTGACCTAACGCTCGAACAAGAAAGAAAGCTCGTTGAAGCGGGTTATCAAATTATTCAAAACCATACGATTGAGACCGATGAAATTGGTAAAGCTCAAATGTTGCTCCTCGATGGTACTGCCTTTTCAGTAGGACCCAATTCAAGTGTGGTCTTGGATCGCTTTATTTATAATCCTGAAACAGCGGAAGGCTCATTAGAAGTTACTGCTCGAGGACTGCTTAGAATCGTTGGCGGTAAGGTCACTAAAAAGCAACCAGCTCTTATTCGAACTAATTCTGCCACGGTAGGTATCAGGGGCGGGATCGGCATTGTCCAAACCGACGGCTCACAAGTGAATGCAACCTTCTTGTATGGGGAGGAGATGACCATCACACCTAATTGTGTCGACTTGGATACTTTTGGTGATCAGTGCGGTAGCGATTTTATTACGACCATCACAGAGCCAGGATTTTCAGTAACAGTTGAATCAGCTGATTCTGAACCTTCTGAGCCTGAACCCGTAACTGAAGAAAGCTTAGAAGCCGTTCAAGATGAATTAGAAGCCAGTGAAGAGGAGCCAGCCGAAGAAGAATCTTCAAGTGAAGAGAGTTCAGATGAATCTTCATCTGAAGAAAGTTCAGAAGAATCTTCTTCAGAAGAAAGCTCAGATGAATCTTCTTCAGAAGAAAGTTCAGATGAATCTAGCTCTGACGATTCATCAAGTGATGAGTCCTCTTCTGAAGAATCTTCAAGCGATGAATCTTCCTCTGATGAATCAGTTGCCAGCGATAGCTCATCCGATGACGCATCATCGGATTCATCAAGCGATGAACCCACCACAGAAGTTGCACAAGAAACAGAATCGGATACTGAAGTTACCACTGAAGTTGCTGATGCTGGTGGTGATGGTGGAACGACTGAAGTTGAAGTCGATGAAGGGCTTTTAGATAGCTCAGGAGTTTCGGATGTTTCCTCTGATGTAGCACCCGATGAACTAGGTACGGCTGATGCGTTTGAAGTGGAAACCGAAGTTGATTTGGTTGATGTGGATGAGAGCTCAACCGAAGAAGTCACCGAAGAAGTTGCGCAAACCACCCAAGAAACCACTGCAGAAGTCGCACCCATTTTTGAAGTGGAAACAGCTGAAGTGGTTGAAAGCGTCGATGAAAACACTACCGAGATTAGTTTAGTCTCATTCGCTGTGGTTAATCCAGGCGAACAAAATTACACCGTGACTGTTGAGGGTGAGGGCAGTGAAGCCTTTACGTATAACCAAGAAACCAACTCCTTAGAAATTACCGAAGCTTTAGATCATGAAAGCCAAGAAGCCGTTGAGCTGACCGTGACCTTTACCAGCGACAATGGTGATGTGCAAGAAGTTGCACTAGCTTTAAATGTTGCCGATGTCGATGAAGCCGTGGAACTTGCTGTTGAACCGGTCAATACAATTAGTGAGACTGCCATCAGTGCTGAGCTTGTTGCCAATCAGGTCAATGTCTCTGAAACAGTTGCAGCCGGAACGGTGATTGCAACTTTTAATGCAAAAGATCCTGAGGGTAAGCCGCTCACATATAGCTTGACGGGAACCAACAGCGAGCTCTTTAAAGTATCAGAAAGTGGAGAAGTGTCCCTAACGGGATCACTTAATTATGAAGCTAATCAAACCATTACTCTTGTCTTTGAAGTCTCCGACGGAGCTAATAAAACCATGGAGGAGATCACCATCAATGTGGTCAATGATGATGAAGCTGCCAGCATTGAAACCTTGTTAACCAATGCAACCTATGCCGAAAACCTAGCCGTTGGAACAGTTGTTGGAACGGTAAATGCTAAAGATCCGGAGGGTAATGCGGTAACGCTCTCCCTTTCAGGTGAGGGTAGTGATAACTTTAAAATCGACGAAAACGGCAACATTACTTTAGCTCAAGCTTTAGACTATGAAACCGCTAGCTCATATGAACTCACAGTTGTTGCTAATGACGGTAAATACGCTGCCACCGATGTTTTTAAATTCACCGTTGCCGATGTCAATGAGGCACCGGTTGTAGAAACTAAGGTGGAATTTAATTCTTTCTTAGAAAACACTGCTGCCGGAGCGGTGATTGCAAAATCAGATGCTACCGATGCCGAAGCTGACAAAATTTCTTATTCTTTAGCAGGAACAGGTAGTGATTTATTTAAAGTTGATGAGAAGGGCACGGTGACTCTAGCCGGTACCCTAGATTTTGAAAGTGCCAAGAGTTTTGAGCTAACCTTGGTTGCCGATGATGGAACCAATAAAGTCTCAACCGTCTTTACCGTAAATGTTGGGGATGTCAATGAAGCACCGGTTGTTTCAGCAAAAGTTGAAGCCACAGCCTTTGCAGAAAACACAGCCAAAGGAACCACCATTGCAACCGCCTCTGCAAAAGATGAGGACTCCGATACAATCACTTACTCGCTTGCTGGTACCGGTAGTGAAAACTTTTCCATAGATGCCGATGGCAAAGTAACCTTAGCCAGCGATTTAGATTACGAAACTACTACGTCTTATGAAATCACCATTATTGCCAGCGATGGATCCACATCATCTAAGGAAACGATCACCATCAATGTTTCAGATGTCATTGAGTTTGCTCTGGCCCTGAATAGCACTTCAGTTTCTATTAACGAAGATGTGAGCAGTGGGACGCAGGTTGCCACCTCAACCCTTACTCAAGAAGGAACTGAGACAGTAACTTACACACTCTCTGGAACCGATAGTGATAAGTTTTCAATTTCTAGCAGCGGGGTGATAACCACCGCAGCAGCGATGGATTATGAAACTACATCTTCATACTCACTCACTGTCACCGTTACTGATGGGACCAACACTGATACCGAAACCATTAACATCAGCATTAATGACCTTACCCTTAATACCCTTGCAACTACGGTTGTCAACAGTGGGACTGTTTGGGGTACTTTATTAGAATCTTCCAGTTCAGGTACAGCTGTGGCCAGTTCCAGCATCAACAACCCCGACAGCGATACTATTACCTATACCTTAAGTGGGACCGGCAGCAGTAACTTTAGTGTTGATTCATCAGGAAACGTGACCTCCAATGCAACGCTGGATTTTGAAACGGCTAAAAGTTATGCCTTAACTCTGACTGCAACCGCAGGCAGTACGTCAGTGACCGATACCTTTACCGTTAATGTTAGGAATGAAAATGAAATAAATTCGGTGGTGTTACGATATTCTGCCGATTATCATGCGGTTTCCAGATCGGGCTTTGCTGCAACAGCAACCAGAGGCCCGTCCGGATCCAGTTTGCCGAATTATTATTTAGAACAAATCGGCACGGCGTCTACCGATGACATTACGGACGTCGCTAACCTTTCAAATGATTCCGTCCCGGTCGAAATTGCCGGAGGCACGGCACTCAATTGGCGCTACTTCTTTCCAATCGACACTGGCGGCAATGGGCAATATGCCTTTGCTCCCAACAGTGCTTCTGTTGATGCTAAATACAAAAGCCTTTTGGGTACGTCGGTACAGACGACCATCAGTAACTCCGAAGTTATTTCAGCAGGCAGAATGAATGGCGGTAATTTCTGGTTTATGACCACCGATAAGGCGGCCGCAAATATTAATTATACTTCTGTATTATCGACAGGTTTGAACGTTCGATTCAACTATTTGACTTATTATAACGATTGGACGGTTGCCAACAATAATCTTACGAGTCCATTTACACTTGATCTTGTTACCGGTACTAATGCCTTGGATTACACGTTTTCAGATGTGCAAGATTATCAGGTGTTAGTTCATGGAATTGGTGTTTGTTGCNGTTCTGGTAATTACGGACAAAATAATTTTGATTCTACCGAGCAGGCAGTAGCTCGTCAGTTTCTTCAACAAAGTAACAGAGTCCTTGTTTTAATTGGTGAAAATAGGAATTGGGCAAATCAGAATGATGAGTATGTTACCTTTTTAGAGTCAATCATGGATGGAAGTGATTTCAGCNNNAGTGATGGAGGAAGTATGAATGCATTTAATTTTACTTATGAAGGTTTTAATTTTGTCCAANGTTCTGCGTTANGTTACNNTCCATCGACTTTGAATTGCGATTCAAATTTTAACACTTACTGTTATGGANCCTGGGCTTTTTTCCCAGCCTCAATGACCGATTCCGAGTATCTATCAGATGTCTTTGTTTGGCTTGATGTTAATCAACCCGGAGGAANTNCGGTTGATACTCAAATCTTGCAGTACGCCCAAGAATTAGNAGGTTCAGCAAACTCATCAACTTACAACCTCTATGAAGATCAAGTGACCATAGCAGGAAGGGTTGATGATGGCTTCCCGACGAATACGTCAAGGCATATCTACGCATTTGCGGTTATCCCGCGAGAACACTTTTCTCCAAGCGGAACCAGCAACGATTATTTTTATCCAAACTTCATACCGAGATCGGTCTGGAGCTACGGGGACGTTGGCGTTGACTATTGTCTAGCGGTAGATACTCAAAGCAATTGCAACAGTGACTATTCAAATGCTTACCAATGGCACGAATTGGCTTTTNGAACCGNCAGTAGTTCTNTNATCTATACTAGCCGATTTGGTNNNAGNNANAACAACGTGCCNGAAGGCATGTCTCTTTGGTATCAACACATCGATAATGATGTGTTTAGTGGATCTAATAACCAAGGCGTGCTCCCTGGTTTATGGGCACANATTTCTTTTAAAGATTCCTACGACGGAGCATCAGGATCAACCACCCGAGACGATCAGGAAAGTCTGCTAAACGTAGTTATTTCTCAAATGGACGCTCGAAAGTATGACACCACTAGATACTCAGCTGGTGATACCAANATTGGGTCAGACGGTTATCATTATTGGTCNTATCAGCAACCCACCAATGCTAACGATAACAGCAGCGCAATCGTNTACGGNACCTCNGTCATNGANTGCGCNACGGCAACCGATGNCGGTTGTTTTTACGGCGGCTCTTCNNTCAATNCNAAAGNTGCGATGCTGACATCTTCCGATCCTTATAAGTCNGGAGANATGACNTTNAGNGTGAGTTACGACGGTAATGCCGATACTTTNTCGACCGGCTCNTTTNACCAAGCCATAATTAAAGAGNNCTCGGCTACTAGTTTAGGTTCTACAGCAAATAATTATACTTTTGATCATTTTAGCGCCAGAAAAATCGGTGGCACTGGATATGATCCGTCTGGCTTTAGCGGATTTTTCAGTGGTATCTTAGAGTTTGACGTCAGCGGGACGGGTAATTCTCAACTGGCTTCGCTGCGTTCGAGTTCTACCTTGGCAAGCTTCGCTTTTGATAGCACTTACCACGATGTGCANGTNGTAGCGCCGGTCACGGTTAGCGCAGCCCCTGCTAACAANTACACNGCGACTTGGTCAGCTGTGGATACCGGATCAATGACATTGAAGTTTGGCGATGCCAATAACGACGAGGCTAAGTCGGCTTATTTTTCTTGGGATGTTCTTGCGGCGGAGATTCAAGACGACGGCACTCAAATCGACGGCACCTCAGGCGGGTCAAACAATTTAGCCGGTGTGATGGTTTCTTTTAATACACTGGACACACCTGATTCTGATTTATTTCATACCGGGGGCAACGATGCCATTCCGGATACTAGTTATTCCAGTTGGGGTTTTTGGGCCATGAGTGCGGTTGATGTTTCCCCTAATTCTGGAGCGCAAAATGCTTCGGTGCACTTAGGTACCTGGGTCGGCGGAGAAACCTTAGCGCAAAATGAAATTCCAACTTCCGGTTCGGCTTCCATGAGCGGGGCAGCGGTAATGAGCGTTGCCTATCGACACAATAAATCGGGCACTGACTACGACGTGCATAAATACACCACCACAGCAGATGTGGCAGCTTCCTTTACTTGGGGGTCCAGTGGTTATTCAGGTTCACTCGACTTTACGAACTTTGATGATAAGAATACCATTGTTGCCAATGCAGGCTTTACCTCCTTTACGGTTGCGATAACTGGAACTGACCATACTTACAGCGGAAACTCGACCACCAGCCTCCAAAATGATTGGTTGGGCGGGGCATCTGTAGCTGGAGCCTTATATGGCGATACCTCACCGGATGAAAGTGGTGGTCGAATTAATGTGAATCTTTATAAATCAGGTGATATTAGCACTGCTGGAGCCAATGATTTTTATATGGCTGAAGGGATTTATCTAATCGATTAAATAGCGCAGTCTTGATCCAGGCCTAACACATGGGCCACGCGTCCCATTCCCATCCAGCCAGCAATGCAATAGGTTAGATCAGTAATCTCTTGATCATTAAAATGTTCTTTAAGTTCACTCCATAACGCTTCATCTTTAGCCAATTCTCTTGGCTCACTGCCCATAGCTTTAGAATATTTAACCGCTAACAATTCTTGTTGGTTGAGGTGCGATAGATCATCTTGCAAGAGATGAGTATAAAAGCTTTCATCAGGTGCCTCACCGTTGAGGGTAACCCCACCTTCAATACCCATCTGCTTAATATCACGATTGGTTTGCCAATTCATGCAGATCTGACACCCATTAATTTGTGCGGTTGCAATTCTGGCTGCCTCAAAAACTCTTAAAGGTAATTTACTGTGTTCATAAATAGCATAAGCAAAGGCATTGCCTGCAGCAGAGATTTCTTTAGCATGCACTTCTCCCGGTCCCAGCATGGAAGATGCAGAGTTTTCTTTTAATTTAATTCTCATGTGTTTAAATTAAAACATATCAACTATTTTTTCTAGAGGAGAAAAAAAATGAAAAAATCTTTAATTGTGTTTTTAGGGCTGACGTTCTCATTGAGTTCTTTAGCAATAACCATTACAGACAAGCCTTATGAATTTACCGGTAATGTCACCACCATCTCATTAACCGATTCCGGTGGGGTGATCAATGTGGTGGGTAAAACTAGTCAGTACGGTAAAGTTTGGTTAACTTACAATCTTAAACTTGATAATCCAGCGTCACCCAACCAAGGCTCATTTTCAGGCAGAGCAGTGGCCATTGATGATGACGGCAATAGAAACGGTGCAAGCCGACAAGGTGTCTGGGAGCGAAAAGGTTCTATGATGCACTTTAGATCATTGGATGATGTTAGTGATGGTAATCAGTATCTTTGCATTACCAGTGTGAACTTACTTGATGACTCCTTGGAGATGAAGTTTTACTCGGTAAAATAAATCTTTATAAAATAATGGTTTCATAGGCCTGCTAAAGATATTAAAATGCGGGTCTATGGAGCTAGGTGAATTAAAAACAGGACTTTTAAGCCTTCAAGATCGAATTGCTGATCTTAGGGGGTACCTTTGACGTTGCTGAGAAAGAGCAATCGCTAGCCTCCATCACCCAGCAACTCTCTGAAGAATCGACTTGGTCCGATTTAGAGCTTTCGCAATCGCTAAATAAACAAAAAGCAGAGATTGAAAAATTTCTTAATCATTTTTTAGATACCGAATCTCAACTGGCTGATAATCTTGAGATTTTAGAAATGGCTGTTGAGGAAAACGATGCATCGGCCATTGAGGAAATTCAAAATGATTTCTCTCAACTTGAAGAAAGTGTTGAAGAACTTGAGTTCAATCGTATGTTCAGCAATAAAGCAGATCCCAATTCAGCCTTTATTGATATTCAATCAGGCTCCGGTGGAACCGAAGCACAGGATTGGGCCGAAATGCTACAACGTATGTACATGCGCTGGGCTGAATCACGAGAATTTGGTGTCGAAGTGATTGAACTATCACCCGGAGAAGTTGCTGGCATCAAATCAGTTTCACTACATATTAAGGGCTCGTATGCTTACGGTTGGCTAAGAACTGAAACTGGGGTGCATCGATTGGTAAGAAAATCACCTTTTGATAGCGGTAATCGCAGGCATACCTCATTCGCTTCGGTGTTTGTTTCACCCGAAATTGATGAATCAATTGAAGTGGATCTAAATCCTGCAGATGTTCGTATTGATACTTATCGAGCATCAGGTGCAGGAGGTCAACACGTTAATAAAACTGACTCGGCTGTGCGTTTAACGCACGAGCCCACCGGAACGGTGGTGCAATGTCAAAGCGATCGTTCGCAACATAAAAACAAAGATAATGCGTTCAAACAACTCAAATCTAAGTTGTATGAGCTAGAATTACAAAAACAAAAGGAAGAGCAGCAGTTATTAGAGGAAAGTAAGTCTGATATTGGTTGGGGAAGCCAAATACGCTCCTATGTGTTAGATCAATCAAGAATAAAAGATCTAAGAACCAATGTAGAAACAGGCAATACTCAAAATGTGCTGGATGGGGATTTGGATATGTTTATCAAAGCAAGTTTAACGCAGGGTATTTAAAGCTATGACAGAAGAAAATTTAGGCGGTGAAGCTGGGCTAATTGAGGAGCGCAAGAAGAAACTTAAACTTCTGCGTGAGAGTAATAAAGCTTACGTCAACGATTTTGACAGGACGCACCGTGCTGAGTTGATCATTGCTGAATATCAAGAGTTTTCAAAGGCTGAACTGGAAGAAAAAAACATTGACGGCATTAACCTTGCCGGTCGCATTGTATTAAAGCGAGTGATGGGTAATGCCAGCTTTATCACCATTCGCGATGAGCTATCTGATTTACAGGCCTATGTTAGTAAAAACGACATTGGTGAAGACGATTACGCTGATTTTAAAACGTGGGATATTGGCGATATTGTTGGTCTTTCTGGCAAGCTCTTTAGAACTAAGACCGATGAGCTTACGGTGCATTGTTCAGCGGTGACCATGATCACCAAATCATTAAAGCCCATGCCGGAAAAACATAAAGGGCTATCCGATATCGAGACCCGCTATCGTCAAAGGTACTTAGATCTCATGAGTAATAATGAGACCAAGGAGCTTTTTTTAAGTCGGTCAAAAATTTTGGATAGTGTACGAACCACGATGAAAGCGGCAGAATTCATGGAAGTTGAAACCCCCATGATGCATTCTCTGCCAGGCGGTGCCGTGGCTAGACCATTTATCACTAAACACAATGCATTGAGCCGTGATTTATATTTGAGAATTGCGCCTGAATTACATTTAAAAAGATTATTGGTAGGTGGGTTTGATAAGGTTTTTGAGATTAATCGAAGCTTTAGGAATGAAGGCCTTTCGACCAAACACAATCCTGAATTTACCATGCTTGAATTTTATGCAGCGCATGAGAAATTTGACCATACTCTTAACTTTGTTGCCGACATCATTAAAAACGCCACTGATTGCGTGGGACTGGATTTAGCAAAAGTGGAATGGGATGGAGACAGCATTGATCTGAATAAGTTTGCTACCAAAACCATGCGTGAGCTGGTGCTTGAAAACAATAGTGAGCTTGCCGAGGGTGATCTTAAAGATCTAGCAAAATTAACGGAAGTTGCTGAAGCCAAAGGCATTAAGGTTGAAGAGGGTTATGGATGGGGTAAGGTTTTGCTTGAGTTATTTGAGAAAACCGTTGAAGCAAAGCTCATTCAGCCAACCTTTGTGACAGAATATCCTGTTGAAGTTTCACCGCTTTCAAGGCGCTCTAATGAAGATTCTGATTTTGCGGATCGGTTTGAACTTTTTATTGGCGGTAAAGAATTAGCCAATGGCTTTTGTGAGCTGAATGATCCTGAAGATCAGGCTTCACGTTTTCAAGATCAAGTCGAAGCAGGACGAGCAGGGGATAAAGAAGCGATGTCGTTTGATCAAGACTATATTACTGCTCTAGAGCATGGCATGCCTCCGGCAGTTGGTGTTGGTATTGGGATAGATCGAATGGTGATGATGATCACCAATAGCTCATCCATCAAGGATGTGATCTTATTCCCTCAAATGAAAGACTGATTACCAGCGGTACTTGTCGAAATTATCTGGATTGGCCCANCCTTCAGGACTGTTCCAGTTTCTTTTTTTGTTGTATGAATCGAGATTGTANCTGTAGAAGTTTTCTGCGCCTTTNAGCTCAAGTTTCAAAAAACCTAATTCGCTTANCTCNTCAGGTTTTAAGTTTTTGGATTGAATNATGATGCGCTGTGCCANTACATTTTTGAGTTTGCCGACNTCAACTTTAGATAACGTCATATCCNGCATCACCAAACACAGGTCNTTTGTTGGAAATATCTCTTCAACTATTTCAGGAACAATACTGATTTTNGCAAAAATTTTCTCCAGTTCNCCGANCCAGCCACCNACNGATTTGGNGGTGACAATNGTNAATGATTGCAAAGAAAGGTTTTGAAAGAGTGCAATCAGGTCGGTTAAGGTTTTTGAGTTCTTTTTCAATCGTTTAATAAATNTTNCACAGCCTCACGTTCAGCCAGCAATTCATCCACAGAAATCTGAATTTTTGCTTTAGCAAAATCGGATANGGTGAAATCTCTCACGATCTCAACATCTCCNNTGGAGGTGGTCATTAAAGGCAGTCCACACATAANCCCTTCAGGNATATCGTAACTACCGTCGCTATAAACTGCTGCNCTAAANACATCACCGGATGCTGTNGGNTTCTCACATGCCTTCACNGTATCCAANGCNGCTTTGGCAGCTGAAGTTGCACTGGAGGCNCCTCGTGCATCNATCACAGCTTTACCACGCTGTTGTACGGTNGGTAAGAAAGNATNCTCAATCCAGGNTGCATCATCAATCAGTTCTGCACCGCGTTGGCCATTCACAACCACATTCTCATAATCNGGATACATNGTNGGGCTGTGATTNCCCCAAATGGTCATGCGCTGAACATCACCNACACCNACACCTAATTTTTTTGCCAGTACGGATTTAGCNCTGCTNGAATCAAGCATNGTCATTGCCATCCATAGTTGCCCAGNNTTATGAGCTGCATGTCGNCCAATTAATGCNTTGGTATTAGCNGGATTGCCGACTACTAAAATCTTTGCATCATCNGCACCTTTCTCACCCACAGCTTTNCCTTGNNCAACAAAGATNCCNCCGTTNATATTNANNAGNTCNGAACGCTCTTCNATCTTTTTNCCGTTNTAAACAATNCCACGNGGGATGCTGCCCACNAATANGAACCAGTCGGNACCATCGGCAGCTTTTGAAAAATCATCNGTNNANTTCACTGANCCCATGGTTGGAAAATATGAATCNTCTAACTCCATGACTAGACCTTCNAGCTTATCNACTACTTGTGGNATTTCTACCAGCTCAAGATCCACCGTTTTATTNCCGAANGTAACGCCATCTAAAAGTCTNGGCACCAATGANTANCCTATTTGTCCGGCTGCTCCTGTGACCACAACTTTAACTTTTTCTGACATGCNATTACTCCGATTTTTACTGCGTTATTATATTCCTAAAAGTGAAGTTAATCCTTGGTTCTGAGATCTTTTTTGANTTTCTTATGCCNTGTTTCCATGCGCTNTGAGTTGCACCTTGCATNAGCATTAATGATCCGTGCGGTTGATCGAATGTTTTGGTTTCAGNTTTATCCTTATTTTGAAAAACAAGNGGCCTCTNTGCGCCTAAGGANANAGATGCGATGACCGGATTATTNCCNAGCTCTGGCTCGTCATCAGCATGAAATCCCATNGAATCATTGCCATCGCGATAAAGATTGGCAAGCACGGAATTAAAATAAATACCTAATTGATTTTGAATTAGTGAACGTATTTCAATTAAGGGTTCAAAATAATCGTATCTTTGTAGGCTTTTACCTGAATACGCATACTCACATCCGGGATCACCAANCCAGCATTGCAGNCGAGGNATGNNCACTTCTTTGCCGTACATTTTGATGGTGGATGTCTCCCANGGTATTTCNTTTANNGCTGAAGAAAATATGCGATCTGCATCTGAGGNATTGATAAATTTCTCNTAAGAAATTATTTCTAGACCCTTNTAGTTTATGGCGACTTCCTTCATGTAAAATATTACGTTCTCATGAGTTTACAAGTAAAAATCATTGGATCAAGTCATGCCGGGGCTAATGTTGCATACAACTTAAGACGTGACGGATTTGAGGGTGATATTGAGATTATTTCTACTGAATCTTTCCCGCCGTATCATCGCCCGCCACTGTCAAAAGATTTCTTAAAGGGTAAGACTGAAAAGGAAAAGCTGGCTTTCAAACCTGAAGCTTTCTATGCAGATAATCAAATCACCTTAACTCTTGATACTGAAGTTCTTTCCATTGACCGAGCTGCTAAAACTATTGAAATGCAGCAGGGCACTTCCGCTTACGATTTTTTAGTCCTGTGCACTGGATCGTCACCTCGAAAACTCAATTTAGATAATGCTGACCTTCCTGAGGTCCTCTACTTAAGAGATCTGCAAGATGCTGAAACCATTAAAGCAAAGTTAGCGGATGCCTCCCATATTACGCTGCTGGGAGGAGGGGATATTGGTCTTGAATTAGCCTCTGCAATTAGAGAACTGGATATAGAGGTGTGTATTCTTGAGCTTGAAGATAGAATCTTAAAGCGTGTAACCACAGCCGAAGTCTCAGATTTTTATCATCAATATCACGCTAATCATGGAGTTGATATTCGTTGCAGCACAGGTTTGGAAGAAATCGTTAATGAAAACGGTGCGTTATCAAAATTAAAGCTTTCTGATGGTACAGAATTAAAAACTGATGCGCTGATTGTGGGTATTGGAGCTATTCCTAATGTGAGTTTAGCAGAGGCTATAGGTATTGCGCATGAAGGCGGCATTCACGTTGATGAGTATTGCAGAACTTCTGATCCCTTAATCTTAGCCGCTGGTGATTGCACCAATCATCAAAATAAATTGTTCAGTGAGCGGATGCGTCTTGAAAGCGTGCCTAATGCACTGGCTCAAGCCAAAGTTGTATCATCATCGATTGTTGGAAATGATTTAACTTACAAAGAAATGCCATGGTTTTGGTCCGATCAGTATGATTTGAAATTGCAAATGGTAGGAATTTCAAGAAATTTTGATGAGGTTCATATCATTGGCTCGACTGAGGATGCTAAATTTCTTGCATGCTACGGCAAAGAGGGTAGCTTAATTGCGGTTGACTCAGTTAACATGTCCAAGCCATTTATGTTGATGAAGAAGGCTTTGTCAAGTGGCAGCAGAATTCCAATGGAAGTGATAAAAGATAAGGATTTTAAACCTGAGAATATTTTTTCAGGCTCAAGTTAATCAATAGGAGAAATTATGACAATTAAATTCGACGACAAAGTGGTAATAGTAACCGGTGCCGGTGGAGGCCTTGGTAAAAGTCATGCATTGGAATTTGCAAGACGTGGTGCCAAAGTTGTAGTCAATGATTTGGGTGGCTCTGTGGATGGCTCAGGCGGCGCCAGTGATGCTGCTAATGCTGTTGTTGAAGAGATTAAAGCCGAAGGCGGAGAAGCGATTGCAAACGGCGCTAGTGTTGCCGATCAATCCGGTGTGCAGAACATGATCGATGAAGTCATGTCNAAATGGGGCCGCATNGATGTCTTGGTTAACAATGCCGGTATTTTNCGNGATAAGAGCTTTCATAAAATTAGCTTNGAAGAATTTNATGCGGTGATGGATGTACATTTTCAGGGNAGCGTNTNCACCAGTCATGCTGTNTATCCNATTATGCGTGAACAAAACTTNGGNAGAATTATCTTTACCACTTCNTCAGGTGGNTTGAGCGGTAATTTNGGTCAAGCAAATTACGGTGCTGCAAANATGGCNATGATTGGNCTNATGAATTGTTTAAAAATTGAAGGNCAAAAATANAATGTCCATTCAAGTGCGGTGGCACCNGTTGCGCTTTCAAGAATGACTGAAAACCTTTTNCCTGANGGTATTGGCGAGCGTTTNTTACCNGAGTANGTNACCCCNGCGGTNATNTATCTNGCCAGNGATGANGCNCCNAANGGAGCGATTATTGGAGCCGGAGCAGGGGTCTTTACTCAGTTTAGAATCTTTGAAACCATGGGCTTAGCANTGGGNACTGNNGATNATATGACGCCGGAAAACATTGCNGCTGGNTGGAGNTCNGTTGCNGATATGGATGATGCNAGAGANCTNTTCAGCGGNCCTGAACAAACGATCAAAATTTTAGANCANGCTGATAAAGCTTAGTTTTTTANACTTGGCAGCTGGGTCGAGCGGATAAGAGNTCGTTGTAGCTGCTGATGTTCTCAAAATCTTCCATGGGGATCTTATTGAGNGGCAAAAACATCTGAATGGTTGTGATGACCTGAATATCNGCAAAGNTAAAAGCATCGCCNGCAATGTATTNTGANTNNGCAAGATGNTTATCAAAGTACTTNAGTGANCCNANAGNAACNTCTCGTTGTTGCTCTCCATAAGATGCGTTTTGATTTTCCATTTGCGCCATGGCNGGATGGGTATGCCTGAAGGTCATAGCNAGCGGCAGCATTAATTCAAANACCACACGGTTTTGCCACATNTCAATNGCAGCTTTTTCTATGGATGAACTCCCAAATAAACTGGGTTNAGGATATAAGTCNTCNANGTANCTGCAGATGGCTGTGGATTCNGTGATGATGGTTTCATCATCTAACACTAAAGCTGGGACCTTAGCATTGGGCGCGATGGCCCGATACTCTGGAGATTTATGCTCTCCTTGCATCAGGTCCAAGTTAACCACCTCAATGTCAGAGATATTCTTTTCGGCAATAAAGATCAGGACTTTACGAGGGCTGTTCGCCCCCTTGGCACTGTAAAGTTTCATCTCTTTTTTAGTCCCAGCTAAGCGCTCCCCCTGTTTGATACTCGATGACCCGGGTTTCAAAGAAGTTCTTTTCTTTTCTTAAATCCATGATTTCTGACATCCATGGGAAAGGATTTGTTGCTCCTTTAAACTCTTCGGTTAATCCAACTTGGGTGAGCCTTCTGTTGGCAATAAATTGCAGGTACTCTTCCATCATCGCTGCGTTCATACCCAGCACGCCTCTTGGCATGGTATCTCTTGCATACTCAATCTCGAGTTGAGTGCCTTCAAGAATCATCTGCGCAGCCTCTTGCTTCATGGCTTCGTCCCAAAGATGTGGATTTTCTAATTTAATTTGGTTGATCACATCGATGCCAAAATTCACATGCATGGACTCATCTCTAAGGATGTATTGGAACTGCTCTGCGGTTCCTGTCATTTTGTTTCTGCGGCCCATGGATAGGATTTGGGTGAACCCGCAATAGAAGAAAATACCTTCAAGCACGCAATAAAATGCGATTAAATTTTTCAGCAACTGCTTATCGGACTCAACATCACCGGTGGTGAAGTTTGGATCGGATATTTCTTTTGTGTATTTGAGACCCCAGGATGCTTTTTTTGCCACACACGGTATTTCTCTGTACATGTTAAAGATCTCACCTTCATCCATTCCAAGGGACTCAATGCAGTATTGGTAGGCATGCGTGTGGATTGCTTCTTCTAAGCTTTGTCTGAGGATGTACTGTCGGCANTCTGGNTTGGTGATNAGTCTNTAGATCGCTAAAACTAAGTTATTAGCCACCAANGAATCTGCTGTTGAGAAGAAACCCAAGCTTCTTTTCACGATCATGCGCTCATCTTCAGTCAAGCCTTCTTCAGACTTCCATAAGGCAACGTCGGCCGTCATATTAACTTCTTGAGGCATCCAATGATTGGCACTGCCATCAAGGTATTTCTGCCATGCCCAGTCGTATTTGAAAGGAACCAGCTGATTAAGATCTGCTTTGCAATTAATCATTGCTTTTTGATCGACTTCCACTCTTCCACCAAGAGCATCCAGCTCTTTGACGCCTTCTTCTACATCTAAGTTTTGTAGTGACTGAGCAGCTTGAGCTGCTCTTGCTCCAGCTTCAACACTTGAAGCTTCCTCTTTGACCTCTGGCACCTCAGCGACAGCCTCTTGCACNACCGGTTTGGCTGTCAGGGCTTCTTGCTGNNCTACAGCGGCTTCNTCTTTATTATATTCATCCCAATTTAACATTTTNTACTCCTTATACTTTATTGGCATGCCTCACAATCTGGATCATCCAGAGAGCAGGCACTCGGTACCGGGGCAGGTGTTCCAAGTTGACCATTTTCAGTAGTTTCTGCGCCTGAGCTCACTGCATTCAGTGTGCCCTGGTTCACTGTTGATTTCTCTGTGGTTGTTGCAGCGATTGATCTCAAATAATAAGTTGTTTTGAGTCCACATAACCACGCCATTCTATAGGTGACATCTAGTTTCTTGCCGTTCGCATTGGAAATGTATAGATTGAGCGATTGTGCTTGATCGATCCATTTCTGCCTGCGGCTGGCTGCTTCAACTATATATCTAGGCTCCACCTCAAATGCCGTTGAGAATAGAGTCTTTACTTCATCTGGAATTCTTGAAATTTGAGCAAGGCTGCCTTCAAAGAATTTTAAGTCATTGATCATGACATCATCCCAAAGCCCTAGNTCTTTTAATTTNGTTACNAGGTGTGGATTTACTATTGTAAATTCACCCGAGAGATTCGATTTAACATACAAGTTTTGATAGGTTGGCTCAATTGATTGAGTCACACCAGTAATATTAGAGATGGTTGCAGTTGGGGCAATNGCCATCACNTTTGANTTNCTCATACCNTCTTTTTTNACNTGTTTNCGTAANGCNTCCCAATCNAANGTCTCTGATTTATCAACCTTAAGGTACTCTGATCCTCGATTCTTTTCTAAGATCTCGATTGAATCTTTTGGGAAGATACCTTGGCTCCACAAAGACCCTTCATAGGTTTTGTAGCTGCCTCGTTCTTTGGCTAGCGCTGATGAAGCTGAAATGGCGTAGTAGCTGATCATTTCCATGCTTTTATCTGCAAAATCTACCGCCGCATCTGAGCAATAGGGAATATCTTGCATGTAAAGTGCATCTTGGAAGCCCATCATTCCAAGTCCAATGGGTCTGTGCTTCAGGTTTGAGTTTTCTGCTGTATCCACTGAGTAGTAATTAATGTCTATGACGTTATCCAGCATTCTTAATGCAGTGGTAACAGTTTGCTTAATTTTTTCTTCATCCAACGCACCGTTTACCATATGGTTGGCAAGATTGACTGAGCCTAGGTTACATACTGCAATCTCATCTTGACTGGTGTTGAGAGTTATCTCAGTACACAAATTCGATGAGTGAATAACACCTGTATGCTGTTGAGGGGAGCGCAAATTACATGAGTCTTTAAAAGTGATCCATGGGTGGCCTGTTTCAAAGAGCATGGTGAGCATTTTTCTCCAGATCTCTTTGGCTGGAACTTTTTTATGCTGTTGCATTTCTCCTTTAGCAGCTAATTGCTCGTATTCTGTGTACCTTTTTTCAAATGCTAAACCAGTTAGATCATGAAGATCTGAGGTTTCGCCTGGTGAAAAGAGAGTCCATTCAGCATCCTGCTCAACTCTTTTCATAAATAAATCCGGTACCCAGTTGGCTGTGNNCATGTCGTGTGTTCTTCTGCGATCATCACCGGTATTCTTTCTTAGTTCTAGGAATTCTTCGATATCAAGATGCCAGGTTTCTAAATAGGCACACATCGCACCTTTTCTTTTACCACCCTGATTCACAGCAACGGCAGTATCGTTTGCAACTTTTAGGAAAGGCACAACGCCCTGACTTTTTCCGTTGGTGCCTTTAATGTAGGAGCCTAATGCTCTAACAGGAGTCCAGTCGTTACCTAATCCGCCAGCCCATTTAGACAGTAAGGCATTGTCTTTCATGGCAGAAAAAATTCCATCTAAATCATCAGGAACTGTAGTTAGATAACAAGATGAGAGTTGCGGTCTCAAAGTTCCAGAGTTAAATAATGTTGGCGTTGAACTCATGTAATCAAAGCTGGAAAGCAGGCGATAAAACTCTATTGCTCTTTCTTCTTTTTGTATTTCTTCTGCTGCAAGCCCCATCGCAACGCGCATAAAGAAAATCTGTGGAAGCTCATAGCGGATATCTTGAGAGTGAATAAAGTATCTGTCGTATAAGGTTTGCAACCCAAGATAGGTAAATTTGTAATCTCTTTCAGCTTCAATAGCAGCGCCAAGTTTAGCTAGATCATATTCTTTTAACTTTGGATCAAGCATTTCAAGCTCAATGCCTTTATCGATAAATGCAGCAAGTGCTTTGGGGTAGTATTCATCCATTTCTGGTTGCGTGCTTTCCTCAGCAACACCTAAAAATGAAAGGGCTTCCGCTCTTAGTTCATCCAGTAAGATGCGCGCAGTAACATAAGTATAGTTCGGCTCTTGTTCCACCTTAGTCCTAGCAGACATAATTAAAGCTGCTCGCATGTCACTCAATGAGACACCGTCATAAAGATTTTTTAGTGACTCATCAAGAACTTCTTTTGGATCAACATCAGTTAAACCTTCGCAGGCATGCGTGATCACAGAGGAAACTCTATTTAAATCGAGCGGGACTTGAGTACCATCGCTTTTGGTTACTTTGATCGTTGGGTGGTCTTGGCTTGTTTCAGCTGGAGTTTCTGGAGCATCTTTACTTCTTTCTTGTGCTCTTTCCTCACGATAAAGAATGTACTTTCTTGCAACGGTATACTCTTCATTGCGCATGAGCTGTAATTCAACTTGATCTTGTATCTCTTCAATGTGAATGGTTCCACCGGAGGGCATCCTGCGATCAAATATTTCCATCACATCGGAGGTAATATCTTCGACTTTAATATGAATCCTCTCACTTGCAGCAGCGTTACCGGATTCATTTGCAAGAAATGCTTTGGTGATTGCTACTTTAATTTTGTCTTCTTCAAAAGGAACTACTTTTCCATTCCTTTTAATAACTCTCAACTTCCCAGGTGCTGTTAAGTTGATCTCATTGTTTTGGGTTTCTTGGCTTGCATTTTGCGCTGCTGTAGCCTGAGTTTTTTCTAACTCTTGTAATGACATATTTTTCCTCTTTTGTCTTCTTTCCTCGTTTACCTAAATTGAATTTAGGTAGTTTTTTTCTGGGGTGAGGTAAGAAAGATAATTTTTTAATCTTTATTGCCTAAGAGTGATTTAACTTTATTGTGGATAAAGAATCAAGCAAAAAACACAATATATTGTGAAAAATTTCAAAAATATATCAATATGCTGTATTTAAGGTGTTTTTCGTTTGTGGGTTAACAGTTGATAATATGTGGATAACATATAAGAATGTAACGATGTCACACATCCTAGCAATTGACCAAGGAACATCCTCATCAAGAACCATAATCTTTAATACCCAGCTTGATAAAATTGATACATTGCAGCAAGAATACCCACTGAGTTACCCACGACCAGGATGGGTGGAGATTGATCCTGAGTTACTGGTTGCGTCCGTCACCAATACACTGGATCCTTTGCTGGAAAAGTATAAAGAGTCTATTTCAGCAATTGGCATCACTAATCAAAGAGAATCAACCGTCGTCTGGGAAAGATCATCTAACAAGCCAATTTATCCAATTATTGTTTGGCAAGACAGAAGAACAGAGAGCCTATGTAATGAGATCAAAGAACAAGGAAAAGCAGAACTAATTTTTCAGAAGACCGGATTACAAGTTGATCCATACTTTTCAGCAACAAAAATTGCATGGATTTTAGATAACGTAACCAACGCAAGAAAGAAGGCGGAAAAAGGTGATCTTTTGTTTGGTACAGTCGATACTTACTTGCTTTGGTTGCTAACAGGGGAGCATGCAACGGATGTTACCAATGCATCAAGAACAATGCTTTACAACATTAAAAAGCAAGAGTGGGATTCAGATCTTTTAGATTTATTTAATGTACCGCAGGGAATGCTTCCAGTGGTCAGAGAAAGCGATTGCGAGTTTGGTGAATTAAAAGATAAAAAGATCAAAGTTACAGGAATGATTGGCGATCAACAAGCAGCATTATTTGGGCAAAGATGTTTTGAGGAGAACTCGATGAAAGCAACTTTTGGAACAGGATGCTTTTTAATGGCGAACACCGGTGCACAACCTACATTTTCAAGAAAAGGACTGCTTACTACAATTGGATATGGTATTTCTGGCTCTACTGCCTATGCGTTAGAGGGCAGCATTTTCTCATGCGGGACAATCATTCAATGGCTGAGAGATGGCTTGGGCTTATTTGAGAAAGCAAAAGAAACTGAGGCACTACTCAATAAGGATTGGAATTCCAATGGAGTGATTTTTATTCCTGCGCTGTCAGGTCTTGGTGTTCCTCATTGGAACCCATCAATAAAGGCTTCATTTTATGGCATCACCGCTGATAACAATAAAAAGGACCTAATTACAGCAGCATTCAAATCCATTGCATACCAACTTAAGGAAGTTCTTATTTTGTTAGAACAAGATGGGCTTTCTGTGCAGACACTCTCAATAGATGGTGGAATGACAGTTAATAAGGTTTTCTGCCAAATGCTTAGTGATCTTTTACAAGAAGAGATAATAGTATCAAGAAACCCAGAAACAACTGCACTTGGTGCGGCGTCAGTAGCAATGTTGGGAGCCAATATTACCTCCGATCTTAATGATCTATCAAAAGTATCCATCGCAGGGACTAAATTTAATCCAAAAGCACCATTTGATGAAGAAGACTATCAACAATGGAGTCGTAACTTGAATCTTTTGGTCAATGAATATTAGTTGATATTAATTGCTTCATCATAGAAATTATTATCTAGTTCATCTTTGTTGTGTGAAACAATCAAGCAAGCAACTTCTTTATTTACTACATAGGTCTTAATAAAATTTTTGGTCAAGTTTATGGTTTTCGAATCAAGAGCCGAAAAGGGTTCATCACATAGCAATATATCTGGACTATGAAGAATTGTTCTTGCAATAGCCACCCTTTGTTGCTGACCTCCAGAAATATCTTCAGGGTGTTTATGTTTTAGATCATGGATATCTAATTGATTAAGAGCAGCATCAATTTTTTCTTCTGTAATATTCTTGTTTCCAAAAGAAATATTATTTTTTACATTTAAATGAGGGAACAATGCATAATCCTGAAAAATCAGCCCAACGTTTCTTTTTTCAATTAATAAATTTTGATTGTTGTTATTAAAGACTTTATCACCGAGAGTAATTGTCCCGCTTTGTGGCGTCTGAATTCCAGCAATCAGATGAAGAAGAGTAGTTTTACCGGCTCCACTGGGCCCACTAATGTGAAGAATTTTGCTAGAAGGTGCCTGCAAATCAAACGATTGAAACATTTGTTTATCGGGATAATTGAAATTTAGACCTTTGATTTCTAGCAACATAATAAATCTTTGAACTATTTTTATAGTGAGTAGTGATTTTATCTTATTTAGAGATTATGATCATTCCCCTATGTACACNTATAAGACATTAAACGCCATTGCGNCNGAGGGAACCNATGCNCTTGATGANGCTGGCTTTAAAGTTGATGAAAATAATTTTGATGCTTTGGTCTTAAGAAGTCANAAGCTTTCAGCAGACGAGTTCTCTGACAACCTAAAGTGCATTGGTAGAGCNGGAGCTGGGTATAACAATATNCCGGTTGATGANGCNACTGAAAAAGGCATTGTTGTTTTTAATACTCCCGGTGCAAATGCNAATGCTGTAAAGGAATTAGTNGTTTGCGGTTTGCTATTAGCTTCAAGAGGCATTGTTCAGGGATCAGTATTTTCATCGAGNCTTGAAAGNNCAGATGATAATGCNCTCAATCAATCTGTTGAACAAGCTAAAAAAACTTTCAAAGGNAATGAAGTTCAGGGTAAAACTCTTGGAATTATTGGTTTAGGGGCCATTGGATCTATGGTGGCTCAATCTGCAGCCAGTCTNGGCATGAAAATTATTGGTTACGATCCNCATATNTCNATTGACGCNGCNTGGAGACTTCCATCTGATGTTGAAAAGGCAAGCTCAATACCAGCTTTATTAAAAAAATCNGATTACATTAGTATTCANGTCCCNCTCATTGATGAAACAAAAAATTTGATTGATAGCGAAGCATTTATGGCCATGAAAACTGGTACNAAACTGATCAACCTTTCACGTGGGGGTATTGTGAATGATGAGCATGCATTGCAAGCCCTAGANAGCGGCATCTTATCAGCCTANGTGACNGATTTNCCAACAAAAGCCCTTATNCAGCGGAGTCANTCCNANGGNGATGTAATTTTATTGCCTCACTTAGGNGCCTCAACCCNTGANGCAGAAGTAAATTGTGCTTTTATGGCGGCTAATCAAATAAAGGACTATTTAGTNAATGGAAATGTGACTAATTCNGTTAATTTTCCGCNGATTACNTTAGAGANATCAACTGGNAATAGGATNCTNGTGATNAATAAGAATGANCCNGGAATGATNGGANAAATTGCNGACAAAATTGCTGATGAAGGNTTTAACATTGAAGATATGTCAAATAAAAGTAGAGATTCAATAGCAATNAATCTNATTGATGTAGACAAGCCNGTAGATNAAANTTCAGTTGATGCGCTCANNCAGATTGATCATGTGCTTGTGGTTAGATCNATTAACCACTANATATAATTTTCAACNAAACTCTTATCAAANGGAACGATGGTATCCATTTTGTTTTGTTCAAGNTTCTTAACCCAATCAGGATCTGATAATAANGCTCTTCCTANTGCNATTANATCAAATTCTTCNGCCTGAAAAGANTCAAATANNTNATCAAAGTCACTGATCTTTGTTTTGTCATCACCTGCGTATAATCGAATAAAGTCTTTATCAAGGCCAACACTGCCAACCCCAATGACTGGTATATCAGTCATCCNTTTTACCAGNGCNGCCAGTGNAGAGTTNTTCATCTCCGGTTCCCAAAATCTTCGCATGCTTGTATGAAAAAAATCTGGCTTACTNTCAGANAGACAATCAACAAATATTNTTAATTCATTTTCATTGAGAGCAAGTTTTGCATCATAGTCTTGTTGCTTCCATTGAGAGAAACGAATGCCCACTGAAAAATCTTCANTGGTTANATTTTGACAAGCTTGAATTANGTCTCTAGCAAATTGAGTTCTTTTTTCAAGGGAGCCTCCATACTTNTCCGATCTAACATTTGTATNGGACCAAAAAAATTGATCAATTAAGTATCCNTGCGCNCCATGAATTTCAACACCATCAAATCCAAGCTCCTCACAAATTTTTGCGTCTTCAGCATAAATTGAAATCATNTCTTGGATGTCATCAAGCGTCATTTCATAAGCTACTTTTTTATTGGCTCTGACAAGTCCGCTNGGAGTGTATCCAGGCACATNNTTATTTTTATCAATACCTGGTTTTCTAATTCCACCAACATGCCAAAGTTGACAGAATATTTTAGAGNCANNNTTGTGAACTTCCTCAACAACTCGTGCCCACATTTTTTTTGANTCACTTGAAGTNAGATTTGGGACATCNGGATAACCGCTTGAGGAAGGATGNCTAACTTCCACACCCTCNGTTAGNATNAGANCAACACCACCCTTAGCTCTCTTAGCATAATACTCAGGTGCATACTCAGAAGGGATGCCNTCNGGTGAAAAATTCCTTGTCATGGGCGCCATNACGAAACGATTNTTTAGCTCATGATTGTTGATNGAAAANGGTGNAAANAATGATTTATTTGTCATAAATATAAGTAAGTTTTATGGAATATATAAATAAAATTTATTGTAATTTAATTTTTTTTTAATTAATACTTGCCCACAACGAAAAATAATGTTATTGAAGGGTTTGATTTTAATTGTTTGCTTACTGTTATATTGTTATAAATATTTTATAAATAACTGATTTAAGGTATTTTTTTGATTATTGATTACTTTTTAATCAATTTTTATAAATGCTACTGTAGTAACGCTTGAAACGATAGTAAGAAGACTTATCCATAACTTTATCCACAGTTAATGTGGATAAGTTTTTAGGGTTTTTTTTGTAATTTTTTTATGTCAAAAATTGACTTAGATAAAACATGGCTCGAGGTTCTAGAAAATGAATTTTCCATGGATTATATGCTGCAGATCAAGAGTAAATTAAAAGATCTATCAAAGGCTGGCAAGGTTGTTTGTCCGCATCCGAAAAATATTTTTCGAGCACTAAATTTAACTCCACTTCCTGAAGTCAAAATCGTTATTCTTGGACAAGATCCATACCATGGACAGGGTCAAGCTAATGGACTGGCCTTTTCAGTTTCAAGCGATATCAAGCCACCTCCATCTCTTCAAAATATTTTTAAGGAGCTTAATAGCGATCTTGGAATCAAGGTACCTGATCATGGTGTTTTGGATGGATGGGCAAAAAAAGGAGTCTTGCTATTGAACGCAACTCTAACTGTGACATTGAATTCTCCTAACTCACACAAGGATGTCGGTTGGCAGATTTTTACGGATAGAATTATTGAGCACTTAGGCTCGAAAGAAAAAATTGTTTTTATGTTGTGGGGATCATATGCAAGATCCAAAAAGGGTTTAATTAACTTGGATAAAAATTTAGTCTTAGAGGCTCCGCATCCATCTCCATTGTCAGCGCATAGAGGTTTTTTTGGGAGTAAACATTTTTCAAAGGCGAATGCTTATTTCAAAAAGAATAATATTACTGAAATGGATTGGTCGCTATTCTAAGGTGTAAAAATAAAATTGATTTTCGTAATTAAGAACTTCGCCAATGACTTTTTGTTCGGTTGGAGTTTCCTCTGTCTTGTTAAGCTTTAACTTGATCTCTTTTTTACTTTTATAATGAACACGAGCAATAATTTCTTGGCCCTTAAAACAGCCTTTATTGAAACTCACTCTTGATTTATCGTAACCCAATTCATGCGGCCTGTATTTCTTTGTGCAATCATCGTTTAGGAAAATATTTCCATTCAGGTAGTTACCAAGTTTCCATTCGCTGAAATTGAGATGCTCTGCATTTTTTTCTTCTTGATGATCAATTTTTAAGCTTACCTCTGCTTTGGTTTGTAAAAAACTTATGGGCATTCCAACAGTTTTCTTATTGCCAATAAAACCCAAGCAACAAATTTTAGTTTCCTTTAGCGATGTTTTGTAAAAAGGAAGCATGGGCTCTAGCTCAGCTTTAAGACATGCTGCTAAGGAATTATGAATAATCACTGAAATCATTTCTTCTGCATTAAGTATTAAGAAATCAGCAATAACGAAGCCTTTTACATCGCACATTGCAGAGGGTTGAAAAAATGTAGAGCCTGATTCTTCAATATCTGAGGTTATTTGGCCTTGCAGAAGCTTTTTCACTGCTTCTTTATCACCCTCAAAATCAATTTTTACATAATCATTGAGATAGAATGTCTTTTTATCGAGTAGAGAATCCATATTTCCATTATATTAGAGCAACAAATTTATGACCAACAGAATCAGTCACATTAAATGGAAGTGCAGAAGAGGATTAAGGGAGCTTGATCTGCTATTACGCGAGATGATTAGTCTGCACTTAGAAAAATTTGATTCAAATCAACTTGATGAGTTGGAAGGGGTGCTTAAGTATGACGATCAATCTCTATTTGATTTTATATTTAAAGATGAACCTTTAGGCAATCAATCGCATGAATTATTTATTCTAAAATATATAAAAACTTATAAAAAAGATTGAACTTTACTGAATTGTTTAAATCAAAGAGGAAATGAATGCAAAACGAATCAGATAAAGTGCTTATAGATAGAATTCAAGCTGGAGACGCAGCTGCATTCGAGGCGATGGTCATTCAGTACCGACCCAAATTAATTGCCTCTTTAGTAAAGTACACAAAGTCAGTTGAGCTTTCAGAAGATATTGCTCAGCAAACCTTCATTAAGGTCTGGCAGAAAATTGATACTTTCAGGGGGGATAGCGCATTATTCACATGGATCTACAGAATTGGCATTAATCTTGCTAAAAACACCTTTAATTCTAAGAGTGTAAGAAATGACGGCATTACAGATAACTTTGAGAATATTGAGAGTTTGATTGCTGCTAACGAATCCCCTGAAGCCTTTACTATTTCTATGTCACTTAAAGCGGAGCTTGATAATTTCTTAAGAGAACTCCCTATTGATTTAAAAACAGCTTTTTTGCTGCGCGAAGATGAAGGTAAGTCATATGAACAAATAGCAACCATCATGGATTGTCCTGTAGGTACGGTGAGATCCCGTATTTTTCGTGCTCGGGAACTTATTTTAGAAAAATTTGATGAGATCAATTAATTATGGAAGAGAAAAAAAATAAATTTGAAATGTTATCTGCTTATGTAGATGGTGAGCTCAATGAAGCTGAATCTGCTGAGATCCTTGAGATGCTGCAATCAGACTCTGAGCTAAGACAAAAACTGCAAAAATATTCATCGATCTCAGGGTTAATTAATTTGGACCGATCAGATAAAGCTGAAACCTCAAATGGTCCTCTTACTAGAATTTTTAGCATGCCTAAATCGTATGTCACTGGAATGGCAGCCACCATTCTTATTGCTCTCCTAGTCGTAGGCAATAATTATACTTTTGATCAAACTAACAATGAGATAATTGCAAATGCTGTCTCCAGTCAAGAGGCTCAAGATCACTTGAATAATATCGATGGCGCCTTGAATCAATATGTTATGAAAATTCTTGCAGCGGACAATTTAAATGTTGATTATTTGAATACAAATTTAGTGCCTGTTGGATATAATCAGGACCCAAGCAAGCCATCTTATTTTTCAAACGGTAACAATAAGTTTAGGCTGCACATTGAAAATAACAATTTTGGCCTCAAAACTGATAGATACTGGAACGTAAATAATGAATTAGTTTATGTTCACCCTATGAGAAATGGCAGATTGGCTACAATTTACGGAAAGATTGAGCCACAAGAGGCAAAATCATTTCTCGCTTACATTGACAGATAGGAACTAAATAAATGGAACTAAAAAAATACTTACTTGGAGTCACATTTTTTATTGCATGTTTGGGGGTTGTTTCAGTAAAAGCTGCGCTGCCAGAAAACATCAGTGAGTTAGTCGAGACTTCAGCGCCTGCAGTTGTCAATATTACATCAAAGAAAGAAGTAAGCATGCGTTCAAGAGAAAACCTTTTTGATGAATTTGAGCGTCGTTTTGGTATTCCAAGAACCTTTCCACAGGTTCCTCAACAACCACAAACCAGAGAGGCAGTTTCGTATGGATCGGGTTTTATATTTAAAGATCAATACCTATTAACAAACTTTCATGTGGTTGAAGACGCCACAGAAATTATTGTTTCATTAAATGATAGAAGAGAATTTTTAGCTGAAGTTGTAGGCGTTGACCCGCTTTCCGATCTTGCCGTTTTAAAAATTGATGGTAAAAGCTTGCCCAAAGTAAA
>NHFF02000005.1 GCA_002172535.2 Gammaproteobacteria bacterium TMED104 | reverse complement strand
AGCGCATAAATACTATCCATTGCAACTGGACCTCCAATCATTACTCTAAAAATAGATTCGAGTTGTTTAGGTTTTTTAAGATTTAGCTTGCTAAGTAATTGAGACTCTGAAATCGCACTCGGTTTATTGACAATAAAACCAAAGGCTCCATCTTGATTATGCTCACATAAATAAATTACGGAGCCATAAAAGAAATCATTTTTATTTTCTCCGTTAAAGAAAATAAATTTATCTTGAAAGAAATCTCTATCCAAAAGCTTGATTTGCTTCTTCTTTAGCCCATTTATAATTGGCTTTACCATTAGGAGCTCTTTCAACTCTATCTACAAATAGGATTTCCTTTGGTAATTTATAACCAGCAATAAATTTACGAGTTTGCTCAATGAGAGCTTCGGCATTAATTTTTTCTTCTAGTGAAACGACGGCTACTACTTTTTGACCAAATCTATCATCATTGACACCAACAACAAGACAATCAAACACCTCTTTGTTACGTTTAATGGCTTCCTCTACTTCTTCTGGGTATATTTTTTCCCCTGCAGAATTAATACAGTTGCTTCCTCTTCCTAAAAGAGTAATTGTCCCATCGGATTCAAGCTTGGCATAATCTCCTGGAAAGCTATACCTTATTTCATTGACCTCTCTAAACGTTTCAGCAGATTTTTTTTCATCCTTGTAATAACCAACAGGGACCAATCCTGAAGTTCCAATAAGACCGATCTTTTCAGATCCAGGCTCTAATATTTCTCCATCATCAGCTAAAACAATCACACCAGGATTTAAACCAAACTTTGCAGTAGCTGGAGGATTATCTCTTGTGGTTACAGAACTTCCCATACCACCTTCTGTTGATCCCATAGTATCCATTAATTTCATGTCATGATGCTCGAGCAGACCTTGTTTCACTTCAGCACTCCACATGACACCACTGGAAATTATTACTTGAACACTTTCGATGTTGTATGGGTTACCACTGGATTGTGCATTATTTAGGGCATCCAGCATTGGTTTAGCAAAAGCATCTCCAACGATTACGATATTTGTAGCTTGAGTATCTTCAACTTGACTCCACATTTGGTCAGGATCAAAACCAAGATTTTTTGTGGTAATGACACTGCCACCAAGAAGCAGAGGTAAAAATGCACCTAGCCACATTCCCGTCCCGTGCATTAACGGACAACCTACAACGCTTCTAATAAAGGTATTATTTTCTTGCGAGTTCTTAATTCTTGACTTTAAATCACTTAGATCTTCCGGAACGTCATAACCCATGGCTTTTAAGGTTCTAAATAAAAACGTAAGGAATTCCCCTTGCTTATACATAACACCCTTGGGCATACCAGTAGTTCCGCCAGTATATAGCATGTAGATCGTCTCTGGATCTCTAGAAAACCTTTCCATCGGAGCACATTTTTCTATAAGGTTGTGATATTGGAGCCCATCATTAAATTGAGATTCAGTTCCATCAGCAACTTCGATCCATGCTTTAATATTTGGCAGCGACGGAGCAATTTGTTTTATTCGAGAACTGTAACAAGCATGATAAAAGACAGCCTCGGAATCAGAATTTTCTAATAAATAAATTAATTCTTCTTCAACATATCTGTAATTAACATTAATTGGGACCCCACCAATTTTAAAAATAGCATTTTGACAAATTAGATATTCATTTGAATTATTTAAATAAATACCTGCTTTGGAGTTTGGTGATAACCCAGCATCAACTAATGCGGTAGCTAATTTACTTGAGCGTAAGTCATAATCTTGCCAACTTACAACTTCTTCTCCACAAATCAGGGCATCATTGTCCGGTATTAAATCAGCTATCATTTCCCAAACGGACGCAAAATTTAAATTCATATTATCTCCCCTAAAAATTTACCAACCCTTCTGCCAGAAAACACACAATCAGCTATTGAAAGACCTGACACATAAATATTTGAACACACACCCACNGCNGATCTNCCTGCTGCNAATAAACCNTTGATTNNCTCNCCCTGAGTNTTGATAACATTNCCTGTANTTTCATCTACCTCCAAACCACCCAGGGTGAGCGTTGGTAGNGGCGATAATCTGGAGTCAATTGATATATCCATGATGTAGTAGGGNGCATCAATTTTNTTCATATCCTTNNNNGCNTTNCCTAAAAAACAATAATCATCATTAATNGCAGATTGATTATATTGTTGAATTGATTCTTTAAGATTGTTTTNGTTAATNCCATAAACNTTTGCAAGATCATCTATATTTTTTCTCTTNACTGCATTGAANGTCATNAGCATTTTTGCCGCATCNCGTTGGAAGGGTAAGGATTTNGCNGCCTCTNACTTTGATGATTTNAAAAGCTCNTCACTAAGAATTAAATATGCCTTCCCATCGTTATTCTCACACATCTCATCGCCCAAGGTAGCCCCATAAACCATTTCGTTACAGAAGCGCTTNCCATCCTTATTTACAACCATACCCTTTGCNAANGACATTGGAGGATTTAAAAAACGCCAAGCTGTNACTCGATCCATATGNTTTGTTCTTCCACCTACTGATTGNCCTAACCGNATNCCGGATCCATTATCTTGAGATGTNCCTAGAGGCATGCCTTTTGAGTATTTTGGTGCATATTCNTCAACCATTGCTCGATTAAAAATAAATCCGCCTGCTGAAATGCAAACCCCTTTTTTTGCCTTAAAGTATTTTGCTTGTCTATATTTCTTTTCTAGCTTCTGCGCTTTNTTGATAAACCTTTGGCCGATTTTTTGTAAGAAAGATGATCCTGGGTAGGAGGGAGGCAAAATCATTTGAAATAATTCACCCCTGCGAATCAGTTTTTTATGTTTTTCAGAAACAGANCCACTTGGCATGACCATTACTTTGCAACCAATAACATCGCCTTGCGTATTCACTAATAGTGATTTAACTTCAGATTGAGAATACATTCTAAGACCCTTNGATAAAGCTGATTTTTTTAGAGGGTAATATATNGTTCCACCAACTCCAATGGGTTTAAAGGGACCTTCTTCCCAACCGCGATGTCCTCTAGCCGCAGGTTCTGCAGTTTCCATATATTTGGGAACAAGTGAATTATCTGAATGATATAAATAATATCCTGCATCNGGATAACTTGTCTTAGTTTGATAATAACTTGAATTGAATTTAACTCCATTGTCCATTAGCCATTGTGTATTTGCAGGTGAGGNATCACAGAACTTTCTCAAAGTTTCATCTTTAACTATGTTCCCAACTTCTTGTTTAAGATATTNATACATGTTGTCAGGAGAGTCGCTTATATTTGCTTCCTTNTGAATGGGCGTTCCACCTCCAGCATAAAAAACTCCTCCACTTCTTGCNGTCGCACCACCACCAGTAGTTTTATCTATGGCAATNACGCTTAAGTTACGATCCAANGCTTCATTTGCAGCACTTACNCCTGCACCGCCTAATCCAATTACAATTAAATCTGCCTCATCACTCCACTGATAAATTGAAGGATTTTGAATNATTTCNGGACTCTCAACGCCTGAGTGCCATGTTTTAGAATTAGGTGTAAGTTCAGTTTCCAGCATTTAAATCAGCGGTCTTNCCTCCGTCAACCACNAGATCAGNTCCTGTGATGAAAGAGGATTTATCACTTAATAAGAATACAACAGGATGAGCTATTTCATCAGGATTAGCCACTCTTTTTAATGGTATTGTTTTTGCAGTCGCATCAATCATTTCATCTGTTGGCATTGCTTTTTTTAGAGCATCCGTCATCACCGCACCAGGAACCACACAATTTACTCTCACATTGGGAGCAGATTCAATCGCAGCAGATTTTGTNAGATTGATTAACCCAGCCTTAGCAGCTGCGTAACCAGCCATGTATGCAGTCCCTTTCAAACCAACTACTGAAGCAATATTAACAATTGAGCCTTTTCCTGCTTCCATCATCTTAGGCATTAAAATATTTAAGGATAAGAAAACAGCATCAAGGTTCGCTTTAAAGTTNGTTCTCCATGCACTTAAATCAATATCTTTAATTAGGCCAGAGTGGATTGAAGGAGCATTATTTACAAGGCCNTCTATCCTGCCAAAAGAGTTATAAACATTATCAATAGAACTCTTTAAACCATCTGGATCTGAAATATCAAAACACTCAGTTATTACATCCGGTGAAAATTCACTCAGAGTTTTTTTTGCATTTTCTAGCCTTTCTTCATTGCGACCAGTTATAACTACTTGAGCATTATTTTTAAGACAATGTTCGGCAATGGACAAACCGATTCCGCTGCTCCCACCTGTAATGTAAATTACNTTNTCTNCTAACATGCTCCCNCTGAAAATGTCACTAAAATNTTTTGGTAAAACTCAGATTAGCATACCAATAATCTTTAAATCTATTTGAATGAAATGGATTTGATCTATATCCAATAACACCACTTATAAAACCAACCTTTAAATTCTGTTCATAAGTTATTTTTGAATGGATCTCTTTAGATTCAGGNGCNATATTAAGCGAGTGAGAGCTCATNAAAACATTTTTGTTTGGAGTTCTAAAAGCAGGCAATTGTAGCTCTAATTGTCCTTTTGTAACTTTCAAGGGTTGAGATACTGAAAACACTAACTTACGGGNACTGTTTTTAAATTTNGGTTGATAGCCAAGGGTAAAAGCGTTTGAATTACTTTTTGATATTTTATTCATGATTCCATTNAGTTGTTTTCCAGGATTTGATCCGTGATAAAAACTACCCACCNAATAACCTAANGAGGTTTCATGTGCAAAATTAATGCCTGCAAAGTTGGTAATNGATGATTTATTAGTATTAAACATTCCTGAGCTNGCGATACCATTAAAAGCACCTTTTTCATTTAATTTACCAATCTGCAAGCCTAAGTTTTTTGACTTATTTGAAANATCAACAATCATGCCTTGNTTNTTTGAAGATTCTGAATCAAATGGATCCATTGAGGAGTTTTTGCCAAAGGACGTCATGATGCCGATACTCCCTTGATTGAATTGAAAAGACTTTCCAANACTTAAGCCTTTNTCTGTAAAGGAAGACCATGGATTATCTAATAATGCCTTAAGNGAATAGTTAAGTTTTTTATTGGTTTTTATACCCAACTCACTATCAAAATTCATACCGGAGGATATATAGATTCCTTCATCATTTGAGACATAAGAAAAAGCAGNATACTNATCAATCAGAGCTTCTTCATAGGCATAATTAAATGCTCCCAAATTTGAAAACTTTCTTGTTTTGAATTGCATTTTTAAGCTACCACTTTCATTCGTGCTAAATCTATTAACCGTCTTTAGGTTAGAAGTAAGGCTTGAGAANCGGCCTGCACTCATAGCTTCATTATTGATAAATGAGCCAAGAGATACCCTGAATGGAGCATCAAGCTCATCAAATAAAATTAATGAAACATTCTGAGAATTAGATNTTAATGCATCCCCAATGGCGATGTTGGAAATATTCAAACTATTATCCAGCCAAGGAATACGAACTGAATCNAGCGTTCCTGATAGAGTNGCAGATAANTGTCCCACCGGTGANGTTGCGGCATCNAGNTCNAAAAGNCCTTGACCATAAATCTCNGCATCAGCATAGACTCCAGTTTTNTTAGCAGTCGANAGCATTCTTTGGACAATTTCGGTCGCTCCCAGTTGCCCACTAAANAAGTCAGCAATAACTGCAAGACCTCCTGCTACAAAGGGNGAAGCAAAGGATGTNCCNTTGGCTACTGCAAAACAGTTATTAGTCGTTTCACAATCATAATCATCATCNTCATAAATTCCTTGATCAGCTTCAGTTACTGGATAAGCGACANTTATGCTGCCCCCAGGNGCAGCNATACAAAAATCAGCAGCAATNCCGCATCTATTTGAAAAGTCAGATATTTCACCGCTTTCATCGATAGCCACAACAGCTATTGAATGACTTTGAATTTCTGAAACATANACCGACATTCCTGGAAGTAATTCTGGACTGGAATAATCAACGCCTTGGTCTGCNTAAGATCCTGCATTTCCTGCAGCCCATACATAGANTGTCTTTTGAGAGTCAGGAGTATNAGCTTGCGCCATTTCTTCAATGGTTTTTGGAAAAGCATTTCTGATCTGAGTTTCATTGTAGTCATTAATGTTACCTGAGTATCCATAGCTGTTATTNACAATATCAACATCGNCGATGTTATAAATTTCAAATAACTGACTAAAAAAANTATCGATGCCTGTAAAGTCAGGAGCATTATTGCCAGAACTATCACCTAAATCGACAGGATCATAATTTTCATCAGGTTCAGCTAATTGAATTGCGGTAAATAAAATATTTGAATTGAATGCGACTCCATGCATCGGTGAATCATCATTTTCTGAGAGACTTCCTGCTGCCACTGAAGAAACCATGGTTCCATGTCTTTGCTGTCTGGTGTTTGGAGTGTAGTTTGAATAACTCAGATTGCTTTCTGGACTGAGTCGAGTGAATGAAATTTCATCATGTGTCGAATCCAGTCCTGAATCAGTAATGCCGATGGTGATTCCAGAGCCAGTTGCACCCCGAGCATAGGCTGCAGATGCATTAATGGTTGCTAGGCCCCATTGACGTGAGTATTCAGAGTTATTCTCATACTGAGTTTTGAGTTGATCAAAGGTTTGAGTAGGGGGTGTAGGGTTGGTTGGCAAAGTAGAAGGATCATTATTTGGATTATCTGCTAGGCTTCCTGGTGATCCTCCGCTTGAGCCACCTCCACCACCACAACTAGCAAGGATTGAAAATAATGAAATTAAGGCAATGTTTTTTTTATATTTATGGTTTAGGATAACTGTTTTCTGCATGGGGTAATGATGTCAAAAGAAATTCATGATTATNTAAATGATTTTACTGCAACCGGACAACTTTTTGAATTCGCTGAGATAACTAATTCTGATGGAATTACTTACAGGGAGTTCGTGAATGCACCTAAAAACTTAAAAGATTATTTTGAGCTGGGATATCTTCATCCTGAAACAGATTGGCTGGTCTTCAATGAGGAAAGATACACATTCAAAGAAATACATCAAAGAGCAAAAAAAACAGCAAATGCACTTTTAGATTCAGGCTTAAAAAAGGGTGATCGAGTAGCAGTTTGTATGGCAAANAACCCTGAATACATAATTATNTATATGGGATGNATGTTGGCGGGCTTGGTTTTGGTGCCTTTAAANTCATGGTGGGTTCCCAAAGAAGTGATATACGGNCTCAANAACTCAGGTNCAAAAATACTCATTGCNGACTTCAAANGATTGCAAGGCCTTGAAGNTTTAGACATTGTAAAACTCATCGTTAGACCTGANGACAANTCAGAGTTTGATNATTTTAACGATTTCATTGCCGATGCATCNNATGAAAGTCCTGAGATTGAAATTGCTGCTGATGATCATGCAACCATTTTTTATACCTCGGGATCNACAGGTTATCCTAAGGGCGTTCTATCATCACATCGNAACATNCTTGCAACNCTNATTAGNTGGGCTCTTTTTTTTACTATTCGAACTCAAATGGCTAATGACAGTAAAAGNGATGACCANCTAGATGCNAGNGATAAAAACGCTCCATCNATTNTGCATTGTGTNCCTTTNTTTCACGTTACCGGTTCTCATGCAGGTTTCNTGATGTCNGTNTTGTCAGGAAGAAAAATGGTTCTAATGTCGAAGTGGGATGTGGGCCTNGCTTTAGAACTNATTCAAANNGAAAAAATTACGGCGATTACTGGAGTNCCAACTCAAACATGGGACATATTGAATCANCCTGAAAAGGATAAATACGANCTCAGNTCATTAGTTGACTTAAGTGGAGGAGGAGCACCAAGACCNCCTGAGCANGTCAAAAGGCTAAATGACGAAATGGANGGCAAACCTTCCATTGGATATGGTTTATCAGAAACCAATGCTTTGGGNACTCTNAATGCNGGTGACGATTATTTAAANCATCCTTCAAGTTGTGGTCGTGCNGTGCCGCCAGTGACGGATGTTGCTATTGTTGATCAAGATTGGAATTTTCTNAATGAAGGTGATCANGGAGAGGTGGTAATNAAATCTCCTGCAAATATGATCGGTTATTGGNATAACCCNGATGCAACNGATGAGGTNTTTAATGATGANGGTTGGTTTAAAACCGGTGACTTGGGTTACNTGAAAGATNANTTTCTCTTCATTGTTGATCGNGTNAANGATCTAGTCATCCGCGGNGGNGAAAATATATCTTGTATAGAAGTTGAATCNGCAATTGCNGAGCATCAAGCAGTCAGAGAAGTCGCTGTCTTCGGTATTCCAGATGAACGCCTTGGAGAAGTTTTGTGTGCNGCGATCTANTCAGAAAATNCTAATCTCATTGATGATCAAGCAATTAAAGNTTTNCTAGNCGATAAACTAGCAGCATTTCAGATACCTGAGCACATCATNATTTTTGNTGAAGCCTTACCNAAAATTGCNTCAGGAAAATTTTCAAAACCTGAGATGCGTGACAACTTCGTTACAAGCTTGAAAAAGTAAATAAATAAACTTACAAGTTTTATNNATTTGATGTATAAAGTATTCAATATTTTTATTATNGATGGCTANAAAAATNNTNATCGTNGAAGACGAGCCAGATATCAGAAAAACCTTGCAATANAATCTTGCAAAAGAGTCATATGATGTTGNNACTGCNGGNTCNATNAGTGAAGCCAAATCATTANCGAATCAAAATCAACCNAANTTAATTATCNTNGATTTNATGTTGCCGGATGGATCNGGTCTNGACTNTTGTAGGGACATTAAATCCACNGAAGATACCAAAAATATNCCNGTCATAATCTTGACAGCAAAAACAGATGAAGTAGANAGGGTNGTNGGATTTGAGCTCGGNGCGGATGANTATGTNACNAAGCCNTTTAGTGTNAGAGAGTTAGTTTTAAGNGTAAAAGCNATCNTNAAAAGAGGANCTNTNGAAACTNCATCNNATGANAGTTCATCNCATAATTTTGGTGGATTAGAGTTAAANCTTGAAGCCCATCAAGTATTTATTGATTCNAAAGAGGTTNTTTTAACTGCTTTAGAATTCAGATTGCTTAAACATCTGCTTGATAGGAGAGGTAGAGTCCAAACCAGAGATCAGCTTCTTGGAGATGTTTGGGGTTATAGTTCTGAAGTTACTACTAGAACAGTAGATACGCATATCAAAAGGCTTCGAGAAAAATTAGGCCCTGTGGGAGACTATATTCAAACCATAAGAGGTGTTGGCTATCGTTTTTCTAGAAATCCAGATTAATATCAATGAGCATAAGAGGAAGGATATTTATTATTGTAATGTCCTGCCTATCGATGGGTCTACTGTTTGCTTTTATAGTTGCTGAAAGAGATTTAGGAGCTAGTTTACAGAATCAAATACAGATTGAGCTTCAAAAACAAGGTCAAATCATTCAATCGTCTCTTGGCTCACTCTCTCAATACACCGACCTGAATTCACTTAAAGATGAAATTGATGTTTTTGCAGAGGCATCACAATCTAGAGTTACATTAATTAACTCATCTGGTGTTGTTATAAGTGATTCAAATATTGATGTTGATGATCTGAATTTGATTGACAATCATTCCAACAGGCCTGAGGTTATCGATGCTCAGAATAATGGAATGGGCTGGAGTAGGAGGTTTAGCGATACTGTTCAACAGGAAATGCTTTACTTCGCAATCTTAGATCCATCTGCGGGTCAACAGGGTGTTATAAGGTTAGCCGTTCCATATATCTATTTTGATCAAGCATTTAGATCCCTTAATACATCAGTTATTTTAATTTTAGTAGTGGCTTTAATTGCTTCTATAATGGCAGGCATCATTGCAGGAAACTATACGCGTGAGAATTTTTTAGAACTTGAGCGTGCCGTTACTAGATTGGAATCAGGAGACTTAAAAAAGAAGACCATAAAATCGCTGCCAACAAAACGAGTTGATGAGATTGGCTCAGTTGCTCGAAGTCTTTCTTCAATATCTGTTGATTTAAAAAATCAACTGACCCTACTTGCTAAACAAAGAAATCAATTTGGTTCTGTGCTGAATGATCTTGGAGAAGGTATTGTTGTTTTCGATGAACTTGGAATAGTTAACTTTAATAATGATGAAGCATTAAATATTCTCGAAGTTAGTGATCTTCTTAACATAAGTATTGATGATTTAAATCTTCAACCGATTAAGCTTATGTTTGACCAGGCAAAAAAAAAGGGTAAATACGCAATGGAGTTTGAGATTGAAAGCAAGCTTGGTAATAAATGGATACTTGCCCAGATGAATGCTGCAAAAGCCACGAAAGAGTTTATTTTAGTGCTGCATGATGAAACTCAATTGAGGGATATGGACTCGATGAGAAGAGATTTTGTTGCAAATTTATCTCATGAGCTTAGAACGCCAGTAAGCGTTATCAGAGCTAACTCTGAAACTTTGCTGGATGGTGCTTTAGATCATCCAAAGGATGCAAATAAATTTACAAAAGCAATCTTACATAATTCTGAGAGACTAACGGAAATGGTCTCAAATTTGATCGACTTGTCTCGAATCGAATACGGAGATAAGCAGTTTAATTTAGAGGATGTTGATCTAAAAAATAAAATTCATCGAGTGATGGAAGCTATGACTAGCTTGGCTGCAGAAAAAGATATTAAATTTGTATTTGACTATGCAGGTGAAGCAATTGTTAAAGCCGATCATGGAGCTTTAGAACAAGTTCTCAATAACTTATTAGAAAATTCAATTAAGTATAGCTCTAAAAATTCTAAAATAGATATCAAGCTCAGAAAGCAAGACGACTTCTATAGAGTATCCATTCTCGATTCCGGATCAGGTTTAACTCCTGAGGAATCAAGCTTAGTCTTCAATAGATTTTATAGAACTGCAAAAGCTAGAGCAGAATCCAAACAAGGTAGCGGTCTTGGACTAGCAATTGTCAAACATCTTGTAAATCAACTAGGCGGTGAGGTCGGTGTAATGCCTAGAAAAAATGGTGGATCAAGATTTTGGTTCACTCTTAAGAGCAAATAGTTTTTACAGAGCTGTCACAAACTTTTTTCTTTTGTTCACATAGCTGCATCAAAAAAGTTTACTTAATCAAATCTAATGAACGTATATATTCATGAGGAGTGCATAATGTATTTGCGTTTATTTTCTTTATTTAGTCTTTTTATTTTAGTTTCTTGTGGCGGAGGTGGAAGTACCTCAATAAGTTCACCGGGTGAATTAGGTCAAGTTGCAGCACCAACTGCTGCTGATCAACAAGTGGTTGTTGGAGGGTCTGTTCTTACTGGAACTTGCCCTAATGTAAGCAACGTAGATGTTGATGACAGTATCGGTGGAAATACTGTTTGTGCCATTTCAGGAACAATCACAGGTGATTTAACACTTACAGATGATGTAATTTATAGACTCAGTGGAACCGTTAATGTTGGTTCAGACATGGGTGGAGATGGAACAAAAACAGGTGGAGCTGCTGGTGTCTTAAACATCCCAGCTGGAGTAACAATTGTATCTAAGACTTCTGCTGACTATCTTGTAGTTCAAAGAGGATCAAAAATTGAAGCCAAGGGTACTGCATCTAAACCAATTGTCTTTACACATTCGTCTGTATTGGATGGCACTCTCTCAAATCCAGATACTGCTAGTGGACTCTGGGGTGGACTAGTGATCTTAGGAAAAGCTCCAATTAATAAATGTGCAAACGATGTCCGTGGAACTGCAAATTGTGAAAAATTAGTTGAAGGTGCAACAGATGCACTTATGGGTGGTGCTACACCAGGTGATAATTCTGGAACACTTAGGTTTGTTCGAGTTGAGTATGCCGGTTACGAAATATTTCCCGGTAATGAGTTAAATGGAATTACGTTTGGAGGAGTTGGCTCAGGGACTACTGTTAATTATATTCAAGTTCATAACAATCAAGATGACTGTGTTGAATTTTTTGGAGGAACAGTCAATGTAACTCATTTAGTGTGTACCGGTGCTGGTGATGACAACCTTGATATAGATTGGGGTTATACAGGTAAAATGCAGTACGTTGTCGTTAAACAATCTAGGGGTGCCGGTGACCACATTGTAGAGTCAGATAACACTAATGCTGATGCCGCAGTTGGATATTTAACAACTCCAAGATCTCAACCAAAAATAGCAAACTTTACTTTCCTTTCAACCGGTAGAGATGAAGCACTTAAATATAAAGAAGGTGTATCTGGGATGTATATGAATGGTATTGTTGTCAGTTCTGGCGATAAGGGTTGTATTGAACATACTAAGGCAGAAACGCTTCAAGACGCGCCTGGTTATGACAAAATTGCTCACCATTCAGTGTTCATGGATTGTGGAACCGGTGGTGTTTATAATGCCGGTGATGATTCTGCTACAGTTGCAGAATTACAAGCTTCTATAGAGTCTAGAGCAACTAATCTAGTCACCAACCAAACCAATACACTGGTTGGTCAGATGTTTCTAGGAACTAATGAGTCAGGAATTGCTTCTGCATTTACAAATCAAACTAATGTTTGTGCAATCGGTTCTCATACGAGTGGAACGTCAAACTTGTGTCCAAGTGATGCAACTCAAATCGATGGCTTCTTCGCTAAAACAAATTACATTGGTGCTTTCGCTCCAGGATCTGATGAGGATAATAACTGGGCAGCTGGATGGACTAAAGGTCTATTTACTGCTCCAGAATGTCCGGCTGGAACTTTTGAATCTGAACAATTAGAAGGTAAAAAAGTTTGCAGTGTTCAGGGAACTTTAACAAGTGATGTAACCCTATCGAGAGGCAACTTCTACAAACTCGTAGGAAAAGTGCAAGTTGGAGAAGATATGGGTGGTGATGGAACAAAAACTGGTGGGGCCAGTGCTACCTTAACCATTGAGCCTGGAGTTACTGTTTTTGGTGAATCTGGGTCGGACTATCTTATTGTTATGCGAGGTTCACAGCTAATTGCTAATGGAACCAAATCAGCTCCAATTATAATGACCGGAAGAGATGATGTGACAGGCCAAGCCACACAATTTTCAAGAGGTCTTTGGGGTGGATTAGTCTTACTTGGCCAAGCACCAATTAATAAATGTTCTAATGATGTTCGTGGAACAGCTGCTTGTGAAAAAGTAGTTGAGGGTTCATCTGATGCGCTAATGGGTGGAAATGTTGCTGATGACTCAAGTGGATCATTAAAATATTTAAGAGTTCAGTATGCTGGTTATGAAATTTTTCCAGGCAACGAACTTAATGGTATAACATTTGGAGGAGTTGGCTCAGGAACGACAGTTGAGTATGTCCAGGTTCATAATAATCAAGATGATTGTGTTGAATTCTTTGGCGGCACGGTTAATGTCAAATACTTAATCTGTACTGGAGCCGGTGATGATAATCTTGACATCGATTGGGGTTACCAAGGCAAGTTACAATTTGTAATTGTTAAGCAATCATCCGATGCTGGTGATCACATAGTTGAGTCAGACAATACCAACGCGGATGCTGCTGTTGGCTATTTAACAGAACCAAGATCTCAACCAATTATTTCAAACTTTACCTTTATTAGTAACGGTAAGGATGACGTTATCAAGCTTAAAGAAGGTGTTTCAGGTATATATACAAATGGTATTGTCATAGATGCATCTAACAGCAAAGCTTGTATCGAGACTACAAAGGCTGAAACTTTTCAGGACGCTGCAACAACACCAAAGGTTACATTCAACTCCGTAGCTTTTGATTGTAAAGCTCTTGCAGCACTTGGTGATGAAGCTGGAACACTTGCTCAGGCTGAAGCTTTGGTAACTGCAGGAAGTAATAACCTTTACTCTGCTGATTCCGGTGGAGGTGCATATGTCCCAACAGTTTCAGGGGTGATTAATGGTACTGCTGAGAATGCAATGACCGTTACTGATAAATCAGCTGACACATTCTTTACAACTACTGATTATGTAGGTGCTGTCAAAGACTCTACTGATACTTGGTATAAAGGATGGACTGTTGCTGGAAGCTTAAATTAATTAAGGGTACAAAATAGGAGTTACCAATGAATACATTTAGAAGTAAAAAGGTTGGCTATAAAACTCTCTTACCCTTGTTGCTACTTACTACCTCAATCTCAGCACAAGAGATTGAGGAAGTAGTTGTGAGCGGTTCTTTCATTCCAGATGAAAAGAGGGATACCACTGAGATTAATGTTGTTCTTGACAGTTCTGAAATTGAGAGAACTGGAGATGATAACATTGCCGTAGCACTTACCAGGCTTACAGGTCTTAGCTTGGTAAGAGGCAAGTATGTTTATGTGAGAGGTTTAGGTGAGCGTTACTCTGCTGCCACATTAAATGGTGGCGTATTGCCTAGCCCCGAACCTCTTAAAAGAGTTGTTCCTCTCGATTTGTTTCCTACTGAAGCAATTGAGTCAGCAATTGTTCAAAAGACATATTCAGCTGATATGAATGGAGAATTCGGTGGTGGCATGATTGCAATAGAAACTAAAGCCGTACCTCTTGAGAGAATCCTCTCGGTTTCTTTTTCGTCTGGATATAACTCAGTTACTTCATTAACAGGAGGTCTTCTCTATGACGGTGGTGGTGATGATGATTGGGGTTATGACGACGGTACGAGGGACTATCCTGACTCAGTAGGTCGGGCCATTGCAGGTGGCACTAAAATTGATAGGTCAAATTTCGAACCCTATCAGCTTGCTAATATTGCTAGAGAATTTGAAAATTCAAAATTATGGGTCATCCAAGACGGTGATGTGCCTGTTGATAATTCTTTTAACGTGACCTTCGGTGATCAACTTGATTGGGATCTAGGAAATGGATTAACTTCTGGTTTCCTTCTTACCGCTGGAGTAAGATCATCGTGGCAAACTCAGGATGGTCTGAGGCAAACCGGTGACCTTCAAGCAAATAGTGATGGCACAGCTTCAGTTATTAAAGCTGAAGATAAAACATTTATTTCTACTTCAAATGATGTCACAACTTACGGCATGGGTGTTTTTGGAGTTGAATCAGATACAGCCGAAGCAAAATGGACATCTCTGTATATTCATAAAGGAACTAAAGAAGCGAGATCAATTACTGGTTTTGATCCAAGTGATGCAGCAAATATTCGAGAGGATTATATTGAATTCTTTGATAGAACCTTAATTAATAATCAACTTAGCTTTGATAAAATATTTGAAAACGATATGGTTTTGGATGGAAGAGTTTCTTTTGGATCAGCAAGTAGAGACGCACCATATGAAAGATCTGTTTTTTATGAAGATAGTGATAATGATGGCATTTACCTTTATGACGTTAATACCGGTAGGAATCAGACCCAATTCAGTAGCGTTGATGACGATGTTTTTAACGTTGGATTGGATCTTACAATTCCCATTGAAACTGATTCTACCGACTTAATTTTTAAAGTTGGTATTGATCATAAAGTAAATGACAGAGAGGCTGAGGTAAGGAGCTTTAGATTTCTTGCCGCGGGAGGACCTTTACCAGATGAGCTTCTTAGCAAAAGAGTTGATTATATTTTTGCAGATCAAAATCTGGATCCAAATAGATTGTATGTAATTGAAAATACAGGTTCTTCATCTCCAGCAGGATATGAGGGAGAGCTTGAAACAACAGCTTATTATGCTTCTTTAGAGGCCCTAGTATCTAATGAATTCAAAGTTTCCGCAGGAATCAGAAGTGAAGATGGAACACAAGAAATTAATACGTATGATCTATTTACAGGTAAAGACAATACCATTGATAAGACTATTGATGAGGACTATGCGTTACCCAGTTTAACTCTGACATATCTTCCTGAAGACTATGAAAACCTTCAAGTTAGGCTTGGATTTTCTCAAACGATTGCAAGACCTACTTTCAGAGAATTATCCCCAACACTTTTTGTTGATGTTGATACTGATAGAGTTATCGCAGGATCTTTATACCTTCAAAATTCTGAGATAGATAATATTGATCTACGAGCTGAATATTATTTTGGCCAGAACCAATTTATTACGCTTGGTGCTTTTTATAAAGAGATTCAAAATCCCATTGAAGAATCTGTTTCTGAAATTGGAGATCTTGTTATTACTTCATATCAAAACGTTCCTCTCGCTGAAATAAATGGCTTTGAATTTGAATATGAAAGAGTTTTTGATGGTTTTGAATCGGCTTGGCTATCTAGTAAAGAAGTTTTAGTTAAATTTAACTATACTTTTACAGATTCTGAAATTGTAGTAGGGGATGGCGATACATATGTAAACCTTGTCGGTGCAACCGTTTCTGCTTCATCCTTATTGGCGAACGGAAGAGATCCTAGGTTACAAGGTCAAGCAGATAATATCGTCAATTTTCAGCTAGGTTTTAATGATTATCTTGCTAACTCTCAGGCTACTTTCATTTTGAATTATGTGGATGATAGAGTTAGGGCTAGAGGTATTGATGTTCTTCCAGACATAATCGAGGAAGTTCCTACAACACTTGACTTCGTATATTCTAGGATATTTGATGTTGAAGATAATACTTTGAAACTTTCAGTCGAAATTAGAAATATTCTTGATGAGTCTTACGAGGCAACTATGGCAGATAACATTTTCTATGATCAGTATGATTTAGGGACATCTATATCTATCGGGTTAAAATATAATTTCTAAAATAGTGCATTTATTCTAATATGGGCTCAGGAGAGCCCATTTTTTTATCATGGAAATTTTAAATTTACTAAAGAAGATAGTTTTTTATCTTTTAATTTTACTGGTTACAGTTTTGGTTTTTTACCAATTATATTTAATTATAAATGCTCCAAAATTTAAGAAATCTACCCCTTTAAACATGTCTGCTACGGTAATAAATGACTTATCTCAAAACAATCTTAATCAAAATGCCACACAATTATCGGATGATGAATTTTCCTATACAATTGTTGGATACAGGGCTGGAAAAAAAAATAGCTCAGTAGTCCTAAGAAAAAATAATGTTGATTATGTTGTGCAGCAAGGTGAGCTAATTGATAATACTTATAGGCTCATTTCAGTAAGCACAGATGAAATAGTCTTTGATAGGGCAGGACAAAAGAGGTATATAAAAATAGAAAGCAGATGATCAAAAAATTTACTATTTTTACCTTACTTATTCCTTTTTTTATTGACGCTCAAGAGACATACATACTTAATTATGATGATGTCGATTTAAAGAAAGTTACGCAAGACGTCGCTAGCTTTTCGAATAAGACATTGATTCTTGATCCTAGGGTTAAGGGAAGAGTTTCTATCTTTTCAGATACTATTCTTACATCTCAACAAGTTTGGGAGGTCTATTTAAGAACTATTCAGGTTAGTGGTTTTTCAGCAATTTCTGACGGTGATATTGTAAGAATAGTGCCAGAAAATGATGCCACCCGTGATGATACTGATATATCTAATGATGGTGACTTTACTACAAAAATCATACCTTTAGTTAATCGTTCTGCTGGTGGTATTTTACCAATGCTAAAACCCATAACTGGCCGGCAGTCATATCTATCTAGTATTCCTTCAGTGAATTCTATTTTAATTGTAGATAAATTATCAAATGTTCAGAGAATTGAAACTTTAATAGATCAATTAGACAAGGATAACTCTGCAGGTATTTCAATCATTAAACTTGAAAATTTATCTTCCATTGAGGCTGTCAGGATTTTAGAGCGCTTAAAACTTCAAGAAAATCCAACCATTAATAATTTTATAGCCGTACCATTTCCGACTTCTAATTCAGTAATCCTTTCAGCAAATAATTTTGTAACTAATAACATAACTCAAACCTTAGAGGCGTTGGATAAAGATGCATTGAATGACAGTTCAGTCGCGGTAATTTATTTAAAATATGCTAAGGCCGAAGAAGTTTCTACAATATTAAATACTGTTTCAGCACGTTTTTCTAACTCTGAATCATCTGAAAAGCCTGTGGTTACTTTTCACGAAAAAACCAACTCTATTATTGTATCAACCGAGCAAGCAAATCTAGATGTCATACGTAATCTCATATCAAAGTTAGATATCAGGAGAGCACAAGTACTTGTCGAAGCAATCATAGTAGAGTTATCTGAGACAGCTGCAAAATCACTAGGAGTCGAAACTGTATTTGCAGGCGGGGAGGACGGTGATGTGCCATTAGGGATTACTCGTTTTCAAAATTCAAATTCACCTGATTTGTTAGCACTGGCAGGCTCAGCTGCTGAGTCGGGTAACGATGTAACTCTTAGAAACATTGGTGCATCATCTTTACTTAATACCCAGGGACTGATTGCTGGTGTAGGAAGCATCGATTCAAATGGTGATAGTTTTGCAACCATTATTAGCGCAATTGCAAATGATCAAGATTCAAACATATTGTCGACGCCATCGGTCATTGCCATGGATAATGAACAAGCTAATCTTGTCATAGGTCAAGAAATACCAATTACCACTGGAGAAAGTTTGGGTGCAAATAATGCTAATCCATTTAGAACAACTTCACGACAAGAGGTAGGCATTAAACTTTCTATTGTTCCTCAGATCAATGAGGGTAATAGTGTGATTTTAAATATCAACCAAGAGGTTTCTGGGGTTGTTGGTCCATTAACTGGGACCGCTGACCTTATAACCAACAAAAGAACCATAGAAACAACCGTACTTGTTGATAATAACCAAGTGATTGTACTTGGTGGATTGATTGATGATGATATACAAAGCTCTGAATCGAGGGTTCCATTTTTAGGGGCTATCCCAGTAGTCGGCAACCTCTTCAAAACATCATCTCAATCAAGAGTTAAGCGCAATCTGTTAGTCTTCATTAGACCAACCATTCTTTTTGATAGCAATGATGTAATGGAACTTTCAAATGAGAAATATAATTATATTGAAGCTGCAAGACTCTTAGATGGCGCGAAATCTGACATTATAGATTTAACTATAAAACCTTAATGGACCAGTTAATCACTAAGGAACATAAGCCATTATTTCCATACGAATATTCAAAGTCCCAAAGAATCTTGGGAGTAGATATTAATGGTGAGGTTCATATTTTTTCTGAAAACGAACTTAGCTCACTATCCATTCAGGAATTTTATTCAGCATTTCCAGGGAAGAATTTTGTTACTAACCTATGTAGCCCTAATGAGTTTGAAAAGGGTCTAACTAAACTTTACTCACAAGATAAACTTCAGGAATCTATTGGAGAAGAGCTTTCTGAATCATTTGATCTTGAATCATATGCAAAAACGATCACACCGTCTGAAGATCTACTTCAGGGGAATAATGATGCGCCTATTATAAAACTAATTAATGGCATTCTAAGTCAAGCCATTAAAGCAAAAGCATCAGATATTCACTTTGAACCCTATGAAGACGCATTTATTGTTAGACTAAGAATAGATGGAGTAATGCGAGAACTCATTTCTCAAGATTCAAGGTTATCACCTCCAATTGTTTCTCGATTAAAAATAATGTCTAAGTTAGATATTGCTGAAAGGAGAAAACCTCAGGATGGAAGGGTATCTCTTTCGCTCGGTCCTCAATCTATTGATGTGAGGGTTTCGACACTACCATCATCCTATGGTGAAAGAGTGGTACTAAGATTGCTCGATAAAGATTCAGCTGAAATAGATTTAAATAATCTTGGATTCTCTGATTACGTGAACGCTAATTATCGAAAAGCACTAAAATCTAACGAAGGGATTATTCTGGTAACAGGACCTACAGGATCTGGCAAAACCACAACTTTATATGCTGGTTTGCGGGAAATTAATGACAATTCACAAAATATTCTGACTGTTGAAGATCCCGTTGAATATACACTCGCAGGAGTTGGACAAACTCAAGTAAATACAAGATCCGGCTACACGTTTGCAAGCGGGCTAAGGTCGATACTGCGACAAGATCCCGACATTGTCATGGTTGGTGAGATACGGGACTCCGAAACTGCAAGTATTGCAATTCAAGCCAGTTTAACCGGACATCTAGTTTTATCTACCATTCATACCAACAGCGCAATTGGAGCGATAGCAAGACTCAGAGATATGGGCGTGGAATCATATCTATTGGCCTCTAGTATTAGGGTGGTATTAGCCCAAAGACTTGTACGCAGGCTTTGCAATCATTGTAAGAAACCCTCAGAAGAGAATACAAATCTATTAACTAGATTTAATTTAAGCTCTGAGAATTCATATTACGAACCAAGTGGGTGTCAGGAATGCTCCTTTACGGGATACTCCGGAAGGCTTGCTATTGCTGAGTTAGTAGAAGTAGATGAAACTCTTAAACAAATGATTCATGACGGCGCATCAGAAAAAATGATGAATGACTATGCATTCCAAAACAATCCATCCATCCAAGAATCAATTAAATTAAATCTTGAAAATGGAATCACAAGCATTGGTGAAATAGTAAGGTTACAGAATATATCAGATGCCTAATTATCAATATGTTGCTCAAAATGAGGAGGGTAAGTCTTTAAGAGGTATTTTGCGCTCCGATAACGAAAGAGCAGCAAGGCAAGAAATAAAATCAAAAAACTTATTACTTTTAAATATCAGAGAAACATCCAAAGGAGCTAAAGGTAAAAAAATAGCTCGAAAAGATGTTGCCATTGCAACCAGACAAATCTCTTCGCTGATAGGCTCAGGTATACCCCTTGATAAAGCCTTACAATCAATTGGTAAAAATTCAAACTCAAAAATTGGCGATTTATTTAATCATATTGGTACTGAGTTACAGCAAGGTAGGCAGTTGCATCTAATTTTATCTGATTACCCAGAAAGCTTTGATCAGACCTATATTTCACTCGTTGCCGCGGGAGAAATCTCAGGAAACTTGGTTGAAGCCTTTAAGAATCTATCAGATTACCTAGAAGATGAAATTTCAATAAAGCAGAAAATTTTTTCGGCTCTAGCTTACCCAATCCTTGTAATTGGTTTTTCTGTATTGGTTGTAATCGCTCTTCTTATTTTTGTTTTACCGCAGGTGACACAGCAGTTTATAAAATCAAATATTGAGCTTCCTTTCTTAACTTCTTTAATGATCTTTATTTCAAATAATATTTTTATATTTGTTGGAGTAATTTTTCTTCTTATTATGGGTTCCTACTTTTACTATAGGAAAAATATCTCAGGAACCTCAAGAGAATTAAACATACATAAACTTTTGCTAAAAATCCCATTTATAGGAAGGTTTTTACTAATTAGTGAATTAGAAAAGTTTAGTCGAGTCATGTTTATAATGCTCAAATCTGGTATCAATCTTGATCAATCCTTAAACCATGCAAATAAGTTAATTAATAACGTTTACATCAGTACAATTATTAAGGACGCAACAGATGATATTATCGAGGGCAAAGATTTTTTATATAAAATCAAGCAAGCAAAAATATTTCCTGAAATCTTTATTCAACTATTATCCAGTGGCTTCCAGTCTGGGTCATTATTGGAAATGTTTGAAAAATTGGCATTTTATTTTAAAGATGAAATTGATAACTCCAGATCATCATTACTATCCATTATTGAGCCGCTAATATTAATAATTATGGGTGGTATAATTACACTAATTATATTGGCAATACTTTTGCCAATCATGCAAATGAATAATTCTTTTTTATCGTAATGAAAAAAGGCTTTACATTAATCGAACTTATGGCAGTTATTGTCATTCTGGGCATTCTAGCGACCGTTGTAGCGATAAATGTATCCCCATTCCTTCAAAGAGCTAATTTTGAAAAAATTAGAGCTGATATTTCACAGATAGAAAAAGCCCTTGAGCTTTACAAATTTAATGAACTTAAATATCCCACAACAGATCAAGGACTTATTTCCTTAAAAAAACCTCCAACAGATCTTAAAAGACCTTTCTTGTATCCTATAGATGGCTATATTAGTGATGTTCCTATGGACCCCTGGGGCAATGATTATTTATATCTATCACCTGGTATCAATAATATTTCATACGATATTTACACTCTAGGTGCTGACGGTGTAGAGGGAGGAGTTGGCGAGGATGCAGACTTTGGCAACTGGGATATCAACTCAAACTAAAGGCTTTACATTAATAGAGCTGTTATTGGTCCTGTTAATCATAGGAATAATTTCATTAATACCATTTATCAATTCATCTTTTATGAGCGGATACCAAGAAGGAGGGCCCACTCAAATCAATGAACTCTTCAATGCCTTAAAGCAAGAAAGCCAACTTATTAGAAAGCCAATAGCAATTGAGAAAAATAATGATAAATATAGTTTAGTTTTCTATGATGATGGCTCTTGGAAAAATTATGGAATTCTAGAATTTGACTTGAATACTATTCTAAAGAATTATGCTTTTGATTCATTTAACAACACATTTCTTGAGAATAAAGATAGATCATTTCTAATAATTTTTTTTCCTAGCGGAAGAAACTCTGGTCTTGAAATCGAATTTTTAGATCAAGATCAAAAAATTTATTACGACATATTTGGAGAATTAAATGCAACTTCGTAAAGGTTTCAGTCTGTTGGAGGTAGGTGTTTCAATTTTAATATTAAGTATTGCACTGCTTGCAATATTTCAATCTCTTTCCTTCAATAACTCCAATCTTGAGCTAATGAAAAAAAAGTCATTTGCAAGACAAATAATTATTAATCGAATCTCTTCATATAATTTCATTGATCCCATTCGCATCAATTCCTCAAGATCTTTCAACTATGAATTTGGTTCCTACACTTTTCTAGTGTTTGAAGAGATGAGTGTCGCTGGACCTAATGAAAAACAAATTACCATTCGAATTAACCTGAATGATGAAGTAATTTCAGAATATAAATCAATTGTTGCAAATGGATAAACTTCAAAAAGGATTTACCTTAATTGAACTACTTATTTCGATAGTTCTGCTATCACTAATAACTATTATTACAACTTCAATTTTGCAAAATTCAATTATTCAAAGAAATCTATATATGGAAAATTCAAATTATCTAGAAAAATATAATAGTTTTTTTGGGGTTTTGCGGGATGACTTTAGATTCATTCAAAACATGGACATGCTTAATGCTGATGGGATGAGTTCATTTAAAACCCTTTTTTTAAATGATGATGAAAAGCAGCTTAGCTTCATTACTAAGAGTTTTTTAAATGATGATTTAGAGTTAAAAAATATTAGAGTTTTGTATTTTATTGAAAATGAGCAGCTCTATCGAAGAGAATATAAAAGCATAAATCCTGCAGATTTTAATGATTATCTTGATGTGCTTGTTTTAAATGAGGTTACTGATATTCGAATTAGTGCGCATAATAAACAGCGCTGGCTAAATGTATGGCCTTACGATGAGGTTTCTAAAAGAAAACTACCTTACGCTGTTTCTATAAGTATTACTCAACGCCAAGAGGAGGTATTTGAAATAATTTTACCGACCCATAATGACAATGTTATTTAAAAAAAGAAAAGGCTTTGTACTCATATCTACAATGCTTATAGTTTTAATGCTGTCTGTAATCGCATCTGAAATGAGTAAGGCTTTCTTTTTAGATATTCGTAAAGAGGGTTATCTTTCATTTGATGCGATTGCCCATACCAAAAGAATAGAGTCCGAAAAGTTTTTATTAAATTTTATTAAACGAGAATTAAATAAAAATACAAACGTTAATAAACAAAATCCTATATTCAATGAGGATCTCATATTTCAATTTGATGATTTCATACTTCAGGGCTCTTTAACCGATTTTGCAAACTGTTTTAACGTAAATCATTTAATTACATTTAAAGCAGGAAAATCAAAAGATAACCTAAAAGCGATTAAATACTTTGAGGATTTACTCTTAAATTATGAGATAAATTACTTGGACACTGAGCAAATTATTGATCAAATTCTTGATTGGATGGATGATGATGATGTTCCCAGGAATAACGGAGCAGAGAATTATTTTTATGCGAGTCAACTGCATTATCCTAGAGAATACACCTCCAAGAGACTTTTTATTAATAAGTCTGAATTGCTCGCAATACCAAGTATTAACAGAATTAAAAATCGTGATATATGGAAAAAATTATGCATTATTCCAATGAGCTCCAATTTTTATTTGAACATTAACAGTCTTCAAGATGGTGATAAATATTTACTTTCTAGTGCTATAAGTCAGTCTAATTTGAATGAGGCTGCTTTGATGATCAAAGAAACGCCTATTGAGGGTTTCTCATCGATAAAAGAATTTTTAGAGGCATTCAATTTGCAAGAAAAAGAGCTACCGATTGCATTAGATATCTCTTCAAATATCTTTCTTTTTAATGGCACAATAAGCTATCAAGGATTTTCGTATAATTTTAAAACCCTTATTAAAAAGGAAAATAATTTCAATTATAGGATTATTGATCGGTTATAAATTATGAAAATAAGATACATATTTACTGATTCTAGTCTTGAGACCATCCATAACTCATTTATGGTCGACAATAATACAATTCACAAGACCACGGTGTCTGATATTAGTGAGATTAATAATGATAAGTCTGTTGGTAAGAATGTTATCTTTTTTAATGCCGAGTTTCTCAATTCATGTTCACTTAATGGGTATGATAAATCTGACAAAGCTGCATTATTAAAAGCAAAGTTTTTTTCACTTCATGATGATCAATTACTTCAAAACCCATCCGAATTAAGCTTTTTTTCTTCATTTAGTGACAACATTGGAATTTGGGGTGAATCAAAACTGATAGATGAACTCAAAAACAAGACTTCAAATTTAAGAAAATGTTTATTCATGCCTGATTACTTAATATTTTTTGAGAATAAAAATGTCATTGCAAATTTTGGATCGCATTATTCTTTACGGCTTGAAGATGGCAGAGGGTACAGCGGTCATGCACAAAAAATTAATGCACTTTTAAAATCTAACGCTCAAATATTAAAAAAACTAGATGCTATCGATGTATCTTCTGAAGAACTAGAGTTTTTGAAAGATTTAGACCATTCATTAAATAATTTGGATTTATCTTCGCTAGTTCATAAATTCCATTTTCATCATCCATCTTCATTTAATATTCTTAAAACCCCATTTAATTTCAATCGATTATTATCTCTTGATCTAATCAACATGGCTGACTTTAGAAAGTTTGCTATTCTTCTTTTAACTACTTTTTTTATATCTTTTTCAATCAATACTACGATTGAATCTCGATATAAATCATTTTCTGAACAAACCAGGCTACTGCTTTCAAGCCTGGGAAATCAATCCGTAAGATTAATTAATCCCAAAGCACAAATAGACCAACTCATCAATGGATTAAAAATATCAAACAATCAAAATTATTTTGATGATAGAGTTTTGAGTTTATTTGATACTTTCCAAGTAGATGAGCTAGACAAGATTGAAGTTAATCTTGATGCAAAATTTGCCATTTTATATCTGGATGGACTTAGTTCGCAGAAATTAAATATTATTAGAAATTTACTGAAATCTTTAGGTTTACAAACTGAAGAAAATTTTGCGCAAGTTCAAAATCAATTTAATGGTTCAATTAAGGTTTATTTAAATGATTAACTATATTAATAAAGCTTTAGCCTTCATTAAAAATCAACAAAAATATCATCAAGTTATGATGGTTTCATCATTACTAGTTTTGGGTATGCTTTCGATATCTCAGTTATCAAATATATCAGACAATAGAAAGCTTCTAAATAATGCAAAGAATGATTATGTTTACGTTGAAGATAGATTTAATCTAATTGAAAGCAAGATCAGTCTTAATCAGCTTGTAAATAATTCAGAGAATATTAACTCTTTGCTAATTAATATTTCAAAAAAATATAACTTATTGAACTTTCAAATTTATCAAGAAAATTCTCAAAAGCTTATAAAGTTCAATATTGATGATCCGCAAACCCTAGGAAGGCTGGTTAATATTTTCTCCCAAGAAAGCTTTATTAAAGTTCAGAATATTCAGATTGAGTTGGATAATGAGACCTATCAAATCAAGATTAGTTATCTTTAAGATGATATAAAATTCTTGGATTCTAAGTTTTCCTGGAATTTTACAAAATTATTGTTCTAGTGCTAATATCAAATTAAGTCATTTTAGGGGAGTTATCTTGAAGAACATAAAAATTTCAATTTTTACAGGCTTATTTCTGTTAGTAAGTTGTGGCGGCGGCGGCGGCGGTACACCAACAGAACTAACATGGACCTCTTTCGAAGAATTTACTTTGAATGAAAATACGTCAGGCAGTTGGCAGGTTCCTGCTAGTTCAAATAAATCTTTCGATATAAATTATTCAATTAGTGGTGGGTCTGACTCATCGGCATTTAGTCTCATCGGCTCAAGGCTTAATCTTAGCGGATTAAAAAATTATGAATCACCTGATGACTCAAATGCAGACGGTGTTTATGAAGTTACATTACTTGCATCAACACAGGGCGCAATGGCATCAAAATCTGTTTACGTAAGACTTCTTGATATAAATGATGCCCCAACCTTTGATACAGAAACTGTCGCTGATGTTGATGAAAACCAAACTGCTATAGTTACACTTGCTGCAAGTGATGAGGATTCAAACACGACTCTTACATATGCACTTGTAGACTCATCTTCCTCTAAGGATGACGCTTTATTGATCATTGATTCATCAACTGGTGTTGTTTCATTTTCAACAGCCCCAAATTTTGAGGCACCAGGGGATATTGGCTCTGATAATACATATACTTTTGACGCAACTGTGTCGGATGGTACTGTAACCACTACTGGGACATTTACATTTTCTGTGGTCAACGTGAATGAGGCACCTTCTATTTCAACAGGTTCAGCTCAGTCTTATACAGAGAATTCTGGAGCTACTATTTCGATTTCTGCATCTGATGTTGATGCTGGATCCTCTTTAACTTATTCTGTTTCCGGAACTGACTCAGCACTTTTTAGTATTTCTACCTCAGGAATATTAAGTTTTACAACTGCTCCAGATTTTGAATCACCAACGGACAGTGGAGGTAATAATGTATACAACGTTACTGTAGGTGTTACCGATGGATCTTTATCATCATCGGTTAGCCTTGTTGTAACAATTGTTAATGATGCATCTGACGATATTGTGGGAATTAAATTACCGGAAAATATTCAATTAGTTGAAACTCAGGAGGGAACATAATGAAAAAATTATTTATTCTATTATTACTAGCACCGATTGCGGTAATGGCTCAAGTTCCTGCAACAAGTGCCTATAATACTGATGAGGCTGAGTTTTTCTTAGAGGATGAAGTTAATAATGCATTAAGCACTCCCGATATGATCATGTGTTTCATGGGTGCTATGAGACCTGATTTAATGGTTGGAACAGGAGCAACACCAACTTCTGCAGTAACTTATCTTGCATTAGTTGACGAAGCAAAATGTAGTTCAGAAGGTAATGTTTCTCAAGGACCGCAAAATCAATCTGCAAGTGCAGGAGCGGCAGCAAATGCAAAATCAGCATCAATTAGTTATACAGAAGCAATTGTTACAGTCTCAAAGGCATCTGTTTCTGCTCCCATGATTGTAAAAGCTTGGATATTGTTTAAAGGTGATGAAGGTGAAAATGATCAATTGATCTATACCCTTACAACTGTAAATGGAGCTGCTACTGATGAAACACCTTACGGAGATTTTGTTTTAAATTATACAGGTACTGAATTGGGTACTGATGTATTTGAAGGTTATCTTCAATCCTCTGGCACTGGTCTTGAATGGAGAGATATCTACCAAGACCAACAGATGGGGCAAATTGAAAATAGAGCTATCTTAAATTTTGGTACCGGTGCAACTGGTAACGGAGCTATACAGTATGTTGATTTCTCCCAGCAAAACCCAACTCAAAATGTAGATACTTACGCATATACTGCTTCAGCTTTTTGTAGGCAAAACCAATCTGTTAATGGAGCTCCATCAGGAGCAGCTGAGCTTTGCTTTTCAACTGATGAGTCAGCCGGAAAGAAAGAAGTCTTTGGCTATAAACTCTATGATTCAACAACCGGGGAACAATTTGATTTAGAAAATACTGGCTTTGGAATAAAGTTTGTTAATGACGCTTCCCAAACTGTATTTGGTTGGGCTGACTATTGGGGCATTCATTTTGAAGAATCGGTAGCAAATTCGATAACAAATGGCAAAGCATTTACTAAAGATGATGATTCAGGAGCTACTGTCACGGCAGCTATTTACAATGGTAAATTGATAAAGAGAACCGTTGAAAAAGTTACTTTGAATAGTATTAATGGTCTTAGGTTTAACGCATGGGTTGATATAAATTCATTAGGCATTAATGGAGCTGAATATAAGCTTTATTATGATAGTGCAAATACACGATTTACAATCACACACAGTTTTCAATGTGGGGAGCAGGGTTGTGCAGATACTGCACTGGAAAATCCAGTTAATATTACTGCTGCCCAGTTAACCGGAGCTAATGATTTTTATGGTTTTTGGGGTTGGGCTCCAGGTTTTGGTGCAATAAATATTCCTAAAGAAATAATTGCAACGCCAACTGTGGCTGCTGTTCCACTTGAAAGTGAATCAGATGTTGCGCTAGCAGATTACCCAACAACTCTTTATTGTGTAGAAAATTGTCCAAGATATACAGAAATTGAAGCTTTAAAAGCAGCCGCAAATGCCGATCCATCTAATGTAAATGCTGGACCATTGGCAAATGAAAACGTTTATGGCGTAGCTACCAATAATGTCATTACATATACGCTAGACTCTACCAACTATTCTTACTCAGCTGGAGATGGAGGCAATGCAGATTATGGAACAGTTTCAGATGCTCTCAGAGGAAAGATTAATGAAACTCAATATAATTGGGGAGCTTATAGCGGAGCTTTAGTTACAACATTATCAAGCCTCTCCTGTGATAATGATAATAATTACGATTACTGTATGGAGAATGCTTATAACGGAACTGTAACTGAATACTATCAATGGCAAACTGGTCATGAGCGTTGGAACACATTGAGATTTTTAAAAGACTCCTCAGGTAATAGAATTCCTTTTGATCAACCACTGCAACTTTATTTTAATGTTCCTGATGCAGCGGCAACCTATGCTGAATATGCAGGAAAAGAAATCAGTCTTGATTTCGGTGGTGGTCAATCTTTATGGGGATTACCAGGAAGATGTGTCAACACAACAACAGGTGTCTTTGTTGAGGATTGCAGAAAAGAGGGTGGCGGTTATTGGCCTTGGATTGATTTATTTCAGATTCCAAAAAATGAATCCACTGGAGTTGTTTACACCGGTAGAGATTCAACGGGAACAAAATACCTTGTAGCTCCAGCACAGGGAGCAGTATTTCTTGCAGTTGATGCTGCGAGTGTTGGTACTTTAACCCTAGGTTCAGCAGCAGGTCTGCCAACTGATGCTCCAACAAATGTAGGACCAACAAATGGAGGTGCAAACTATATTGGCGCAGAACCAGCTAAACCTGCTAAGGCATCTGTCATACATGGCGAACTAACCGGTGATTAGTTTTTAATTTTGAATTGATTGCTGTAAAGCTCGTGATAGAGTTTTACAGCAATTGAGTCTGATACGCCCCATTTTGTAGATCTTATATTTTTTACATCTAGTCTGTTTAGTACAAACTCATAAATGCTCATTGCGTAATCAATTACATCAGCTCTGTCTTCAGAAAGATCATGCTTTGAGATCTTCTCACTAAAAGTCAGTTTATTTAACTTGTCTTTAAGTTTGATAAATTCCTCTTTTGAAATTTTATCTTGGTTATGTATTTTTAAAAACGATCTTATGTTACCCCCAATTCCAACTACTGTATTAAAGGATGGTAATTTATTTAACCAGGCATTTAGTTTTTTCCACTCATCTGGCTTGTCTTTTCTTAGCATATTTCTTACGGCACCAAGTTGAAAAGATTTAATTTTCTTTTTGCCATCAAGATAATAAAAAAATTCAAGACTACCGCCACCTAAGTCAGCATAAAGTTTAGGATCATTATTTTTAATTTTAGGATTTAGTGCCATTAACGATGCTTCCTCAAGCCCAGAAATTACCCTAATCGGGTGTTCAATTTCATTTTCGACTAATCTTCTAGCATCTTCTGAATTTTTTGTATCCCTAAATGCTGAAGTTGCCACGATTTCATAAAACTCTATATCATTTCTATTAAAGTAGTCTTGATACTTTTTTAGTGAGGTTACTAGCTTTTCAATACTTGCTTTTGATAGCAGGCCATCCACAAAAACATCCGTACCCAATCTTGTTGGCGTTCTAATAGATTCATTAAATGAGATTAAATTTGATGAGGTATCAAATATTTTTGATTTAATAGCATTAGTTCCAATGTCTATAGCAGCTATTTTCATATTTTAAATATCATCAGTATATTTAGTTAGAATCATATACTGATCATAATTAAGATTATCAAACTCAACGCCCTCCAAAGAAACTTTGTAATTGCTAATATTTTTGCTCCACGCGAGAGGCTTTAATAGTTTTTTATTTTCATAACTTGCTTGATTAAGTAGAAATCTTAATGCGCTAAGTCTTGCTATCATTTTATTATTTGCATTGATTACTACCCAAGGTGAAAAATTAACTGCGGTCTTATCAAACATTTGCTCCTTGTAAAGCGTGAAAGCATCCCACTTTGTGACAATTCTTTCATCATTAGGGGAGAGCTTCCAATATTTAAGTTCAGATTCTCTTCTGGCTTTCATCCTTCTTTTTTGTTGATCTTGTGAGAGAGAAAAATAAAATTTAATAATTTCAACACCTGAATCAATAAGACTTGCTTCCCAACTAGTTACTTCATTCATAAACGTTCTGTATTGATCTTCGGTGCAATAACCCATTACAGGTTCAGTTATAGCTCGTGTGTACCAGCTTCGATCAAGGAAATTAATTTCACCTTCTTTTGGAATCGTTTTCTCCCATCTCTTGAACCAATTATTTGATTCCCATTTAGTAGGAATACCTAGTTGGACATAATTAAAATTTTTTGGAATAAGATGCTGTGCGAAAAACTTAATGGTCGAGCTCTTTCCCGCTGTATCTCTTCCCTCAAAGACAATACATATTTTTCGTTTATTTCTAATGACATCTTCTTGAAGTTTAAGGAGCTCAATTTGCAAACGTCTTTTCTCTAGCGCATAGGCTTTATCATTTAGTTTTGCATATTCTCTTTGGTCAAGATTTAGAAGCATTTTTGTATTATATAACCTAATTTTTAGCTACACTTTAACCCATAATTATTTCACTGAATTGTCACTTTAGTTAATTAAGATAACAAGCATGGAAACACTATTTTTTTCTCCATTCATCATCTTAGTTATAGCCTGTGCATTGGGTTTTTTTGCAGCGTGGGGAATTGGAGCCAATGATGTTGCTAATGCAATGGGTACATCGGTTGGCAGCAAGGCTCTGACTCTAAAACAAGCCGTAATCATCGCTGCAATATTCGAATTTCTTGGTGCTTTTCTTGCCGGAGGTGAGGTTACTTCAACAATCAGGAAGGGCATTGTAGATCCATTGTTATATCAAGATGATGTAAATATATTTATTGTTGGGATGATGGCTACTCTTTTAGCTACTGGCAGCTGGCTCATGCTAGCAAGTAGAAATGGTTGGCCTGTATCTACAACCCATTCAATAGTTGGGGCCATCGTTGGTTTTGTCTTAATTACAAAAGGATCTGGTGCAGTTTCTTGGGATAAGATATTTGAAATTGCCACAAGCTGGATTACTTCACCATTAATTTCTGCTTTATTTGCATTCTTGATATTTAAATCAGTAAAAATATTAATCATAGATAGTAATAACAGATCAAAAGCTTCAGTTAATTTAATACCTATATATGTGATATTGGTTGTTTTCGTTATTTTGCAGGTTACGTTTAGAAAAGGCTTAGTTCATATTGGGCTTGTTTGGGAGGATACTCAGATCATCCAGTATTCGCTCATTTTGAGTTTGCTTATCGGTGTTATTAGCTTCTTATACTTGAGATCAAGATCCTCTGATTTTGGGAGTAAAGCTGGTGTTGAGACAGCCTTTTCACTACTAATGGTGGTTGCTGCATGTGCCATGGCTTTTGCTCATGGATCTAATGATGTTGCCAACGCAATCGGTCCACTGGCTGCAATAGCCTCGATTGCTTCATCAGGTGGCGTAATCGAATCAAATGCTACTGTTTCACCACTGATTTTGCTATTAGGTGGAGTTGGTATTGTTACCGGATTAGCTATGTACGGCCATAAAGTGATAAAAACTGTTGGAGAGAAAATAACAAAACTCACCCCTTCATTTGGATTTAGTGCAAATATAGCTACAGCCTCAACAGTGGTCTTCGCTTCCTATCTAGGATTTCCTATATCAACAACGCACACTCTTATTGGAGGTGTAATTGGAGTTGGTCTCGCAAATAGCATTAAGGATATAGACTGGAGATCCGTTATTAATATTTTTATATCCTGGCTTATTACAATCCCTATTGGAGCAATTTTTACGATTCTATTTTATGTCATCTTGAGGGTGCTCTTCGGTGTCTGATCTAGAGAAAAGAATTGCAAACCTCGAAGCAATCAATAGCATTGAAAACTTAAAGCATACATATTTGAACGCATGTGATGAAAAAGATGTTCAAGCTATGATGTTAACGTTTAAAGAGGGCTCATGTCATATCGATTATGGCGAAGTTGGTTTATTCAATAACAGAGAGGATTTAGCAAAATTATTTGAAAATGTAGCTTGTTATGATCATATGGTTGAATCACATCATGCTCATAATCCAATAATTGATTTAATTGATAATCGAATTGCAAAAGGGGTCTGGCAAATTACTTATAATCTAATAAACACAAACGACCATACCATGACTACTCTGCATGGAACTTACGAGGATGAATACATTAATGAAAATAACCATTGGGTTATTTCAAAAACAATATTCAAGCCTAAATCAACTCTTCAAACTGAAATTAAAGATCAGCTAATTAAAGTCATTTTTTCAGGCAAGCCATAAGAAATAGCTAAATCAGTTATCACCCTTAAAAAGCTTCAAGATTAAAAACGCTATTAGCCCCCCAAATAACTGCGCTATTACAAATGGAAGTATATAGTCAGGACTTATTCCAGCAAAAGAATCTGAAAAAGCCCTTGATATGGATGCAGCTGGATTTGCAAAGGACGTTGAGGAGGTAAACCAGTAAGCTCCGCCAATGAATGCAGCAACTGACATAGCAACATTCTCTTTTTTAGAGAGATAAATAATCATCACTAAACCTACGGTGGCAAATACTTCGCTAATATAAATATTTGTACCACCTCTTTGATTGGTAGCGAAATCAATTAACTCTAATCCAAACATGTAGTTTGCAAAAATAACACCAAGAATTGCCCCTGCACATTGCAAAATTCCGTAGGAAATCAATTCAGAAATTGTTATTTCTTTTTTTAAAAACGCAACCATTGAAACAGCTGGATTAAAATGTGCATTACCATATTCTTGAAAAGTAGATATCAAGAAATATAGCGCAAATGATGTAGCTATAGTATTTGCTATTAAGATCACTCCCTCATTATCTGGTGACAAGTTAAAACCCATAATACCTGAGCCCACCACTGCACAAAACAGAACACCTGTTCCAAGAAACTCAACTAAATACTTTTGCATCTAACTAATCCAGCCCTCTTATCTGTTCATGAATTAAATCTCTTACCTCATTAAAATCTTTCATCTTAAGATCTTTTGGGTCAGGAATATTCCACTCTAAATTTTTAGCACCATCGACTATAGGGCATGCATCTCCACACCCCATTCCAATAATGTAATCAAATTTATATCCAAAAAAATCTGAAATTGCTTGAGGATTTCCATTATGAATTATTCCCAATTCTTCAAGCGATTTTAAAGCCTTTGGATTAACTTGATTAGACGGAGCAGACCCAGCAGACCATGCCTGAAATTTTTTTGAATAAAGTGTGTTTGTAATTGCCTCTGCAATTTGACTTCTGCATGAATTTTCGACACAAACAAATAGGATCTTTTTCATTAACTAGATTTTAAAGATAATTCCAAAAAAAAGCTTACTAATTTAAAATCTGTAGGTTTTTAAAAAATATTAGCATGCGATGATTACTTTGTTGTACAACTAAGCAGGTACGCATAAGAGGCTCTCAATGCCTCATTTGTTCCAATTTCATTTAGTTCGTTGTTTTCCTTTAGGTTGAGGGACAACACAGAAATAATGATCTGGGTAATTACTAAAAAAACTCCCTCTTTGTTAAACATGTTTGGAAGTTTATCAGCAGCTTCTATTTTATTGACTAACAGATTGGAAAGGGCTTGCAGCTCAGTAGTGTCAACAGGGGGGTTAACCGTGTTTGCTAATATAATTTTTTGAGCCGATGTATTTTCTTTAAAATACAAATATATTTCGTTAATAAGCTCTTTAAGCGTTTGGTGATGCTCTGAAGAGCTTACATTAAAGTTTTCTAGTTTTGCTTTGAGCTCATTGATATATCTCTCAATAAGAGCAGTTTTTATGTCGTCTGGATGAGGAAAAAATTTATATGTAGATGTCCTCTTGAGGTCAGCTACCTTAGTTAAATTAGCGATTGAAAGATCATTAATTTCTCCATCCATCAAAACATCATGAGCAGTGTCTAGAATTTTATTAACCCTGTTTAGGCTTCTTTGCTGTTTATAAATGATTGACACAGTTTAATTATCGACAAATGTTGAAATTAATTCAAATTTACAAATAAATCAATGCATTAATAATTTTTATTTATGTCGGAATATTGACATGCTTCTGACACATTTGAGAATTAAATTAAATTCATAATTTTCTAGGAGTTTTCATGCACCTTTTTATTTTTTTACTTTTATTGCCTCTATCTCTCTTTTCTCAAGATGAACAGTCCATCGAAGAGGTTGTAGTTATAGGAACTAAAGCAAGTCTTATATCAGCTGTCGATAAACAAAGAGAGTCAGATAAAATAGTTTCAATTGTTGACTCAGATGCACTTGGAGATTTTCCTGATACAACAGCTGCAGAGGCCATTAGAAGGCTTTCAGGTATTTCAGTTGAAAATGATCAAGGAGAGGGCAGATATGTTTCTATTAGAGGCTTAAGTTCAGATTTAAATAGTATTGCTATTAATGGTGCATTGATGCCAGCTCCTGAAGGTAATCGGAGTGTGCTACTAGATGGTTTACCAACTGAATTATTGGATTCCATTGAGGTTTCTAAAAGTTTAACTCCAGATCAAGATGCTGATTCAATTGGAGGACGTATAGACTTCAAAACTAAAAGACCAACAGACCTTGATAAAAGGTTAATAAAAATTAAATTAGATACTCAGTATAACGAACAAGCCAAAACAGAAGATAATCCTAGGTTTGCACTTACCTATGGAGATAAAGTAACTGATACATTTGCACACGTACTTGGTTTTACTTATTCAAGTAAACACATTGTATCTTTTAACAATGAAACAGGTTATGGCTGGGAAACCAATAGCAATGGCCTGAAAGAAATGAATGATGACTGGGAAATGAGATACTATGATCTTACTCGAGAGAGATTAGGACTTACCTATGATGCTAATTTTTTAATTGATGAGGTTACCACTATTTATCTTAGTGCTTTTCATAATGAGTATACTGATGATGAATTACGCTGGAAGGATGAGTACGGTAAGTTAGGGGCTGTTGGTACAACTACTATTGATCAAATGCTTACTGATAGAGTTAGGCATGATGCTGAAACAAGAGTTCGTGAAGAAACAAGAACAATTTCAGCCTTGAATTTTGGAGGCGAGACAATTTTTAATGGTTGGGACACTGAGTTTCAACTAAGTTATTCATTCGCTGAAGAAGATGACTCAGATAATGCTGATGTTACTTTCAGGTGTGATATTGAGGTTGGTGAAAATGAATGTATTGATTTAACATCGCCACCTGCTAATGGAGCAGTTGGACTTGTCAATCTTAATAATCCTAGAAAACCAGCACTTATATCGTTTTACCCTCAACTTTACTCGCCTTCAAACCTTAGCTTTAAAGAGCTCGAAGTTGAGGATTCTGTTATTGAGGATTCTGAAGTAGCATTCAAGCTTGATTTTTCAAAAGATGCTGTTATTGGAGGCTATCAATCCAGAGTTAAATATGGTCTCAAATATAGATCAAGAGAAGTGGATGTTGATAAAAATAAAGCTTTCTATGAAGACGATAGAACAATGGCCGACTTTAATCCACAAACATTAATATGGCCATTTGCAGGTCAGAAGTTCAGTCAACAAGCTGACCCAAGCCTTGTTTATGCTCTTCAGAATCAAACATCATCGTTGTCACTCGATGGAACTGAAACTTACTTAGAGGATTATAAAACTCAAGAAGATATTTTTGCCATCTATGGCATGATTACCACCGAGTTTGAAGACGGTGTTCTTGCTTATGGAGTAAGAGTTGAAAACATGAGCATGGATTCAAATGCGTTTGATCAGGACGGTAATGCAACAGATGCATCAAGTGATCATACTTTCATAGCACCAAGTTTGAACTATAAACACTTTGTAAATGACAAAGTAATTTTTCGAACCGCATTATCTAGATCATTATCAAGACCATCATTTAACGCAACTGCCCCTGTTCTTGAGCTAGAAATCAATGGTGATGATATTTCTGGAAAGTATGGTAACCCAAATTTAGACCCTTATGAGTCAAACAATTTTGATCTTTCTTGGGAATATTATGGCGATAATTTATCTTTTGTAAGTATTGGAGCCTTTATGAAAGATATTGATAACGCTATTTACAAAACTATTCAATCCTCAGCAACTATTAATGGTATTTCTTTTAATGATGGTGTTGAGACTTGGGTAAATGCTGATAGCTCGCTGATAACAGGTTACGAAATCAATTTTCAGCAAGATTTTGAGTTCTTACCAGCTCCCTTCGATGGGCTATTTGTTGCCATGAATTTAACTTTCACTGACGGTGATAGCACGTTCGTCTTTGAAGATAACCAAACATTTACAACGCCTTTTAGAAAATTATCTGACCGTCAAGAAAATCTCTCTATTGGTTACGATAAAGGAAGGTTTGATATAAGACTTTCAATGAATTCTAGGAGTGATTATTTGGATTGGCTTGCAGATGAGGAAGATGATATTGATACTGTTTCTTTAGAAAATTCACGATTCGTTGCAGCCCATAAACAATGGGATTTAAAAGCAACCTATGCAGTTAATGATAATTTTAGACTTAAGTTCGAAATTATTAATATGGAAGACAGACCCGAATATTATTACTGGGGTTATAATGATCGTCTTTCACAATATGATGAATATGGTACGACATTTGCAGTTGGTTTTACTTACAACAATTAATCAATCTATTCTTAAAATAGCCAGTATTTTACTGGCTATTTTCTTTTCTGCACTTGCTTATTCTGATTCTCCGATAATTGTTTTCCCAAAACAAGAAACGCCTCCAGTTATTTCGAAAAATGATGCAGCTGATGATCCCGCTATATGGATCAATAGTACTGATCCAAAAAAATCTCTTATCTTTGGAACTGATAAGAAATCTGGTATTTATGTATATGATTTGAGGGGCAACCAACTCAGTTATTCTGCGCTAGGAAGAATAAATAATATTGATCTACGGTATCACAATAATCAACTTCATATTGTCGCTTCAAATAGATCAATGAGCACAATTGATTATTGGATATTTGATCAAAATAATCTTTATCAATATTTCAAAAAAAACCCAAATAATGCATTTTCTAAATCAACCACCTATCACCAAATAAAAACAGGTATGAATGTTTATGGTGTATGCATGGGTCTTACAATAGATGGTGTGAGTGCAGTCATTACTGAGGAAGAGGGTAAAAAAGTACAAAAATGGAACCTTGAAAAATTAATAATAACTGATGAAATTGATATTACTCAATTTGAAGCGGGTGATCTTGTACAGGGTAATGAAGCCGAAGGTTGTTTTTATGATGACGAAAATGAAACTATTTTTATATCTCGTGAAGGCGACAAAGGCATACTTAAAGCTTTTTCTATTGATGGCTTTAAATATCTCAAAGATGTTGATTCTCGAAGTGGTAACCTAGTTGGTGATCCTGAAGGTATTTCCATTTATAAGACTTCAAATAAAAGTGGATTTCTAGTGGTGTCTTCTCAAGGAAACTCAAGTTTTAATCTTTACAACAGAGAAGCTCCATATGCATATATAGGAACATTCATGATTCTTGGTGCAAAAGGCATTGATGAAGTGAGAGATACCGATGGTATTGATGTGACCGCAATACCATTACCAGGATATCCTAAGGGAATGATGGTTGCCCAGGACGGATTCAATACCGATCAAAAAGGAAGGCTCTTCAATCAAAACTTTAAATATATTTCCTTTAAGGATGTTTTAGATCAGATTGAGTTTTAATTAAGAGTTCATTGAATCTAAGATTTCCTGAGAATACTGCTTGTAAGTGTCAGCAAATTCTTGATGTGTAAAAATCCAAAACTCTTCTTTATCAATCGCTGCAAAAACACGATCTGCAACCAAACTAGGCTCAAGACCATTCTTAACGCCTTCAGCTAACATAGTTTTCATGAGTTTGGCATTTTCATCTTCGTCCAAATAATCCTGATTTATTCCAAGTAAAGGCCTTTCATTTTCAATTATTTGACTTTGGACAACTCCAGGACATAAAACAGAAACACTGATGTTTGCATTTGTTTCTTTGAGTTCTTCATGGAGACTCCTTGAAAGACCGACTACCGCATGTTTTGTTGCAGTGTATGGAGCTAAAAAACCACCAACAATTACTCCAGCCATTGATGCAGTATTAACAATGTGACCTTTGGTGTCAGTTTTAAGCATTTGATCTAGAAAAACATTAAGTACATTCGTTATGCCTAATAGATTAGTAGATATAATTTTATTCCACATTTCATAACTGGTTTTCCACGATCTTCCTTCAATAAAAATACCAGCATTATTAAATAGATAATTAACATTAATATTTTTCTCATCTAAAGATTCTTTAACTTCGACTATTTGCTCGTAATTACCAACATCAATACTAAATGTTTCTGCTTTGGAACATAATTTTTTTGTTTCATCCAATCCATTTGCATCAAGATCGATTAGAACTACATTGTGTCCAAGATTCGATGCATGAATTGCAAGATGCCTGCCAATCCCACTCGCAGCACCAGTAATTAGTGAGACGGAATTAGGAGCTGAGGTATCCACCATCGATAGGGATATAGGTTCCTGTTATGTATGAGGATTCATCTGTGGCTAAAAAATATACTAAGCTTGCAACCTCTGAGGCCTGAGCAACACGTTTTAAAGGTATGCGCGTAAGCAGATGATTTTTAACATTTTCATCGACCAGTACATCGTTTGTCATGGGAGTCTCTATAACGCCTGGACCAATGGCATTAGCTCTGAGATTTAAATGAGCATAGTCTTGTGCAACTGATTTGGCCAATCCAACAACACCATGTTTTGTGGCACTGTAAACGGCTTGAGCGGCACTAGCTCTTGATCCCATAATCGATGAAATATTTATTATTGAGCCCTTAGAATGTTTATTTTCAATGTATGAATTAATGAATTCTCTTGTCACCATAAAAGTACCATTAAGATTAATGCTTACACACTTATTCCAATCATCAATTTCATACTTATGCAGTGGATTGAGAGGAGGACTTATGCCAGCTGAATTTAGTAAAACTGATGGAGTAAGATTGTCTTTTGCTAATCTTTTAAATCCATCAAGTATTGAATCATGATTAGTGACATCTACCTCATAAATAAAAACATCATTATCTTCTGACTTAAGGCTATTTTTTATGACTTCTTTAGCTGATTCATTTGCATCAAATACAGCAACTTTGTAACCCTCAGATGTAAATCTTTCAACTGTTGCTAGACCAATACCGGATGCTCCGCCCGTGACCAATGCAACTAAATGATCTTTCATAATGACTCCCCTTAAACATTGACTATAATAACATTTCCATATGCATACAGATCAAGAAATCAACAACATAATTAACGAGAATGACTTCTTTAAAATTGGTAACGAAGATGTATTAGGTCAATCCCTTCCAGTTTTTATTAATCGACCAAGAAATTTAGCTGCATTCATTTCACAATCACAACACCATGCTGAGTCTATTTACTTAGAGTATCAAGGTAAAAAGATTTCTTTTAAAGAGCATTATGAACTAGTAGGAAAGGCCATTCACTTATTAAGATCAAAATATAACGTCGGTCCTGGTGACAGAGTTGCCATCTATGCTGCTAATTCTCCTGAATGGATTATCTTTTTTTGGGCAACTGTCTCAATTGGTGCTATAGCCTGTGGTTTAAATGGTTGGTGGAATGGTAAAGAAGCTATCAAGGCACTAGATGCTGCCTCCCCTAAATTATTGGTTGGTGATGAAAAAAGAATCTCAAGACTTTCATCTCATGATCATTCGCAAACTATATTTGAGGAGCTGGTTCTAACTGATTACCCAAATATTGATCATAACTTTCATGAAGCTAATGAAGACGATTGTGCTTGTCTTTTGTATACCAGCGGTACCACAGGTACGCCAAAAGGTGTCATGACATCTCATCGTTCAATGATTTCAAATACCATGTTGCAACTTTTGCAAGGAGCCTCTGTTGCAGCAAGAAGCTCAAAACTTGGAACAGATTGGTCAGCCAATAAACCTAAAAGTTTAATTACCTCACCTTTATTTCATGTTTCTGGACTATCAGCTGGAGCTGTCACAGCTCTTTTTGCTGGAACATCATCTTATCTATATGACGGAAAATTTGATGCTGTTAGGGTTGTAGAAATCATTAAAAATTCAAACATTACCTCTTGGGGTGGAGCAGTGCCGACCGCTTTGAGACGAGTGTTAAATGTTGCTGAAAAAGAAAAAACTAAACTTGAGAGTTTATTGGTGGTTGGGGGTGGAGGAGCACCCATTCCTGAAGAATTAATTAATAAATCAAAAATAGTCTTTCCAAACGTAAAGTATAATTTTGGATACGGATACGGACTGACTGAATCAGGCGCAATAACTATTATTAACTGGGGTGATAAATTAGATTCAAATCCAACTTCACCAGGCCAACCAATGCCTACCATTCACGTTGAGCTTAGGGATGATAATGGAGAATTAATTCTTGATGATGATGTTGAGGGTGAAATTTATGTAAAAAGTCCATCTGTTATGCTTGGATATTACGAAAATCCAACTGCCACAGCTGAATCATTAACTGAAGATAGAACATTAAAGACAGGTGACTTTGCCTATAGAAAGAATGGTCTTTTCTTTATTTCTTCAAGGAGAACTGATCTTATTTTAAGGGGGGCTGAAAATGTTTACCCACAAGAAATCGAACTCTTGCTGGATGCGCACCCAAAGGTTATTGAATCAGCAGTTATTGGAATCCCTGATGAGGATTTAGGTCAGCAAGTTAAAGCGTTCATCAGAATCAAGGCAGATGTTAATACCTCAGAGCTTGAGAAGTATCTTGAAGATAATCTTGCAAAATTTAAAGTACCATCAACATGGGAAATTATTGATCCACCATTGCCAAGAAATGCTTCAGGTAAAGTTATGAAACATGTTTTAATAGATAAGAATGCTAATAACATGATTATTGAGAATGACTAAATCATCAGATAAAGAATTATTGCGAGCTTCATTTAAGCTTGAATATCCTTATGAACGCTCTCCAGGACCTGTAATTGGAAAATTTTTTGATGAATTATCTAATGAGGTTTTGGTTGGTACTAAAAACTCCAAGGGTGAGGTTTTTGTGCCAGCAGCTGAATTTGATCCAAAAGATTCAGAGCATTTAAGCGAATTTGTTGAAGTCAAAAATGAAGGTGTAGTTCAGTCATATACATGGATTAAAAAACCTAGAGCTCATCATCTTATCCAAGAATCTTTTGCTTTTGCTTTGATCTCCATGGAAGGTACTGATTCAGCTATGCTTCATATGATAGCTAATTGCAATGAAAATGAACTAGAAATTGGCAAGAGAGTAAAAGTGGTTTGGAATGAAGAAAAAACTCAAACCATCAGAGACATTAAATACTTTGAGATAATCGATGACTGAAGAAAAAAAAGATTTTTTTGTTTCTAATATATCACTTAGTTATCAATATACGGCTGGTAATGCAACAACTAGATTTTTAAATAAAGTTGCAGAAGGAAAACTGGTTGCTCAAAAATGTCCAAAATGCAGTGCTGTATACGTTCCACCTCGAGGAAGCTGTCCAAGATGTGGTGTAGCTACAGAAGAGGAACTGGAATTACCGGATACTGGAGCAGTAGAATCATTTACCATTGTTCATATTCCTATTCCTGGTAATCCAATAGTTCCGCCTTATGTTTCTGCAATGATTCGTTTAGATGGTGCTGATATTTCTTTTTTACATTTAATCCAAGAAATTGATTTAGCAGATATTAGGATTGGGATGCGAGTACAAGCTGTTTGGAAGGATAGATCTGAGTGGGGCACTACCCTAGAAAATATCAAATGGTTTAAACCAACAGGTGAAGCTGATGTTGATCCTTCAGTATTTAAATTTAAAGAATGAAAGATATATACATACTAGCTTATGCCCAAAATCCCATTGTTGCTGATGCAAAAGCAGCCAATGAAGTTGAGCTTATTATGCCCGTTGTTCATCAGGTTTTTAAGCAAACAGGATTTACACAAAATGATATAGGTTTTACTTGTTCTGGAAGTTGCGACTATTTACAGGGAGCTGCCTTTGCATTTGTTGAGGGTTTGTCAGCTATTCAAACTAATCCACCGATAAAAGAATCACATGTTGAAATGGATGCAGCATGGGCTTTGTATGAATCTATTTTAAAGATTCAAATGGGAGATGCCGAAACAGCATTAATTTATGGTTTTGGAAAATCATCACCCGGTGATCTTCCTTTTGTAAGCACTCTTCAAACTGATCCATATTACATGTCTCCTTTGTGGCCTGATAAAACTTCATTGGCAGCACTGCAAGCACAATTACTTATGAATAAAGGAGTCCTTACTAAGAAAGATATGTATGAGGCGTTAACTCAATCTATTTCTAATGCAAAAAATAACTCTAATGCATTAGTTACAGCTATGCCTAGTGAAGATGACTACCTCTCAGCTGATTATCTTTCTTCTCCTTTATCAGCTTTTGATTGTGCTCCAATTTCTGATGGAGCATCTGCAATGATTATTGGTACCGAAGAAGCAGCTACAAAACTTGGACTACAAAAAATAAAGATATCTAGTGTTCATCATTCTATCGAGTCATCAAATTTTGGAGCTAGAGATCTCTCGACATCTGAAAGTATTATTGGCCTTGGAAAAAAAATAAATCTCAAAAGCTTTAAGCCTGACTTCGTTGAATTGCATACTCAGTTTACTTACGAAATTCCGTTCATAAGAGGTCTACTTGATCTTGGTAATGTAGATATTAACCTTTCTGGTGGTCCATTGGCTGGTAATGTCATGATGGCGGCTGGATTAGACTCCATTGGTAAATCATTTGAATTGTTAAAAAATAACGACTTTCATAGTGGCCTTGCTCATGCGTCCTCCGGCCCATGCCTTCAACAGAACATGTTAGTTCATTTAGAGAAAATTAATGATTGAAGCTGCAGTAATAGGAGTTGGACAAACAAAGTATGAAGCAAAAAGGCGAGATGTTTCTATGGGCGGTCTCGTTAGAAAGGCAATAGATAAAGCCATGCTTGCTGCTGATGTAGACTGGGATGCAATTGATGCAGTCATTTTAGGGAAGGCACCCGATATGTTTGAGGGGGTCATGATGCCAGAGCTCTCACTTGTTGACGCAATTGGAGCAAATGGGAAGCCTTTGTTAAGAGTTCATACAGCAGGTAGCGTTGGAGGAAGCACTGCGGTTATTGCAGCTTCTCATGTTTGTTCAGGTAACTTTGATACTGTACTAACAATAACTTATGAAAAACAGTCAGAATCAAATGCTACTTGGGCTTTATCACCTAAGTATCCATATTCACCCCATATTAATGCCGGAGCAGGGGGATATTTCGCTCCTTACATGAGAGAGTATATTAGAAGATATGATGCTCCTGAAAATATTGGCTGGAAAGTTGCTGTTAAGGATCGATTAAATGCTTTAAAAAATCCTTTAGCTCATTTACAAATTCCTGGTATTGATGAAAACATGGTTGCAGAAACCCCTATGCTTTGGGATCCCCTTAGATATCTAGAAAGTTGTCCATCCTCAGACGGTGCATGTGCAATGATAATCTCAAATAAAAAATTGGCTTATAGCAGAAATGCTGCTTGGATAAAAGGCATGGCTGTTCGTTCAGAGGGAACTTTGTCAGCTGGAAGAGATGAGGTTAATCCTCAGGGCGGTCAAGATTGTGCAAAAGATATATATGATCAAGCAGGTATTACAAATCCATTTAAGGAAATAGATTGCGCTGAAATATATGTACCATTCTCATGGTATGAGCCTATGTGGCTTGAAAATTTACATTTTTGTGATTTAGGTGAGGGCTGGAAATTAACTGAAAGAGGCGCTACTGAAATTGAGGGAGAGATTCCCTTTAATATGTCCGGAGGAGTTCTTTCATCCAATCCCATTGGGGCTTCTGGTATGATTCGATTTGGTGAAGCTTGTCTTCAGGTCACAAATCAAGCTGGTGACCATCAAGTGGATGGCGCCAATGTTGCTATGGGTCATGCTTATGGAGGCGCAGCCCAATTTTTTGCAATGTGGATAGTAAGTAATAAGAAATAAATATGGATAAAAATCATGCAATAGTTGAGCAGGATGGACATGTTCTAATCATCACCCTAAATCGTCCTGAAAAAAGAAATGCCCTAAGTCCTGGCATGTTAGTAACAGTTTATGAAGCTTGGAGACAGCTTGATGACGATGATAATTTGCGTTGCGCAATCCTAACAGGTGCTGGGGGTACTTTTTGTTCTGGAGCTGACTTGTCAGCAATGAAGGATGGAAATGAAGACTCTGCAATGATGGAAAAACTCAAGGAGATTCCAGACCTCCATTGGCAAGCTCTGCTGAGACATAATCGTCCCAACAAACCTATCATCGCTGCAGTTGAAGGTTTTGCTCTTGCAGGCGGCACTGAGATTCTTCAAGGAACAGATATCAGAGTAGCTGGACAGTCATCTACTTTTGGTTTAACTGAGCCACTTAGGGGGCTTTTTCCTTTAGGTGGATCAACAATTAGGCTAAGAAGACAAATCCCCTATACTCTTGCTGCTGAAATGCTTCTAACAGGAAGAAGAGTGAATGCTGATGAAGCACTGAGATTTGGTTTGATTGGCCACATAGTTGAGGATGGTAAAGCATTAGACAAAGCAAAAGAAATTGCTGTGACAGTTTCAGAAAATGCACCTTTATCCATTAAAGCCATTACCCAATCTCTCAGGGAGTTTGATGGAAGTCTGCATGAATCTGAGGCTTTAGCGAAGGAACTTGAAATTGGTGAGCCTGTATTTATGAGTGAAGATACAATTGAAGGATTGACTGCATTTGCTGAGAAGAGAAAGCCTAAATTTAAAGGTAAATGAGTAAATTACTAATAGAATCTGCAAATGCAGTTCGTATACTTAAGCTTAATCGTCCGGAAAAAATTAATGCTTTTGATGCAGAACTATGGCAACTTTTTGCTGATGGCTTAAATGATGCTGAGCAAGACGCGTCAATTAAATCTGTAATAGTTACAGGTGAAGGTGGTAACTTTTCATCTGGAGTAGATCTAGAGAGCATGGTTGGAGAGGGGGGTTCTGACTATGAGCACCCATTTAATAATTGCATCGATGCTTTAATAAATTTTTCAAAACCACTTATTGCTGCTGCATCAGGCAGGGCAGTCGGTGGAGGAGCAACAATATTACTTCATTTTGATTATGTTTATATCGATGAAGATTTTAAATTGAAGTATCCATTTGCTGAATTAGGATTAGTACCTGAGCTTGGAAGCTCTTACTTGTTGTTTGACCAACTGGGCTATCAGAAGAGCTTTGATGTGCTAACTACTTCAACATGGATAAATGCAAAACAATACAACGATCTTGGTCTAGTAACCAATATCTGCAAGGATCCTCTAAAAAAGGCCATAGAAAAAGCAAATGAGCTATCAATGAAACCAACATCATCTTTGGTAGAAACAAAAAAAATTCTGAAAAAGTTTATGCAACCTTCAATTCAATTAAGTAGAGATCTTGAAGATGCAGCCATGAAAAAACTTTATGGTTCTGACGAAAACCTAAAAGCTGTCCAAGCCTTTTTTAATAAATAATAATGTCACTTGAAAAAATCCAGGAATACCTAAGCTTAAATCCTGAATATGCATGGCTTTTGGTTTTTGCATTTGCATTTGGTGAATCAATGATTATAACCGGGGCTTTTATACCCAGTGCCATCTTGTTTTCTATATGTATTTACTTATACAACACAGATATTTTGTCTATCTATCTCATTGCCTCAGTGGCAGTAGTTGGAGCCCACCTAGGTGATCTAGTTGGATTTTTTCTGGGTAAAACTATTGGTCCCAATCTAATTAGCTCAAAGTTTTTTCAGAAACGACAAAAAGCCATTAATAGAGTGGAAAATTTTTTGGATAGATTTGGTCCATATACTGTCATTTTAGGTAGATTTATCCCGGCAATAAGACCTTTAACACCTTTTTTATTGGGCATCACAGACCTTAGTTCAATTAAATTTTACAGAGCTGATGTAATAGCTTGCTTAGCCTGGGGTATCGCTCTAATATTGTTGGTAATATCAGTTGGAAGTATTTTTGAATGATCACATTAATTATTGCAACACTTACCTTGGTAGCCATTTTATTCTTAGTAACTCAGCTACTTAAAGCAAACAAAAATAATACTTTTTTAAATCTTGTTAAAGATTTCCTTGTGGTGACTCTATCTCTTGGTTTGACGGTCATAGTGATTTTTGTTGCTTGGCGTCTTTTTAGAATTCTCTTTTAGAAATGGATGATCTTTTTCTCAAAATAATTAATAGAGAAGTCCCTGCAGAAATTATCTATGAAGATGAGATTGCACTAGCCTTTGAGGATATAAACCCTCAAGCCCCCACCCACATTCTGGTTATTCCAAAAACTCATATTCCCAAGCTTTCTGATGCAGACTCTTCCCAGAAAGATATCTTGGGTCATTTGATGTGGGTTACCGGTGAAATTGCACGTCAATTAGACATTGAGGATGCATATCGTGTCGTGGTAAACAATGGTGCCAAAGCTGGTCAAAGTGTATTTCATCTCCATTTACATATCTTGAGTGGAAGAGTTTTTAGTTGGCCTCCAGGATGAGCAATTTAGAAGAAAGAATTGATCGATTAGAGTCGTTGGATCAGATTCGACAACTAGCCTCAAAATATGCAGTCTCTTTAGATATGCGTGCACTGGATATGCATGTAAACCTCTTTGTTCCTGACGTTAAAGTGGGTAAATCAGATCAAGGCAGACAAGCATTAAAGGCTTGGGCTGATAAAACCTTTAGAGATCAATTTAAAGGTACATCCCATCACATAGGTAATCATATTATTGAGTTTTTAGATTCTGATAATGCAATTGGATTGGTTTATTCAAAAAATGAGCACGAAACAGATGATGAATGGGTGATCATGCAAATGCTTTACTGGGATGTGTATTCAAGAGTCTCCGGCGAATGGCTATTTAAAAAACGATTGCCTATGTACTGGTATGCAACAGATTTAAACAAACCTCCACTTGGAAAGAACAAAATGCGATGGCCTAATCAGGAGCCTTATGAGGGCTATTTTCATGATCTATTTCCGACATGGAAAGAATTTTGGCAGGAAAATTACGATCGTTACAGTGATGTGCAGGCACCCGTTAAGGCTAACGAATTTTTAAAATCTCTAAGGGGTGACGCAAAAGCACCAAATATTAAAGTTAGGTAATTAAACCTGCTAAAATACCCAGCAGTAACACTAAAGCACCAATACCAATCATGAACCCACTAAGATTAATAATAGTTTTTCTATCCTCTCCCATAAGTTAATCATAGAAAACAATGAATCCAGATACAAGATTAGAGTTTCCTATTGATACCGTTCCAAAGAATGGAACTATCTATTCAATTAATGATGAACTCCATTGGGTAAGAATGCCTCTTCCCATGTCATTAAATCACATCAATCTATGGTTAATAGGTTCAAAGGATCAGGCAACGCTTGTGGATACCGGAATGTTTTTAGATGACGTAAAGACTGCTTGGACGGATTTAATAAGCAAAGAAAAAATAGATATAAAAAAACTTATCGTGACGCATATGCATCCTGATCATATTGGTCTTGCAGGATGGTTTGTTAAAAAATTTAATGTACCTTTGTGTATGAGTAGAACCGATTATCTGCAGTGTAGACTTCTTGCTGCAGATACCGGTGAATATGTGCCGCATGAAGCAATTGATTTTTATACTCAAGCTGGCTTATCTGAAAAACAAATAAAAAATTATATTGAGAGGTTTGGCTTCTTTGGTTCCATTATCCATAAACTCCCTGATGCTTATAATCGAATAAAACACGGCGATATGATTTCTATTGCTGGAGATGAATGGGAATGTATCGAGGGAAGAGGCCATACAATGGAGCATATTTGTCTGTTCTCTAAAGCTAAAAATTTACTCATATCTGGCGATCAGTTGTTACCAAAAATAACTTCTCATGTGGGCGTCTTTCCAACTGAACCTAACGCCAATCCATTAGACGACTGGTTGGAGTCTTGTAAAAGATTGATTGATTTAGTGCCTGAAGATGCCTTAGTGCTTCCTGCTCACGGCAGACCTTTTCTTGGAGCTCATAAAAGATTAAAGACCATCATTAATCATCACGAAGAGTCTTTGAATAAACTTGAAGAATTTCTTACCACTCCAAAACGTTCTGTTGATGTATTTCCTGTTTTATTCAAACGAGAAATTGATGATGGTAACTTCCTGATGGCCACTGGTGAATCAATAGCCCATCTTAATTGTTTAATTGAGAGAGGTTTGGTTTCAAGAAATATCAGTGAAGGGATTGCGTTTTATGAAAGGGTCTAAGCTTTCAATTCCAGCAAAGTCATGGATTGCATATGACGCTGGAAATTCTGCATTTGCTACTACTGTTCTTGCTGCCTTTTTCCCAATTTTTTTTAAAGAATATTGGACGCAAGGAATTGATAACTTAACAGCTACAGCATACTTAGGTTATGGCCTCACAATTTCAAATCTTATTTTGCTTTTTACTGCTCCCATAATCGGAGCAATAACTGATTTCTCGAATGCCACCAAAACATTTTTTATTNCTTTAACAATCCTTGGAATTGTTAGTGTTTTATTGCTTTATACATTTCAAGCGGGTGATTGGTTGTATCCGTTAATGTTTTTTGGTCTCGCAAACTATTGTTTTGCTGCTGGGAATGTAATTTACGATAAGTTGTTATTACTGGTAGCTGACCCAGCTGATATTGGTAGAGTTTCAGGATATGGTTATGCAATAGGTTATTTGGGTGGAGGCTTTCTTTTCCTAATTAACGCAATCATGACACTTCAACCAGAAATTTTTGGTCTAGCTGATTCTACTGAGGCAGTAAAATGGTCATTTATATCTGTGGGAGTTTGGTGGGCACTTTTTTTAATACCAATTATTANAAATGTGTCAGTTCCAGTTATNGAACCGCAAAGCAACNTCTTACTTAAATCAATTANAAAAAATATTGCTACCTTGAGNAAAATTAAGGCTGAGAAAAATGTCTTTATTTTTTTAATAGCATTCTTTTTATATATTGATGGTGTTCATACTGTCATGGCTATGGCTTCAGATTTTGCTNTAAACCTTAATCTTGAAAGCTCATCAATAATCNTAGGGCTTATCTTAGTTCAGTTTGTTGCCTTCCCATCAACTATTGCATGGTCATATATTGCTGAAAAAAAGGGAGAAAAGAATGTGTTGTATGTAAATATTCTTGGATATCTTGCCTTGGTTAGTTATTCGGTATCTCTTTCCAATGCTACAGAATTTTATGTGATGGCATGCATGGTAGGCTCAATACAAGGAGGTATTCAAGCTGTCTCAAGAAGCCTATTTGCAAAAATTATTCCTATAAAATCAGCAGGCGAGTTTTTTGGTTTTTATAATATGTTTGGAAGGGCAGGGGCATTTCTTGGTCCATTACTAGTGGCAATTTTTGTATCAACTTTCGATAGTGCTTCTTATGGGTTAATTCCAATCGCAGTCTTATTTATTTTGGGCGGTCTTTTACTAATTAAGGTTAAAACATGAAGTTACTATCAAAAACCTCAATTATTTTTTACAGCATCTTAGGAATATTCAGTTTATTTATAGCTCGCGGAATAAGAGAACTATTAGATTATTCTCTTTTAGTGGAGATTATTATTACATCAGCCATCATAATTCCCATGTATATGCTCTGCAGAAAAATCCTTCTGAAGTTTATTTCTTAGCAGCTATTCTTTCTTTTAATAAATTCGGTTTATCTGTAATTATCCCATCCACGCCTAAATCAATAAGCTTATCCATTGTTGCAGCATCATTAATTGTCCAAACATGAACCTTTAAATTTAGTCTGTGCGCAGTCTCAATCAGTTTTTTTGTAGCAAGCTTAATACCGTATTTNTATATNGGTATNTGAACNCAGTCTGCTTCAGGTAAGAATTTCTTTAATCCTAAAGAGTGCAATTTCAAAGATAGNATTTCACTTGGACCCATGGATCTACAAAATTTAGGGTAATTCTTTTTAACAAAATCTAGTCTTTGATCAGAGAAGCTAGCAATACATACTCTGGAGTGAGCATTGATTGAGTGTAAATATTTCATTGCAGGCTCCATCACCTCATTTGTTTTTAGATCGATATTAAATTTCGTATTTGGGAAAGCTTCCATGCATTCTTTTAGTGTAGGTATTGAAAATCGATCAAATAACTTAATTTCATTTAATTCATTTGAGTTCAAATCATTAAATCTTAATTTCTTCCCAATAAATCTATGCAAATCATCATCATGAAAAATATATGGAACTCCGTCTGAACTNAGTTGAACNTCTGTTTCAATATATTCACAACCCAAATCAANNGCATAATTAAAACTTTCTATNGTATTTTCATAAGATTCTATTGATCCGCCTCGATGGGCAAAAATCGAACATGCAGGATTATNTAAATAGGAATGCATATCAACGTTTATTCTAACGCTTATTGATGATGTAAAATACATTCCTAATGATAGAAAGTATTTTGCCAGGTTTNGATTTAATGATGATAGGGATGAGTATTGTCTTCTCATTTTTGTTATTACTTATAATTGCAACAAAACTAATGAGTTTGATTGTTGGATCTNTTTTCGATGACACTTCATTAATTAAGAAAGTTGATACCAGTGGCTCTNAGATAATTTCTAATCAAGAAAANCAAATTATTATTGAGGTTTTGGGGTTGCATAAATCATGACAGATAAGAATTTAGGAATTACAGAGGTTGTATTAAGAGATGGTCATCAATCACTTCTTGCGACTAGGTTNAGGTACGAAGACATGGAAGATATTCTTTCATCAATGGATGAAGTTGGTTATTGGTCTGTAGAGTCNTGGGGCGGCGCAATATTNGATTCATGTATTAGATATCTTGGAGAAGATCCCTGGGAAAGAATTAGAAAAATAAAATCTATGATGCCNAAGACACAGCAACAAATGCTCNTAAGAAGCCAAAATCTTCTTGGTTACAAGCATTATTCTGATGATGTCGTCAATAAATTTGTTGAGCGTTCTAAGANTAATGGCGTAGATGTTTTTAGAATTTTTGATGCCATGAATGATGTTAGGAACATGCAACAAGCCATNAAAGCAGTCAATGATTTCGAAGGNCATGCTCAAGGCACTATATCCTATACAACTAGCCCTGTTCANGATNTNAANGGTTGGGTTGATTTATCTTTAAAACTACAAGATTTAGGTGCACAGTCATTGGCTATTAAAGATATGGCTGGACTTCTAAAGCCGTATGTTGGGTTTGAACTAGTTTCTTCTTTAAAGGAAGCTCTNGAAATACCGATTCACATGCAATGTCATGCCACTACTGGNATGTCTACAGCCACTGGGATNAAAGCTATTGAAGCTGGATTGGATAATATTGATGTATCAATATCTAGTATGAGTATGACCTATGGCCATTCGCCAACTGAATCAATGGTTGCTATTTTAGAGGGCACAACTAGACCAACAAACTTAGATTTATCAAAATTAGAACCAGTTGCCCAACATTTTAAAGAGGTTAGAAAGAGATATCATAAGTTTGAAGGATCATTGCGTGGAGTTGATTCAAGAATTTTAATAAGTCAGGTACCAGGAGGCATGCTTACAAACCTTGAAAATCAACTTAAAGAACAAAATGCATCAGAAAAATTTGATGAAGTCCTCAGCGAGATTCCAAAAGTAAGAGAGGACCTTGGGTACATTCCACTGGTTACACCTACATCTCAAATTGTAGGAACTCAATCAGTCATTAATGTTTTGAATGGTGAAAGATATAAATCCATCACCAAAGAAACCAGAGGAGTCCTTGCGGGTGAATATGGNGCAACACCGGCTCCGGTTAATAAAGAATTACAAGAAAAAGCGCTTGACGGTGCTGCCGCAATTACATGCAGGCCAGCAGATTTGATAAATGATTCCTTTGATGATCTTGTAGAAGAATTTAAGAAAGTGATTAAGGATAACTCCCTTGATATCGAAGCAAATGAAGATAACACATTAATCTATGCATTATTTCCTGAAATCGGACTGAATTATTTTAAACATCTTGACGACCCAGAATTTTTTGAGCAACGACCTCTTGATATACATCAGCAATCAAGCAGTTCCTATCTTGTAACCATCAATGAAAAAGAATTTTCAGTAACTATTGATGAGAATAATAATTTTGATATTGCATCAGGTAGTGCATCAAACACATCACCTAATCAACCCCAGCAAGTTAAACCACAAGCTTCTTCAGTTTCTAGTCAGCTTAACGCTCCATTGGGTGGGAACATATTTAAAATCTTGATCGCGGAAGGTCAAACAGTATCGAAAGATCAAACCCTAATTATTCTTGAGGCTATGAAAATGGAAACTGAAATCAAGTCGCCGGCCGATGGAGTTATTTCAAATATACATATTCAAGTTGGGGATGCTGTAGCTCCAGGTGATTTATTAATCGATATTGCGTAAATGAATAATTTTGACATTAACTCACTATTGAGCTCATTTGGGTTTTTTTATATTACTCAAGGCCAGGTGATTATGCTTTTTGTAGGCTTGATTCTTCTTTATCTTGCNATCAATAAGAAATTTGAGCCGTTACTCTTAGTTCCAATTGGCTTTGGAACGATTTTATCTAATATTCCAGAAATTGGACTTGCCTACAGTGGCTTAGAAAAAATTATCTTTGAAAATGATCCTGAAACATTATCAAACCTAGCAATGCTTTTAGGTTTGGATTTTATAAATGCAGATGTTGTTAAAAATCTTGATTTNGTAAGCCTTAGTAATGCTGAGAAGTACGCTGCCGAACTTGGATACACTTCAGGTATTTTGTATAAATTTTATTCTGTTTCTATTGGTTCAGGCATAGCACCACTGTTGATATTTATGGGTGTTGGTGCGATGACTGATTTTGGTCCAATGCTCGCCAATCCTAAAACTCTAATTCTTGGTGCAGCAGCTCAGTTTGGAATCTTTGCAACCGTTATAGGAGCTCTTTATCTAAATAATTTTGAAGCATTTGATTTCACTTTGCAGCAAGCAGCTGCCACTGGAATTATCGGGGGAGCTGATGGTCCAACAGCCATTTATGTTGCATCAATTCTGGCACCGGAACTATTAGGNGCCATTGCGGTAGCAGCATATTCATATATGGCGTTGGTGCCGTTAATCCAACCGCCTATTATGCGAATGCTTACCTCAAAAGAGGAAAGGGTGATTGAGATGGTTCAAATGCGTTCAGTTTCTCAAAGAGAAAAAATATTCTTTCCTTTAATATTATTACTATTGGTTGGCCTATTGCTTCCATCTGCAGCACCATTATTGGGAATGTTTTGTTTTGGTAACCTTTTAAAGGAATCCTTGGTTGTGGAAAGATTAAGTGAAGTTGTCCAAAACTCACTTATAAATATAGTGACTATAGTTCTAGGTTTAAGCGTTGGTTCAAAATTAGTTGCAGAGAANTTCTTAACAGCTGAGACTCTTAGGAATNTTAGCTTTAGGCATAATTGCNTTTGGTATNGGNACTGCAGCGGGTGTAATCATGGCTAAAATTATGAATCTATTNGTTAAAGATAAAATTAATCCACTNATTGGAGCTGCTGGTGTATCAGCNGTTCCTATGGCAGCAAGAGTNGCNAACAAAGTNGGTCTTCAATACAACTCACAAAANTTTTTATTGATGCATGCAATGGGTCCAAATGTTGCNGGGGTNATNGGTTCAGCTGTTGCTGCAGGGATNATGATTAAACTTCTAGCTTAATTTGAAAATAATATGGATAAATTTGCTGCTATCCGTTCATACAAGGATCATGAAGTTTCATGATGTTATAAACNCACTTCTTNGTGATGATCGNGTNANTAGCTCTTTCNTNCAATTAATTTTTCCNAANGCTNATGCTTTNATCCCATTTAAAANNTTTTTTNTTAGAAGATTTTTATCTTATAAACTTCGTNCAATAGANAATATTGAAAGCTANCAAAAAATTTTTGAAAATTTAGTTGAAAAAGTNATANATCAATCTATTTCATCNTTNANTTGNAACGGTCTTGAGCAACTGNATAAAAATCATCGTTATTTATTTATATCTAATCATAGGGATATAACTTTAGACTCNGCATTGCTAAATTATGCTTTNTACAAAGCANGCCATAAAACATTTAATATTGCAGTGGGNGANAATCTTATGAANACTAAGTGGGTTGCTGACCTNATGCGATTAAANAAGAGTTTTATCATTCAAAGANCNGGNGCAACTAAAAAAGATATTTANAAAGGTCTGTCATTAGCNTCNGAATATATTTATGAATTAATCAATAANAATGAGTCAGTGTGGATTGCTCAAAAACAAGGAAGGGCAAAANATGGAATCGATTCAACTGATNCAGCTTTACTNAAAATGATTCATCTTCACAAGAGAAAAGAGTTCTCTATTTCTGAATATTTTAATGAANTGAANGTTGTTCCAGTTGCAGTGTCATATGANTTTGATCCAAATGATATAAATAAAGCAATTGAATGTGNAAAAACTAANCAGGGAANAGACTACATTAAATCTTCAAATGAAGATATNAGCAGCATTGCAAAGGGAATTACTGANAAGAAAGGAGATGTATNTATTAATGTTGGCTCTCCACTGAATTTTGTTTCTGACGATANTGANCAAATTTCTGATCAAATAACTAAATCAATAAGGAATTTATATNAACCNCACTCAACAAATTATGCAGCATACATAAAATCAAAGAATGANATTTTAGACCANAGTTTTTCNGANTCTAAAATCAACGANAGTATTNATTATNTAGANAGNAGAGCNANGCNATTAACANAACNNGANAAAGAAGAGCTTTATAGNCAGTATTATNAGTGTTTAATAAAAAAAATGGGCGGATAAACCGCCCATAAANATTCTCTAGAAATATTTTTAATCGAACTCTGGATATGCCTCCACGCCAATTTCAGTGGCATCAAGCCCGGCCATTTGTTCTTCATCAGTTGCTCTNATAGGCATNAACATATTGATTAAATANACAACACCTAAGCTAGCAANATAAGTGAAACCAGCAATCATTAGAACTCCAATTAATTGACCTCCAAAGTCAGCACCTCCNGTAGCNCTTACAACAAGCACACCATAAATACCNACAATNCCNTGAGCTGATATTGCTCCTACTGGNTCATCTATNCCACTNTTTTCNAGGAANAGNATTGAGAAATAGACAATTGCTCCACCAATAGCACCCACAATAACTGCNGTNCCACCTGCAGGACTTAATGGATCNGCAGTTATGGATACTANTCCTGCNATAGCACCATTGATAGCCATAGTTACATCCATTTTTCCANTTAGAAATAAGCTTATTAANAGAGCNGCAACAACACCACCAGCNGCAGCCATATTAGTATTTAAAAATACTTGACTCACTGCAGTNGCACTNCTAACTTCNGAGACTTTNANNTCTGANCCACCATTAAAGCCAAACCAGCCTAACCAAAGAATCCATGCTCCCAATGCAGCCATAGGGATATTTGANCCAGGCATTGGATTTACCGACCCATCAGCATTATATTTNCCNTTTCTNGAACCAAGAACCGTAACTACAGCTAGNGCCGCAGCAGCACCNCATAAATGCACAGTTCCTGAACCNGCNTAATCTGANTATGANATACCCATTCCTTCAAATCCACCACCCCAATTCCAAAAACCTTGAGTAGGGTAAATGAANCCNGTTAAAACAACNGCAAATAAAAAGAANGGTAGTANNTTCATTCTTCCTGCAACAGCTCCTGATACTATTGACATNGCNGTAGCAACAAAAACAACTTGAAAAAAGAAGTCTGCTTGATGTGAGTAATAACCNACAAAANTACCATCAGCAATAGAGCCATCAGCTCCATACATTATTGGATCNGCNTCAGTACCTGTTGANAGCGACCATGAACTACCAATTGCTGGGAATAATCCACCNAANTAACTATCTCCAGCATACATAAGNGCAAAACCACATACTAAGTACATGATGCAAGCAATTGAATAAAGACCAAGNTTTTTNGTTACAATCTCTGATACATCTTTTTTCTGCACAAGTCCGGCCTCTAGCATNGTAAAGCCNGCGGCCATCCACATAACTANCGCACCAGCCATAACAGCATAAAAAGTATCTAATGCAAATTTAATTTCTTCCATAATAATTTCTCCTATATAGCCTCAGNNCCTGTTTCACCAGTTCTGATTCTGATTACNTCATCAACNCTTGATACAAATATTTTTCCATCACCAATCTTGCNTGTACCNGCAGTNTTNGTAATNANNTCTGTGACNGTNGAGGTNTNAGNATCATCNACTAAGATCTCTAACTTTATTTTTGGAAGGGTATCCACGGTGTATTCAGCACCTCTATAAAGTTCAGTATGACCTTTCTGACGTCCATAACCTTTNACTTCAGTAATAGTTAAACCNNNAATACCAGCATCAACTAANGCTTCACGTACTTCCTGTAANTTGAAGGGNTTNATAATCGCGACNACAAGTTTCATCTTTATAANCTCGCTGAAATAGAGAANAATATACCNTCNTCATCTACNCCACTGTATCCTTCATCNGTGAAATCNTATGCGGTTATTCCGCAATCANATNNGCCGCATGAAAAACTNTAACCAATACTATAGTTNTCACCCATATCATCATATGTTCCNTAGGCAAATGAAAATCCNCCAACTCCATAAGANAATTCNANNTAATCAGTAGCTTCATCTTGNCCTGAATAATATGTGAGACCTAAATCTCCNAAACTAAATCCAAGATATATTTCNTCAAATTTNANATCNGGATCNGAATCAGGNTAGTCGTAAGTAAGATAACCTACNTCAACACCGACATCACCNANGCTAAANCCATAACCTGCATAATAATCAAGTTCTTGACCATTACCGTCGCCAAAATTCACGTTTGAACCCCAAAATCCNGCATAAAATCCAGAATCAGCTTCATAATCAAATCCACCNTGAACAGCAGGNCCATCTGATTGTGTCATTCCTCTCCAGATATAATCTGTAGTNAATGATACGTTTGCNCTNACTCCAGCATATGANGATACTGANGCNAAACTCATTATTACTAATAGAAAATTTTTCATAATTTCTCCTTGTTNTANNTATNTNTATGCAACATTAATGCCAAATNAAAAAATTANNNANTAATTTAATCNTNGAATTCATATATCAATATATAATTTGCAAAAAATTANAAAAGGNTAAGTTATGGATATAAGNGGAAAAGTTGCAGCCATTACNGGNGGGGCATCAGGTNTAGGTGAAGCAACNGTAAGACATTTTNTACAAAGTGGAGCTAAGGTAGTTATCTTAGATCTNAATGATGAAAATGCTAAAAAATTNATTGATGAGCTAGGTNATGAAAATCTAAAGTACATCAATACCAATATNATGGAAGAAGAACCNGTNAAAAAAGCAATGGATTTNATTCAAAATGAATTTGGAGCTCTTCATGTTNCTGTNAATTGTGCNGGCACTGGATATGGAGGNAGAATNATTGGNAAGGANGCNCCTCATCCNTTAGATCACTTTAAATTTATTATTGACNTGAACCTAGTTGGTACTTTNAATGTNATGCGNCTTGCAGCCGAACTTATGGACAAAAATGANCCAGATNCTCANGGTGAGAAAGGAGTAATTATTAATACAGCCTCAGTTGCAGGATATGAAGGCCAAATTGGTCAATCTGCATATAGCGCCTCAAAAGCTGGCGTCATTGGTTTAACACTTACTGCGGCTAGAGATTTAGCTAGACATGCAATCCGAGTAAATACTATTGCTCCAGGTATTTTTGATACACCTTTAATGAAATTGGCTCCAGATAAAGTTAGAGATCCGCTATTGGAATCAACACAATTTCCGCATAGGTTTGGCGACCCTTCAGAATTTGGGAACTTAGCAGCACACATTGTTGATAATACATATCTTAATGGTGAAACAATTAGAATTGATTCTGGCATGCGAATGAAGCCAAGATAAATGCCTGATACTTACAATGCATTTGTTATTGATGAAATAGAAGATCAATACAACTCTTCCATAAAGTCATTGCCAATTCCTGAACTTCAAGATGGCAGTGTGCTTATTGACGTCCTTTATTCTTCGCTTAATTACAAAGACGCGCTTTCTGCTTCAGGCAATAAGGGAGTAACAAAATCTTATCCCTTTACTCCAGGAATTGATGCTGTTGGCAAAATTCGACAGTCAAAGGATAACAATTTAAAAGAAGGAGATAAGGTAATCGTTACCGGGTACGACCTTGGTATGAATACTAATGGTGGCTTTGGTGAAATTATTCATGTTCCATCAGGCTGGGTTGTTCCATTGCCAGATAATTTATCAATGGAGGAAGCTATCTCATTTGGAACAGCTGGAATTACAGCAGCTGCAAGTGTTGATGCAGTTATTTCAAAAACTGATGTGCCTGAATTACCAGTTGTAGTATCAGGAGCTACCGGAGGAGTAGGATCAATAGCAGTTGGTCTTTTATCGAAATTAAGTATCGATGTAACTGCAATTACTGGTAAACAAGATTCAAGCCAATTTCTAAAAGATCTTGGAGCAAAAAATATAATTTTAAGGGACGATTTTTGCTCTGAAAAATTAAGACCACTAGATAAGACTGAGTTCTCAGCAGGAGTCGATACGGTTGGCGGTGAAATATTAAGCAGAATTATTTCTCAAGTTGACAGACATGGAGTCGTTACATGTTGTGGAAATGTGAATTCAATCAAGCTTGAGACAACTGTTTTTCCGTTCATATTAAGAGGCATTGCCTTGCAAGGTATTGATTCAGCTGAATCTCCAATTTCCTACAAACAATATTTATGGAATAAAATTGCGTCTGACTGGCAGATAGGCTATTCAAAGTCATCAATAAAAATAATTAAACTTAATGAATTAGCCCCTGAGATTGATAAAATACTGAATGGGAACCAACAGGGTAGAGTGGTTGTAAAACACGGAGAGTAAACATAATGTCTAATGATAAAGATAAACTTGCTGAATACTATGAATCTGCTGAAGCTAATCAGGATTCAAGATCCGATGCATGGGTAGCATTTATTATGATTGTGGTTTTTGTAGTAACCGCAGTATTTTGGGTTTCTGGTCAGTAGTTATTTATTCTGAAAGGAATTTTTCAGCATCAAGCGCTGCCATACAACCAAAACCTGCTGAAGTTATAGCTTGTCTATAAACTTGATCTGATACATCGCCTGCTGCAAAAACTCCCTTCACTGATGTTTCGGTAACTGATCCTGATAATCCTGATTTTATAATGATATATCCATTATCCATATCGAGTTGACCATCAAAAATTCCTGTATTTGGGGAATGACCTATAGCAATAAAAACACCGCTTAGACTAATTTTTTTATCATCTTCTTCCTTAGTTATAATCATTCCATTTACGCCCATTTCATCTCCAAGCACTTCTTTTAATTGTGAATTCCAATGTAATTCAATGTTATCTGATTCAAAAATTCTATTTTGTAATATTTTTTCAGCTCTCAATTCATCTCTCCTATGAATTAGATGAACTTTTGAACAAATTCTTGAGAGATAAAGGGCTTCTTCAGCAGCAGTATTACCGCCACCCACGACAGCAACTTCTTGATCCTTGTAAAAGAAACCATCACATGTTGCACATGCAGAAACTCCCTTACCAAGAAATTTTTCTTCTGAAGGAATACCTAAATATTTTGCACTCGCGCCTGTAGAAATAATTAATGCATCGCATGTCCATGAGGAGTTTCCAGTAAGAGTCTTAATTCCATCAGTTAATTGTGTTTCATGTATGTGATCATTAATAATTTCAACATCAAACTTTAGGGCATGTTTTTGCATTCGATCCATCAATTCCGGCCCTTGAAGATCATCAGAATCACCCGGCCAATTTTCAACTTCAGTAGTTGTGGTTAATTGACCGCCTACTTCGGTCCCAGTAATTAAAGTTGGCTTTAGTCCAGCTCTTGCAGCATATATTGAAGCTGCATAACCTGCTGGACCAGATCCGAGAATAATTAGTTTTTTATGTTCAATAGTCATTTTAGAATTATAAATTAAGGTGTTAATAAAATCTGTTTAATCCATAATATAATTACTAACTATTAGCCCATGGCAAAAAAACAAAACCAATCAGCGCCTCTTCCAATTACTACTATTTTTTCATTTGTCTTACTGGCATTCAGTCTCTATTTCTTTGTTTCATTAGTTACATTTAATCCAAATGATGTTTCATTAAGCACAAGTTCTTCTCAAGTTAATTCAATAGAGAACTATGGTGGTCTTTTTGGTGCTTATCTATCTGATTTTTTATTTTCGATTATTGGTGCCTCAGCTTATTTACTTATAGCATTGATGATTCATGAAGTTCTAAATATCCTTTTTTTTCATGAAAGATTTGCTCACCATAAGACCCTTCGTATCATCTCATCATTTATTTTAATTTTTTGTTCTTGCCTACTATTTGAGTATTTCTTAACTGGAGAAGCTTACCCTCAACTATCTGCCGGTGGTGTTGTCGGCTTGTTAGGACTGGACTTTCTCTCATCTTATCTTGGTGTTTTTGGTGCTTTAATATTCGTTGTGATCTTTGCGCTCGCAAGCCTTTCTTTTGCGCTTGCATTTTCATGGATTAATGTCTTTGACTTTATTGGTAAAAACTTAATCGCATTTTCAAAGATAGTTTTACAAGCATTAAAAAAGCTATCCACATCAATCCTCACTTTGCTTAAAAATGCCTTAAGTAACTTTGTAAAAACTACTCAAAATTTGATGTCAAATTTCAAAAGCAGCAGATTAAATGCGCAAGAGGAAAAGGCATCATCTCCAAAAATGCCAAAATCAATTGAGCAGCAGGATGAAATTGAAAGAGTAGTTGTAGAAAAATCTCAAAATATACCTGAAAAGGATACAAAAACAGAAAGTATTTCAGAAGATATTAAGAAAGAAGCTGAGCCGTTAAATACAAAAACATCAACAACTGTTTATAAGAAGAAAAAAGAAAATGTAGATACTTCAATGCCTGATACATCTTTGTTAGATAGAGCACTCGATGATGGCGATTCCCTTACTAAAGACGAACTAAACCAATTAGCTGATTTATTAGAATCAAAACTTGATGAGTTTGGAGTTGAGGCAAAGGTTGTATCAGTTTTACCAGGACCTGTTGTAACCAGATTTGAAATCCAGCCTGCTCCAGGTACAAAGGCAAGCAAGATAACTAATATTTCTCAAGATATAGCACGTTCTCTTGCGGTAAGTAGCGTGAGAGTTGTTGAAGTAATTGAAGGGAAGTCTGTTGTGGGAATAGAGATTCCGAATACCAATAGGAAAATGGTCCGATTAAGTGAAATTCTTTCATCCAATGCCTTCAAAAATTCAACATCACCACTTTCTCTTGCATTGGGACATGACATAGCAGGCAAATCAGTAGTTGTCGATTTAGCAAAAATGCCTCATCTATTGGTTGCAGGAACAACAGGGTCTGGTAAGTCTGTTGGAATCAATGCAATGCTTCTTAGTCTTTTGTTTAAATCTGACCCATCTGATGTAAGACTAATATTAATTGATCCAAAAATGCTTGAACTTTCAGTTTACGACGGCATTCCTCATTTGCTAACGCCTGTAATTACTGATATGACAGATGCCTCTAACGGTCTTCGTTGGTGTGTTGCTGAAATGGATAGAAGGTATAAGTTAATGTCAGAAATGGGTGTACGTAATTTAAGTGGATTCAATAAAAAAGTTGCTGAAGCAAAACTTGATGGCAAACCCTTACTTGATCCGCTTATAGAGGATGAGGAAACTGAATTGGAGGAACTCCCATCTATCGTTGTAGTGGTTGATGAGTTCGCAGATATGATGATGTTGGTTGGCAAAAAAGTTGAGCATCTTATTGCAAGAATTGCACAAAAAGCTAGAGCTGCTGGCATTCATCTTATCCTCGCAACGCAACGACCATCTGTTGATGTAATCACAGGTCTTATTAAAGCAAATATTCCTACAAGGATTGGATTTCAGGTTTCTTCGAAGATTGATTCAAGAACAATTTTAGATCAGGGTGGGGCAGATCAACTACTAGGTTATGGAGATATGCTTTATTTGCCTGCAGGTCAGGGAGTCCCGGTAAGAGTTCACGGAGCGTTTGTTGGAGACGATGAAGTTCATCGCGTGGTTAAGGACTGGAAGGAAAGAGCAGAACCTGATTACCTTGAGGAAATTACTTCTGAGCTTCAGGAAACCGGACCCATACCTGGATGGTCAAATGAATCATCTGGTTCAGATTCAGATGAAAACGATGAACTTTATGATGAAGCTGTGAATTTCGTGCTTGAATCAAGAAGGGCCTCCATTTCATCTGTGCAAAGGAAACTAAGAATAGGTTACAACAGAGCCGCACGTCTAATTGAAGCCATGGAAGCTGCTGGTCTTGTCTCTGAAATGAATACCAATGGGACGAGAGAAGTATTAGTTCCAAAGAGATAGAAATGAGAATCTGTCTTATTCTTTTTTCATTAGCCTCATTCAGTATTAATGCTGACGAATTAGATGTTTTAGTTGAAGCTCTGAATAAAAATTATCATTTCAATGAAATAGTTTATGAAAATGAGTTAGCCATTCAAAAATCAAATGGAGAGATAATTGTGAAAATGAATCAATTTGAGGTACATATCAAACAGCCATTTGAAGAATCTTATTATGTTTCAGAGACTGAAATTGAGCATGTTGATCATGATCTTGATCAAAAACAAACCATTTCCATGGATTCAATAAATAACCCTTTAATAAAAGCATTTTTAAGTTCAACAAAGAAACATCTTAATAAGTTAGATATAGAAATTATTGATAATTTGTATTTGCTTACAACTGAAACTCAAACAATTGAGTTTTTAACTAAAGGTAATCAAATAAAAAAAATAATTTTCTTAGATAACTTGGGATATAGGCATGAAATTAACCTGTCACTGAAAAATGGCTAATTATTTCATAATTGCTTTCGGGGGTGCTTTAGGGTCAGTATTAAGATACTTTTTAGGTAATAGAATAGAGCCTTCTGAATCATTCTTTCCGATTAGTATATTAATAATAAACATAACTGGATGTTTTTTAATGGGCATGGTTTTGGCATTGGTTGATGCAAAATCACAACTCTTCTTATTTCTTACAATTGGGATATTAGGCTCTTTTACGACTATGTCAGCTTTTTCGGCTCAAGCCCTGAATTTATTATTAGATGAAAAATACTTACTTGCGACTTCATATGTATTTTTAACTTTACTTTCATGTATCATTTCGACTGTTATTGCATATTATTTATTTAAAGCGTTAGCATGATAGACCCGAAGATTCTCAAAGAAGATATACATAGTTGCAAAGATAATTTAGCCAAAAGAGGTTACAGCCTCGATGATAAAAAATTCTTATCACTAGAGAACCAGCGCAAAGATCTGCAAACAAATGTCGAGGAGCTGCAAGCTAAAAAAAATAAACTCTCAAAAAATTTTGGAGAATTAAAAAAATCTGGCCAATCAACAGATGAACTTTCCTTAGAGCTTGAAAAAACTAAGTCGCAAACGATTGATCTAGAAAAAAATCTCTCAGTACTCCAAACTGAGATCTCAACTTTTTTGATGGACATACCTAATCTAATTTCAGAGGATACACCAACCGGAACAAGTGAGGATGACAATAAATTAATTGAAGAATATTTAAAACCGCAAGTTCTTAAATCGGATTCTCACATAGAAATCACAGATCAAATTAGTCTAGAGCTAGGTAATAAATTGAGTGGATCTAGATTTTCAGTTTTAAAAGGCAGCGTTGCTAAACTTCATCGATCTCTTTGCACTTACATGATTAATGAAGCAATTAATAATGGCTATGAAGAAACTTACGTGCCTTATATAGTAAATTATGATGCCTTGGAGGGTACAGGACAGCTTCCTAAATTCGAAGAAGATCTTTTTAAGCTATCAAATGATCAATACTTGATACCAACAGCAGAGGTCCCACTTACAAACTTATTTAGAGATCAGATTGTTAGCGAACACTTGCTTCCGATAAAGCTAACAGCACACACACCATGCTTTAGATCAGAGGCTGGGAGTTACGGTAAAGATACAAATGGACTCATAAGACTTCATCAGTTTGATAAGATTGAAATTGTACAAATTGTTAAACCTCAAGATTCAGAAAAGGCTCTTGATGAAATAACATCCCATGCTAAATCTATTTTAAAGAAGCTTGAACTGCCATTCAAAGTAGTTCAGCTATGTTCTGGAGATGTAGGGTTTTCAGCAAGTAAAACATTTGACATAGAGGTCTGGATGCCAAGTCAAGAAAAGTACAGAGAAATCTCATCATGCTCTAATTTTTTAGACTTTCAAGCCAGAAGATCAAAGATTCGATTTAAAGAAAATGGAAAGAATCACTTTGTTCATACTTTAAATGGTTCAGCGTTAGCAGTTGGTAGAACCCTAATAGCAGTAATTGAAAACAATTTTAATCAAAAATTAAAAATAATTAATATTCCAAAAGAGCTTCAAAACCTCATGGATGCTGACGTTATTAAGTTATAAAATTCTACCTTATTTTTGTCACTAAAAAGTAACTTTAATTCACTAAAAAAAAGTTCTACAATTGTTTTACGACACAAATATCAAGAGGGGTCATTCATGAATTATGTAAAGGGTTTATTTTTATCAATTCTCTTAATTTCTGTTCCAGCTTTTGCAGAAGTTGAAACTACTTCTTCAATTCGGGGTACAGTTAATGTTGCAGGCGCAACAGTTGAGATTACCAATCAATCAACAGGACAAACCAAATCTGTTACAGCTGGTACCACTGGAAACTTTTCAGCTTCTTTCTTGAAAGTTGGTGGTCCTTACTCAGTAAGTGCATCAGCTCCAGGTTATGCCAGAGAATCAGTTGATGGGTTGTTTTTAGTGCTCAATGAGTCAACCAATGTAAGCATCACACTTGTATCTACAGCTGATTTAGAAGAGGTTGTTACTACAGCTACAAGAGCTGGATCAATTAAAGTAGGAACAGGTACGTTACTCGACAGAACTGCCATGGATGGTGTTCCAACAATAAACAGATCGGTTGCTGACTTTGCAAAACTCGATCCCAGAGTATCTATCAATACAGGTTCATCAAGAAATGCAGAAATATCTGTAATGGGAGCTAATAATAGATATAACGACTTCTCAATTGATGGTGTTAGTTTTAATGATCCATTCGGTCTTAACGCTAACGGTTTTGGTTCAATGAGAAACCCAATCAGTTTAGACTTTGTTGATCAAATTTCAGTGGACGTTACTCCATTTGATGTATCTCGTGGTAACAACACAGGTGGATCAATTGCTGTGGTAACTAAATCAGGTACTAATGAGTTCAAAGGAACTTATTACACTACTGATCGTGATGAAAGTAATATCGGCGATTACAAGGGTCTAGATTTTGCAACATTTAGTGAGGAAATTACATCCGTAACACTTTCAGGTCCAATCATCCAAGATAAGCTATTTTTCTTTGTTGGATATGAAGAGCTTGAAGCTTCATCTCCTGTTCTTTACGGAACAAAAGGTAGCGGTGCCCCCAATGAAGCTGAAACAGTTACCGCAGCTATTGGGCAACAGATTAAAGATATAGCGATGAATACTTATGGTTATGACCCAGGTTCTCTTGATAATGTATCTTTTCCTGAAACTCATGAAGAGTACACTGTAAAAATTGACTACTACATTAATGATTTTCATCGTGCAGTGTTAAACGTTTCTCATTCTGAGGATTACTTCCCTAGAAAATACAATCGAGGTAATACCGTTTTTAGTAATAACTACTATTCAAAACCACCTGAAATTGATCGTGAGTCCATTACGATTTTTAGTGACTGGAGCGATCGCTTAAGAACTAAATTTAAATACACTTCATATGAAATGTATGAAGATGATGCATCCATAGGCGATCCTTTTTTCCCTGAAGCAAGAATTCAGGTTGGTGGCGATCAAGTTTATCTTGGTGGTGACAGATATAGAGGTGCGAACCTTATCAATACTACATCTGACTACCTAACATTTAAGCTTGATTATGACTTAGGTGATCACATTATTACTGCTGGAATTGAAACCGAAGAAGCTGATATTTATAACTTGTTTATTGCAAGGTATAACGGTGAAATTCATTTTGATTCTATTGATGATTTTGCAAATGGTACATGGTCTTATTTAAGATTCCATACACCTATTGCCGGTAATGATAAGGTTGATACTGCTGCTGCAGCTTTCGAAGTTGAAAAGACTACCATGTATCTTCAAGATAAGTGGTACGTTAATGATGATCTAACAATTATTTATGGTGTTAGATACGATCAACGTGAAACACCAACTGAAGCTAGACTTAATCCTAACTTCTTAGCTCGTAATGGTGTACCTAATAATGCCAAGTTTGACTTTGATCTTATTCAACCAAGATTCTCATTTAATATGAATGTTACTGATGAGGTATCTGGAATGTTTGATGGTGTGTTTGATTATGTTGTAGATGCAACTCTTCGAGGTGGGCATGGTTTATTCATGGGAAGAATTCCAAACGTTTGGTATGGTAACCAGTACTCAAGATCTGGTGGTGCAACTGATTATAATAGGTTCAGAAGTTTCTCTGATACTATCGGAGTAATGCCTGCAGCCTCAGTAGCAGATCCAAGATTCTTCTGGCTTGGACCAACAAGTGATTATCAGGTAAGAGGAGCCTACTTTGGTGATGCTCAAGGTACAGATCCAGACTTTGAAGCACCTTCATCATGGAGATCAAATCTTGCTCTTGATTTAGTAACAGCTAATGGTTATGAAATTACCTTTGAATATAACCTTGATGATGTAAACGAGGGTGTTTTCTATAAAGATTTAGGTCTTGAGAGAACCGGTCAATTAGCAGATGGTAGAGGCGTTTATGACACCGCAGGTGATTACTGGCTAACCAATGCAAGTGGCGGTGGAGCTGAAGCCTTTACTTGGTCAATCAACAAGAACTTTAATGGCTTAAATGCATTGCTTGCTTACAGCACAGTGGATGCTGAAGATATTTATCCATTAACTTCAACGCAAGCTGAATCCTCTTATGGTTATACGCAAAGATTTGATGGGGAAAACCTTTCTCCAAGACCATCTAGCTTTATGATCGATGAGAAGTGGATTTTCTCACTTGATTACACTGCTAAGATAATTGGTGAGAATGATACAAGATTCTCATTGGTTTATATTAGAAAATCTGGCGAAAATTACAGTGTTACTTACGATTCTGGACGTAACTCTGTTGGTGGTGCAAGTTATGGTGGATATGATCTTGCATACATTCCAACTGGAGCAGCTGATCCGAAGGTTAACTTTGCTAATGCTGCTGTTGCCGCAGCTGTTATGGATCATATAAACAGTGGAAAACTAAGTAACTATAAGGGTACTTATGCACCTAGAAATGCTTTTGAAGGACCTGACTACGAAAGATTAGACTTAAGAATTACTCAGGACTTCAATGTATGGAACGATCACAAACTTATCGTTTATCTTGATGTTCTTAACCTAATGAATTTATTAGATGATCAAAAAGGTATAGTCCAGGAGTATTCTTTTAACAACAGTAGACAAATTATTGTCAACGGTGTTGATGCTCAGGGTAGGGTCAATATTACTGGTGTTGATCCTGATGATAGTCTAAGTGTTATTAACTTTAATGGTCAGTCTGTATGGCAGGTTAACCTCGGCTTCAAATACTCTTTCTAATATCTTTTTAGAGTTACTAAGGGCGGTTTATCCGCCCTTTTTTTTGGTAAAATGAATTATGTCTAGGGATCTAATACCTGAATTATCATATAAAAAAATAGCAGCCTTTGATTCTGCAACCCTTTCAATATTATCTGATGCCCTTGAAAATCATGGTTTTTTTACTGTAACAAATCATGGCGTCAATGATGAGTTGCTCGATGATAGCTATGATTTAGCAAAGAAGTTTTTTAATCTAGATAACTCTATCAAAGCCAATTATTCTAGACCTGAGCATGGTGGTGCTAGGGGCTATACCCCGTTTGGTAAAGAAACAGCATTAGGTGAAAAAATACCGGATCTCAAGGAGTTCTGGCATCATGGACCTAAAGTCGACAATACATATGATAACCGAATTAAAGGAAACATCGCTGTCAAGGAAATAGATAAATTTAGCCCTCATTTTGATACTTTATTCGCATCTCTGAACAATGTTGGTATGGGTGTTTTATCGGCTATAGCCAAAGTATTAGATCTAGATAAAGATTTTTTTAATAATTGGGTAGTAAAAGGGAATTCTGTATTGAGGTTAATTCATTATCCTCCTGTAAGTGACTCATCTAACCTCCAAAGGGCAAGAGCTCATGAAGATATTAATCTAATCACGTTACTGGTTGGAGCAGAAGAATCTGGACTTGAGGTCCTCTCTAAGAGTGGTGAGTGGATTCCCATCGAAAGTAGAAGTAAATCAATAGTTTGTAACATTGGTGATATGATGCAACTAGTGACCCGTGGAAGACTGAAAAGCACAACTCATAGAGTTGTTGAATATGGTAAGGGTAAACCAAAATCAAGATATAGCATGCCTTTTTTTCTTCATCCTTCTCCCGAAGTTATATTGAAATCCATTGTGGATGATAGTGAGGGATCAGTTTCAGCACATGACTTTTTAGAGGAAAGAATAAGAGCAATAAAATTATATTAATTATGACATTACTAGAAACAATTCAAATCATCATCGGTTTTATAGGACTGACTGCTATCGCAATCCCTCTATCCAACTCTAAATCAAGCATTAACTATAAGAGCATCCTCATAGCTATTTTATTTCAGATAGCATTAGCTTTTGCATTGATAAAGATTCCTTTTATCGTAAATATTTTTTCTTATTTCTCAACTGGAGTTGAAAAACTTCAGGAAGCTACGAACGCAGGAACTCAATTTGTTTTTGGATATCTATCCATGGGTGAGGGTGAGGAATTAATCTTTGCTTTTAAAATTTTACCTTTAATCATCGTTATTTCTTGTCTCACAGCCTTATTCTGGTTTTGGAAGGTCTTACCGATTGTAATTAGAGGCATATCAAAGGTTTTTGAGAAATTATTTAATATCGGTGGACCTATTGGCTTGGGGGCTACTGCAAATATTATTATGGGCCAAGTTGAAGCACCGCTTCTAGTAAGACCTTATCTTTCAAAGATGACCTCTAAAGAGCTTTTGATTTTGATGACAGCGGGCATGTCAACAGTATCAGGTTCAATTATGATTGCATTGGTTACCATGCTTCAGATCCAATTTGGAGAGATTAACCTTATTCAACATTTAATAACTGCATCAGTTTTATCAATACCAGCAGCCATTATGTATGCAAACATAATGATTCCCTCAAATGAAATAACTGATTTTTCTGACGGTGAAGTTCCACGAATCTATGAATCTTCAATGGATGCAATTACCAGAGGTACTCGTGATGGAGTTGATATTGCTGTAAACGTTGGAGCCATATTGGTGGTGTTTATTGCGCTGGTTTATCTAGTAGACTCTGTGTTGGGATTACTCCCATCTGTTGCAGGTAGAGAAGTATCTCTTCAGATGATTCTTGGTTTTATTTTCTATCCGATTGTTTGGTTAATGGGGGTTCCACTTGATGAAGTCATGACATCTGCTGAATTGCTGGGAATTAAAACAGCCTTGAACGAATTTGTTGCCTACGCACAACTATCAGCTTTAGAGGAGGGTGCCTTGTCTGATAGATCTAAATTGATTACTTTATACGCATTGTGTGGGTTTGCTAATTTTTCATCTGTTGGAATTCTCGTTTCAGGTATTGGTGCTATGGCACCTGAAAGAAAAGCAGATCTAATCAAAGTATCTTTAAAGGCATTAATTGGAGCTACCCTCGCTTCGTGTATGACCGGCTTAGTGATCGGTATCTTTAGTTAAGAATAATAATATTTAAATTTAAGAAAGCTGCAAAAAAGAGCCAGCACGGATATGGCAAGTAGAGAAATCCATATAAACCGCTGGATTTAAACAGTCTGATTTGGATGACTAGATTTATTAATATCAATAAAAGAATATCTATAAAGGCAATTGTCGGCATTTGAAAATAAAAAAATATCCAAGACCAAATGGCATTTAGAAGGAGCTGAATTAAGAATAATTTAGATATTTGATTAAAGTTAAAATAACTTACCAAGCCCATAAGTACATACAAGATAGGCCAAACAATACCGAATACATAACTAGGTGGATTTAACATGCTCTTATTTAATGATTGATACCAATCATCTTGATTGATATAAACATTTGCCAAAGAGCCTATAAAGAAAGTAATTAGTGTGGCCAGGGGTAAAACCAAAGGGGATTTAAGAATACCTTTCAAGCTATTTAAACAGTCTTGAAAAAGGACTAAGAATCTTGGAGATCAAGCTTGAGCCTTTAGGACGGGCTTCATTGAAAATATATACACCAACAAACAAAGTTGCCACAAGAAAAACAATTATTGCGTCGTATTCAGCCATTACAATATTATAGGTTATTCAAGAGTAAATTATTCTCTTTCTATTATTATCGAACAAATTGAGTATCCGCCACCAAATGAACATATTAATCCTTTTTGTCCAGGCTCAAGGTGATTAAATTTATGGAAAGCAATTAATGAACCAGCTGAGCCGGTATTTCCAAATTCATCAAGAACATTTGGGGCTCTTTTCTCATCAACATCACCATCAAGCAATTTATTTAGTATCCATTTATTAAGATTAATGTTTGCTTGGTGCATCCAGAACTGAGAAATATCATCAGTCGAAAGGCTTAATGAATCCAGTTGATTCTCAATTAATTGCACAACCATGGGGCAGACTTCCTTGAATACACTTCTGCCATTTTGTTTAAAGAGTAACTCATCTTCAGTATATTTTTTATCTTCAATATGATTCATAAACCCAAATTCATTTCTAATATTATTTGAAAAAACCGTTTTAAGTTTTGTATCTAAGATCTTAAATTTATTTTTCGATAAGGTATTCTTTTGAACTACTGAAGCAGTACAAACATCACCAAATATAAAATGTGATTCACGACTTTTCATATTGTTGTGAGCGCTAGTAATTTCTGGATTAATCACAAGTATTGTTTCTGCTTTACCGGCTGCTATATCGGCCATAGCATTGCTGATACCAAAAGTAGTAGAGCTACAAGCAACCATCATGTCATACCCATACCCATCGATGCCTAATTCGTTTTGTATTTCAATAGCAATTGCTGGGTAAGCTCGTTGTAAGTTAGCTGTGGATACAATTACTGCATCAATATCATCTGGTGTTACACCTGCATTTTCCATAGCATCCTTACCTGCCATAACTCCTATTTCAGCCAATATTGATAATTCATCAATGTCCCTTGCAGGTATTAGCGGTTTCATAAAATTAGGATCTAGAGCATGTTTTTTTTCGATCATGTATCGATGCTTGATTCCAGAGGCCTTTTCAACAAACTCCGATGAAGAAGGTGAAAGTTCTTCTATTGAACCCGCAGCTATTTCTTTAGCATTTTCAGTATTAAACTTTTCAACATATGCATTATAAGAAGCCATGAGCTCATCATTCGTAATGCCATGTGGCGGGATCCATAGACCTGTACCTGATATGTAAATATTATCCATGCTCATTAAGAATAATTAATTTAATATAGTATTTTATATGTTTAACGAATATTTAGAAGTCATTACTGGTGATGGTCAGAAGATTGCGCTATCTAGCCATTTTTCTGAAAACTCAAAGAAATCTATTCTTATTAATCATGGGATGGCTGAGCATCAACGAAGATATAAAGAATTTATAAATTTCTTAAATCTAAGTGGTATTAACGTATTTATATATGATCATCGAGGTCATGGTAATAGAATTACTGCGTCTGAGCCCATTGGTGTTTTTGCAAAGCAAAATGGTTGGAATTTAGTTGTGAACGATCTCAATGATGTATCGAATTTTTTAGTAAATAAGTTTTCTGACCACACTTTTTCAGTTTTTGGTCATAGCATGGGCTCATACATTACTCTTGACTCAATACAATCAGGTAATCCAATTAAGAATATTATACTTTCAGGCTCATCGGTTCCTGGTGGATCAATTTTAATGTTTCAAAATCTATTTCTTAAATTAAGTAATCTGCTAAAGGGAAAAGAAAATTATAGTAGAACCATGCATGAGCTTGTATTTGGTGGATTTAATAAATCTATTAAGAATTCAAGAACACCATCAGACTGGTTGTCATATTCAATAAGTAGTGTTGATGACTACATTGCAGATCCATTATGCGGTTTTGTAGTATCAAACTCACTATGGAGTGATCTTTTGATTGGTTTTAATAGAATCTTTGATAAGAATAGACTCCATCTATATCAATCTAATTTAGATGTATTAATCCTATCTGGTAAAGAGGATGCAGCAGGAGGGTTTGGCTCAGGACCCAAAAAATTACATAAAATTCTTTCATCTAAAACATCCAATTGTATTTTAAAACTTTATGATGACATGCGACATGAAATATTGAATGAACCTGTAAGAAACATGGTTTATGATGATGTTTTACGTTACTTGATTAATAAGTGAGCCTTAAAGATAAAAACTTTTTAGTTACTGGTGCTGCTCAAGGCATCGGCCTTGGAATTTCTAAATCAATTATTGAGGCTGGCGGTAAAGTTGCAATGATTGATATTAATGAAGAAGCTTTAAATGATGCTGCATTTGAACTAGAAAAAAGATATCCTTCTACAACACTTCCCTTGATTGCTGATCTCAGCGAAATGAATTCATTCTCTGAAGCGATTAAAAAAACTCATACTTTAATTGGGCCAATTGACGGATTTTGTAATAGTGCAGCAGCTTCAAAGGGATTAGGTCCATTCCATGAGTATGACTTGAGCGATGTTGAAACAACTTTAGAGCTAAGTTTTACAATCCTATGGAAAGCATTAACCTGTCAAGTTTCTTACATTGACGAACATCATGCAACTTCAAGCATTGTAAATATTTCATCTAACTCAGCTATTAGGGGATATGCTTTTAATTCTATATATGCTGCTGCAAAAGCCGCGGTTAATAATTTAACTCAATCAGTTGCTAAGGAATTAAGTGGAAGAAACGTACGAGTTAATGCAATATCTCCAGGTACTATAAACACTCCAGGTGTCCAGGATTATTTTAAAGCTGAACCCAACGCAAAAAAGTATCTTGAATCCTCGGTTTTATTAGAGCGCATTGGTGAGCCAGAAGATATTGGTGATGCAGTTGTTTTTTTGCTCTCTGAAAAATCTAATTACATTACCGGTCAGATAATATCTGTTGATGGTGGATCATCAATTAATTAGTTATGCAGTTCAAATACTCTTACCCTAATTTAGAAAGGGTCGAAGAAAATGATATGCGCTTTTACAAAGATTCAAATAATGATCTTGTTCCATCGGTAACAACAGTTTTAGATGCTACTGGGGATAAATCTGGCATTACGCAATGGCGAAGAAAAGTAGGGCCAGCACAAGCTGATGCTATTGTTCAGGAAAGTACATTAATTGGAAGTGCTGTTCATGAAGCCATTGAAAATTACTTGCTTGGAAAGTCTTGGAATAAGTTTACCGATGACAGAAATGGTTTCCTTGCAAAATCAATTTCATCTAAATTTATTTCCTCATGTCTTAACGGTATTGATGAAGTATGGGGACTGGAAAGTGGGCTAATCTTAGACGGTTTGTATGCGGGGACGGCTGACTGCATAGGAGTTTACAAGGGTCTACCTGCAATAATCGATTTTAAAACTGCAAAAAAACTTAAAAGAAAGGATTGGATAGAAGATTATTTTCTTCAATGCTCAGCCTATGCCAATGCTCATAATGTAATGTTTGAAACTTCAATAAGTAATTTGGTTATCTTGATGGTTGATAGAGACTTGCTCTTTAAAGAGTTCCACATTAAAAAAGATGAGTTTTCTATATATACTGATAAATGGAAAAAACGTTTAATTAAATTTCATAACAGGGGATAAATTATGAGTGAACTTAAGGATATGCGAGTTGTTATTACGGGTGCAAGCTCAGGTTTTGGGAGTGTTGCTGCAAAGCTCCTTGTTGATCATGGCTGTAAAGTTACCCTAGGTGCAAGACGAGAAGACCGACTTAAAGATTTAGTTAAAGATCTTGGAGATTTATCAGCTTATGAAGTAACAGATGTTAAGAAAAAAGAAGATCTTGATAAGCTGGTACAAAAATCAATTGATAGCTTCGGTGGTATTGATGCAATCATTAATAATGCTGGAATTATGCCTTTGTCACTCATCGCAGCTGGAAGAACTGATGAATGGGATGAAATGATTGATGTAAATGTTAAGGGTGTTTTGTATGGAACTAACGCAGTTTATAAACATTTTGTTGATCAAGGACATGGAAAAATTATTAATATATCTTCAGTTGCTGGTAAACGAGTCATGCCAGGCAGTGCAGTTTACTCTGGTACTAAATATGCAGTTCGGGCTATTTCTGAGGGCACTAGAATTGAATCTTCTGGAGTTATTCAGGTCACGTGTATATATCCAGGAGCATTTAAGACTGAACTTGCTGGAAGTATTAAAGATGAATCAATGCTTGAGGCTTTAATGAAGCGCGGTGTAGGAGCAGTTGCACAGCCTGCAGAAAGAGTGGCTGATGCTATAAAGTATGCATTGGAACAAGATCACGGTGTAGCAGTAAATGAGATAGTAATTAGACCAACTGCACAGGATGCTTAATTTCGCTCGATCATATCAGCGCATTTAATTCCAATCACGTTGCTGATTGCATTTGTATTTCCCGATATTAACTGAGGTAGTATCGATGCATCTGCAACTCTTAATCCCTCAATACCATGAACCCTTAGTTCAGGATCCACTACTGATGTTGAGTCTAATCCCATTTTGCATGTTCCAACTGGATGATATACAGATAAAGCATTAGCTTTTAAAAATTTTTCAAGCTCACTATCATTTGTTACTTCAATGCCCGGAGCTATTTCCTTCGCATTTAAATTATCCATGACAGTTGTTTTAAAGAACTGTCTTACAATTTTTATTCCTTTAAGAAGAATTTCTGTATCTCTTGAATCATTCAAATATCCATAATCAATTATTGGATCATCTTCATAATTAGCTGTTTGAAGTTTTACTGAGCCTCTACTGGAAGGCCTTAATTGACAAACTGATGCTGTTATCCCTGAAATAGGGCGCATTTTCCCATCTTTATGATATTGACCAGCACCGGGTGCAAAGTGTATTTGAAAGTCTGGATTTTGGGAGTTTTCATTAAGTTTAAAGAATACACCTACATCTGCAGCTGCGTAGGAAAATAAGCTGGGTTTATTCCTGTAATAATTAATTAAATGCTTAATAAAATTTAAGCCCCTGAGCTCTTCATAGAAAGTATTGTGACCTTCAACTGTAGCAGAAATGTTCACTGTTAAATGATCTTGTAAATTTTTACCAATATTTTTATTAGCAATGCTTGTTTTTATTCCCAGTTTATTTAATTCATCAGGGTCTCCAATCCCTGAAAGGTTCAATATTTTTGGGGTATTTATTGAGCCAGCAGAAAGAATGATTTCAGCATCGCACATAGCAGTATGACGTTTTCCATTAATCGAATATATAACCCCAATTGCTTTATTCCCGCTAATTACTATTTTTAAGACATGAGCATGATTAAGTATTTCAAGATTTTGTCGCTCTGCAACAGGTTTTAAAAATGCATCTGCTGAGCTAAATCTTTTTCCTGATTTGATATTAACTTGATAAAAACCTACTCCTTCTTGATCTGCTCCATTAAAGTCATTTGTTTCTTTAATGCCTGTTTCTTTAACTGCTTCAATAAAATGCTTTGAAATCGGTAAAGAATAGTTATGCTTATCAACCCAAACGTCTCCAAAGTTTCCATGGAATTGATTTGTAATTTCCTGATTATTTTCTATCGATCTAAAAAGCGGTAATAATTCCGAATAACTCCATCCATAACAACCCTTGCTTGCAATTTGATCATAATCTTCAGCCTGGCCTCGAATATAAATCATCCCATTCGTTGAGCTAGATCCACCCAAAGTTTTTCCTCTTGGAGAATTGATTGATCTATTATGAAGATGTTGTTGTTTTGAAGATTCGTACCCCCAACCAAATTTTTTATCTTTAAATAAGCTACTAGCCCCTAAGGGCATGCTAATTTTTGAACTTTTATCTGGAGGTCCCGCTTCAAGCAGGAGAACATTAGATTTAGGATTTTTTGACAAGCGGTTTGCTAAAGCACAGCCTGCACTTCCTGCACCTATGATGATATATTTATACCTATTCATTTGGAGATACTCGATGCGTCAAATCATAGCAATCGGAGGCGGTGGTTTTGGAAGAACTACACACGAAAATCATATTGAACAGTATATTTTAGATCAGTCTTCAAAATCCAACCCTAAGATTCTATTTATTCCTACTGCCAGTGCAGAGCCACCTGACTACATTGAAAATTTTTATAAAGTTTTTAACGAACTTCAATGCCGTCCCAATCATCTCTCATTATTTAAAAGAACTCCAAATTTAGAGAAGTTATTTTCTGAACAAGATGTTTTTTTTGTTGGTGGAGGAAATACTAAGAGTATGTTGGCTGTATGGAGAGAGTGGGGGATAGATGAATTACTCCATAACGCTTACCATGAAGGAAAGATCATGTCGGGTGTCAGTGCTGGTGCTATTTGCTGGTTTGAAAAGGGTGTTACTGATTCATGGAGCGATGAATTAAGAGTTTTAGACTGCCTTGGAATTATTAAGGGAAATTGTTGTCCTCATTATGATGAAGAGCCAGATAGAATACCCTATACGAATAAATTTCTTACGGAAGGATTGATCGACTCAATTCATTGCATCGAAGGTGGATCAGCACTCCATTTTGTTGATGAGTTAGTTAAGCACAATGTTAGTTTTCATAAATCTAAGAATTCATATAATGTCTCAATTAAAGACAATCAAATATTGACTAAAGCATATTCATCCATATCTATATGAAATGAAGTTTTTATTTAGATGCATTAATCCAATTGTAAGATTAATTCTTAAATCACCAATTCATTTCTTGATCAGTCACCAGATTCTTTTGTTTAGGGTTGTTGGCAGGAGATCTAAAAGAATATTTGAAATTCCAGCAAGTTTTGCCCACATCAATGACTCTCTTATATGTGTAACTTTAAGAGAAAATCTATGGTGGAAAAATTTTAAAAACATTGAAACACAAGAGATTTACTTTAAAGGAAAAAAAATCAATAAAAATATATCTATCAATTTCACTGATAATGCTTTTGTAAGGGAGAAATTAAAAGAGCTTATTGAACATAATCCCATAGATGCATTTTTTGCGGGTGTAAAGCTAGATAGAAATAAAGTCCCTAATTCAGCTGATCTTGATAAAGCAGCAGAATTGCATACAGTAATTATTTTGACTTAGATTTGCTAATATCTATTCAATAATTTTTATCTGACTTTCATTAAAGATAAAAATTTGTGGACGTCCTCGATATGTTTCTATGTAGCCTTCTATACATATATTTTTATTTTTAAGCTCTTTATCAGGTCGATAAGTAAAGTTTTGTTTATATTGCTTATACCATGTAACCCCAGCTACATGTTGATTCGGATAGGAGCCACCCATATTTAAAAACATTACTCCCTGCTTAGTATCTCTAAGATATCTCGTAGAAAAAATTTTTCCACATACCAATTGATTGGTTCCAATATATTTCTCAACATCAACCGAATCAATTTGATTATTTTGAGCATTTATTTGTATAACTAACAACAGTAAAATAGAGGGTAAGATATATTTCATTTAACTAATATAATGAGAATTTCAAAATATTTCATCATCTTCTTAACTATCAATATTTCATTGCAGGCCGAAGAAATACTCTGCGAATTAAAAGGTACCTATGAGACAACCTATTCAATACCAAGTAGAAACTATCTACAGGACATTGGGGATGCACTAAAAAACTTCACAGCTGGACCGTACACACCTTTTTTGGTCGATAAGGCAAAAGCTAATTTTTCAGATAAGTGGGATAAAGAGGAATTTTTTGTAAATCAGTATTGGAATAAAGATGAAATAACCGGAGAACTCACTCTTGTTGATTACGAAGTTGATCCAGCTATCACTTGGTTATTGGATGAATCTAATAAGGAGCTCGTAGAAGGAGAACGTACCATTTCACTTGAGGAGTCCTATACTCCAAATTCTCCGCATCCTAATCTTGAGGAATATGTTATTGATTATTACAAAATTATAAATTCATTGAACTTGTTTACTGGCAAAGGCCGAATTGAGGGTAATATTTTTATGAGCGGTAAAGAAATAAAAAATCTAAAAAGCCCAAAAGTTTCCTTTCTTGCACGAGGCCAATGTGGTCCAGCTAAAAAGAAGTATTAATTTAAAAATTTCTCTAATTTCCTAACTTATATTAATATTTAACTATGTTTCGCATAATTGAAGACGCCATATTAATAACCATAGCCATATTAACAGTAGCCGCTGTTATATTTGAGCTCATAATAGTTTTTGATAATCAAACTGTTGGTCTTGCAGATTTATTGCTTATGTTTATCTACGCTGAGGTCTTTGGAATGGTTGCAGTTTATTTTAAAAGTCATGAGATCCCTGTAATTTATCCTCTATTTATTGCTATTACTGCGCTTGCAAGATTAATAGTCCTACAGGGTAAAGATTCACAACCCGAGCAGTTAATCTTTGAGGCAGCATCAATTCTTTTATTAAGTATTGCTGCTATTGTATTAAGAAATATAAAAATCAGACTTCCTTAGGAGAAATCATGTTTACAAGAATGGATCAAAGCACCAAAGAGGAATGGGATCATATTTATAATGAGCATCTACCGCATGTCTTTGACATGCCAAAAAGAATAATTTCTATGCTTGAGCAACTCAAGGGCGTATCCCTCGGATTTGGTACTGATCAACTTCATCATGCCCTGCAAACTGCAACCATGGCACGAAGAGCTAATGCATCGGATGAAATGGTCTTGATCAGTCTCATCCATGATATTGGTAAAGTTATTAATGTTCCAAATCACGGCCAAATTTGTGCTGAAATAATTAAACCTTATGTTTCTGATGATGCTTATCATATTATTCGAACGCATCAGGATTTTCAGGGTGAGCATTATTATCACTATCAAGGAAAACCAAGGGATTTAAGAAATCAATACACAGATGAGCCTTGGTATGAAAAAGCCGAAGAGTTTACCGATAAATGGGATCAAGCAGCCTTTGATCCAAATTATGAGGTTGATTCACTAGATTCATTTAAGCCATTAATTAAGCAATTTTTTGAAGTTCCACAGAAACTTATTTAGGACTCTATTCTTCACTTCTCTGCTTTTTTTAGGGGGATGTGTATCCTATAAATTTCAACCTAATCACTTATCTAAACTTAGTGACGTTGATATTTGTTACCAACTTGCTTACAACATTAATAAGCTTTCTTTTAAATCAAGAGAAGTTCTCTTTAACGAATTAGTGCAAAGAAATACAAAATGTGTTGATCTGGCAGAACTTATTATTGAAAAAAGAAATAATTATCTTTCAAAAGAAGGATATCCAAATGGATTTTTTCCAGAATCTGGTGAGGGTATAAGCATGCCCTCCCAGGTTAGGGAAATAAACGCCACCAAAATGGCAGGCAGTCATGGAAATTAATTAAATTAACAAAAGGAGTGATTATGATTGAACATTTAATTTATGCATGCATTCTAGTATTAATTCAGGCCTGGATTTTGCCAGCAGCCTTCAATACAAAAAATATGCAATGGATGCTATCCAATAGGGATGCAAACCCTGATACATCGTTGTATTACGATAGATCTAAAAAGGCTTTTACAAATCTCCAAGAATCAATTCCTGTTTTCTTTTTGCTTGGATTGCTTGGGGTGATTACGAGTACAGATTTATCTCACCTAATGATGTATTGGCTTATCTTTAGAGTTATCCATGTATTTTCTTATGTTGCGGGTATTGCTTTGCTAAGAAGTCTTTCGTTCATAGCTTCGGTGGTTGTGTTGTTCATGATGGCCGGTGCGTTAATCTAGGCAAGATTGTTAGCATAGTTAAAGCTAGTTTGTATAAATTGCCTAGTGGTATTTTTTTACATGCCTAATATGATGTTTATAAATAAATAATTTCCGAAGATTTATCATGTTACAACTCACATCAACTATTACTGAAAACGCAACAATTGAAATTGGACTCCGTGACATTGAGGCTCCAAAACCAGGTGCGGATGAGGTGCTCATTGAAGTTCAAGCTTCGCCAATCAATCCGTCAGATTTAGGCACTCTTGTTGGTGCTGGTGATTTAACATCTATCCGTGTTGAAGGTGAGGGCAATCAAGCAAAAGTCATTATGGATATTCCGGAGTCAGTAATGTGGGCCATGAAACCAAGAATTGGTAAACCACTTCCTGTTGGTAATGAAGGCTCAGGAATTGTTACAGAGGCTGGCGAAAATGCTAAACATCTCATCGGTAAAGTTGTATCTGCAGTAGGTGGAGGCATGTATGCTCAAAATAGAGTGTTGCCAGCAATGGCATGCATTGAAATGCCAGATGGCATTGAGCCAAAAGATTGTGCATCAAGTTTTGTTAATCCACTTACAGCATTGGGAATGGTTGAAACCATGAAAAGCGAAGGTCACTCTGCTCTAATTCATACTGCTGCGGCATCTAATTTAGGACAAATGTTAGTCAAGATCTGTTTGGCAGATAATATTCCTTTAATCAATATCGTTAGAAAACCTGAGCAAGTTGATTTATTAAAATCACTCGGTGCTGAGCATGTTTGTAATGCATCAGATGATAATTTTAAAGATTCATTGGTTGATGCCATTAAAGCTATCAACGCAACACTTGCTTTTGATGCAACAGGCGGTGGTGAACTAAGTGGCAGAATACTTTCATGCATGGAAATAGCCTTACGTGCCAATATGAAGGAATTTAGTCCTTACGGCTCTACTCAACATAAACAGGTTTATATTTATGGGGCCTTGAACCAAAGTGGAATCTCTTTACCAAACAATCGTTCATTTGGAATGTACTGGGGTGTTGGGGGATGGTTGTTAACCCCATTTCTTGAAAATGCAGGAATGGAAAAAAACATTGAGCTTAGGCAGAGAGTATCTTCTGAGATCAAAACCACATTTGCTAGTTCTTATACAAAAGAAATTTCTTTAGCTCAAGCATTATCTCTTGATGAGATGATGGTCTATGGCTCAATGGCCACAGGAAAGAAATTCCTTATTAACCCAAGCCTTTAAATAAATGGTACGAAGGGTATGTTACAAGCTGATAAGGTCAATACAGCTGCAATTAATATAAATATTTTCATAGTTAATTTATAAGTTTACTAGCTAGCTTCATCAACAGCTAGCTGTTCATTTCTTTCTTGATTACCTAAATCCCACTTACAAAGTGCAACCAATACTGGTTCAAAGGACCACCCGAATTCAGTAAGCGAGTATTCAACTTTTGGTGGAACTACATCAAATACCTTACGATTAATTAAGTTATCTTTCTCCAGCTCTCTAAGTTGTTTAGTGAGCATTTGTTGTGTTATGGGTGATAAATTTCTTTTAAGTTCTCCAAATCGTATTGGTCCCATGCTTAATGCATGCAAGATAGCAATTTTCCATTTACCACCAATTAATTTTAATGGCTCTGATACACCTGAATATTTCATAGTATGAATTTATAACGTAGTATGATTATATTGTCTACTAGATATTTTCATACAATTATTTAGGATGGACTCTTTTTGGGGGGTTTTATATGCCAGAAATGACGCTATTGGGTTGGTTTCATACTATCTTTGGAGTTGGAGCTTTGTTATCAGGTTTTTATACTTTATTTGCTTATAAAATTATTTCTATAATTAATTTTTCAGCACGACTATATCTTTGTTTAACGTTAGTCGTTGCTGCATCAGCATTAGGAATTTATAACCAAGGTGGTTTTGGCATTGCTCATGTATTAGCTGTTTTAACCTTAATTGCCATAGCTGGCGGTTATGTTATGGAAAAATATAAAATTTTTGGGGGTCTGTCTAGATACTTTCAGGCGCTTGGTTATACCAGTACGCTCTTATTTCATATGATTCCTGCTATAACAGATTTTTTAAGACGCTTACCTATAGGAGATCCTTTCATAGATTCCTTTGAAGATCCTTTATTAATGAATTTTCACTTAAGCTTTCTATTTGTTTATTTAATTGGTCTTAGCTATCAAGTGTATTGGCTTAGGCAACAGTAATTTTTCTGTATCAGGTGATTTATATTTTACTTTGAGCTAGAATTGCGCGATGTCAGATCCATATAATTTAAAAGAATACATAAGAACAGTTAATGATTTCCCGATTGACGGCATTAAGTTTAGGGATATCACAAGTTTAATTGAAATGCCTGATGCATTTGTAAAAACTTGTAATGCAATGGATGAATTAACCAAGGCCTTTAATCCTTCGGTTGTTGTTAGTATTGAAAGCAGAGGATTTATTTTTGCTGGATCTATTTCAAAAGACTTAGCGCTTCCGTTTGTGCTTGCTCGAAAACCAGGCAAGTTACCCAATGAATCATATTCCAAGGAATTTGATTTAGAGTACGGCAGAACATCAATAGAAATTCAAAAAAATACATCAATTACCAGCAATGATAGGGTAGTAATCATTGATGATTTAGTTGCAACTGGAGGTACCGCTATAGCTTGTGCAGAGTTACTGACTGAAAATTTTGGTGTTTTAAATGAAAATATTTTAGTACTTGCTGTTATAGACTTGCCTGATCTTGGTGGAAGTAAGTTAATTGCTGATAAAGGATACAGCGTAGAAACGTTAGTTAGATACTCTGATTCTTAAGAATTAGAAAAGTTTCCTGCAACCTGTACCATNCAAAAAATCTAAAACTCTTTTTTTATCAATATTGTTAAGAGAATTAAATTCATTTTTAATCCACGTTAAGCATTTTGCTTGATATGGAAACGATTTTTGTTTCCAAACTGATCCATCAACCTCTGCTTCCCAAGATTCATTTCCATCTTCAATAGCTTTTGCATTAGCCAATAAAACCGGCACATAAAATTTACCCACTTGATTAAGAATCTGTTTTAAGGAATCTGGGCAATCCTCAAGTATATTTAAGCTATTTTTATGAACATCCAATCCTGATAAGTCATTCATGAGATCATGCCAAGCTACTACTCTTAAAGCTAAATCATGTGCAATTGCCCTTGATGTGAGTTCAAATCCAATCAGCTGAGAAAGTTGACCATAAAAAGCAAAATCAGAGGATGTAGGTAAATTTCCCAACAGAAATGGATTATTTTCAAGATGCACATTAAATAATGTCATAAATTTTTTAAAACTTAAGTCAATAATTTTTGCAGTATCTTCATTTGATCCAACGACCCAAAGTCTTTCTATTTGTCTTTGTGAAATAAATTCTTTTGCCTCTTGAAGGATTTCATTTGGTAAATTAACTTGAGAATTCACTAAGGGTAAAATTGTTCCTGCTTTATCTGCATCTGATTTAAAGTGCCAACGATAATGAAACATATATTTAGTAAGCCATTCATCTCCAAAATCTTCGAGTAAATAGTTAATAAAATTTAAAGCCTGATCTTGCGGCAATACACTTCGTTCTGGATGTTTTTTTTCCAAGGTCCGAATTATTGGCGTGGAATCAGTTGTAGCTACCTCATTACCTGAATCATCCTCTAAAAGCATTACAGGTAATAAAACTGGCTTTGGAGGAGAGATATTTCTTTCTTTTAATAGAGATGCAACGTCTCCAAAATGAATATCGAAAGGTATATGCTTAAATCTCATAAGAGAAATCATTTTTTGTGTATACGGCGATGGTGTGGCACCAAAAATTTGATATCTTTTATCCATGTCTTATATTTTATGATGAATCGACATATATGAGACTACTTTACCAATACTAATATTTTATATGTATTACATTAGCCTATTTCCTAATTTTTCATATCCTGTAAAATGCGGTATTTACAACACGGAGAGATGGCAGAGCGGTTGAATGCACTGGTCTTGAAAACCAGCAAGGGGGCAACTCCTTCCAGGGTTCGAATCCCTGTCTCTCCGCCAATTCAGTATGAAAAAATCAGATCTTTTTGAAGCCCCACCTAATTTCCTNAAAATACTTGGTAGTGAAGGATATGACTATGATGAGAAAAATGAAACCATATCAATGAAATTCAATTTGACTAGCGATTTNGCTCATACCCTGGGNACAATTATTCAAGGTGGNTTTATTACTGCAATGCTNGATGCATCAATGGGTCATGTTGTTACACGTAANTATAACGGTGATTACAACAGNGCTACTTTGAGTTTAAATGTACATTTTCTTAGNGCTGGTGAGCCNGGATCTTTTGAGGCCATTGGTAAAATTAATAAACTTGGNAGATCGATTGTATTCACCTCGAGTGAGCTTTTTCAAAATNGTAAGCTGGTTGCAACTGCCANTGCTTCAAACATGTTGATACCGCTTGATGAATGATCAATTCAAAAAATTTTTAGACTCTGTAAAACCAGAAGCACCTTTTGATATAAATAACTTACCCTCTGAACCTTCATATTCGGATTTATNTTCTTGGGTGGCTCATCCTGAAATTGATGGGTATCACCAAATTGTTCCNAANGGTGAGAATCCAATTTNAAANTCCANGAAGGATATCGATGTATTTTTTATCCACCCAACTGGTTTTTTTGGAAAAAATTGGAATGGACCGGTTGATCGTGATCATGCNTGTTTTCAAAGATCTGAAATTCATATGGCCATGCAAGCTTCTAGTTTTTATGAGTCCTGTAATGTCTATGCTCCTGAGTATAGACAAGCAACCTATTACTGTTTNTATGATTTAGAAGGTGATGGTTATCAAGCTCAAGATGTAGCTTATTCTGATATTGAAAGAGCTTTTGATTATTATATGGAGCANCACAATAGCGGCAGGCCTTTTTTTATTGCATCNCATAGTCAGGGNTCATTNCATGCNCAAAGGTTAATTTATAATCGCATTGCTGATAAAGAACTTACCAATCAATTTATTGCAGCCTATCTAATCGGCTATATAGTCCCATTAAAGTATTTCGATGTNTTGTTTCCCGGACTTAAANATTCAAATTCTNCNACTGATACNNANTCCATAATTTCATGGGGGGCCGGTGTTGANGGTTTTACAAGGCCGAGAGCACATTCTATGTACTGGACACCAGATCAATGGAGTAGGGAGGTAATGGAGCAGCCTCTGGTATGTCAAAATCCTATGTCTTGGAATAATTCTAGCGATTGGGTAACTAATACAAATCAAATTTCTATTAGATTAAAGTCCTCAGAAATCAAAGCTTTGGATTATTACGCTACTAAGCATGCANAGTCAAAACTTTCGATTGAATATACGCAGGTTNCTGATATGGAAGTGCGTGTTGCCCCAAATCATATGATTGAATTGAGAGGCCCGCTAATTGATAAAGTTAGTAAGCTTTCTGCAAATGGTGATTTACATAATTTTGANATTCCTCTTTTTTGGAAAGCCATTAGAGANAATATTAAAGATCGTATCGCATCAATCTAGTCATGATTACCAATCAAGAAAAATTCTTTTACGGGATTGGAGCTTCAGCAAATGGAATTAAAACCGATGCTTTTACGTATTTTTTACTTTTCTTTTATTCAAANATAATAGGNCTNTCACCTGGTCTTTCTTCATTNGCAATTTTTATTGCCTTGTGTGTGGATGCGGTAACAGACCCATTNATGGGCNTAATCTCTGATCGAACCAATCATAAAAACGGTCGTCGTCATCCATANTTTTTNCTTGGAATACTTCCAATGTCGTTATCTTATTTCATGCTTTTTGCTATTAATTCTGATTGGGGCTTTTCCCAAACACAGCTNTTTTTATGGATGNTAATCTTCACAATTTTTACACGGCTTGGCATAACTCTTTTTGATGTACCTCACAGGTCACTNGGTAGTGAGATGTCCCAATCCTATTCTGAACGAACCAGCATTTTTTCATGGCGTGAATTACTGCAAACAGCCGGAGGACTTACTAATGCTTTANTGGCNTATTCAGTTTTCTTTCGTGCTACAAATGAATATAAAGTAGGACTACTAAATCCAGAACCATGGATTTACTATGGCATTACCGGTGCATGCTTGATGGTCATCGCTGTNTTAACGACTTATTTNGGAACATTACAGTACAAACATAACAGGAATGCTGTTCAGAGTTATTCATTGGGCGATTTAATTAAACAGATTCTCACAGCCTTAAAAAATAGAAACTTTATATTATTCTTTTTTGGATATTTATTTATTGCTTCAAGTTGGGGAATTAGCAGTTCATTACAGCTTTATGTAACAACATATTTTTGGAAGTTTGAAACCTCAATGTTAACGTTCTTTATTCCAATCTATGCCTTTGCTACCTTAAGTGCATTTTTAATCCTGAACCTANTTNCATCAAAATTTGAAAAAAGAAATCTGTTAATGATTGCTATTTTTATTGCCGCTTTTATTAATGCATTACCGTTCCCGTTAGCTACATTTGGATTATTACCAGAATTTGGATCATGGAAATTATTTTTTGCTACCGCTCCTTTTTTATTTGTGACCAGTACAGGATTAGTAGCTTCAGCAATCATAAGGGAGTCAATGTTAGGAGATATTAGTGATGAGGTTCAATTAAACACAGGATTTGGACAACAGGGNTTAATGTTTGCAAGTTCCTCCTTTATTGGCAAACTTAATACAGGTTTAGGTATTTTGTTATCNGGNCTTCTATTGGAGTTGATAAACTTTCCGCAAGGTCAAGATGCTATTCCTAATNCAAATCAAATATTTAATTTAGCTTTTACACAAGGGCCATTTGTTAGTTTATTGATGATCATTCCATTTTTTATTTTCTATTTTTATAAAATTGATAGAAAACGCCANAATGAAATTATCTCTGAAATTAAAAAAAAGCTATAATAACTTTANTNTAATCATGGAAGNGCTGGAAACCACAAAATATAACCTTAAAGCTCAGTCTATCATTGAGTCAGCTGTCTTTAATTTTAATCGAAACGGTTTTTACGGTACCTCTTTAGAGCATATCACCAGAAGCTTAAATATGACTGATAAGTCTATTTATTATTATTTTAAAAACAAAGAAGACTTATTTATTGCTGCTTTGCACCACACGCAAGAAAGCCTTTGTTTAGCGATAACTGAAGCCAAAGCATTAAAGGTAAATGCATTGGAAAAAATACAATTTTTAGCCACACAATGCGCCTCGATTGATGGCTTAGAACTTTTAGGAAATGTTCCTCACGAAGTCACCAAACATAAGCTTTATCCAAAGATTCAAAAACGCTTAAAAAAACATCATCAAATTACTATTGGTTTTTTTGAAATGGGGCAAAAAGATAAATCCATCATCAAAGGCAATCCAGTTGATCAATGGACGCTCTATACTGGAGGCTTTTTGGCTTACTTTAATTGGTATAAATTTGTTGATAGATCTAAAGTTGATTACCAAAAACAAATTGATGATATGAGGTTTATGGTTGAAAGAGCTTTTTCAACTGCTTATAAAAAGTCATGATTAAGCTACCACATATTATTACATTGATGCTTTGGGCATTCGGGCTTGTAAATTTATTTGAACCTTTTAATGGTTTGTTGGGATTCATAGCCTCATTTATTTTTTATTTACTTTTAATAGCGCACATATCAGAAATATTTATTTTTAATAACAAAATTAAATCTCACTCTACTTCATATCCATACGGCTTATTTATGACATTGCTTTATGGAGTGATCTATCTAAATACATTAGATAATAAATAATCCATGAATACTCCTGCGGAGGGATTCATTCCTCAAGGATCGCGCGGTGTCTGGCTTCTGGCATGGCCGTCAATTATTACTAATTTACTTTATGCAACAGGATCAATAATTGCCATAAAAATTGTTGGGCAATTTGGATCTGATGAAATTGCTGCTGCGGTAACGGGTCAAAGAATTTCATTTATTTTACAGGCAGTTCTTTCTGGGGTCTTGGCTGGTACAACAGCATTGGTAGCGCGTAACTGGGGAGCCAAGAATTACGATAATGCCAGTCAATTTATTGTTACCACGGTTCAGCTAGTTTTAGTTTTATCGGTGCTAACAAGTATCTTTGTGAATAAATATGCATACGATATATCTTTCTTTTTTGCTCTAAGAGGTGATGCACTCAATTATTCATCAGAATACCTTAAAGTTTTATCTCCATATTTTATTTTCTATGGCCTAGGCATTGCTCTTATCACTGCTCTAAGAGCAGTTGGAGACGTAAAAACTCCTCTCATAATTGCGTTAATTATGAATATCTCTGGTGTCTTTTTTATGATTGTCTTAGCTAATGGTTACTTAGGATTTAAAAATTATGGCTATCTAGGTGCTGCTTTAGGCAATGGCATTTCATATATTGTTGGTGGAGTGTGCATAATTATTGCTTGGGTATCTGGTTTATTATCAGTAAGACCAAAAAATTATTTTGGAATTAATTTCTCTCAAATAAAAGAAATTCTTTTTGTTGGCTATCCAGCTGCCTTAGAGCAAGTTGTTTTTCAGTTTGGCATTACTGCTTTTTTAATACTTGTTTCATATTACGGAACTGATGCCTATGCAGCATATGGAATTGGCGTTCAGATCCTTTCTTTTTCTTTTGTTATAGGATTTGGATTTTCCATAGCTGGAGCAACACTAGTTGGTCAGCATTTGGGTGCATTAGATGTTAATCAAGCAAGAAGATCAGGCTGGGGTGCAATGCGACTTTCAATTATCTCTATGTCATTATTTGGACTCTTAATTTCATTATTCGCAGAACCACTAGCTTATTTTATGATTAATGATGAGTCAGTTGTTAGATTAACAGTTTTGTTTATTTGGTTACTTGGTTCCATGCAGCCATTTATGGCAATAGAATTTTCTCTAGGTGGAGCTCTAAGGGGAGCAGGGGATACCAAAACTCCATTAATGATCACTCTGACTTGCTTGGTATTGATTAGGGTAAGTCTGGCCGGCTTGTTCTTTTACTTATCGCTCCCAGTTGAGTATATTTTTGCTAGTTTGCTTGCTGATTATATAGTTAAAGGTTTTCTCTATACCTATAGCTTCCGTTCAGGAAAATGGGTACACGCAATAAAATCAACTTAAACGCGGATTTGTTTTAACGATCCTTTTCCACAAACGTTTTTCATCTTGATTGGGATTTTTTGAACTTAAATTATTAAAAAATTTTTCAAGGCATTCATAGAATTTTTCTTGTTCATTTAAATTAGAATTAAATTTATCTTGCAATACCTTAAGGTTCATTTTGTCTCTAATTGACTGATCTTTTTTTAATGAATCCACATTAGCATGGATTTCAATTTCAATTACTGCCTCAGTTAAGAGACTTTTATCATTTTTAAAATTTGATTTTTCAAGCATCTGTCTAATTCTGTGAGGAATGGACATCATCTCCTCAAGATTTTCAATTTTATCAATTAGTGATTCAAAATCTTTTAACTCATTCTTTTTTTTCTCTTCAGCTACTTTGGTTTTTATATCTGTAAGATGTTTTTTTACTTCACTAAATTCTTTAGATTTAGAGGCATGTTTAATGGTCCGCAAGAAAGACTCGATATCATTTGGTGAAGAGCTATTTAATTCATCTTTAATATATTTCTTTAGTAATAAAATCTCTACATCAGCCAATGCCTTTTTTTCAGCATAGAATTTATCTGCTGCTGAATTCAATTCTTTCCATAACCTATCATCATTTTTTCTTCCAGCAGATCGAATTCTTTGAAATTGAGATTTAATTTCTAAAAACGCTTTAATGTTTTCAGAGTTATCCTCATGACTAAGCTCATTTACTTTTGNTATTAAATTTTCTTTTGAAANCTTATTACTTGATTCTATGGTCTTAAGATGATCAAAAATTGGTTTTCTTNCAGCTGAGAATTCTTGTTTTAAATNCTTNAANTCATCATCACGTACAGGAGCAAACTTTTGCCATTCATCAAATTGNTTCTTTAAATATTTGTACAGATTNTTATTTTTTTTGAACTCGCTNCTTTGNACATATGAGTTAATTGATGCAATTATTTCTCTGCGCTTATTGGCATTTTCAATTTTTATACTATCAAGCTCAGCAAAGAATTCTTCACAGGGCTGCCATGCCTTATCAGTTAGAGTTTTAAACTCCTCCCATTGTTCTCTACTGGCAGGNCTACTNGAATTATCTANTTGTTGCCATTTTGTTTGGATTTCNTGTATTTTGTTTGCCTGATCCCTNGGTTTAAGCTCACCNGAATCATTNATTAAGGCCTGGACTTCTTTNATCATCTCAGCTCTTTTAGGATTTACGGCGAAGGANGAAACATCATTNAAGTATCGTGATTGAGCTAAAACNAAATTATGCTTATGTCTAAGCTTATTTGGTACTGATGGTAGCGATTTTAAGTCCAGGTTNAGGCTTTTAAGTAATTTTTGACCTGCCTTAATTGAACCATCATTAAAGTGAGACTCAATAGCGTCTATCTTTTGAAATAAATCTTTATGTGATCCCACTTTTTGTATCCGATGAAGTTTATAATTAGTAGTTCAATGAAAAAAAGAATTTTAACAGGTATTACCACAACTGGTATCCCTCATATTGGAAATTTTTTTGGTGCTATCAAACCTGCTATAGAATTATCCGATTCTAATGACGCAGAATCTTTTTTATTTTTAGCTGATTTACATGCAATTATTAAACAAAATGATCACTCTGCAATTGAGGATTCTGTTAAGAATGTTGCCCTTGCCTGGCTATCAGCAGGACTTAATCCTGATAATACAAATTTTTACAGGCAATCAGATATTCCTGAAATAAGTGAGCTAGCATGGATTTTGGGTTGCGTTACCTCAAAAGGCCTCATAAATCGTTCGCATGCCTATAAAGCTGCTGTTGATCAGAATAAAGCTAATAATTTAGATGATGATAAAGCAATTACCATGGGCTTATTCTCTTATCCGGTATTAATGGCAGCAGATATATTAATTTTTAATGCAACTCATGTCCCAGTTGGAAGTGATCAAATTCAACACCTTGAAATGACCAGAGATATAGCAGGTAGATTCAATCATATTTATAAAAATGATCTCTTCAATCTCCCAGAGGCTATTACCAATGATGATGCAAAGACAATACCAGGTCTTGATGGGAGAAAAATGAGCAAGTCGTACAACAATGTCATACCCTTCTTATGTTCAGAGAAAGAACTTCAAAAAGGGGTTATGCGTATTGTTACTAATTCACTTGAGCCTGGTGTTAAAAAAGATATAAAAGACTGTAACTTATTTACGATTTATTCATCATTTGCTTCAAATGATCAGATTGATGCTTTAAAGAAACTTTATGCTGATGGAGTGGGTTGGGGTGAAGCTAAAAAATTAGTATTTAATGATTTAAATGCAATCATAGAACCCGTCAGAGATCGTTATTTTGACTTGCTGCAAAAACCTGATTATTTAAATGAAGTTCTCGATCACGGTTCTTTAAAAGTGGCTCCAATAGCTAAGGAACTTTTAGAGAAGGTTAGAGATCTAGTCGGCATCAAAAAAATCAGCTAATAAAAATGAATAACCACCATTTTTGGTTAAAATTTGGCCTATTTTCAGTGGGTTTAGGTCAATCATTTGCTTTTGTACTTGTACCACCACTTGCAAGAGATCTTGGTTTATCAGAAATACAAACATCTACTATTTTTGCAATCTCTGCAGTTGCTTGGGCCATAACCAGTGCATCATGGGGAAGAGCATCAGATAATTTTGGTAGAAGAAACATTGCAGTAATAGGTTTAATTGGGTATTCAATTTCTATAATTGCCTTGATAACCCCTTTATTTCTTGTTGAACAAAATCTTCTAGCTTTTGTATACCTTTTNCCTTCGTTGATACTTGGAAGGTTAATAAATGGCCTAATTGGATCTGCTACAAGACCAGCATCATTNGCTTATTTAGCNGATATAACACCACCAGAAAAAAGAACAGTTAAGTTTGCCCGGATGGAATCTAGTTTCCTAGCAGGAACCGTTCTAGGCCCTCTAATTGGCGGATTTTTATTCTTATTTTCACAATCACTTCCATTTTATTTGTTTGCAGCTTGTGCATTAATAGCAGCATTACAGCTATATCTAAAAATGCCAAATACAAAAATAACCACTGATACTNCAAATGANATAAATAGNATNTCTTTTAGAGATGCTAATGTCTGGCCATTTTTATTTTTTGCAGCACTTATAAGCTTNTGCCAAGCNTCTTTACTTCAGAGTATTGGTTTNTATNTAACAGATATTTTTAGCGAATTACCTGANTTACCTNTAATTATAAGTATTTGCTTTGCAATCCTTTCNATTTCAACAATTATTTCTCAATATTTATTTACCGATTTATTTGGCTTAGANAATNCTAAGTTACTNAAATACGGTATTTTAATTGTATTAATTTCATATTTATTTGCNNCTTANTCTAGNTCNATAGCTATTTTTTACTTCGCAATAATACTAAATGGTATTGGTTCAGGGATGATCAGACCGGCTAANGCATCAGCGCTTTCGCTTGCACAAAGTCCNGAAAATCAAGGTTCTGCTGCTGGTTATTTGGGNTCNGTTATACCTATTGGACANATGCTAACTCCTGTTGTTGCAATGCCTATTTACCAAATTGATCCAACTTATTTATATATATTTAGCGCAATNTTATGTTTTATCGCAGCAATCTTTATAATAATTAATCCAACAATGAAATCAGTAAAACTTTTAGAAAATGAGTAAATCNAAAGCATTATTACTTGTAAATTTGGGCACTCCAAATAAGCCGACTTATTTTTCNGTGTTTAGTTATTTAAAAGAGTTTTTATCTGATTATCGAGTGCTTGATGTNCCTGGNCCAATTCGATTTTTTCTAGTGAATTTTATTATATGTCCATTTAGATCATTGAGCAGTTCAAAGCTTTANAAGAAGCTTTGGGAAAGAAANAACTCTGAATCNCCATTGATAAAACATGCNAATACTTTGAANNGTATATTNAATGACAGGCTAGATGATNATGAGGTTTTTTATGCAATGAGATACCAAAATCCATCTTTAAAAAATGTNATCANCTCAATTATGCNNTCCAATCCATCNGAGATAGTTGTTTTTCCTNTATTTCCTCAGTATGCGTCCTCNACTACAGGNAGTGTTTTNGAAGCTTTNACAAAAGAACTTTCNAAGTANTGGGTGGTACCAAAAGTTACATTTATAAATCAATTTTATACAAATAATAAATTTATAAGTGCATGGGCAAACAAACTATCAAGTTATGACTTGGATGCCTACGATAAAATAGTTTTTTCTTACCACGGGTTACCGAATTCGCATGTCGATAAAGTCTATATGAATGGATTGTGTGCAGATAGAAATTGTGAATCTGATTTCAACGAAGAAAATAAATTTTGTTATAAGGCTGCTTCATTTCATACAACGAAACTTATTCAAGAAAGATTGGGATTAAATGCAGATAAGTGTATTACTTGCTTTCAATCAAGGCTTACAAAGAATTGGCTAACTCCATTTACAGATAGTGTTTTAGAGGAATTAGCAGCCAACAATCATAAAAAGATATTAGTTTTAGCGCCTGCCTTTACAGCTGATAACCTAGAAACGCTAATCGAGATAGATGATGAGTATAAAGAATTATTTGTTGAGGCTGGTGGACACACTCTTGATTTTGTCGAGTCTCTTAATGATGATGAAGAATGGGTTCAGGCTATAATTAATATTTTAGGAGAAACTAATGTTTAAGGAAGGCTTATTAAAAGGTAAACGTATCCTTGTGACGGGTGGTGGTACAGGCCTTGGAAAAGAAATGGCAACACATTATGCGTCATTAGGGGCTGATATTGTGATTTGTGGTAGGCGTTTAAATGTATTAGAAGAAACTGCTGATGAAATCAAATCAAATCATAATGTTGATGTATTAGCGCAATCTCTCGATATTAGATCACCACAAGATGTCGACGATTTTATAGATCAAATATTTGCAACAAAGCCACTTGATGGGTTGGTAAATAATGCAGCTGGTAACTTTATTTCACCTACGAAAATGCTTTCTCCAAGAGGTTTTGATGCAATTGCTAACATTGTATTTCACGGAACTTTCTACGTCACACATTCAGTTGGACGAAGATGGATAGAAGCAGGACTTAAAGGAAATATTATTTCCATTTTAGCAACATGGGTGTGGACTGGATCACCTTATGTAGTTCCTTCAGCGATGAGTAAGTCTGCTATCAATGCAATGACAAAATCTTTAGCTGTTGAGTGGGGTCCTTACAATATTAGGGTTAATGCAATTGCACCTGGTCCTTTTCCAACTGAAGGGGCTTGGGCTCGCTTAAGTCCAAAAGGAGACCTAGATAATGATAGCTCCTATAGTGCAATCCCGCTTGGTAGAGTGGGTGAGATGTCAGAATTACAAAACTTGGCCTCATTCCTAATGGCAGATGGTTGTGATTATCTTACAGGGCAAACTATTGCTATCGATGGAGCTCAATATATCACTGGCGGAGGTACATTTTCTGGGCTTTCAAAACTCAAAGATTCTGATTGGGAAGAGATTAAAAGTATGATTAAATCTACCAATGAAAAGGATAAGGCTAATAGAAATACTTAAATAGGGGTAAGTTATGACAGATATGCATTCAGTACTAAAAAAACAGAAGGATTACTTTATTAAAAATGGTGCTCCTTCTTATGAGTTAAGAATTGATCGTCTTAATCGGATGAAAGATATTGTTCTAAAGAATAAAGATAAAATTGTTGATGCATTAAATGAAGATTTTTGCGTAAGATCAAAGAACCAATCAATGGTTACGGATGTTTATTCTATTATTCCGGATATTGAGTACACAAAAAAGAATCTTAAAAAATGGATGAAGGTAGACAAAAGAAAACCATCATTTCCATTTGGTTTGCTTGGTGCTAAAGCTGAGGTTCGTCATGAGCCTGTAGGTACAGTTGGAATGATCTCACCTTGGAATTTCCCGGTAAACCTTACTTTTGCCCCTCTAAGTGCTGTATTTGCCGCGGGTAATCAAGTAATGCATAAGCCCAGTGAATATACAGAAAACACAGCAAATCTCTTAAAAGAAATGTGTGATTCTGCCTATGATGAAGAGGAATTTGCAACGATTCTTGGTGGACCAGAAATCGGTGCTGAATTTTCTTCTCTTCATTTTGATCACTTGCTCTACACAGGAAGTGGAAATGTAGGGAAACTAATTATGAAGGCGGCATCTGAAAACCTTGTACCAGTAACACTTGAGCTTGGTGGAAAATCTCCAGTTATTATTGGTGATGGAGCAGATTTAACAACAACAGCAAAAAGAGTAATGATGGGTAAAACAATGAATGCTGGTCAAATTTGCTTGGCACCAGATTACATACTGGTTAAAGATTCTAAAGAGCAAGAGGTTGTTGATGAGTTAAAAGCAGCTACTGCTGAGTACTATCCAGATATTAAGCATAACCCTGATTACACGAGTATTATCAACCAGAAACACTACGATAGAATTAATGGATTGGTTGATGATGCAAAATCAAAAGGTGCCAATGTAGAACAAATCAATCCTGCCAATGAAGATTTCTCACAACAAGAGGCTTATAAGATTCCTCCAACTTTGGTGAGAAATGTTAACGACGACATGGAAATAATGCATGAAGAGATCTTTGGTCCGGTTTTACCAATTAAAACTTATCAAGACATTAATGAGACAACTGAGTATGTAAATTCAAAAGATCGTCCTTTAGGTTTATATTATTTTGGACAAAATAAAGCTGAAGAGGATAAAGTCCTTAACAATACTACTTCCGGTGGTGTTACAGTTAATGATGTAGTGGGTCATATTCAAGTAAGTGATTTGCCATTTGGTGGTGTTGGACCTTCTGGAATTGGCAGATATAAGGGCTATGAAGGATTTCTTAATTTTTCAAATGCAAGAGCTATAAGTAAGCAGGTTGGCTCTAGGTTTGATAAGTTTTTTGAAGCAATCAGACCACCTTACAAAGGCGATATTGAAAAAGTACTAAAGCAAATAGCCAAATAAACATGTTCAAATTACCCATATCGTTGGGTATTAGATATCTGACATCATCAAAAGGTGCGTATGGCTCCTTTTATTCAATTATTTCAATCATTGGATTAACTATTGGTGTTGGTGCATTAATTATTGTTTTATCTGTCATGAATGGATTTGAGCGTGAGTTGCAAACACGTATTTTGGGAGTAATTCCACATGCTTTAATCAAGTCTGATAATCCTATCAACTATAAAGACANGACATTAATTGATTCATTGAATGTTGAAGGTATTGAAGCCTACGGCCCATATATTGAGCTTCAAGGTCTAATAGGTAGCGATGATCGATCAAGGGGAGTCTTTATCTCAGGTATTGTTCCTGAATCTGAAAACAAAATGTCCATACTTCCAGAATTTATGGTTAGGGGATCACTGAATGATCTAAAAGATAAATCTGGTGTTGTTATTGGATCATGGCTATCAAGATATTTAAATCTGTCTCTAGGTGANGAAGTTACTGTATTTACTAATACAACTAGAACAAATATTTTTGGAACTTATCCCAGAACAATCAAAACTAAAATTGTTGGCATATTTGAACTTAATGCTGAGCCTGATCAGAGTCTGGTCTTAATTCACCACAATTTTGCCAGAAATTTAGTGAGCCTTGAGGAAGGCTATACATCTAGCATTAGAATTAAAACGAAGAACCTTTTTGAAGTCGATAGGGTTGGCTATAGCGTTATTAATCAACTTCCAACAGATTATTTCTTCAGTACCTGGAAATTAACNCAAGGAACTCTCTTTAAAGCAATTCAAATGGAGAAAAGATTAGTAAGTTTACTCATGTTTTTAATCGTTACCGTTGCTTCTTTCTTAATTCTTACAGCTATAGTTACAACCGTTAAGTCCAAAGAAAGAGAGATAGCTGTACTGAAAACTTTAGGAATGAGGGATTTGGATATAACAGTAATTTTTCTTACTCTGGGCTTATTAATTTCTTTGATTGGTATAACACTTGGTCTAATATTAGGAGTTATCATTACTTTTAACCTAAATAATATTATTTATTTATCAGATGTATTATTTAATTACAGATTTCTTGATCTTGATGCATACTTCATAAGTTATTTCCCTTATGAATTTAGATTAAATCAATTCGTCTTTACCACAATATCGGCAATGATATGCTCAATATTATTCGCAATTTATCCCTCTGTTAAAGCCTCAAAACTTGAACCAGTTGAAATTCTTAGATATGAATAAAATAAAAATTATTGAATTAACTAAAAATTATCAATCGAATATGCAAAATCAGTTGGTTCTAGATAACCTTAATGCTGAAATTGATTTAACTGGTTTAACTTCTCTGCAAGGTAAATCTGGATCAGGTAAATCTACTCTAATGCATATTCTATCTGGCCTTTTGAAACCTACATCAGGTCGTGTTTTGGTTAATGGGATAGAAATCTATAAAACTAAACCAATAGAGCGTTCAAGTCTTATTTCATTTGTTTATCAATTTCATGCCTTGTTAGAAAATCTATCGGTATATGAAAATATTTATCTACCTAGGAAAATACATAAAAATAATGATTCAGATGAATTTATCAATGATTTAATTAATCAATGTAAGCTCGAAAAGTTACTTAAAAAGTATCCTAGTGAATTATCTGGTGGAGAGAAACAAAGAGTATCTATTGTTAGGGCCTTATCTAACAAGCCAAAATGTGTTCTTTTGGATGAACCTACGGGTAATCTTGATGATGAAACATCTTTAAGTGTGCAGGAAATGTGCCTTGATATTAATAAAGCCTTCAATATAGGCATGTTTGTAGCGACGCATGATAGAGGCTTTGCAAGTAAAATGCAGTACCAGTATAAAATAGAACAGAAAAGTTTGATGGTGATTAATGATTGATTATTTAACAGCTGGCGGTTGGTTCATGCTGCCTTTATTAATTTGCTCAGTTTTATTAATTTCAATTGTTATTGAGCGTATATGGTTTTTACAAAAAAGATTGGTTAGTCCTGAGGGCCTCCTAAGAACTTTTATTAATCACTCAAAAGACCAATCTATAACTATTCAACAACAGGATTCTTACGTTGAATCATCATCACTTGGCGAACTCTTAGTGACAGCTTACCGATTCAAAGATAAGCCAAGAAATATAGTTGAAGATAAGGTTGTAGAGGCTTCATCAAACGTCAGAATGAAGCTTGAAAGAAACCTTAATATGCTGGGTATTATTGCTAGTATTAGCCCTTTATTAGGATTGCTTGGAACTGTGGTTGGAATGATTACTGTATTTGCAAACATAAACCTTGTTGATGGCTCATCAAATAGCGATCTTTTGGCATCTGGTATATCTGAAGCCCTAATAACAACCGCTTTTGGTTTGTTAGTTGCTGTTCCCGGACTTATTTTTTATAAATATTTCTCAGCTCGAGTCAATCTACATATGTTAAATATGCAAAATGAATTAAGTAAGTTTGTTGATTTTCTAGATTTAAAATGAACTTTGCTACTAAAAATCAATCTAATGATGTCACCATTGAGATTACCCCATTAATAGATATTGTTTTTTTACTAGTAATATTTTTTGTAGTGACTTCAAAGATTGATACAAATCAGGCGCTCAATATTGATTTGCCTGAAACATCGTCCTTTTCATCGGTATTGGTTGAAAATCAGGAGATGATTTACCTCTACGAATCAGGAAAATTAAGATATGGAGATATTTCAGTGGATATTGAATCCAGTGAAACACTAATTAGCTTTATATCAAGTCAANTCCCAAAATCAGAATTAATAACATTAGCTATAGAAAAACGTGCGTATCATGAGTGGGTTCTNCAATTAATGGATGATCTTCAACTTTCTGGATATCAAAATATTCAAATTAGGACTTATCAGGAATAATGAAATCAAATATTAAAAGATTATTCTCATATACCCTGAGATATAAGTTATCTTTTACAGTTTCAATAATTGGTTTTTTAATCTTTGCGGCTGCTGATGTTGCTGCAGTTGAATGGATTAGAAGAGTAATTGAGTTCATCAATTCTAGTGACGTTGTTAATCCTTTGTTTATAGCAATTGCATTGATTTTAATTGCATTTGCTAGAGGATTAGGATTTTTTATTGGTAATTATTTTATGTCCCGAGTTGGCTTGGGAATCGTTCATGACATGAGAAATGAACTTTTTAATAAGNTAATCAAGCTTCCAAAAATTTATTTTGACAATAACCAAAGTGGTCAACTTATTAACCGGATAACCTTCACCACAACTCAAGTGTCTGGGGCAACCTCAAATGCAGTAAAAACGCTAGTTAGAGAGGGCGCATTATTTATTGGATTAATCTCCTACATGTTTTATTTAAACTGGAAATTAACTCTTTTATTGCTGATAACAGCGCCATTTATAGCAATCATAGTAAATATTGCCGGACGTCGTCTAAGAAAATTAGCTAAAAGTATTCAAACTGCTATGGGTGATGTAACTCATATTGCCTCTGAGGCTGTTGAGGGTAATACAGAAATTAAGTCATTTAATGCAGAAACCTATGAAAGAGACAGATTCCAAAAGGCAAATACCTCAAACAGAAATCAAAATTTGAAACTTGAGGCCACAAGTAACCTAGCAACACCAATTATCCAAATTCTTGTATCTGTCTCGTTGGGAATTGTTGCTTATTTTGCATTAGGTGCTCAGCTTGGAATTAATTTAGACTCTGAAACATTTGTAGCCTTTTTTACCTCTGCTGGTTTAATGGCAAAACCAATTCGACAGCTTTCCAGTATTAATGCAATAATTCAAAAAGGTCTTGCTGCAGCTGATGAAATTTTTGATCAGCTGGATTCATCTGATGAAAATGATCATGGAACACTCGAACCATTAATTGAAGGTAAGATTCAATTTAATGACATTACTTTTGGTTATGAGCGCTCAAAAGATATCCTAAAAAATATCAATCTTGTAATTGAAAACAATGAAACTGTAGCAATAGTTGGTAAATCAGGTTCAGGAAAATCTACACTAGCCAGCTTAATCTCAAGGCTCTACTTACCATCAACTGGACTAATTTCTATTGACGGTATTGATATAAATGAAATTAATTTAAGGCATTTAAGAAGTCACATTTCAATTGTTAGTCAAAATCCAACTCTCTTTAACGATACTATTGAAAAAAACATTGCTTACGGTTATCAAGAGATTGATTCAGANAGACTTAATCAGGCTGCTGAACTCTCAGGTTGCATGGAATTTATAGAAAAACTTCCTGAAGGTTTCAATACAGAAATAGGTGATGATGGTGTTCTACTCTCAGGTGGTCAGAGACAGAGATTAGCCATAGCGAGAGCTTTTTATAAAGATGCCCCAATCATTATCCTTGATGAAGCTACCTCATCACTTGATTCAGAATCTGAGTTAGTAGTTCAATCTGCAATTGAAAAGCTTATCGTCAATAGGACCAACATAATCATTGCACATCGACTCAGTACCATAGAAGGCGCTAATAAAATATTTGTAATCGATGATGGCCGTATTGTTGAGCAAGGGAATCATGCGGAACTAATTGATAGAGATGGAATCTATAAAAATTTATATAAAAATATGGATTCTAATCAANTTAAAGCAGCNNCNGTAATTACAAAAAAAGAAAAATCTTACTTACCATCATTTGTAGANGANCCTGCGCAACAAGGCATGCTCTTNGATGCATGGTATAANAAAAGTGTATGGCTATGGTTGNTNTCTCCTCTATCATTATTATTTTCCTTTTTTNTTAAATTAAGAATTAATTCATTTAAAGAAAATTCAAATAAAGTATGGAAACCCAATGTGCCAGTAATTGTTGTAGGTAACATATCTATGGGAGGTACAGGAAAAACTCCACTAGTTAAGATGCTTGGTCAAAAGCTATTAGAAGAAGGTTTCTCACCTGGTATTGTCAGTAGGGGTTATGGTGGTAAATATTCTGAGACCTTAGAGGTTACAAGCGATACAACATTCAAACAAACTGGAGATGAGGCTCAAATATTGGCTAAATTAAAGCTACCTTTTTTCATTGATAAAAATAGACCTAGGGCAGTTAAAAAATTACTTGATAAATATCCACAGACTAATGTAATTTTGTCTGACGACGGCTTGCAGCATTATGCTCTTGGTAGGGATATTGAAGTTGCTGTCATTGATGGTACGCGAAGACTAGGTAATGGTTTAACGTTTCCTGCTGGACCACTAAGAGAACCACGAAGTAGATTAAATGATGTTGACTTTGTTGTTAATAATGCAGGTCCAGCTGAAGAAGGAGAGCATCTTATGACTCTTGCTCCAGCAAAATTTGTTCACCTTAATTCAGGTAAATCATATGACATTGGTAATTGGCCAATGCATTATCAGGTTCATGCTGTTGCAGGATTAGGAAATCCAAATAGGTTTTTTGATTTGTTAGGCAGGCTTGGTTTTGAATTTGATAAAAATCCTTTTCCTGATCATCATAAATATAAGAAACAAGATATCTTATTTTTAGATCATCTTCCTATTATCATGACTGAAAAGGATGCCTCTAAATGCAAGGATTTTAAAAACTCTAAAATATGGTATTTAACCATTGAAGCTGAAATTGACGATAAGTTTTTTGATCAATTAAAGGAGAAATTGCATGTTTAAAGATGAAATTTTAGACATATTGGTTTGCATTAAATGTAAAGGCAAATTAATAAAAAATGAAGATAATCTTGAGTGCCATTCATGCAAGATTTATTATCCTATAGTAGATTCAATTCCAAGAATGGTTGAAGAGGCCATCAAGCCATTAAATGATGAATAATTTTCACATCATTATCCCGGCAAGATTAGAATCAACTCGATTAAAAAATAAAGTTTTATTAGAGATCAACGGTAAATCTATCGTTCAATTAGTTTACGAAAAAGCTCAATCCATCAATCCACTTTCAGTTACTGTTGCAACTAATCACAAAGATATCTTTGATCATATTAAATCTCTTGGGGGTGATGTTTTGATGACTTCATCTGATCATCAATCTGGAATGGATAGGGTGAATGAAGCAGCATCATTACTTCATATCAGTGATGAAGAAACGATCCTAAATCTTCAGAGCGATGAACCATTGATGCCAAAGAACATAATTATTGAAACAGGAAATTCAATACGATCTAACATAAAGATTGCTACAGCTGCATGTGTGTTATCTGATAAAAATGAGATTACCGATCCAAATAATGTGAAGGTTGTTACAACCAATAATAATTATGCTCACTACTTTTCAAGGTCTTTAATACCTCACACCAATGAGATCTTAGATATTACTTATTATCAACATTTAGGTATTTATTCTTATAATCGAGGCGTTTTACATGAATTGGCAAATTTAGATGTCACGTATCTTGAAAAGACTGAGAGGTTAGAGCAACTAAGATTTTTAGATCATGGTTATAAAATCTATGTAAACAAATATGATCAACCTGCACCAACAGGTATTGATACGGATAAAGATTACAAGAAAACTTTATCAATCTTAAGTGAAAAATGACTTTAAGATCATCATTTGGGATAAGTTTTAAACCCAATAATTATTTTAAAGTTACCACTGCAGATCTAAAACAAAAACTACAATCAATTGATGCTAAAAAAGCTGTAATCCTAGGTGAGAATACCAATTCTATTTTTAATGAATCCGTTGCATTCGATTGTATTAGATACATTGATAATAAACTATCAGTTAATGGTTCAACTATCACGGCAGGTGCTTCAATAAATTGGCATGAATTAGTAAAAATTTCTATCAACAGTAACTTATATGGACTTGAAAATTTAGCACATATTCCAGGTAGTGTTGGCGCTTCACCTATTCAAAATATTGGTGCCTATGGTCAAGATGTTTCGCAGGTCATTAAATTTGTTGAATGTCTTGATTTGGAATCATTAGAAATCTTTCAATTAACCAATAGTGAATGTAATTTTTCTTATCGATCATCAATTTTTCAGTCTAAGAAATATCTAATTACAAAAGTTTCATTTGAACTTGAAACTACTTTCAAGCCAAATTTGAACTATAAGTCTCTTTCAGAGTATGTGGCAAAAAATTCATTAAATGTTTCTAAAGAGAATATTATTGAAACTATTGGAAGAGTAAGGNCGCTAANACTTCCNGACATTAANNCNCTACCAAATTGCGGCAGTTTTTTTAAAAATCCAATTATTGATAGTGATCAAGATGTNGACTCAAAGATAGATATTATTGAAATTTCAGAATCATTTAAAAAATTGTCAGCNGCTAGCATGATTGGTCATGTGAAACATAAACTTAATTTGCAGGGTGGAATCGAGTTATATAAAAATCATGATTTAGTCTTAACTAATCCTAAAAATGCATCGTTCANTGAGCTATTGGAATCAATTGANTCAATTAAAAATACTGTCTTCAATGAGTTNGGTATTNATTTACAGACTGAGCCNATAATTTNCAAATGATTCTCTTGTCCTTAATTGCGCANCTCTTAGCTGTAGCATCACCTGGTCCTGATACATTTATAGTNATGAGNCANACTTTAGCTTCTGGATTTAAGGCTGGATTAAGTTCNGCTNTTGGTATTGGCTTAGGGATTTTAATACATTGTTCATTAGCACTTTACGGNCTAAGTGCNTTGATATTAAGTGACCCCATAGGAAGTTATATACCTTACATAGGATCTATTTATCTTATTTTTTTGGGAGTTCAATCAGTTNCNTCAAGAAATATCANCCTNGAAGNTAATAAAAACACNCTGGATANAAGATCTTTATTAATTGGCTTTTTTACAAATATNTTAAATTTAAAAGCATTCATCTTTTTTNTTTCCCTGTTTAGTGCCTTAACATTNAGGTATACAACATATGAAATTAGTTGGTTGATANTTTATTTTTCATTAGCAACNACAGCTTGGTTTATTTTTCTNGCCTATTTTTTAAGTATTCCATCAATCAAAAAAATTTATACTGACAAAGTNTNGCTAATAAATAAAATACTNGGGATTATCTTAATAATTATGGGCNTNTTAGTTTTAATAAATATTNTATGAAGTTAGAAGATCTATCAAAACAAATNNAGCAGACTCCTGGTTTTCCTCCAGTTCATTTATGGAATCCAGATTTATGTGANGGAGTAAAATTTAACATTGATAGAAATGGTGAATGGTTTTATCAAAACTCNCCATTAAAAAAGGAATCTTTAAAAATCTTATTTGCTTCAATATTAAAGAAAGAAAATAANAATTATTATTGTGTTACACCTGTNGAAAAAGTNCTTGTTGAAGTTGATTTGGCACCTTACATGATNATTGATTTTCGCATCGATAATGATACCTACATCTTTGATACNAACTTNAATTATTCATTTGCNNTTAAAGATACTCAAATTTCATTTCTAGAATCCAACGAAGAAATNATACCTATTATTGNTGTACGNGATTCAATTGAAGGATTTTTTTCAAGAAATATTTATTATGAATTAATTAACACNGGNTATGAAAGAGATGGNGCNCTTTANNTNAANAGTGCNAATCANGAGTATTGCTTTGGGAAGCTATAGNTTAAGCGTATCCTCAATCCAAGNATCAATATTTTCTTCAAGCATGTAAAGCGGTATAGCTCCTCTTTTTAAGANTTCATGATGAAAATCTTTTACNTCGTATAAATCNCCAAGTTTTTCTTTAGATCTATTTTTTAGCTCAAGAATCTTAAGTTGACCAATCTTATATGCCAGAGCCTGTCCTGGCCAATTAATGTATCTATCAACTTCATTAATAATNTCCTGCTGAGTTTTAGCAGAGTTATCTAAAAANTAGTTAATTGCATCNTGNCGNGACCAATCCATATAATGCATNCCAGTATCAACCACAAGCCGAATAGCTCTCCACATATCATAAGTTAGTTGACCAAATTTAGAGTAGGGGTCCTTATAAAGNCCCATGTCATAACCAAGACTNTCACTGTAAAGTCCCCAACCNTCAACAAATGCAGTAAAGCCNCCATATTTTCTAAAATTNGGTAAATCCAGCTCCATAGCTAGTGCAATTTGTAAGTGGTGTCCTGGAACTGCCTCATGAACACTAAGAACTTCAATCTCATATTTAGGTCTAACTTNAGGTCTNTAGAGATTGACATANTAATATCCAGCACGAGACCCATCAGCAGCAGGTCTTTGGTAATAGGCTGTNGTTGTATCGGGTGCACTTTCTTCAGGAATNGGCTTAATCCCATANGGTATTGANGGTAATACTTTAAATAGATTTACTANTTCAGGATCTAATCTTTTAGACGTTGCTAGATATTCTTTAAANAAATCATCAGGATTATCAAAATAAAATTTAGGATTNGTTCGTAAGTCATTGAGAAAACCCTTAAAAGTACCTTTCCAGGAAACGGATTCAATAACATCATCCATTTCATCTCTGATTCTTTTAACTTCCTNTAATCCAATTTGATGAATTTCTTCAGGTGTTAANTCAGTTGTTGTGAACCTCCTAGCAGNAAATTCATAATACGCCTTNCCATTAGGAATATCACTGATNCCTATTGATATCCTNCAATTTGGNAGATATTCCTTCTCAAAAAATTTTAANAAGTTTTTGTANGCAGGAATGATATCTCTGCTAATGACTTCAAGAGCTTGATCTTGAATTTCTTTAATTTCATCTTCAGAAAATAATCGTGAATCCATTTCAGCGAAATGNTTAAAGAANGGNCTNTTNTAAGCTGTAGTATTAGCTTGAAGTTTAATTTGCTCCTTAACTCTTTCCATTAAGATTTTTGGAGGCATAACATTATTTTCAATGCCTTNGGAGGCTATAGCAATTTCATTNGTAATTAGATCAGGAACTTTTTTAAGACGTTCAATCCAGTCAATGTAGTGATCAATGGATCTAAAAGGCAAAACTGAGGTAGTATCATGAAGTAATTGAATGCCACCTCTGTGACTAAATGGCAATAAATAAAGTTTGTATTGCTGCATCTCNACAGATTCANATACTTGCNTAANGAACAATCTATAATTTGTTAAATCNTCTTCACTAAATGATTTTGGATTAATGCTTTCTAATTCGATAAGCATCTCCTTTTCATACTCATGGTCTTGAAAGANNTTTCTTANGGAACTATCTCCCCATTCNTGGTTCCTTGAAAGGTCGCCCATGCTNGAGGCATAAACCGGNTTATCAGATATAACTTTGTTCCATTGCTCATCAACAATTNAATTAAATTTATCAATATCTGAAACTTCTGAGCAAGAAGTAATGAGAATAATANTAAGAAATGATTTTATAAATTTTGAAGTGTCCATATTACATATTTGGGTAATTGGGTCCTCCAGTTCCTTCTGGCGTAACCCATTTAATATTTTGTGATGGATCTTTAATATCACACGTTTTNCAGTGCACACAGTTTTGAGCATTNATTACAAATTTATGCTCTCCGTTATCCTCAACGACCTCATAAACACCAGCAGGACAATANCTTTGTGCAGGCTCATCATAAATGGGTAAGTTGGTAGAAATGGGTATAGAAGGATCTTTTAATTGTAAATGACATGGCTGATCTTCTTCATGATTTGTATTGGAAAGAAAAACNGAAGANAGCTTATCAAAACTNACTTTCCCATCAGGTTTTGGNTAATCAATTTTAGGNGATTCAGANGCTTTCTTTAAACANGCATAATCAGGAGTTTTATGATGAAGAGTAAATGGNAGCTTTCCTCTAAAAANAAANTGATCAATCGCAGCTAGGGCAACTCCTANCAANCCCTTAAATCCTAATTTNAGGCCNTTNTGTAAAAANGGACCCCAATTNCTTGCTTTATAAAGTTCAGNATTGATCCAAGAATTNACAAATGCATTTTCGTATTCTGNTAAATCCTNATTNAGTTTATCGTTTGCTATTGCATCAAANACTACCTCGGAGGCCAGCATGCCAGATTTCATTGCTGTATGAGTCCCTTTAATTTTNGGAAAATTAAGAGTTCCTGCATTATCNCCAACCAGTAAACCTCCAGGAAAAGACATTTTTGGTCTTGATTGATATCCACCNTTAATAAGAGCTCTTGCACCGTAAGCCACTCGANTCCCTTTTTCTAATATATTTTTTATATCTTTATGCTGTTTCCATTGTTGGAATTCATCAAATGGNCTTAAGTGAGGATTGTCATAATCCAAAGGCACTACATAACCNAAGTAAACCTGATTATTTTCACCNTGATAAAAATATGATCCAGAGATAGTTCCATTGCTTGGCCATCCCATGGTATGCATTACTGTNCCTTCTTNATGNTCTTCNGGTTGAATGTCCCAAATTTCTTTAAATCCAATCCCATAATGTTGTGGATCTTTGTCATTATCTAAGTTGAANTTAGCGATTAATTCTTTTCCTAAATGTCCTCTGCAACCTTCAGCAAAGATAGTGTACTTACCACGTAACTCCATCTCTGGTTGATAACTTGGCTTTTTTTCACCGTTTTGTGAAACTCCCATTTCTCCAGTTACTATTCCTTTAACTATNCCATCTTCAANAATAATATCTGAGGCAGTAAAACCNGGAAAAATCTCTACTCCTAATTGCTCGGCTTGNTCACCAAGCCATCTGCAGAAATTAGCCAAGCTCATAATATAATTTCCATGATTGTTAAATGTGGGNATNAAAAANGTTGGGAAGGGTATTTTGAAAGATGAATTTTGGGANATCATNAATTTAACAACATCNTTTNTAGCAGGATTATTTAAAGGAGCTCCTTTATCCTTCCAATCNGGAATTAGTTCATTCAATGCTGTTGGCTCAAAGACATTACCNGAAAGTATATGAGCTCCTATTTCCGAACCTTTTTCAATAAGACAAATGCTTAATTCTTTATTATTTTCTTTTGCTAATTGTGCNAGCTTTATGGCGCTACTTAATCCTGATGGACCAGCTCCTACAATCACNACATCGTAGTCCATTACATCACGTTCCATGATTGATCCTTTGACTTTTATTTTTCTTAAAAAACATTACAATTATAGCTCTTAAAAGACGTTCACACTATATTACTAAATAAATATGAAAATTCTNGTACCAATTAAAAGAGTTGTTGACTATAACGTTAAAGTAAGGCCTCTTAGCGATAATTCAAATGTTGATCTAAACAATGTAAAAATGGCAGTCAATCCGTTTTGTGAAATTGCTGTAGAAGAGGCAGTACGATTAAAAGAAAGTGGTACAGCTACAGAGATTATTGCTGTTACTGTTGGCANATCTGCTTCACAGGAACAGCTNAGGACTGCTTTAGCTTTAGGTTGTGATAGAGCNATTCTCATAGAATCTGAGGANAATCCNGAGCCTTTAGTGATAGCNAAGGCGTTAGCAAAAATATTTGAAGAAGAAAATCCTGATCTCATTATTTTAGGAAAGCANGCAATTGACGGTGATAANAATCAAACTGGTCAAATGCTCTCTGCAATTCTTGATCTTCCACAAGCNACATTTGCTTCAAAATTAGTAATCGAANGTCAGACTGCAAATGTAACNAGGGAAATCGATGGTGGATTACAAACCATCAAGGTTAATTTACCNGCAATTGTAACTACGGATTTAAGATTAAATGAACCAAGATATGCATCNTTACCNAATATCATGAAAGCAAAGAAAAAAGAGCTTNCTACTAAAAACATTAATGATCTNGGNATTGATACATCAGCAAGAACAGAAATTATATCNGTAGAACTACCACCANAAAGAGAAGCTGGTNTAAAAGTTGAGTCAGTTGATGAGTTNGTTGATAAATTAAAAAATGAGGCTAANGCAATATGAGTATTTTAGTAATAGCAGAACATGATAACACCAGCATTAGACCATCAACCCTTAATACTATAGCTGCAGCAAAGCTATTAGNTGATGATATACATCTATTTGTCGCAACTAATAACTCCGAGCTNNCNAATTNCGCATCAACNATAGANANTATTTCTAAGGTGATTNCAAGTGTCGATGATACGTTNNAGCATCAACTCCCTGAAGCTCTTGCTCCAATGATTAANGAANTAGCAANAAGTTATTCTCACGTATTANCACCGGCAACAACATTTGGAAAAAACTTAATGCCTAGAGCTAGTGCGCTTTTAGATTCACAACAGATATCAGATATATCAGGCGTGATTGACCAGGATACATTTANAAGACCGATTTACGCAGGAAGTTGTATTGCCACAGTTAAATCTAATGACTCCGTTAAGCTTATTACTGTTAGGGCTACTGCNTTTGATCCTGTTCAGCTTAGTGGAGGCTCTGCAGNTGTTGAAAGNTTTGATAGTGTTGTTAGTAATGATAAAAGTGAATTTGTAAGTGAGGAAATNGCTAAAAGTGATAGACCTGAATTAACAGCGGCTGATGTNATNATTTCTGGTGGNAGAGGCATGCANTCAGGAGATAACTTCCATCTTCTAGAAACTATTGCAGATAAACTTGGTGCTGCTGTGGGTGCTTCAAGGGCTGCCGTTGATGCTGGATTTGTTCCAAATGATTATCAAGTGGGTCAAACAGGAAAAATTGTTGCCCCAAATCTCTATATTGCAGTGGGTATATCTGGTGCCATTCAACACCTTGCAGGGATGAAAGACTCAAAGGTNATTGTGGCCATAAACAAAGATGAAGATGCACCAATATTNCAAGTTGCTGANTATGGCTTNGTAGCAGACCTTTTTAATGCTCTTCCTGAGCTTGCTGATAAAATTTAACTNACTGATTTAAAGTTATATTTTTTGAAAGNGCTTCCAGTGCACTCGAGCTATTTCCATTAATNATTTCATGCTCTTTTGCAGAAAGGCAATATCTCCATAATGGATATTCTTTAGCTACGCCCATNCCACCATGGAGGTGCTGTGCCGCATANGACGTTCTGTGTAGNACATTACCAGTTATATACTTTAAATTTAAAATTTGATTTTCTAAATCACTACCTGAANTATATAAATATGATGCTTGTTGAANNTTTAGATCAAGNTCTTGATGGTCTATAAACATATTTGCNGCNCGGTGTGATACTGCTTGAAATGATCCAATAGGNCTATCAAACTGNTCCCTTTCACTCGTATAAGCTGCAGTTAATTCCAACATCTTTAAAACCATCCCTCTAGCCAAAGAAGCCTGNATAAGNACTCTTCGAGCATAGATATTCTTTAATAAATAAAGTCCTTCACCTGATTTATTGATAATTGATTCTTTGNTAANNATTACACCATCAAGATTTAACTTAGAGTAGGGGACCTTACTGGTNACATCAAGAGANGTAATTTCTAATTGATCCGTTTCTATNANAGCTAGATATACTCCATCATCAGTTATAAAGGATATTAAANCTTTCTTAGCAATATCTAGATTGTAAGANAGTATTTTTGTNCCTGATAGCTCATAGCCATTGTTTGATAATTTNCCNGTAACTTTTGGAGATTCAATTTCAAAATTTAACGGCTCATTAAGTGCGGATGTATATGAATATAATTTGTTTGAAAGTAAATCCTTTAANATTTCTNNAAGACCNTTAAATGATGATTCTTGAAGTGTAANTANAACATCAGATACTAGTGCAGATGGATTAAGAGGACTATTCGAGTATCCCAGTTCTTCAGACAATATCTTAATTACATCAAAATTAATTTTATTTGNATCTTGATCNANAAGAAAACCCTGATTAATAAGCTCACTAAGTAATGCAGGATCATATCTATGAGAATCAAACTTTTTAAGGTAGTCCTCACTACTGAAGGNCTCAAGGAGTTTTTTTAGACTTTCTCTAATTAATTTTTCTTCACTAGATGACGAAAAATCCATTATCTTGATCTTGGCATTAATAACCCTGCCATAGAAATGATATCTCTTTGCACTTCATTAGTTCCACCACCAAAGGTAAGGATTGAAGCAGTTCTATACATTCTTTCCAATCTACTGTTAAGAATTGATAAGCTGTCATCTCGAATAATTGAGAGTTCACCGAAAATCTCCATCATCATTCTGTAAGCNTCTATAAAGTACTCAGAACCATATATCTTAGCTAAAGANGCGTCTGTCATTGAAAGGACATTGTTCTCCATTCCCCAAACTTGTTTCCAACAGATCANTTTAAGTGTCTCCAAGCCAGAATAGATTTTTGCAAAATTAGATTTAACCCAATCAATATCTGAAAGAACATTTGTTGAGTCAACCTTCGTTGATTTTGCTAACGATAATAACTGATGATACAACTCATCNACTGGACCATGATTAACTAGAGCAAGTCTNTCTAGATTTAGTTGACTCGTTATTAGATTCCAGCCNGAATTTANCTCACCTACTAAATTGTCTTTTGAAACATAGATATCGTCATAGTAAGTCATATTAGTTGTTACATCACCCAGAGTTTGAATAGGCGTATAAGAGAAGCCATCATCATCGGTAGGAACAATAAACATTGAAATGCCTTTATGCTTTTTTACCTCATTGTTTGTCCTGGCTGCCAACCAAATATAGTCAGCATAATTCGCTAAACTAGTCCAAATTTTTTGACCATTAATTTTAAATCCTTCTTTGTCGGGTAATGCTTGTGTCTTTAGTGATGCTAAATCGGTTCCAGCATTTGGCTCTGAATAACCTATAGCAAAAATAGTTTCACCTCTAAGAATAGATTTTGCGATAGTTTCTTTAGCCCAATCNGATCCATACTNAGCAATCATTGGNCCTACAGACTCAGTTGTTAAGAATGGAAAAGGAAATCCTGTTCTCATAATCTCTTCAACAAAGATATATTGCTCTATTGGAGTGAACTCTTTACCACCAAATTCTTTTGGCCAACTTAAGCCAATCCATCCATCTTGACCCATAATTTTTAATGCTTTTTTAAATTCTGGACCTCCACCNTCAAAAAATTGAGGATCACTCATCTCACTCAAAAGTTCTTTATTTAATAAAGCTGAAAAATACTCCTTAAGCTCGTCTTTAAGTTTTTGTTGATTCTTTGTTAATTCAATTTTCATAGTTTATTCATAGATATGTATTAATGATTTTAAGAAACTTCTTTCATTATCCCATTCTTTTCTTCCACCGGATAAACCTAATCTAACAACAATTAATTCTAATTCAGGAATAACAAATAATCTTTGACCTTGAAATCCGTTTGCTGAAAACATTTTTTGCTCAAGATCATAAAATGCTGGACTAATTTCTTNATTATTAGTGTTGAGCCACCATTGACCACCATANTTTTCAATTATTTTATCGTTATTTAATCTTGTAGGTTGGGTCATAAAATCAAACATTTTTTTACTTATAAATGATTCGTCATTTTTTGACGCATTCATCATCATAATACCAACCTTTAACCATGACTCAGCACTGACATATCCAAAGGAGGATGCAATAAAATTTCCTAGATTATCGGTTCCAAAATAAGTGTTGTTAAAACCTAAAGGTTCAAAGATATAGTATTTATACAATTCAATTGGAGTAAAACCAAGAGTNCTANCCNTTTCNGTCATTTTATAATTAAGAAGATTTGTAGCTGCTGATGAATAAGACCAATAATCACCTGGCTTATGCGCCATCTCCAATGAAGACAAGTGCAAGCCAACATTTTCTGAAGTTATCATTGCAAAATAATCTGTTAAGGGAAAATAAGATTCCTTATAGTCCAATCCATCAACGTGATTAANTAAATGTTTGAACGTTAANTGACTNCCATCATCANCTCTGTTTGGAANAACTTTATCNGATAATTCAAAGTATCCTTCATCATGCATTCTTGAAAACAGAACAGAGGATAGAGATTTAGTCATGCTCCAAGATAATAAAGGAGTCTCTGCATTTGAGAATAAATCATATGACTCACCGGAGACCGAATTCTTATAAAAAACTAGCAAAGCTCTTGAGCCAGGATCTTTTTCTAGTTCCTCATCAATTAAATTTTGAACTTCTTCATTAATGTNTCTTCTTGTAAGAGGGGNATTGGANAAAGGGTTGGTTGTTACTGAAACTATATTGTTATTAGGAGTACATCCATAGCTTTCTTTAAAGTAAATTTTTGAGCTTGAGGGACCAAACTTTACTTCTACAGATTTTTCATNCTTGTCGATTGAGTAATCTATAAGATTAAAAATTAAGTTATCAAAAAGGNGTATTCCAAATGGATCAGTCCGTCCTTCTTGCTTGCGNATNGATTCAAGCGGTCTTTTNGAAATGAAGTAACTACCGCATGCAACCTGAGATGAGAAAAAAGCAACCTGGTTACTTACAAATAAAGCAATTCCATANAAATAAGAAATTACCAAAAATAAAATTAAGTGAGTAAATATTTTAGTCATTTAAAATACCTATCAATTCAATATGTCGAGTATTTACAAACTGATCAAAAATAGCAGATTTATTAATTTTTTTATTAAGCAATTTTAAATCCCGAAAAAAAGTCTCGCTGTTGCATGATATATATATTATCTGTTCAAACTTTTTAATAAAATCAATTGATTCAGGTGATAGTCCTGATCTTGGTGGGTCAACTAAGATAGTATCAAATTTATATGATTTAAGATCGAAATCATTCAGTCTTCTGAAAGTTTTACCNCCAAATGCTTCAATTGTTTCTAGATCAGATAATCTAGCAATATTAATATTTTTAAAGTTATTCTTTTTAATTGATGAATGCAGATGACGTATTGCTTTACGATTATTTTCAGTAGCAAATACATGATTGAAGTATTTAGATAATGGGAGGGTAAAGGTCCCGCAACCACAATAAAGCTCTAATAGATTGCTGGATTGATATTTGATGCTAAGATTTTTACAAATAAAATTGATCATTCTAGGCATTAAATAAAAATTTGGTTGAAAAAAGCTTTCATCATCCTGTTTTATCCAAAAGCTTTCATTGCTTAGTTTCACGTTTGACCAGTACTCATTAGAGCTTCCATAAATTTTTCCCTTTGATCTACCAACAAAAAGTATGTTTTTATATTTATTTTCAATGTCTTTAATTTCTAATNNCCANTTNTNATCTAGNGGCCTGTGATAAATCAAAGTACAAATTGTCGTGNCATTATCAGATCTGTAATTAATACNAAATAATTTATTTTTNANNGTTTTAGAGNNATTAANATCNTGAAGAATACTTTCCATATTATTGCTAATCATTTNTATAGGAACATTTGATTTTNAAAAAAATATTTGTGATTCACCATCCATCATGGTGTAACAGTCATTTTTATAGCCAAATTCAATTCTGCTTCTAAAATTTTTTGATGGAGATATAAAAACTTNAGGATTTACTGAAAGTTCATCGAAAGANTTAACAGTTTCAAGGATCTTATTATTCACGTAATTAAATTAATTATTAGTAGTACAAAAAATATAAATGAGCAGTTAATAATTAAAAATAAAAATATAANTTTANCTAAACTNATATTTTTCATATCANNCTCTAAATCAGACGATTTTCGTATGCCAAAAAAAGAGGCTATGATACGCTTTAACCACATTAAATATGAGCGAAATAATAACAATTACAGAATCAGCAGAGAAGTATCTAGCAAAACTTCTTGANGAAAAAAAAGATACAAATATGGCAGTTAGGGTNTTTGTTAGTGATCCGGGAACANCNAAAGCNGAAACCTGTCTCGCTTTTTGTAAAATTGATGANCAAGAAGNCCAAGATACATTAATNGAANTGAAGACCTTAAANGTTTTTGTGGAAACTCGATCAATACCTTTTCTTGAGGATGCAGAAATNAACTTNGATACTGATAANTTTGGNGGTCAGTTAACCATCAAATCTCCAAATTCTAGACTTCCAAATATNTCTCCNGATAGTCCCCTTGAAGATAAAGTAAATTATGTAATCTATAACGAGATCAATCCAATGCTTGAATCNCATGGTGGCGTTGTAAACTTAGTCGAAATAACTGACGAGGGCGATGCTGTTTTGCAATTTGGNGGCGGTTGTCAGGGATGTGGAATGGTGGATGTAACCCTAAAAGATGGTATTGAAAAAACTCTGTTAGAAAAATTTTCTGAATTAAAATCNGTCAANGATATTACTGATCATTCTGTAACAGATAATGCTTACTATTCAGAATCCTGATAGTTTTTTAAGGTATATCATTATTCCAAACTGAGGGTGATCAAAGTAGTGGACTTGCTCATTAAATACTCTTCTATCTTCATCAATTATTAGAGTTGCTGAGCTTTTACTAATAATCTNATCTAANGGGTANTGTTNAATTGTTTTNATATCACCTTCGAATAAAGTATCTATATCNANACTTATGTTTACATCNTTTACATCAGTNTCATTTAGTAANGCTGTATAAGCTTTGCGCTTAATTTCTTTTATTCCATNTGCATTCTCAGATAACTCAATTGTCTGACTATCAAGCATGCCCAGTACATCTAAATGCAAGTACCTTTCTTTGTATGTTTTGATGTATAAATTAAGNTCATTAGCAATAACNTTAACAAATTTTGAGCTATTGCTATCAAAAACGCCCTGAANCCAACTTCCTGAATCAATTAACTCATAATCAGNTCTTCTCTCTATTCTTCNTTTAAAAGTTTCTAATTTAGTNAGAGATTTATTTTCATTAAACCAAAGTTGGGGATTTGGATTAGCTAAAGGCTCCTGAGTTAAAGTTTCTNNCTCTTTTTCCTCATAAATAATTTCACCTATTGAATCCAATGANTCATTTTTACTATTAAANGATTCATCTAAATTTCTNATGACTATCTCATTNNTATCTTTCTTTAATGAAATTACTGAAGATGGATTAATTGATAACTCTTTTGGGGTAAAAACTTCATCAGTNGTAAATTGCAAATTCTTAAACACCACATANTCAATAAGATATTCATCGCTTCTTGCAGAGGTAATAAAGAAAACTGCAAATATAACTTTAAATAAGTGCATTTATAAAANTCTTGATCTGTTGTCTCGCATNATTGCTTTTTAATTTTANATTAATTTTATTTTCAGNANTAAGTTTAAATTCATATAAATTAGAATTCATTAGTTCCATAAATTTNTTAAAATTCTCATCGCTTATCGGTTNAACAAACTTAAACTGCAAAAAATTATTCCTATTGAGATAGATATTGGAAATACCAATTTCAGTTGCAGTTAAGGCAATTTCTGCATCATATAGTAAGTTATTCACAGCAGTTGGAAGTTTTCCGCATTGATCNACAAGNTCTTTTGAAATCTTTTTAATATCNTCAACANTTTTGCACGCAGAAATTTTTCTGTAGTATTTTAATCTGTCTGTCATTGAGGGAAGGTATTGCTCAGGTATAAGCGACTTATCACCCAGATTGATTTCAAAGTCTATNTTATTCNTATCATNAATTCCTTTCANTTGGTTTATACAATCCTTAAGAATCGATAAATATAAAGTTAATCCAATCTCTTCAATATGACCTGACTGTTTTTCTCCTAAAAATTGTCCAGCTCCTCTGAGCTCTAGGTCTTCTTGTGCAATAAAATATCCAGCACCAAGAGCTGAGTGCCTAGAGAGTGCTTCAAGTCTGTTGTNTGCATGTTTAGGAATATGTTTATCAGGAATTAAATAATAACAATATGCCTGCTTTGATGATCGACCAACCCGTCCTCGTAATTGATGTAATTGAGCTAATCCAAACCTGTGCGCATTATCAACAATAATCGTATTTGCATTTGGTATGTCTAAGCCCATTTCAACAATTGTTGTGCAAATTAAGACATCTAACTCACCTGTACTAAATGCATTCATTTCTTGCTTAATTTCAGATTTTTTGAGCTGACCATGAGCTATACCAATTCTTAAATTAGGCATCAACTCTAATAGGTACGCTTTAGAGCGTTCATGTTGAGATATATCATTTGTAACGTAAAACACTTGTCCGTTTCGTGAAATCTCCCTTTGTATTGAGGATTTAACAATTTGATTTTCATGAACCTTGACGAATGTTTTTGTTGATATTCTATTACTTGGCGGAGAATACAGATAAGAAAAATCCTTCAAGCCTGAAAAAATATAATTTAGTGTTTTAGGGATGGGAGTTGCAGAAAGAGAAAGTATGTGAATGCCTGTTTGTTTCGATTTTATAAACTCTTTTTGCTTGGTACCAAAACGATGCTCTTCATCAATGACCAACAATCCCACATTGCTAAAATCAATTTCGCTGTTAAGGAGTGCNTGGGTACCAATAAGAATATCAATTTTCCTATTATTAAAGTTACAAATAATATTATTTCTTTCTTTAACTGTTTTATGTCTTGATAGACCTTCAATNAGGTATGGNAAATCTTTAAAACGAATTTTAAATGTTTCTAGGTGCTGACTCACTAGAACTGTACTAGGGCATAGAATAAGGATTTGTTTTTGATTATAGGCAACTAAATTTGTAGCTCTCATAGCTACTTCTGTTTTTCCAAATCCTACATCACCGCATATTACTCGGTTCATTGGTTTAATAAGTTTTAAATCTTTATATACATCATTAATACAAGTAAGTTGGTCTTTTGTTAATTGATATGGAAAAGAATTATTAAAATCAGAATCAATTTTTAAATCTAACCTCATAGGTATAGAGGTTGAAATTGATCTCTTTGATTCGATATCTAATAATTCAATAGCTAAGTCGTTTACCTTATCTTTTATCTTTTTTTTCTTATTAATCCATTTCTTTGANGACAATGAATCTAAGGGATGATCAATATTATTTTTTTGAAATTTACTTAATAGATGATGTTGCCGAGTTGGTATAAATAGTTTCTCATTATCTTGNTAAACAACCTCTAAAAACTCTTCTTCATGATTGCTTGTTGCGACAGTCTTAAGTCCCTCATATATTCCTATTCCATATGATTCATGAACAACATAATCACCTTCATTAAAATTAATTGATTCAATTAATGAATCTGACTTAGTTTCATCATTAACAATCGGTTGTTGGTAATTAAATGATTGAATATTNTCTANATGCAATAGCAGAGTGCTGCCCAATACTTGTGATCTCAAATTATTCTGCTTGGTTATATAAAAACCCTTATTTTTAATATNTTCAGCATGATTAATTAATTCAATATTAGGAATTATTTTCTGAACTTCATTTAAAGTTTCATCGTTATTAGTTGCTATAAATACTTTTTTAAAGTTTTTTTACAGATTTTGTATCATGAAGATCTGAAATTAATTCGAAGATATTTTTTTGTTNAAGTAAAAAATTATTGTCTTTAAGATTTATTTCTTTTGATCTCTNTAAATATCCCTTAAATGTTTCTAATTCTAAAAAAAGCTTATCAATTTTAGGTATCGGTCTGTAGAGTTCATTGCTTTCAATTAAATATCTTTCTTTTAAATAATTATGGTATTCATTTGCAACTTCTAAAGCATTTGAGAAGCTAATCAATTCAAGATTGGGAATATAATCAATAAAGCTACTCAGCTTCATCTCCTTAAAGAAGTAAGGAAGATAAACTTCATATCCATCTATCAATATTCCATCTGAAATACTTTTAAATAGATCTACATTTCTTTCATCAATATCAAGAAAATATTCACGCCATTGTGATTTAAATAACCCAATTGAATTTTCGTCTAGCGGCAATTCATGTCCAGATGAAAGGCTAAAACTATCTATTTCATTTAAAGACAATTGAGTATTTACATTAAATTCTCTAATACTTTCTAATTCATCATCAAAAAAATCTAATCTAATCCCATGCGTTGTGTGAGATGGATTGATATCAATAATCCCACCTCTAACGGAGTATTCATTTAGTGAATCAACTCTTTCAACTCTTGAATAACCTAATTGATTTAAGATGTTTAGCACTTTATTAAAATCTATCTCAGAATTAATTGTTAGTTCCTGACTGGCTTGAAAAAAATATTTTGGTGGCAATAAAGAAAATAAATTTTGAATTGAGCTTATAAATATAGTGTTTTTTGCTTTAGTACAGTATTTTAAAAACTTAGATCTTTTGAGAAGAACATTTTTATCAGATGAAAATTGATCAAACGGTAAAATCTCTCTATCAGGAAAATATTGAACATCGTGCTTAGTAAAAAAACTTAATTCCTTTGTCAGCATATCTGCTTCATAGGGGGAAGAAGCAAGAATTAGATAGTTTTTAGCATCAGATAAAATGCAATCTTCTATATCGCCTATATATGATGAAGGAATTGAGAAATTCATCGAAGAAGTATAGATTGTTTTATAAACCTAGGTAACAATCATTTATCACTAAAAATTATACTTTTGACGAATATTCAAATAAAATGTTGGCACATCTAATGTCGTAAAATCTAAATCATTTAATTAAAGGAAATACCAATGGATATAAATTTTTCAGATGCAGATAATCAATTCAGACAAGAAGTTAAAGATTATCTTGAAAACAAATACCCCAAACATGTAAAAGAAAAACAAAATAATGGTGAGCAATTAACCAAGCAGGACATGATTGATTACCATAAATCTCTCTATGAACAAGGATGGGCAGGATATAACTGGCCAGTTGAATACGGAGGCACCGGTTGGTCACCTACACAAATCTATATCTTTCAAGAGGAATTAGGTTATGCAAACACTCCAACAATACTGCCTTTTGGATTAAATATGGTGGGTCCTGTGATCTATACCTTTGGCAATGAAGAGCAAAAGAAGAAATTCTTACCAGATATTCTTGAATTTAACACATGGTGGTGTCAAGGATACTCTGAGCCAGGATCAGGATCAGATTTGGCATCTCTAAAAACAAAGGCTGTTAGAGATGGCGATCATTACATAGTTAATGGTTCTAAAACTTGGACTACTTTAGCTCAAAATGCCGATTGGATTTTTTGCTTAGTAAGAACTGAGACCACACAAAAGAAACAAGAAGGTATCTCGTTTCTCCTGATTGATATGAAGACTGAAGGAATCGAAGTCAAACCGATTATCACCATTGACGGTGATCATGAAGTTAATTCAGTATTTTTTACAGATGTGAAAGTTCCTGCAGAAAATTTAATTGGTGAAGAGGGAAAAGGGTGGACTTATGCAAAATTTCTTCTAGCCCATGAGAGATTTGGTATTGCTGGCGTTCCAAATCAAAAATACTCACTAAAGCTCTTAAAAGAACGAACAAAAGACTTTGCTGATGATGATTTAAAAAAGAAAATTGCTGATTATGAAATTGAACTTTCAGCCCTTGAATTTACAGAATTAAGAACTCTGGCTGCACTAGCAAACGGTGGTCATCCTGGAGCAGAATCATCCATTATTAAAATTAAAGGTACAGAGCTTCAGCAAAGGCTTACAGAGATGTATGTTGAGGCTGCAGGTCAATACATTCTTCCATACGAGGGGCCAGAAGGATTTAATTCAAATAATACTCCTGCCTCCAATGTATCTGATTTTAGCTCTCAGGCTGTATCAAGGTATCTAAACTTTAGAAAAACCTCAATCTATGGTGGATCTAATGAAATACAAAAAAATATTATCGCTAAAGCAATCCTAGGAGTATAAATAATGAACTTAAGCTATTCAGATGAGCAAAATATGCTCCGAGAACAGGTTCTAAAATTTTGTGAGTCAGACTATACATTCGATGTCAGGGAAAAAATTGTTGAATCGAACTATGGTCATAATCCAGAAACTTGGAAACAATTTGCAGAACTTGGATGGTTGGCAGTCCCTTTCAGTGAAGAAAATGGTGGTTTTAATTTTGGTCCAATTGAATTAGCAGTTATTTTTGAAGAATTTGGTAAAGCACTAGTGGCTGAACCATACCTAGCTAATGTTGTAATGAGTGGATCAGTGCTTGAATCATCAAGTAATGAACTAGCAAAACAAACCATATCCAAGATCATTGATGGCACAACACAAGTCAGTGTTGCATTCTCAGAAGCAAACAACGGTTATAACTTTCATGGTATTGAAACATCAGTTGATGATGGAAAACTTAATGGAGTAAAAACTGTAGTATTGAATGCTGGTTTTGCAAATTCATTTCTTGTTTATGCAAGAAATGGTGACAAGCCTGTAATTTATTTAGTTGATGCAAAAGCAGCAGGCGTTAGCGTAAATTCGTTTAGCACAGTTGATGGTCAAAATTGTGGTGATGTTACATTTGAAAATGTAGAAGTTGGCGAATCCTTAATTATTAGTCATGACAATGATGCATCTCTAGCCATTAATGCAATGCTTGACTTGGCAAACTTGTGCATTTGCGCTGAAGCTGTTGGAGGAATGACTGCTTCATATCTAAAGACTGTTCAATACACAAAAGAAAGAGAGCAATTTGGTCAGCCGATATCTAATTTTCAAGTTTTGCAACACAAAATGGTAGATATGTTTATTGAAGCTGAAGTATCAAAATCACTTCTCTTTAAGGCGATGCTTCAATTGGATGGAAAAGATGATGAAGCTAGTAAGACAATATCAGGACTAAAAGCACAAATTGGTAAATCAAGTCGTCAAGTAGGCCAGGATGCTGTTCAATTGCATGGTGGTATGGGTGTTAGTGATGAAATGTCAATTGGCCATTACCTCAAAAGATTTACTGTTATAGATGCATTATTTGGAAATCGAAACTATCATCTAAATAACTTTAGTAATTTATAATTGGTTCAGTGAAAGACCTTACTCAAAATCCAGATCTCAGGAAAAGGGAGAAACCTGATGACTATTTTGGTGATTGGAAATGGAGAGAAGGTCTTTCTGAGTTAATGATACCTATAATTGGTAATCTCTATAGAAATGGCATTAACATACTGATCTACGGTCAATCATTAGTAAATAATTCATCAAGTGAGATTTTAAAAGCTCACAGATTTGCTCGCCAAGTTGATAACAATGAACTGAGTGAACTTGAAACATTTCCTATTCTTCAAAGATTGGTAACTCTAAATCTTGCTGATTGTGAAATTGATATTGGNGAACTAACGCTTAGATGTCCATTTTTTAAAGAATTAAGAGATANCCCTTTAGAAAAAATAGATGAATATCTAAATAAAGANCTNAAGAGTGTTATAGATGTTGAATCTAAAAGACCTNAATCATCTAAAGATATTGTNTTGTATGGTTTCGGTAGGATAGGTAGGTTNATGGCAAGGCTTCTAGTTGAGACAACCGGTCCTGGTAATTATTTNANGCTTAGNGCAGTTGTTGTAAGAAAAGGGGCTANTGANNACGATTTACTTAAAAGAGCTTCATTGCTTAGACGTGATTCGGTCCATGGAAAATTTTCAGGGACCATAAGAGTTGATGCTGATAGTGATACATTGATTGTTAANGGTAATCCAATAAANTTTATATATGCTAGNGGTCCAGAATCNTTTAAATATTCTGATTTTGATATTGATAAACCTATAGTNATTGANAATACAGGTGTATGGAGAGATGAAGCAAGCTTATCAAAACATCTAGAAACTGGTGCTGATAAAGTAGTTCTGACTGCACCTGGCAAAGGAAGTATTAAAAATATTGTTTTTGGTGTTAATGAAGAGATACTTNATGAAAAGGATCAAATTATTTCTGCTGCATCATGTACCACTAACGCAATAGTCCCTGTTTTAAAGATTATGAATGATAAATATCAAATNAATTCAGGTCATATTGAAACAGTGCATTCATACACAAACGATCAAAATTTAATTGATAACTATCATAAAGGCGATCGAAGAGGTAGGAGTGCGGNATTGAATATGGTNATTACATCAACNGGTGCAGTCAAAGCTGTTGCAAAAGCTATTCCTNANTTGGAAAACAAGTTAACTGGNAANGCTATAAGAGTCCCAACACCAAATGTAAGCCTTGCTGTTTTAGTGCTNAATCTAAATNAAGAAGTAGAAAAGAATGAGCTAAATACTTTTTTAAGAGATTCTGCATTTAGNTCAGAATATAGAAAAATTTTAGGATTCGTAAACTCATCAGAAATTGTTTCAACGGATTTTTACTCAAGTGANTTTGCCTCTGTTATTGATGCTCAAGCAACCATTGCAGATGGTAAAAAAGTAACTTTATATTGCTGGTATGACAATGAGTATGGATACTCGAAACAAGTGCTTAATTTAACACGTAAAATAGCACATATTGAGCTACCCATTTTACCTCTATCAATTAACTAATTTCTCTAGAATCTAAAGGGTTTTAGAATTATAATTTCAACGTCTTTTTTAACTGTAAACAGTGATTAAAATCTCCAAAGGATTAGATATACCAATTTCAGGAATGCCATCAAATGAGGTAGATCATTCTGCAGTTCGCTCAGTGGGTGTACTGGCATCTGATTATCCGGGTTTGAAGCCAACCATGATGGTGAATATTGGTGATAAAGTTGGAGCTGGAGATAAACTTTTTGAAAATAAAAAAAATCCTGGATCTTTTATTACATCTCCAGGATCTGGAACTATTTCTGAAATTAATCGTGGGGAAAAAAGAAAGTTTCTAAGTATATCTATTGATTTAGATGATTCGATAAAACCAATACAATTTGATACATCAGATCCAATTAAATGCTTAGAGGAAAGTGGTTATTTTGCCTTCTTTAAGACAAGGCCTTTTAATAGAGTTCCTGTTATAGGATCAAAACCTACTGCAATATTTGTAAATGCGTGCGATACAAATCCATTAGCTTTAAGTCCAAGCTACATTATTAAGCATGAACAAAATAATTTCGATAAGGGTTTGAATGTGATATCAAATATTTTTGATTCCCAGGTACCAGTTTTTTGTTCTTATGTCGACGAGATACCATCATCAGTTTCTAAGATCAATTTTAAAGAATTTAAAGGTAAGCATCCTGCTGGACTAGTAGGTACTCAAGTTCATTTTACATTGCCAGTTAGTTTAAAACGTCAAGTATGGACAATTGGGTACCAAGAAGTAATTGCTATCGGTCATCTTTTTACAACTGGAAATATAAAACTGGATAAATATGTTTCACTTGGCGGTGAAGGTGTCTATGAACCAAAGATTCTCAAAACTAATGCTGGTGCAAACATTGATCAGTTAATTGCGGGCAAGATTAAAGACAACACAAGGGTAATTGCAGGATCCGTTTTGAATGGCATTCATGCTAAAGATGTAATGAGTTATGTTGGGGCTTTTGACAATCAAATATCTGTCCTTCCCGACGAAGCTAACGACATTCTATTTAATTGGGCAATGCCGGGCTCGAAACTTCACTCCCAAATGGGTGCATTTTTATCATCATGGATTAAACCTAAGAAATTTATCTTTAATACATCTATAAACGGAGGCAATAGAGCAATAGTTCCGCTTCCACCATATGAAGAGGTAATGCCTCTTAATATATTGGCTACACAACTGCTGAAGGCGCTAGTAACAAAGGATATTGAACTGGGTGTAAAACTAGGAGTTCTTGAGCTTGCACCTGAAGATTTAGCCTTATCAAGCTACGTATGTCCAAGTAAATACGACTACCAGACAATTCTTCAAGAAAATTTAGATCTTATATTTGAGGAAATGGCATGAAGTTACCAATTCTTAGAAACTTTATTGATAACCAGAAACCTTTATTCGTTGGTCAAGGAAAGTATTCAAAATGGTTCCCAATTTTCGATGCTATTGAAAATTTTATTTTCTCACCCAAATCTAAAACAGCAAATCCGATACATGTAAGGGACTCGATTGATATTCAGAGGGTTATGGTGATAGTTTGGCTATCGACATTCCCAGTGATGTTTTTTGGTATGTACAACATTGGAGATTATGGCCTAAATTACCTAAATACAATTGGGGCATCCAATACTGGTGACTGGCATCATCTATTAATATCCATTGTTGGTTATGAAAATCCAACAGTTTTCTCGAANTTTTGGTTTGGAGCAGTATATTTTGTTCCTATATATTTTGTTGCTTTTACAGTCGGGATATTTTGGGAAATAGTTTTTGCNGTTATTAGAAAACANGAAATNAATGAAGGTTTATTTGTTTCATCAGTTCTATTTGCTCTTACATGTCCGCCAGATTTACCCTTATGGCAGGCTGCTCTAGGCATGACTTTTGGAATCGTTATTGGAAAAGAAATATTTGGCGGAACAGGTAAAAACTTTCTTAATCCTGCTCTAACCGGCAGGGCATTTCTTTATTTTGCTTACCCAAGTCAAATTTCTGGAGATAGAGTTTGGATAGCTGGACTGTCTGATCAAAACATTGTTCCTGAGGGTTACAGTGGAGCTACACCCTTGGCTTATGCAGCTGAATCAGGAACTAATGGTCTAGAAGCTAACTTTAGTTGGTCTGATGCTTTCTTTGGCTTCATACCAGGATCCGTTGGGGAAACCTCAGTATTACTAATTGCTGTTTCGGCAATTATTTTATTGATGACGAGAGTTGCTTCATATCGAATTATATTAGGTACGTTAATAGGGATGATTTTAATGACCAGCATCCTTAATATTGTTGGATCAGATACGAATCCAATGTTTAACGTTCCTTGGTATTGGCATTTGGTTATAGGTAGTTTTGCCTTTGGTTTGGTTTTTATGGCCACAGAACCTGTTTCGGGTTCAGGGACAAATGCAGGTAGGTGGATTTACGGTGGTGTAATCGGTGTAACTGTTATTTTAATTAGGGTAATTAATCCTGCTTTCCCTGAAGGCATGATGCTTGCAATTTTATTCGCTAATCTACTTGCACCAGTGATAGATCACCTTGTCGTAAATTCAAACATTAAAAAACGTGAAAGGGCACTAGCATCATGAATGATTCGATCATTAAAACCTTAGGTGTTGCATTNGCAGTATGCTTAGTGTGTTCCCTATTTGTTTCATTTGCTGCGGTTAACTTAAGAGATGCTCAAAATCTTAATAAAATTAATGACCAAAGAGTTAAAGTTCTTCAAGCCGCAGGTATTTATGATGAATCTAATACAAATATTGAAGAACAATTTTCANTACTTGAANCTATGTTTATAGACTTCTCTAATAATCAGATTGTTTCATCAATTGATGGGCTTGATCTTGATTCATATGATCCTGTTGAATATTCAAGGAAAGATGGATTCTTTACGGTTATTCCAAATGATGAAGATATAGCGATTGTTAAAAATAAAGAAAATTATGGAAAAATCTTTATTCTTCGTGATGAGAANAACTCAATCAATAAAGTTGTTCTTCCAATTAGGGGATATGGGCTTTGGGGCACACTTTTTGGATATATCTCATTAGCTGCAGATTTAAATACTGTTGAGGGCCTTGAATTTTATAGTCATAAAGAAACGCCTGGTTTAGGTGGAGAGGTGGATAACCCAAGATGGAAAAAGATTTGGATTGGTAAGAAGGTATACAACAACAATAAAAATGTATCACTTGAAGTTATCAAGGGCGCTGTGAATCCACAAGATCAAAATATTGACTATAAAGTTGATGGTTTATCAGGAGCTACCTTAACGAGCAGAGGTGTAACAAATATGCTTGCCTATTGGTTTGGTGAATCAGGATACAGGCAAGTTTTGGAGAACTTAAAGAATGGCTAATAAATATAAAGAAATTCTTATAAAGCCTATCATTGCTGAAAACCCTATCACGCTTCAGATTTTAGGTATTTGTTCAGCTCTTGCTGTAACCAGCAATCTTACAGTTACACTAATCATGTGTGTGGCCCTTACAAGCGTTGTTTCTTTATCTAATTTATTCATATCAATTATAAGAAATCATATCCCGTCGAGTGTCAGGATTATCGTGCAGATGACAATCATCGCATCACTTGTGATTGTTGTTGATGAGTTACTCAAGGCTTATGACTATGAAACAAGTAAGAAACTATCAGTTTTTGTAGGCTTGATTATTACCAATTGTATTGTGATGGGTAGAGCTGAAGCTTTTGCTATGAAAGAGAAACCATTTCCAAGTTTTATAGATGGTCTAGGTAATGGCTTGGGATACAGCTTTATTTTGATNGTTGTTGCAGTTATAAGGGAGCTATTTGGTGGAGGAACTTTAATGGGGGTAGAAATCTTTCCCCTAGTCTCTAACGGTGGTTGGTATCCAGCAAATAATTTACTCTTATTGCCACCCAGTTCATTTATTATTATTGGCTTATTGATCTGGGTTATAAGAGTGTTTAATAAAGAGCAAGTTGAAGAAAAAGATTTCAGTCTTTCAAAACATGACGTGTCACCTAATTACGAAAAGAGAGAAATAAATGTTTGAGCATTATCTCAATATATTCTTAACCACTGTCTTTATAGAGAATATAGCNTTNTCAGTATTTTTAGGNATGTGTACATTTATAGCTATTTCTAAAAAAATTGATGCTGCATTTGGTCTTGGTGTAGCAGTTATCGTTGTTTGTCTTATTACAGTACCTTTGAATAATTTTATATACAACAATGTTCTTAGAGAAGGCGCACTAGNATGGGCAGGATTACCTGAGGCAAATTTACAATTTGTTGGCTTAATTAGTTACATAGGTGTNATTGCAGCTGCTGTTCAAATTCTAGAAATGTTTTTAGATAAATTTGTACCCGCTTTATATAACGCTTTAGGTGTTTTCCTTCCANTAATTACAGTGAATTGCGCTATTCTTGGTGCTTCACTTTTTATGGTTGAAAAAGATCTTAAGTTTGGTGAAAGTATTGTCTATGGCTTGGGTGCAGGCGTTGGTTGGGCAATGGCAATTGTAATTTTGGCTGGAATTAGAGAAAAGTTAAAATATGCTGATATTCCTGAAGGACTTCAGGGTCTAGGTATTACATTTATTATTGTTGGTTTAATGAGTTTTGGGTTTATGTCATTTGGGGGAATTTCGCTTTAGTGAGGTCTTATGCAAATTGATTTAATTTTAGGTNTTGTTTCTTTTACAGGTGTTGTTCTATTGCTTGTTCTTGTNATTATTTTTGCAAGAAGCAGGNTNGTGAGCACAGGAAGTGTAAATATTGAAATAAATGANGATCCAGCAAANACCATTACGGTACCTGCNGGNTCTAAACTCTTACAAACTCTGGCAGAGAATAAAATTTTTCTCTCTTCTGCTTGTGGAGGTGGGGGTACATGCAGTCAATGTAAGTGTTTAGTTATGGATGGTGGCGGTTCTATTTTGCCAACTGAGGAGTCTCACTTTACATCTAAAGAGCAAAATGAAGGTTGGAGACTTTCATGTCAAGTTGCTGTAAAGAATGACCTTAAAATTAAAATTCCAGATGAAGTATTTGGAGTTAAAGAATGGGAGTGTGAAGTAGTTTCAAATGATAATGTAGCTACATTTATTAAAGAATTGATCTTAAAATTACCTGAAGGTGAAGAAGTCAATTTTAAGGCTGGTGGTTACGTTCAACTTGAAGCACCAGCATACAAAGACCTCTCATACAAAGTTTTTGATGTAGATAATGAATATCACTCTGATTGGGATAAGTTTAAGATCTGGGATAATGTCGCAAATAATGATGAGCCTATTATTAGAGCCTATTCAATGGCAAATTATCCACAAGAAAAGGGTGTCTTAAAGTTCAATATCAGAATAGCATCTCCGCCACCGGGTAGTGATGTACCTCCTGGCCTTATGTCATCATGGGTCTTTAATCTTAGAGCTGGTGATAAAGTTAGAGTTTTTGGACCATTTGGTGAATTTTTTGCGCGTAAAACTGATGCTGAAATGGTGTTTGTTGGAGGTGGTGCAGGAATGGCACCAATGCGAGCACATATTTTTGATCAACTGTTAAGAATTAATACTAATCGCAAAATCACATTTTGGTATGGAGCAAGAAGCCTCAGAGAGATGTTTTATGTAGATGAGTTCGATAAGCTACAAGAGGATAATGAGAATTTTAATTGGCATGTGGCTTTATCTGATCCATTACCTGAAGATGATTGGTCTGGTGAAACAGGCTTCATACACCAAGTCCTTCTGGATAATTATTTAAAATCCCATCCGGCTCCGGAAGACTGTGAATATTATCTTTGTGGACCCCCAATGATGAATAAAGCTGTAATAGATATGCTTATTAATTTAGGCGTTGAGCCTGAAAATATTATGCTTGATGATTTTGGCGGTTAAATTATTTGAATAGAAGTCATTTATCCAAGCTAGTTGCTTTTATTGTTGGCTGTCTCTGTATATACGCAGCATATCAGTACAATCAAAGTTCNNTTTATCAAGTCTCAGGTTCAATATATGGAACCAGTTATAACATCACCTCGTCAAAATATATTAATGACCAATTGAATCTTCAAATCAAGAATGAACTCAATCGAATTGATTTAATTGCATCAAATTATAAGAAGGCCTCAGAGCTNAGTGCTTTGAATGAACATATTCTTAGTNATCCGTTCACACTGTCAAATGATTTAAAAATTATCTTAAATAAAGCAATTGAAATTAATCAACTTTCACCAAAGTATGACATAACAATTGGTAATAAGATTAATCAACTCGGATTTGGGCCCGCAANTAATGTTTTAAAAAATATTCGTGCTGANTATAAACCAATGCAAACTAAGTTTTCATTGTCGGGAAATCAACTTATAAAGAATGAGAATTTTTTGTTTGATCTATCCTCAATTGCTAAAGGNTATGCAGTGGATCAAATCTCAAAAATTTTAGATAAAAATAATCACAANAATTATCTAATTGACATTGGTGGTGAGCTAATTGTTAGAGGTTCAAAACTTGGTAATTCGTGGGTTNTCGGTGTTCAGAACCCATCATCACNGATTAATGATGCAATTTTTACTATTGAGCATAATGACGAGTCACATTTATCANTTGCTACCTCNGGCGAATACAGAAATTATTATATTAGTAANGATGAAGTTATATCACATACCATCGATCCAGTTAGNGGACAATCAGTTCAAAGTGAATCTTTAAGTGTAACTGTCAAAGGTAATATATCCTGCATGGAAGCAGATGCCTTTGCTACGCTTTTNAATTTACTTGAACCTNATGATGGTATCGCTCTAGCTAATTCTATGNATCTTGCAATTACCTATCTCATGAATGATGGAACAAGATTAAACTCAAAAAAATGGTAAAATTTTGCAATGTTTGAATTTATAGCAGGTTTTTTAGTTGTTGCAGCTTCTTTTGCGTTGATAGCAACCGGCCTTATTTTAAAAAATAAACCTGTGGTGGGTAGTTGTGGTGGATTAGCAAATATAGAGGAGGGTGCGCCCTGTGAAATTTGTGGACGCACCACCACGGGGGATTGTTTGACGCCTAAAACTGATTCATAGTATTAGCTTCACCAGATGCTTTAAGCGCATTTTCNCCTGAGAAATATTCTTTATGAGTGTCACCAACCGTTGATCCTGCGAGATCTTGATGTTTTACTGATGACATCTCTCTTCTAATCTCCTGCCTTTGAATACCTTGCACATACGCAAGCATTCCTAGGTCACCAAAATATCCTTCAGAAAGCATATCGGTGCCTAAAGCAGCCTCATGATATGTAGGGAGTGTAATTAGGTGATGGAAAATACCCGCCTTACGCGAACCATCAGCTTGAAATTTAGATATAAGCTCATCAGCTTTTTTGCCTAAATCGGTATCATCATACTTTTCATCCATTAAACCCTTGGGATCATCCTTTGGATTTGGATAGGCGGAAACGTCATCACCATTTGCTTCCATTTCCTCAAATACTTGTTGTCTAAAAGAAAGTGTCCAGTTAAACGATGGAGAATTGTTATAAACTAATTTTGCATTTGGAATTGTTTTCTTAATTTCATTCACCATAGATGCAATCTGGTCTACATTAGGTTTCTCAGTTTCAATCCACAAAAGATCAGCTCCATTTTGTAAGCTAGTAACACAATCAAGAACAACCCGATCAAATCCAGTATTCTCTTTAAATCTNTATAAACCATTTGGAAGGCGAATTGGACGAACTAATTTGCCACCTTGATGAATAGTTATATCATTTTCATCTAGATCGTTAACATCATTAACGGGCTCTGTTTCTAAGAAATCATTGTATTTGCTAGCTAAATCTCCATCAGTTTTTGAAACCGGTACCTTTTGTGTTAAACCCGCACCTAATGAATCAGTTCTAGCAACTATAATTCCATTATCAACACCTAACTCCAAGAATGCATATCTAACAGCATTAATTTTTGCTAGGAAATCCTCATGAGGAACAGTCACTTTACCATCCTGATGACCACACTGTTTTTCATCAGAAACTTGATTTTCAATTTGAATTGCGCAGGCACCAGCCTCAATCATTTTTCGAGCAAGCAAATAAGTTGCTTCTTCATTGCCAAATCCAGCATCAATATCAGCAATAATTGGAACAACATGGGTTTCAAAATTATCAATTCGAGACATAACATCAGAAGTATCATTACCAGATGATTCAAGGTCATCTAATTCATTGAAAAGATGTTGAAGTTGNATAGAATCAGCTCGCTTTAGAAATGTNTAGATCTCTTTGATTAAAGCAGGAACAGCAGTTTTTTCGTGCATGCTTTGATCAGGAAGAGGGCCAAATTGTGACCTGAGTGCNGCAACCATCCAACCACTAAGATATACATANGTCTTATCAGTTGTNTTTTGTGTTCTCTTAACNCCCATCATCATTTGTTGNGCAACAAACCCATGCCAGCAACCTAAAGANTGAGTGTAANCAGATGAATCTTTATCATAATCTGCCATATCCTTTCGCATNATATCTGCAGTGTATCTNGCTATNTCTAATCCAGTTTTNAACTTGTTTTGCAGCGACATTCTTGCNACNAAGNCTGGATTTATAGATTGCCAATTAGANTTCTTAAAACCATCAAGATTTTTTATTCTTTCTANTTCATCAAGAAACTTAACATTGGACATAATTTTTCTCCGGANTTATGTAGTGCATTAAAATAAAATGCTTAAATTATGTCAATAANTAATAAANATANNGTTTTTATAGGAAAAAATTANAGATATCTTGGTAGTTTTACTACNNAATTNAGATATTTATATTGATTTACTNAACCCAATATACGTAGCAGGAGTCAATTTAAGGAGTTTNCTTTTNGACTTANTCGATATATCCAANGAATTAATNAGTGATTTATANGNATTTTCAGTGAGCAATTCACCACGNGTNAGATCTTTAATNATTTCATAGGCATCATCATATCCTTCNAGCTTCATTACAGTTTGAATAGCTTCTCCNAGAANTTGCCAATTGTNATTNAACTCTTTTAAAGANTGCTCTTTGTTTACTTCAAGCTTAGAAAAACCNTTNATTAGNGATTGGATTGCAAGATAACTATGNCCAAATGGCANCCCAATATTNCTNAGAACNGTAGAATCACTTAAATCTCTTTGTAATCTTGATTTGGAAAGTTTATCGCCAAAGAATGTAAATAGCGCATTACTTAACTCAAGATTTCCCTCTGAGTTTTCAAAATCAATTGGATTAACTTTATGTGGCATAGTGGATGATCCAACTTCACCTTTTATTACTTTNAATTTAAAAAGATCANTAGAGATNTACATCCAAATATCCCTNTTCATATCAATAAGAANATTATTGATNCGGACAATCGAATGAGAAAGCTCAGCAATACAATCATGNGGTTCNATCTGAGTGGTTAAAGTATTAAGCGGCGTTTTTATAAATTTAAAAAATCCTTTTATAAAATTAATCCAATTTTTCTTTTCATCAATCAGAACAAGTGTATGAAAATTTCCAGTGGCGCCACCCCATTTACCTTTTACCTTTATTGACTTTAGAGTCTTTATTTCATTATCTAGTCTGCTCAAAAANACATTTATCTCTTTNCCAAAAGTAGATGGCGATGCNGCTTGACCATGAGTTCTAGATAAAAATGGTGAAGCTTTCCAAGCAGAAGACTTTGATTTNAGNATCTTTTTAAGCTCNAAGANCTTCTCTAAATATTCATCTTTNGCNTTGTTAATNATTTGTGCATAGGAAGTCGAATTAATNTCTTCACTGGTTAAACCAAAATGTATATATTTCTTAAAGTTTTTAAGGGAAGGGTGCTTGTTAAGCTTTTCTCCAATTAAATATTCAATAGCTTTTACGTCATGATTCGTTTTCTTCTCAATAGTTTTGGCTCTTTTTGCATCTAATTTTGTAAAATCATTAACTAGTTTAAGAAGTTTTTTTTCATTAGCCTGAGAAAGCTTTCCAAAATAACTTGGTAATTTTTTAGTAATATAGATTAACCACATCAACTCAATTTCATATCTAGTCTTATTGAGATAAGACTCTGAAAAAAATTTAGCTATGGGTATAATTTTAGCTGCATACCTTGAATCAAGTGGTGAAATTGAAGAGTCAAGTTTGCTCATAAAATTTTGAATACTAATTTATTTGATCAGCTATGATACCACCACCCAGACAAATATTGTCTAAGTAAAAAACTGCAGATTGACCCGGTGTTATTGCTCTTATTTCCTCATCAAATCTAACTTCAAGTTCACTAACATCTAATATGCATTTAACAGCTTTGTGGCGATGCCGAACCTGGACCTCACACTCCAACTGACCACTAAACTCATCTGTTATCCAATGCAATTTTTCTAAAGCTAAACCTTTGCTAAATAGAAGAGGGTTATCCTCACCTTGGCATACGTACAAGGAATTATTCTCCTGATCTTTTTTAAAAACATACCAAGGTAAATCTGGCATATCTTTAACGCCACCAATTCTTAGTCCTTGTCTTTGACCAATGGTATATAAAAGAGAACCATGATGCTCACCGATAATATTATTTGAATCATCTATGATTGGGCCTGGTTCAAAATCAATAAATCTATTTAAAAAGTCCTTCATATTTCGTTCTCCAACGAAACATATCCCAACAGAATCTTTTTTGTTCCTATTAGGTAAGTGTATTGATTTTGCGATTTCTCTTACTTCTGGCTTAGTTAAATTTGCCAGCGGAAATAAACAGTACTTAAATTCATTTGAACTAACCTCATGTAGAAAGTAGGTTTGATCTTTATTTAAATCGATAGATCTCCTTAAGTATGATTTTTCTTTTTTAAAGACTAAATCTGCATAGTGACCGGTTGCCATAAAGTCTGCTCCAATTTTCTTTGCATAATCTAAAAATGACTTAAATTTTATTTCACGATTACATAAGATATCAGGATTGGGAGTTCTACCTTTTTTATGCTCATCTAAAAAATCATTAAATACTCTGTCCCAATAATCGTCACTGAAATTTGCACGATGAAGTTTTATATCTAAGAGATCGCATACTTGCGAAGCATCTTCAAAATCAATTTCAGATGTGCAAACCTCGCCCGGTTCTGATTGCCAATTTTGCATAAATAAACCAACAACCTCATAACCTTGCTGTTTTAATAAGTACGCCGCGACTGATGAATCAACACCACCTGATATCCCAACTACAACGGTTTCTTTGTTTTTAGTCATTTCAATAATTTAAGGCCATTAAAAGCTAATTATAGAGCTTATTTGGAGTATAATTTGCCAGCTTAAATTAATAAATATTTCTTTAAATTATCGGTGTAGCAATGGCTTATCAAAATATAAAAATTCCTGAAAATGGATCAAAAATTACATTAAATGACGATGGATCTTTAAACGTACCAAATGATCCGATTATTCCTTATATAGAGGGAGATGGTATTGGTATAGATATTACTCCTGCAATGCTCAATGTTGTTGACTCTGCGGTTGCAAAATCTTATGGGGGACAGAAAAAAATCTCATGGATGGAGGTCTATTGCGGAGAGAAATCTACAGAAGTATACGGTGATGATGTTTGGCTTCCTGATGAAACAATTGAAGCACTTAGAGAATATGTTGTAAGTATTAAAGGGCCATTAACGACTCCAGTTGGAGGTGGTATTAGATCACTAAATGTCTCATTAAGACAGATTCTTGATTTGTATGTTTGCTTAAGGCCGATAAGGTACTTCTCAGGCGTGCCAAGCCCAGTTAAAAATCCATCACATGTTGATATGGTAATTTTTAGAGAAAACTCTGAAGATATCTATGCCGGAGTTGAGTTTGAAGGCGGGTCAGATGAATCAAATAGATTGGTTAAGGTTCTTCAAGAACAGTTTGATGTAAATAAAATTAGATTCACAGAAGATGTTGGATTGGGTGTTAAACCAATATCCAAAAATGGAACTGAACGTCTTGTTAAACAAGCTATTGATTATGCAATTAAAAATGANAGAGATTCTGTNACNCTAGTTCATAAGGGNAATATTATGAAATTTACTGAAGGAGCNTTTAGGGANTGGGGTTATGANCTGAGTGTNAGTAATTATGATGGAGAACCNCTNGATGGNGGTCCATGGCATGTAATTAAGAATCCAANTAATGGNAAAAATATAATNATTAAAGATGTGATCTGTGATGCATTTTTACAACAGATTTTAACNAGNCCGAAAGAGTANGANGTAATCGCAACTATGAATCTTAATGGAGATTACATTTCTGATGCTCTTGCAGCATGTGTTGGAGGTATAGGAATAGCTCCTGGNGCAAATATTGGTGATGATGCTGCCTTATTTGAAGCTACTCACGGAACTGCCCCAAAATATGCTGGTCAAGATAAAGTGAATCCAGGATCATTGATTTTGTCAGCTGAAATGATGCTTAGACATCTCGGTTGGGTAGAGGCAGCTGATCTTATTATTGAGTCAATNGAAANAGCCATNGAAGCTAAGATGGTTACATATGACTTTGAAAGACTCATGGAGAATGCNAATTTAGTTTCTTGTTCAGGTTTCGCTGACGAAATGATTAAACGAATGTGATTGTTTCGAGCAATGAAAATGAAACTGATGCAGGCTTGGGTGTCATAACTCTTGAAGATGAGCCCCAGTTAAAAGAACCNCCTTTATTTCAAGTTGTTNTATTAAATGANGATTTNACGCCCATGGAATTTGTTGTTTATGCNATTCAAAAAGTTTTTGGTTATGANCANGAAAGAGCAACGCAGATAATGCTATCAGTTCATACTAAAGGGAAGGGAGTATGTGGTATATTTCCAAAAGAGATTGCTGAGATGAAATGTGCCGAAATGAACAATCTAGCACAAATCAATGAGCATCCATTACTAACTGAAATTGAACCCATGACAGATTAATGTTTAGCAAAGAATTAGAACAATCGATATCAAGCTTATTTGATCAGGCGCAAAAGTCAGATATTGAATATATAACTATCGAACATTTGCTGCTAATGATACTCAGTGATTTTGATGTTAAAGACTTTCTTAAGAGTAATGGCATAAATGTAAATTCATTTAAAAGTTCTGTNGAGGATTATATTCAAGACACAACACCNAGAAAATCTGATCCAAACAAATCACCTCAACCAACNCTTGGTTTTCANAGAGTNCTCCAGCGTGCTGTNTTTCATGTTCAATCATCAGGCAAAGGTGTTGTAAAACCTATTAATATTCTAGTTGCCATTTTTTCTGAAAAGGAAAGTCATTCTGTTTACCTTTTAACTAAAGCAGGAATATCCAGACTAGATATCGTTTCATACATTTCTCATGGTAAGACAGCCTCAAAAAAAGAGTCAGACTCTGTTATAGATGGAGATGGCATTGATGAAGAAGAGGTCATAACTGAAAGTGGGAACTCTAAATTTTTAATTAACCTCAACGAACAAGCTTCTGATGGAAAAATTGATGCCTTGATCGGAAGACAGGAAGAAATCAGTAGGCTTATACAAATTTTAGCCAGAAGAACAAAAAATAATCCATTATTGGTAGGTGAGTCTGGTGTTGGTAAAACTGCAATTGTTGAAGGATTGGCACACCTTGTGATCAATAAAAAAGTACCTGAGTATCTACAAAACTACACAATATACTCCTTGGATATAGGTGCATTAATTGCTGGAACCAAATACAGAGGTGATTTTGAAAAAAGATTAAAAGAGGTTATTGAGTTTTTAGAAGGTCAAGATAAATCAATTTTGTTTATAGATGAGATACATACAATTATTGGTGCTGGATCTGCATCTGGTGGCTCTCTAGATGTATCAAATCTTCTTAAACCGGCGCTAGGGAAGGGTAGTCTTAGGTGTATTGGATCAACTACTTTTCAAGAATTTAGAGGTATCTTTAATCAAAATCAAGCGCTATCAAGGAGATTTCAAAAGATAGATATTAATGAGCCTGATATAGATGACTCAATAGCAATTCTAAAAGGAATAAAACCTTTGTATGAGCAGCATCACAACGTTAAATATCATGACGAATCAATTAAATCTGCCGTTGAGCTATCTCAAAAATTTATTAGTGATAGATTTTTACCTGATAAAGCTATTGATTTAATGGATGAAACGGGTGCATTGTTAAATGTAAATAGAAAAGATGANAAAAAAATTACNGTAAATCAGATAGATATTGAAAAGACCATATCAAAAATAACTAAAATCCCAGAAAAATCAATATCAAAGGATGAGTCTAAATCTCTAAAAAATNTTGAAAGAGATCTAAAAAGAGTGATTTTTGGGCAGGATAAGGCGATTGTTAGTCTGGGTAACGCAATAAAGCTCTCGAGAGCAGGGCTAAGAGATGATAATAAGACTATTGGATCATTTCTATTTGCTGGGCCAACTGGTGTAGGCAAAACTGAAATAGCGCGCCAACTAGCATCTATTTTAGGCATTGAATTAATAAGATTTGATATGTCTGAATATATGGAACGCCATACCGTTTCTAGATTAATTGGTGCTCCTCCAGGTTATGTTGGCTTTGATCAGGGAGGACTCCTAACTGAAGCAGTTGTTAAAAACCCACATGCGGTTTTGCTTTTAGACGAAATTGAGAAGGCTAATCCAGATATATTTAATTTGTTACTTCAAGTTATGGATAGTGGTGTTCTTACTGATAATAATGGAAGAAAAGCCGATTTTAGGAATGTAATTTTAATCATGACTACAAATGCAGGAGCTGATTTACTTGAAAAATCATCCATTGGATTTAACTCTCAATCTAATGAATCAGATGCATTAAATTCTTTAAATAAGCTGTTTGCACCGGAATTTAGAAACAGACTTGATGAAATTATTCAGTTTAATTACTTACCTAAAAAAGTTGTCTTATCTATTGTTGATAAATTCTTAACAAAACTACAGGCTCAACTAGATGAGAGAGAAATTGAGTTAATTTATTCAAAGAAAGTTGTAAACTGGATAGCTGACAAAGGTTATAACAAACATATGGGCGCAAGACCTATGGAAAGGTTTATTACTGATCANATTAAAAAACCACTTGTAAACGACGTGCTATTTGGAGCACTAAACAAAGGTGGTCAGATTAAAGTTGATTTAGTTGATGGACAGGTAGANTTTACTGAATTGACAAAGGAAAAGGTAACTTAGAACTATCTACCTCTAAAGGTTATTCTGCCTTTTGTTAGGTCATAGGGCGTCATTTCAACCTTAACCTTGTCTCCGGTGAGTATTCTGATGTAATGCTTTCTCATTTTCCCAGAAATGTGAGCATCTATAACATGACCATTTTCTAATTTTACTTTGAATTGAGTATTTGGAAGGGTTTCAATTACTTCACCTTCAAATTCTAAATTGTCTTCTTTAGCCATGCGCAGTATTTTAAACGAATTTTAGCCTATTTAAAGAAAATAAATGGGATATATATAATTTAACATAATATATATTATGCGAAGTTATAGATAATTAAAGATTAATAACAGGCACTACTCTATCTTTTATAAAAGGCTGTGGATCACCGTTAATAAAATCAATAATTAGTTGTGCGTATTCAGGACCAGCCTCTTCTTGGATAAAATGTCCTGGTCCTTTTATTACAATCTCTTTTGCTGTGGGCACTCTCTTAAGCATCTCAGTTAATCTAGGATTGTTACTAGTAACCGGATCATTATCACTATTTGCAATTAAAAATGGCTTATTCCATTTTTCAAAAACATCTCTGTAAGCCATTTCATTTTTTCTTAATTCACTAGGTATTAAATAAGGGAAAATTTGTGCACCGGCTTTATAGGTAGCATTTGGGTAAGGTGCTTCATACCCTGCTCTCTCCTCATCACTTACATTACCAAGTGTTTGCATAATTCCACCAATATCAATGTTATCTGTATATCTTGAATATCTGATCCACCCCGTAAAACCATCACCACCAATGAATTCTTCCCAGGTAGCTGGGCCTTGAATCCAAATACCTAACTTGAATAATGGATAACTAATATGACTTAGTAAATCTCTTAAAAAACCACGGCCAGGAGCTATGAGACTAGTATTTGACGCTATTATTCCTGAAAACCTCTCTGGTTCTTCTGCAATGACTCTAAATCCAACTAATCCGCCCCAATCATGAAGATGCGCAGTGACATCCTTAAGATCTAGCTCTCTAACTAATTGGACCATTTTATCAACATGCATTTGATGCGAGTAATCATCAATTGAAATGTATTTATCAGATTTACCGAACCCAACCATATCAGGTGCTATAACCCTGTACCCTGCTTCTGTAAGCGTGGGTATCATTTTTCTAAATAAATAACTCCATGCAGGCTCACCATGAAGAAGATATATAATTTTTCCTTCTTTTGGCCCTTCATCAAGATAGTGAATTCTAGTATCGCCAATAGTTAAATAATTTGGAGAAAAAGGATAATCTTTTATGTCATTAAACCTTTCATCAGGCGTCCTTAAAACACCAGGAGTTACTAAATTAAATCTTTCATAATTTATATCACTATCTGAATTCCTAGAATGTTGAAAAATTCCTACGAGTATTACAAATATAATAGTTACAACTACAAATAGTCTTTTCATAAAAAATCTAAATATTGTTATCTATAAATTAATTTAATGACACAGGATATGTCAATTTTTTAGATACTTAGATCTTCGAGGTTGTAATCTACAAGAGTTTTACGTGCTTCATTATTCCAAATAAAGCTTTCATTAGATTCTTTGAATGGTTGATATTCATATGGTTCTTCATTTGGATATTTTTCTTTACGCGCTTCTATTGCGTATCCCAATGGTTTGGTACGTCTACTGATAATATCTTCATCAAATATTTGAGACTCACTGTGGATTCCCCCACCCTTGATCCCAAGAACAGAACTTCTTTTATGAAATCCAAAATTAACAATTACCCTTTTTTCAAATCCACAATTTGGAAATGAGCCATGAAGAAGTTGTCTGTTACAAATTACAACGTCTCCCGGGTTACATACTATTGGTACGGCTCCATTAATTCTTTCACTTCCTGATTCACTGATTAGTTTTTTAATATCAATTTTTCCAATCTTGTGAGTACCAGGCAAGACCCATACGCCATTAACAGCAGTGCTTCCATAAACTTGGGCCATAAAATTAAATCCATGTATATCTTCTTCAAAATTATCACTATCCCAATGAGTGACCCCATCTTGGTGCCAAGATACAGCAGCACCAATACCAGGCTCCTTAATAAAAAGAGCTTCATTGAAAGGAGCAAAATCTTCTCCGTTTATGTTTTCTGCAACCCTTAGTAGTTTAGGATGCGCATAAGTCCTAAGACATGCATCTGAGAATTGTAATGTGCCTAGCAATATTAGAGGTACTGATTCAGGTGCATCTGAAGATGGTTTTGGTTCAAACATTTTCACTTGATGTCTACCGTTTGCTAGCTCGGTTCCACCCAAAGGATCTCCTAAGGGTTTTGACCAAACAATAGTCAGGGCTTTAGATGTTGAATTCATTGCGGGATTTCCGCTTGAATCAACTAAACTTTCAGGACCCAAAGGAAAATTCGATCTTAATGAATCTAAATCTTTTTCAATATCATTAAGCTCGGCTTCATCAATTACATTTTCGAAAATATAGAATCCAAATTTTGAGTAGGCATCTCTAATATCTTGGGATAACGAACCATCTGAATTAAAATTTATAGGTCCCCTATTTTCAAGTTCAAGCGCCTTTTTTTCACCGTCTAAAAGGTATTCTTCAACGGTGTCTGCATCAGGCCCGTAATATGCAGCACATGCTTTAATAGATTTTTAAGAGCTTTTCATTTTGAATTAAATTTAATTTTAAAAAGATATAACATTATGAATTTTTTTAAAACATGAAAAAATTATTAAGATATCTTTTTTTGAGCTAATGAATCATAGAATTTGGTAGATTGAAAAATCAATTCACTGGTATTTTTATCAAAATCAGACGAGTAATTCTTTTCAGGGATAAAACAATTTGATGAATGCACTGAGTGATACCAGTGACTTGCCCAAACACCATCGTAATCATGTATTCCTTTCTGCCATTTAAGCATCTGACTATCCCATGCTATGTCCAACTTTTTACATAGGAGTTTTAAGATTTTTTCTGGGTTGTTTCTAATATCTGTTGCATCAACAACAGGCGGTTCTTCATTGCTAATATCAGAAATATATTTATAGAGCTCGTATTGTTGATAGAAACCCAAATCATTGATATCAGCATCAGGATATTTCAAACAAAAACTTGGGACAACAGATTCAGGTTTACGGATTAAAAAAAAATTTTTTAAAGAAGACATCCAATCATTTGATTCATCAAAATTTACATGTTGCACCATATGTTTTTGAAAAGAGACACCAGGGGATTCTTTTAAACAATTACTGGTTGCTTCCTTATAGGATGTTGGTTGAGACTTTAAAATCTCCTCATGCATTGGATGCTTTTTAGGTGACCTGAACAAGTAACTTGCATATAGAGGCTCATCCATTACATTTATAACATCACGCCTGTTAGCAAAACTTCTCATCATCGCAGTTGAAAGATTTCTTGGTCCAGACCACATAGCTAATATCATGCAGATATAAGCTCGCTATAAAGTTGATTTAATTGGTTCATGATCACAAATAAATCCTTATTAAATTTCTTATGATCAAGCTCAAGAACAGGTGTTAAAGAACCGAGAGTTCCAGTTATAAAGCATTCATTAGCTTCATATACATCCTCTAAATAAAAATTCTTTTCAAAAATTGGGATATTATTTTGTTTACAAAGCATGATTACCTTTTTGCGAGTAATGCCATTCATGCAGTATTCACCTGTACTAGTCCAAACTTCATCATTTTTAACAATAAAAAAATTACATGAATTAGTAGTATTTACATAGCCATTTATATCCATCATCAAAGCTTCATCAGCACCCGCCTTGTTAGCCTGTATACATGCCAAAATGCAGTTTAATTTCGAGTGGCTATTAAGTTTGGGATCTTGAGTTGTTGCAATGCCTCTAATCTGTGGAACACTGGCCATCTTAACGCCTTCTCTTTTAGCATTAGAATCAGAATGCTCCATGATAATAACTAGAGTCGGATCTCCAATAACTAAACCAGGCTGCTGAAAAGGCTTGGATTTAACACCTCTTGTAACCATCAGTCGAGCATGAGCATTGTTACTCATATTGTTAGCCTCTTGTGTTTTTAAGATTTCTTTAATGAGCTCTTCTCTTGATAAATGAAGTTTAATATCAATATCTGCTAAGCCCTCAAATAATCGATCTAAATGCTCATCTAAAAAAATCCAATTATTATCTATAAGCCTAATACCTTCCCAAATACCGTCTCCCATCAAGTAACCACTTTCATACACAGTTATCGTTGCATTTTCACGAGGCAATAACTCACCATTAACGTTGATAAGTATTTGTTGATTTAATTTATTAATATCCATTTAGAAGTCGCTAAATTTTCTTGCTAAAAATATAAAAAATAAGTTAATTTAGTATATATCTAATAAACGTTAGTATTTTATATATGGATAAATTAAAAATTGCTGGTAGCTTTCTAAAAATTAAATTCCACAACATTTTTAGTGTTATTGTAAAAGCTGCTACTGGATATATTGTTGGGTCTTTTGCCACCATTCAACTTTCCAGTATTGTTGTTGATAATGTTTCAACTCAGGCAGTTATTGGCATGCCTTCTGAAACTTTTATGCAATATCTTTTTATTGCCCTTCTTGTACTATTTCCCGTTGTTTTGATAATTGCTTTCATAACTAAAAAGAAAAGCCTTAATGCAGATTCTTTAAGTAATTTTGATGAGATAAATTCAACTATTGATAATCAAAAACCAAAAATTGGAGTTATACCCTTTGAAAATCTAAATGAAAATAGTGAAAGTGGTTACCTGGTTGACGGTATTGTTGAAGATCTAATTACAGAACTCTCAATGGTTAATGAAATATCAATTGCGACCAGAAAAACTTCATTTAGTCTCAGAGGTAAAGACTATACATCTCAATCATTTAAGGATGAATGGGGATTTGATTACATTGTTTCGGGAAGCATTCGCTCTTCAGATGAAAGAATAAGAATTTCTGTTGAGCTCAGCGATATGACTGATGATAGGGTTGTTTGGAGTAATAAGTATGATCGAGTGAAGGCAGATATTTTTGAAGTTCAAGATGAAATAGTAACAAAAATTATAAATTCAATTATTGGAAATATTGAAATTGCTAGCTTGAAAAGAGCAAATAGAAAGCCAACAGAAAACATGACTTCCTATGAGTTTATGCTTATGGGTAGAGCACTTAATCAAAAATTTGATAAAGAAGCTAATAAAGAAGCAATCAAAATGTTGGATGCGGCTATTGAAGCAGATAAGACTAATCCACTCCCCTATTCTTGGAAAGCTTGCACCATTGGACAAGCAATGTTTCTAGGATTTAGAGATCAAGATGAAAAAACTATGAGTGAATTTTTAGGTGCTTTATCAAAAGCAAATGAAATGAATGACAATGACTGGAATACTAATAGAATTTTGGCTGAAGCACACATAACAATGCAGGACTACCCACAAGCAAAGGTCTACGCCACAAGAGCATACAAAGCAAATCCAAATAATCCTCACGTTATGTCAGCTTATGGAGATGCATTGTTAAGGAATGATGATGTTGATACGGCAATCAAGGTATTTAAAAAAATGTATTCAGTTGAGCCAATTCCAGCTAGTGATACCAATGAAGATAGGCCCAAAAAAGCATTGATGTTTGCATATTACTTAAATAATGATTTTGATAAAGCAATTGAAATGTTTAATGAGATTGAAGAACCAGATTTTAGATCTTGGTTAATTTGCGCAGATATAAAAGCTAAGCAAGGCTTGAATTATCTTAAAGAGAAATGGTTTGAAGAAGGTCTAAATACATTCAAAGAGACTGATGCAGATGCCGAAATTAGTAGGTTTCATCTACCTAACAAAGAACACAAATCTCAATTAGTTACTTTCTATAAATCAGTTCTTTCCTAAGTTTATTACTATAACCATACACATAAAATATTAGTATCTAGTACCTTTTAGAACTAAAATATTTTTATGAAAACTAAACTCTTTAATATCATACTCTTATCAATATTTTGCAGTGCTTTAGTTGCTGAAGTTCTTATGAAGCCTACGAGCTATTCAAACGAACTATATAAAGAAAAAATACTTGATGGGAACTATATTGCTAGCATTGATCACCCAAATAAATTTCTTGATTTTAATTATGGTGATCGTGTAGCTAATCATTCACAAATATCAAATGCGATATTAGAATGGTCAAAACAGTCTAATAAAATTAAAGTAATTGAGTATGCTAAATCTCATGAAGGCCGACCACTTTATGTTGCTTTTATTTCATCATCAGAAAATTTAAAGAATCTTGATGAGATTAAAAATAAAATTACTAAGTTATCAGATCCACGAATTACATCTAATACTGAAGCTAAATCCATAATTGAAAATATTCCTGCGGTTGCATGGATGGCATATTCAATTCATGGAAATGAAACATCAGGAGCAGATGCAGCACTAGGCATAATTTATCATTTAATTTCAAGCACCGATCTTGAAATAACGAAAATGCTTGAGGATATGGTGGTCATAGTTGATCCAATGATGAATCCAGATGGAAGAGATAGGTTTGCAAAATCATTAGAGCAATATCGAGGTACTGCCCCAAACTATGATGATCAATCATTGCTTCATACTGGAGATTGGCCTTACGGAAGAACTAATCACTATTATTTTGATTTAAATAGAGACTGGTTCTATTTAACGCAACCTGAAACACAGGGACGAGTAAAGCTTATTAATCAATGGAGGCCGCAAATCTTAGTGGACGGCCATGAGATGGGTGGTCAAGATACATTTATGACAGGCCCTCCAAGAGAGCCAATTAATAAGAATATTGATTACGATCTTATTAAATGGGGAAATGTATTTGCCCAAGATCAAGCTCAAGCATTTGATAAAAAAAATTGGAGGTTTTATACAGGTGAATGGCACGAGGATCTTTATCCAGGATATTCGTTTTATGTTCAATTTAGAGGAAGCCTTGGTATTCTCTATGAGCAGTCCAGGATGGCTGAAGATGGTGTAAGGAGACCTGAAGGTACCATTCAATCCTATAAAGAATCTGTTCATCACCAGTTTGTAAGTACGCTAGCAAACCTAAAGACATTAGAAAATAATTCTAAAGCAATGTATCAAGATTACTGGGATGGAAGAAAATATAACCTTTCCAAAGACAGTAAGTATGCAAATCAAACATTTGTAATATTACCTACTAAAAATCATGGAAGATTGAATGCTCTGGCAGAGAAACTTAAGGCACAAGATATAGAATTGTTCTCTAATCAAAAGACAATTGTAACTAAGTCAGCTGTTACACAATCAGGTGAAAAGCTAAGTAATTATGTAATACCTGAAGGCAGTTTAATAATTCCCAATCAACAACCTGAAGCTCCATTAATAGCTGCTATTTTAGAATTTGATGCTGATATTGATAAATCAGTTCTAATTGAGGAAAGACAAGAAAGTCTGAGAGATGGATCATCAATAATGTATGACACAACGGCGTTCAATTTCACAATGATGTTTGGATTAGATGCTATCACTGTTGATGAAAAAATTTCTAATAGTTTAGAGACATGGACGAGTACGTCTCCTCAATCAGATATTAATGCTGACTCAATAATATGGGCAACAGATGGTGAAGATGACCAATCAGTAGCATTTGCAGCCAGATTAATGGAAAAAAATATTCAAGTTCGTGTTATTGATAAAGAATCAATCCTATCAGGTCATGAACTCTCGAGAGGAAGTGTTGCTGTTTTACAAATGGACAATCCAAATGTAGCAGACTTGAGTTCAGTAATATTTCAGACTGGATCTGATTTAGGGATTTCAATTGATTCTATAGAATCAGGGTTTGGCCCAGAATTATTACCTGATTGGGGAGGAAGACACTTTCGTCTCCTTGAGAAACCACAGGTAGCAATACTTGGCCATTCTAACTTTAACTCTTATGACGTAGGGGTTAGCTGGTGGTCATTAGATCATCATCTTGGCATAAGGCATACTCAACTCAATGGTTCATTTACAGGATATGCGGATTTGAGACGTTATAACGTCATTATTATGCCAAGTGGTTATCTTGAAATGAGCGATTATGAAATCAGTGCTTTAAATGATTGGGTAAAACAAGGTGGTACATTAATTGCTCATAACAGGAGCTCTAGATTCATTGCATCTCAAGAAAGTCTTGGTAGCGTGAAACAACTTAATGATGTTTTGGATCAAAGTAAAGACTATAACTTTGACCTTTTAAGGGAAATATATTCTGTTGAAGATGATCTTCATCAAGAATCAGTTCTAAACAACACGCTAAATCTAGAAATAACTTATCCTTGGGAATTAAATGAAAGTAATTATTCAGAAGAAGAATTAAAAAGTCGTGATAAATGGCAATCTATTTTTATGCCATCAGGTGCTTTTGTTGCTGGTAGAACTGATCAAAAGCATTGGTTAACATTTGGAACACCTAAAACTTTACCAGTCTTATATGGAAATTTTCCTGTATTAATGACTAGTAGTAACGCGGAGGCACCCATAAGAATTGGTGAGCTCATAGATAATTCTGATGCCAAAGAATTTAGAACAATTAATTGGTCTACCCTACCCGCTGGTAAAGATATTAAAGTTAGAATGAGTGGACTAGTTTGGCCCGAAGCTGCACAAAGAATTGCAAACTCAGCTTACTTAACAAGAGAACGTGTTGGTAAAGGTCAAATCATACTATTTGCTGGTGAGCCTAACTTTAGAGGATCAACTAGAGGCACTAACCGAGTTTGGTTAAATGCAGTTGTATATGGTCCAGGATTGGGTACTAGCCCAAGAATAGAGCTTTAATTAGTCAAGCTATGCTAATAATGAATTAGATTTCATTAAGGATTTCTTTAATTTTTTTTGAATAAACTTCATCGGAAATAAGGCCCTTTTCATAAAGCTCTTTAAGCTTAATCAATGATGTTTCTAAATTTTTTTCTTGGGTAGTATTTTTGCTTGTGTTAGCTGATGCTGAAACAGTTTTTCCTATCTTTGGAGGTTCTAAAGCTTCTCCAGCAAAAACATTATTGGTATCTGCATCTAAAGTTATGTTTTTAGAGATTTTTTTTATAGATATGACTTTAAGTTTTGCTATACCAGATTTTGTCATGGTTATTGGGTCATCAAATTTTATATCTTGATACTTTTTTAAGTATTTTTTTGTTTTATTTGATGGGTAAGTAAATATATGAAAAGACGATGCCTTATTAAAATCTAGTTCATATGTGGAAGTTGTATTTCCAACATTTATATCAAAGTAACAAATTCCACAATCAGGAAGTTCAATTATTTTTCTTTTTTTTCTGTCGATCTTAAACTCATTAAAGGTACCTGTTTTATTTGATATTGAGCCAATAAATCTTACATTCGGGTTGCTATTTCCAATAGCAACTACATCTCCAGATCTTTCAACAATTAATTTACCAGCAGAAGAATTAAGAGAAAAAAAAGTTAAGCAAGTTAAAAATAAATATTTATTGCTCATCGAGTATTTCTGATTGCTTGCTTAGATAGGCTTCCTCTGAAATCAAGCCTTGATCATATAGATTTTTTAACCTTATCAATCTTTCCTCTAAATCTCCTATTTCGGGAACATTAGCTCTTTCCTCTTCACTTGATGAGTTATTCGTTTGATTATTGGTTGCAGTATATTGTGTGTTGGTAATATCTAGGTCAGTAAGACCAAGATACTTAGGTATATCATAGACTGGAATAAAATAATTGATCCCGACACTAGATCCACCTCTGACCATACCTGATACAGTAATACCAATAATATTCCCATTTATATCTACTAACGGTCCACCAGAACTTCCTGGCTGCACCATCACATCTGATTGTATAACTTCAAAACCTCTATCTAAGGTTCTAATAGCACTTATAATTCCCTTAGATACTGTATAGCTATTTTCTTCTGATAAAGGACTACCAATAGCAAAGACATCTTGTCCAATGTTAGGAATTTTAGTTTGAAAAGGTAGTCCTATTCGTTTCTCACCTGTAATGATCAAAGCGAGATCTCTTGCCTTATCTGTTCTTAGAACCTCGCCGGTAATTTCTCTTCCAGTGGATAGAATGAGTTTTACAAATTTACTTTCACCAACAACATGTTGATTTGTTATTACATATCCCTTATTTCCAATAAATACTCCACTACCATGACCAGTGGAAGCTCTTACCGTTACGACGGCTGATGACAATCTTTCAGTATTATCATTAAATGACTTGGATAACTTAGATAATTTGCCGTAACTAATGACTTGAAAATTCTGTACTTCTGCAAAATCCTTAGGTCTAACAACAAGATTATAAAAACCTGTATCTGCTAAAAGATTTTGTGTTGCATTTGCAAAAGATGTGCTCATTATATTGAATAACCCATCTCTTCTAGATTCATCTAACTCAAATGAGCCCTCCGAAGTTGTATTAAAAATTACTGATCTATCAAGCAAGCTATATATTTGCCAATCTACTTTCATATATGCGCCACCCTTTGCAGTACTAAAGTCTCCAAAACCTGCATTTGGATAGCAGATATTTAATTCAAGATCATTAATCATTCCTGCTACAAGTAATTCAGCTTTAGATAGTTCAGGATCATCAAATAAAGCATTAGGATTACCAACAATTGGATAATTTGCTTTTAATAATTCATCTCTAAAAATCTCCGTAAAGTCTTCAGTGGTTATATTAACTCTTCCGCCTTGCCATTCTAGCTTTGTGTTAGGAACGCATAAAAACCCACCATAAGCCTCTCCAATTTCTTCAAGCCTTCTAAGCTTTACTATTATTTTATTGAATGATAATGGAACAGAATCTGTTCCTTGTGGAACCTCAATTGCTTCATTTAATTCAGCATATTTAACAGGTGCTGTAGCACAAGAGCTAATAATTAAAGCTAGAAATGTAATTGTTAAAGAGAATGATATAAATTTTGTAGATTTAATAGACATATAAATATATTACCATTAAACGTAAAAAACCCTCACCAGTGACAAATTTAGTAAGGGTTTATAGGACTAATTTTTTGTATAAATTATTTCGCACTCTTCGACTGTCTCACTAACAATCTCATCAACATATTGAAATGCAGAATCCCAAATTTTTCCATAGGATGCACCAGCAAAGTACTCATCAGCCACTTTACCTGATTGTGATGCGGTATCTGTAACCGCGCGCAAATGGAAGACTTCAGTTCCACCACCGAGTGGATAAAAAACACCAAGACGCATGTCATGACCTACTGCTTTTAATGCACTTTCCAGTTCTTCCATTTTTTTTGCAAATGCTCTCCAGTCATTAAGTTTTAATCTCCAAAGTCTTTCATAGCCTGGTCTTAATTCAAATTCTTTAACTGGTTTCCAAGTAACTCCGTACTTAACTTTTCTGAGTTTTTCAAATTGCTTGTTTGGAGTCATAGGATCATATTTCTGTGAGGCTATAAAAGCATCTTCAATGCTTCCATAGGCATTCCACACAAACATTTCACCGGGATATTGATTACCTGATCGTGTTACACAAACACCAGCAACATCCGAGCCAATAGCTTCAAACGGCTGTGTATTTTTTTTCATAAAATCAACATACTTTGCTACATCCATAGCCTTAACATGAAGAGTTGTAAACGCTCCTTCAGGTGCAGAATTTATTGGAAGTAATAGGAATGCTGATAATAAAAATAAATATTTATTTAATTTCATAATTTATCTCCAGAATGTATTTTTATATAAACATTAAATGCTTAAAAAATCTAATTTTTTAACTTATCGGTAAAATTGCTTACTGTGCTCTTTTGCCTGAATAATGACTAAAATAATCTTGCACATAGCGCAGATCATTATTTANATCGCCTGTTGGNGTGAAGAATCTATCTAAATTAACAATTNTTTTTTGGAAATCTATACCTGCTAGCATTATTTTGCTNTTGGTCTGTTTTGCTATTCGAATGAACCCAGATTTGAGTTTCAAAACTTTTTTTCTAGTTCCTTCAGGNGCCATNCCNATCAAATAGCCATTTGATTTTTCAGTNATTGCTTTAATTTTAGAAAAAAGCTCAGATGGATCTTGACGATTCACGGGAATACCTCCCAANCTCGTNAGCAAGCCTTTGAATCCNCTTTTAAAGATTGTATGTTTNCCAATCCAGTTAATCTTTGCATCAANGCTCAAAATNACCAAAACTCCAATTATAAAATCCCAATTCGATGTATGAGGCCCGATAACNAGAACAACTCTTTTATCCTCNGGAATNGCTCCATCAATTTTCCACTTTCGAGAGTTAAGCANCCAAGATGANATTTTAACGATAAATTTTGGTCTATTGGCTTTTAAGTGCTGCGGAACAGCAATTGGATAATTGCTCATGNTNTTTAATTAATAGCCTGCTTGACCGGANTTAATTTTATTATTCCANTCTTGATCTAANTTTTTATANTGATCNGTGTTNGGCATCATGAAATANATCTCATCATTATGCTTATTAATGTCATANCCNTCATCTCTAAGCTCATTTTTNTTAAGCTTAAACGTTCCNGTGGTATCAACTTCACTGATAATTCTTATAAAAACTGGCCTAGCGTATTTNGGTAGATTTTTATTAACAAAATCTGATAAATNGCCCCAGTCAATNGATTGGTTATTTTCAACAGTGAAGGCTGCCATACCTGCCCTNCCNTCAGCATTNGGAACCTTAACCCCATAAANATTTGCCATATTGATTGAACTATGACCNTTTAGAATTTCAGCTACCTCGTTNGTAGAAACATTTTCAGATTTCCATCTAAAGGTATCACCAATTCTATCTACAAATTGGAANTGCCTNCGTCCNAGAGCATACCCAACGTCAATTTCTTGAATTAAATCNCCNGTNTTAAACCAAGCATCGCCATCNTCAAATACATTTCTTAAAACTTTCTTTTCACTNTCTTTTGGATCTGTATAACCATTAAAAATTGAATTATCAGAAATTTTATTTATNAATAAACCTGGTTTTCCAAATTCAACTTTTTGNTATTTNTTNTTTGAGTCTTTAAAGATNCTATCNTCNGCAACATCATATTTAATTANTTCAACATCAACATTNGTCATNCCAATGGTTTTTTCTTTGTTAAGTAAATTCATAAAAAGAGCATTCCCTTCACTGGCTCCATAAATTTCACAAATCATTTCNACNTTAAATCTATTTCTAAAAGCATCCCATAAATCAGGGCGCAATCCATTACCAACCATTGCTCTAATTGGATTATTTTCTTCAAATTCATTAGGCTCTTGATTTGCAAGATATCTGCAGAGCTCACCAACATAAACAAATAAAGTAGTATTAAACTCTGATNCTTCNCTCCAAAATGAGGAAGCTGAAAATTTTCNTTTTATAAGNGTTGAGGCGCCTACTCTTACGCAAGCACATAAGCCGAGCATTAAACCTGTAGAATGATATAAAGGTAAGCAGTTATACATGCANTCAGTNTGATCCATGCGATAGCCACCAGTTGAGATATTTGTTGAAGCTGCGACGATCTTTACATTGGGAAAGATGGCNGCTTTAGGAACACCAGTNGTTCCAGAAGTAAATATATAAAAAGCNGTATCTTTTGCNTTNACNTTNTTGGTNTCTTCTAAATTTGNATCATCAGNTGTATCAATAGCAGAGCGAAGATTTATACACCAATCAGGTTTTGTGTATGAATCACCATCACTTACCCAAAGGAATTTATCATTTCCTTTAACNTTTAANTCANTAAGCACNTCTTCAATNGCNGGNGCAAGCTCAGCNCCAACTATNCATAAACTAGATTCTGATGAATTAACACAATGAATTAATGGATCGCCTGTTAAGGAGGAATTAATAAGAACACCAATAGCTCCAATNTTATTNAAAGCTAAAAGAGTAACAATATAATCCGGTCTATTCTGCATAAACAAAACGACTCTATCACTGTGTTTAACTCCTCGCGATACGAGATATTTAGCAAGAGTATTTGCAGCTTTATTAGTCTTTTCGTAAGTCCATATTTCATCATCAAAATACATAAAAGGTCTTGAGCTATATTGATCCACAGCTTCCTCAAACATATGAGCTAGGGAAGCATTAGATTCTGGATCAGGCCACTTATACCTCATGAGAGGTATTAGATATTTTAGTTGAGTTAATACCCTAAAAAATTCAATGACTTTTTTCATTTATTAATTATATTTCAATTTCAATAAGTGATGGACCTGATTCATTAACGGATTTACTAAATACATCTTTAAACTCTTTTACTGTTTTTGGTTTATAACCCTGCACACCCATTGATTCAGCAAGATTAACCCAATCAATAGGAGGGTTATCCATTGAAAACATTGAGGCTGCTCGCTCTCCAGTTTCAACAGCTTGAACTCGATCAAGTTCGATTTTTAAAATTTCGTATGATCGATTTGAAAAAATGATGTTTGTTATATTCAAATTTTCTCTTGCTTGGGTCCATAGGGCTTGAACGGTATACATGGCCCCGCCATCACCATGCAAAGTTATAACTGGTCGATCGGGTTTAGCAATAGATGCACCAATTGCGAGTGGCAATCCTTGACCAATTGATCCACCAGTAAGAGCTAGCCAGTCATGAGGTTTAGCTTTAAGAGCATGAGGGGTAACAATAAGGCTAGAGGTTGCTGACTCATCCGATACGATAGATTCCTCTGGCATCATGTCTGCAATAAGGGGTCCTAGAGTTGTGACATCAAGATCACCTGATGTAGGAACATCAGATATATGTGGTCGAATTAATTCATTGGCTATTTTTGGTGAGCCTGATAGCTCGCTTAGTAATGCTAATGCTTCGTAACCATTTTCCTCAACTGAACACAATTCAAACAATTCAGCTTTATCAGGAGAAAGAAAGCTTTTTTTATCAGGATAAGCAAAAAAAGAAACAGGTGGCTTTGTACCAATAAAAACAATTGATTCAGTTCCTTGCAAGAAATCTTCAGCCATTTCTGAAAAATAAGGAACTTGTTGAACGATTGGTAGTCCTGCACCTCTTCTAATTCGAGAAACAAATGTATCAGTTACAAGTCTGCAGCCTGTTTTAGTAGCAATTTGTGCTGCAAATTTTAAACATTCTTCATCAAGAAATTTACCACCGAGATAAAGCATAGAATTAGGTTTCAAAAGCAGTTTATATGCAGCTTCAATTAATTTGTTATCAACTGATTTACGGTTATTTAATTCAACTTTTTTTGGTATATCTGATTGAATATCACTCCATGCATAGTCTGCCGGAACAACTAATGTTGCAATATTACCTGGAGATTCATTAGCTGCTTTCCATGCATCATTGGCACACTGAGTAATTTGTTCAGGACTACTGACTCTTTTAACCCAATCTGATGAGGATTTAGCTAAACCATCAAGATCGGATGTTAATGGGGCATTATGTTTAAGGTGATAAGAAGCATGATCACCAACAATATTTATCATTGGTGAAAAGGCTTTTTTGGCATTATGGATATTAGCAAATGCATTACCTAACCCAGGTCCAAGATGAAGAAGGTTTGCAGCTGATTTTCCTGACATTCTTGCATATCCATCAGCGGCTCCACTTACCACCCCTTCAAATAAACCTAAAACAGGCCTAACCGCAGGGTTATGATCTATTGCTGCTACTAAATGCATCTCAGAGGTACCAGGATTAGCAAAAACAACCTCTAATCCATTGTTTATAAGCGTCTTTATTAAGGCATCAGAAGCATTCATGAATATATTTTAAACGTTTATGCGCATTTAAAAATAAGAAATAAAACTTTTAATCATTTATGTTTCTTATTCTTGTAATAACCATTAAAAGCTATATAGGTTTGGATTAAATTTGCAATTACAAAAGCAAATAAATCTACGAATATAGATATTAAAGCGCCAAAGAACCTAGATACCCCAGTTAATATATAACCATTTAATCCTGTTTCATGATTTACTGAGCTTACTAAATACAAACTCAAAATACTTAGAATCAATATCACCCATTGTCCATATACTAAAAAAATTTCTATTATAGTTCCCACCTTGAAATTTAATGACTGAACTTTATAGGAACATGGAATAAAAATCTAAATTTTAAATCAAAATAAGGTTAGTTTTACTTATAAGTAAAATTAGTTATTATTGGGTAATACAAAATAGGAGGGATATATATGGAAATGATGAGTATGCTTGAGAGTGCAATGGCTGAAATTGCATTATGGGAGCTTTTTGCACAATCACGTGGAGCTAACGCAACTGTTTTTTTAGCTACAGTTATTGCTGTTTGGGTTGCTGCGAGATTCTCTAGTGTGATGATCGACAAAGGGGCTAATACAGTAGGCAAAGTTCTTTGTACTGCATTTGCAATTGGTGTTTTTCTTCTAGGATTTAATCTAGGAGGATGGATCAATGGAACCTATGAAGGTCATGCGGGTGCTTTAGCTGCTTTGGATGCTGCAAATGGTTCAATTGATTTAGGTGCTGGTTCACAACAATTTATTGAAAATATGAAGTCCGGAGGTAACACAATTGGAGCTATTGCTGCTTGGTTATTTTATGGTGCAGGTTTCTTAATCGCTGTTCTTCCATTGTGGATTAGTCCAAAAGATTAAATTTTAAATAATTATCTGAAGCCTGCTCTCGAGCAGGCTTTTTTATTTGAGTAGCTTAATAAGTGATGAAGTATCTAAATTTCCAAATCCATTTTTTGATAGTTTATTGTATCGGTCGAGAACATCTTTAGTAGTCTGTAAGTTTAAATCCAAAGATTTAGCCTCTAATAGTGCAATTTTTAAATCCTTGATCATTAAATCAACTGCAAATCCAAAGTTAAACTTATTATTAAGCATAGTCTCTGCCCTATTCTCCATTTGCCATGACTGAGCAGCACCTTGCGAAATTGCATCCAAAACTTTATTCATATCTAATTTTTTTTGACTTCCAAATGAGAGTGCCTCTGATAAGCCTTGCAATAAACCAGCAATACAGATCTGATTTATCATCTTAGTCAGCTGTCCATGTCCGTTTGGGCCAACATGAACTATATTCTTTGCAAATGTTTTTATAAGCTTGCGGACAATAAGAATATTTTTATTGCCGCCACCTAACATTACTGAAAGAGTTCCATTGATCGCTCCGGCCTCACCCCCAGAAATTGGAGCATCAAAAAAAGTAATTTTTTTTGCAGCAATTTGGTTATCTGAAATAATCCGATTCACCAGCTTTAAAGAGGTTGTCGAGTGATCAACTATAAAAGCGCCAGCTTTTATCGATTCAATCAGTTTTGACTTAAAAAGAATATCTGATATCGCATCATCATCTTTTAGGCAAAGAAAGATACCATCATAAGACTGACTTAAATTATTAAGCGATTTTATGGCAAAACCTTTGTGAGTCTTAGTCCATCCTTTTGCTTTTAAATAGGACCTATTAAAAACATGAATTTCATGCTTTGATCGCGTGAGGTGGCCTGCCATATGAAAGCCCATAGTCCCAAGACCAATAAAAAGGTATTTCTTTTTACTCAATTAGATTAATTCAAGAATTGATTCTGCTGATGATTTATCCAACCCTGGACCATCTTCAGTTCTGATTGTTGTAATTTCACCGTTTTGAATGATCATTGCGAATCTCTGACATCTTTTACCTAACGAGAATGCACTTCCATCCATTTCTAAATCTAATGCAACTGCAAGCTGACCGTTACCATCTGCAATCATAGTGATATCTTTTGAATTAGAATTTTCTTCCCATGCCTTCATTACAAATGGATCATTCACTGACATAAATATTATTGAGTACCCTTTTTCAGTAAATTCGTCGATATTTTCTATATAACCAGGAAGATGTTGTGCATGACATGTTGGTGTAAATGCACCTGGAACACCGACAAGAACAACATTCTTATCTTTAACTAATTCTTCTGTAGATGTTTGAGATATATCTCCGTTTAAAACAATTGAAACATCCAATACTGGAAAAGCATCGCTAATTTTTGACATATTTTTACCCCTTTAAAAAACATGATATTAACCTATAAATCAATTGATTTCATAAATTTTATTATGTTCTATTGTTTTAGCATGCTAAAACATATATATTACACGACATGAAATTAACAAAAGCTATAAATAAACTTGAAAATGAAAAAGAAATTGAGAAGTTTCTTAAAGATCTTTGCACTCCATCAGAGCTAAATGCATTTGAAGAAAGATGGGAGGTTGCAAAGTTACTTTATAAAAAAGATATGTCGTATAGGGATATTGCTAAAACCTTGAAGACCTCAACTGCTACGGTTACTCGAGTTGCACGATTTTTATTTAATGAGACAAACAAAGGCTATCAAATAGCCTTAAGGAAATTAATTAATGAGTAAGCGACTCACTATAGCCATTCAAAAAAAAGGCAGGCTTAACCAAGACAGCGTTAATTTGATAACCAAAAGTGGGATTTCATTTTCTACAAACGGTGAGAGACTGCTAGCAAAATCATCAAACTTTGATATAGATATATTGTTAGTTCGTGATGACGATATTCCATCATTGGTTGAGAAAAAGGTAGCTGATCTAGGTATTGTTGGGGAAAACGTATTGCTGGAATATAAATCGGTAAGAAAATCTAGCAAGACAGTTAATGTTTTAGATCTTGGTTTTTCTAAATGCAAGTTAGCTTTTGCTAAGCCTGAAGGCAAAAAAATCAAATCATTAAATAATAAAAAAATAGCTACTTCATATCCTGGATTAGTAAAAAAATATTTAAAACAAAATTCATTGAAAGCAGATGTAATTAAAATTAATGGATCAGTTGAATTAACCCCCTATGTTGGAATAGCAGACTGTATCTGTGACTTAGTTTCATCAGGAGCTACATTGGAGGCAAATAATCTCGTTGAATTTAAAGAATTATTAACCTCTCAGGCTGTTCTTATAGCAAACTCAACATCATCCAAACTTAAGCAGAAAAGAATTTCACAACTCATAGAGAGATTTAAAGGTGTTATTGATGCAAGAGAGAGTAAATATGTAATGTTGAATTGCGATCTATCAGATTCAGAAAAAGTTTGTAATTTGTTACCAGGGGCTGATGCTCCAACAATCCTCCCCTTAAAAGATAAAAATAAAGTCGCAATTCATGCCTTATGTCAAGAGCCTGTATTTTGGGAAACCATGGAAAATTTAAAAAAAACTGGTGCTTCTTCCATCTTAGTGATGCCAGTTGAAAAGGTATTGAATTGATGAAATACATTAATACCAATGATCTCAAAGAACCTATTGATTGGAATAGGAAAATCTCAAGCAATAAAGCGCTAACTAAAAAAGTTAAATCCATTGGTCTGAAAGTCAAAAAATTTGGTGATGATGGCATTAAGCAGATAAACCAAGAACTTAAAATAGAGTCTCCTAAATCATTTTTAGTTAAAAATCAGGAAATACTTAAGGCCTCAGCACTTCTTAAAGACNAAGACAAAAACTCTATTTTAGTGGCCATCACAAATATTAAAGCTCACCATGAGAAACAGCTTGATCAATATAGAAAGGCTCCTCAAAAAAATATGAATGGAATTGAGATTTGGCAGGAATTTCGACCAATTAGAACAATTGGCATATATGTCCCTGGCGGCACTGCTCCACTCGTTTCATCCTTATTAATGCAATTGATTCCTGCAACACTTGCCGGTTGTAAGAATATTAATATTTGTACTCCTCCTCAGGCTAATGGAAAAATTCATCCAGCTATTCTTTGGGCTGCTAAACAAATAAATCCAAAAGTTAAAATTTATAAAATAGGTGGTGCCCAAGCTATATTTGCNATGTCNAANGGAACAAAATCAATTCCTNANGTNGAAAAAATATTTGGGCCAGGTAATGAATATGTAAATGAAGCAAAAAAACAAATTTCAANCATCACTGACATAGACTTACCCGCTGGNCCAAGTGAGGTNATGNTTGTTGCAAANGACTNTAAAGATNCTNGAGTNATTGNNCTAGATCTATTGTCTCAGCTTGAGCATGGCACTAGCTCAAANGCATACGTNCTNTCAANATCAAAAAAAATCNTAGATNTGATTNNANATGAACTTCCGCTTGNTGTNNNAGATCTTCNAAGAAACGANGTCTTATCTAAGTCNANAAAAAATGTCTTACTCATTAANNNNANATCTNTTAANGAACAAATTAANCTCATTAATGATTGTGCTCCNGAGCATTTAATNNTNTTGGATAATAATTTTTNATCNTNTATTCCAGAANTTTCAAATGCGGGGAGTATATTCTGTGGTCCATTAACACCTGTATCNTTTGGTGATTATGCTTCTGGAACAAATCATGTTTTACCNACNAANGGNATGGCAAAAACAAGATCTGGTCTTGGATTNATTGATTTTGGNAAAGTTATTTCATTNCAGTATGCAAACCAAGAAGGATTTAATTCACTTGCTCCANTTGTTAAGAATCTTGCNGAATTGGAGGGANTAANCGCNCATGCNGAAACAGTAGCAGTAAGAANAAAACAATCANANTTAACTANNAGAGAATCNTTTNTGATTAGAAGATCNAAAGAAACCGAAATATTNATTAANTTAAATCTTGATGGAAANGGGCTTTATTCNATNAANACAGGAATAAATTTTCTTGATCATATGCTTGAACAACTTTCNAAACATTCTGGCATTAACCTNAGTGTTAAGTGCATTGGNGATACTCANATTGATGAACANCATACAATTGAAGATNTTGCTATAGCCTTAGGATCATCGATNAATNAAGCTCTAGGTGATCGAAAAAATATTAATCGATANTCNAGTAANTTTTCTGTTGTNATGGATGAATGCCAATCAGATTGTCTTATAGATTTATCATCAAGANCTTATTTAAAGTANCAAACCTCAAAATTAAGAGAGTTTGTNGGAGANTTACCTACNGAAATGGTTGAACACTTTTTTAAATCNTTNNTTGAAAATGCNAAATTTACATGNCANNTAAAAACTAAAGGNNAAAATACACATCATATTGTTGAATCNNCATTTAAATCTTTTGCAANAGCTTTTGGTGAAGCNNTTAAATTAAATAGTTCTGGTTCATCTTCNACAAAAGGATTCTTATAGTGATNGGNGTTGTTGATTATGGTGGAGCNAATCACGCTTCTGTTGTNAATGCAGTGGATAATTTAGGTTTTGANTATTTNATTAGTGATAATAAAAAATCACTTGATGATGCTNAGAAAATTATATTACCTGGAGTNGGNGCTGCTCCAANNGTTATGCANCAGCTCCAAANCAAAGGCTTAGATNCATATCTAAAANTTACAGNAAANCCAATACTTGGCATTTGTATTGGCATGCAAATCATGTATNAAACATCAAGNGAAGGAAATACAGANGGTTTATCTATATTTGATGGGAAAGTAAAAAAATTTGANCCTCGAACCGATAAACCTGTTCCCCANATGGGGTGGAATNAAGTTCGATTTGATAAGACATATTCTGATTTAAATGGATATTACTATTTTGCAAATAGCTATTATGCAGATGTTAGCGAACAAACCACTGCGATAAGCAGCTATGGAGATAAATTTTCTGCAATGACATCAATCAAAAACTTTACTGGCGTTCAGTTCCATCCTGAAAAATCAGGATCCCTTGGATATCAATTTTTACAGAGATTTTTAAGCTCATGAAATGTTTACCCGCTATAGACATACTTGATGGAAAATGTGTAAGACTAACCAAAGGAGATTTTGATAAATCCAAAATTTATAATGAATCGCCTTTGGATCAGGCAATGATTTTTGAAAATGCTGGATTCAAAGAAATCCACATTGTTGATTTAAATGGAGCGAAATCTGGCAATCGTTCAAATCTATCTATTATTTCTAAAATTGCATCCGATACTGGTCTTAAAATCCAATTGGGAGGTGGCATTCGGTCCATTGATTCAATAACAGAAGCTTTTGATCTTGGAATCAATAAAATTATTTTAGGGACCTCGATACTTAATAAANAATTTGCAAGAGAAGTNATGCAAANATTTGATCCAAATAAAATTNTATNTGGACTNGANGTTGAATTAAAAAATAATATTTTTTGCCTAGCGTCTCATGGATGGAATGAGGTTTCAGATATAGATATTTTTGATTTCATTGATGAAATTAAACCCGTTCATGTGCTGGTTACAGATATCTCAAAAGATGGAATGATGAGTGGTCCAAATTATGACCTATATTCATTTTTAAAAAGTAAATTTCCCCATCTTAAAATTATTGCATCAGGTGGAATAAGGGATACTAATGATATTCAAAAGTTAATATCTATAAAGATTGAACATGCTGTAATTGGTAAGGCAATCTATTAAGAAAACATTGAATTGATGGAATTATTGAATGTTAACTAAAAGAATAATTCCCTGTCTTGATGTAAAAGATGGAAAGGTGGTCAAAGGGGTCCAGTTTGATAATCATGAAGATGTAGGTGAAATTACTGACCTTGCATACAAATATTCAAAAGATAATGCTGATGAATTAGTCTTTTATGACATCAGTGCTAGTACAAAAAATGAAGTTGTTGAAACTGCTTGGGTTAAAAAAGTAGCAGATAAGGTCAATATTCCTTTCTGCGTAGCTGGAGGTATAAAAAATATAAGAGTAGCTGAAGCTATATTGAATTTGGGTGCTGATAAAATCTCAATTAACACTCCGGCAATTGAAAATCCAAAATTAATTACAGAACTTGCAAATGAATTTGGATCTCAATGTGTAGTTGTTGGTATTGATAGCTACTTTAAAAATCAACAATATAATGTTTATTCAAAAACTGGAGATCCGACTACTCGTAGTAAATCAAATAAACTCACCTACTCTTGGATCAAAGAGGTTCAAGATCGTGGTGCCGGTGAAATTGTTTTAAATTGTATGAATCAAGACGGTGTAAGAAATGGGTATGACATAAACCAATTACTTGATGCCAGAAAGATTGCACGAGTTCCACTAATTGCTTCTGGTGGAGCTGGCAATATGGATCATTTTTATGATGTTTTTAAATCGTGCAATGTAGATGGAGCTTTGGCTGCAAGTGTTTTTCATAAGAATGAAGTTGAAATTGAAGCGCTTAAAAATAATTTATTAAATCGAGGAATAAGAGTGCGAACATGAATTTAGATAATATTGATTGGGATAAGGTTAATGGTCTTATCCCTGCTATTGTTCAAGATTTTAAATCTTCTCAAGTCTTAATGTTGGGTTACATGAACAAAGAAGCACTTGAAAATACTGTCAATACAAATTTTGTTCATTTTTATAGTCGTACAAAAAAACGTTTATGGAAAAAAGGTGAAACTTCCGGCAATGTTTTATTACTTAATGACATTCAGTTAGACTGCGATAGAGATACTTTATTGATAAAAGCTTCCAATGAAGGACCTACCTGTCATCTAGACCAATACTCATGTTTTGGTGAAGAAGAATTTAATATTTCCAAATTAGAAAAAATCATTGAAAGTCGATTGGATAATCCATCTAAAGAATCATATACATCTAGCTTATTTAATAAAGGCATTAAAGAGATTGCAAAAAAAGTTACTGAGGAAGCTGGTGAGGTTTCAATCTCTGCAGTTTCAAATGATGGAAGAGTAATTGAAGAATCAGCTGATCTGATATTCCACTTACTGGTGTTGCTTAAAAATCAGGANATAAGTTTTGAAAATATAGTCAGTGAATTAGAAAAAAGATCTGGTTAATTAAGCTTATAGTTATCCACGTCCTCTTTCATTTCTCTTCTNANTACAAATATAGCTATCAAGTTCGGAATACTNACCAAAGCAACCACCACATAAGCAATATTCCAAACAACNTCCGTATCTATCACTGCAGCTAAAATAAAACATAGAACATAGAAATTCCTGTACCAAAAGACNCCTTTTTCTCCAAAGATATATGCGGTGGATCTATCNCCGTAATAGCACCANGCAATTGCAGTAGAAAATGCNAATAGTAGTAAAGCTATTGCCACTAAATAACCACCATATTCATTCATAGANCTTTGTGAAAAAGCTTTAGCAGTCAATTCAGCAGAATCAATTAATGATTTACCNCGAATGTTAAGTCCCCTTTCAACAAACGAACCATTGGTGATCTCTAAATCTCCAGTAACTAAATTACCATNTCTTGANATAATNACATCCTCACCCACGGATCTTTTGTGAATNATGGTTGCGTTATTTGAAACAATTGAACCAGCCTCTAAAGAAATAACNCCATTGAAGTTTNTGATCTCTGAAGGCATNTTTTGAACGTACTTAGAGAGCTCAATTACATCATCTTCATTTGCATCANAATAGACTCCNCTAATAACTGTCATCGAAGTTCTATCGAATGAATTTTCAAATTTTTCAGTCCAAACTCCACTGGAAAGGATAACCATTGCAGTNACACTGCATACAACGATGGTATCAATAAAAGGTTCAAGGATTGACACCATACCTTGTTCTATAGACTTTTCNGTCTTAGAGGATGCGTGAGCNATTGGTGATGATCCCTGCCCTGCCTCATTTGAATATANGCCNCTTGCAACTCCATATTTTAAGCTCATNGCAAAGCTAGCTCCTAAAAAGCCACCAACAGCGGCAGAGCCAGTAAAGACNTGTGAAAAAATTGCATTGAANGANGGAATGATATTTTCGTAATTATTTACAAGGACAATTAATGCTCCTCCAAAATAGATAACACCCATGATTGGAATGATCTTACTAGCAACTGCTGCAATCCTAGTGATGCCCCCAATAATGATGATCCACAAAAGTCCGCCCAAAACCAAACCTGTCATCAGCTTGGGAACAGAGAATTCTGTTTCCATGACATTTGCAATGTTATTAATCTGAGGCATATTTCCGGATCCTATTGCACAGATCATCATCAAGGCAGAAAAAAGTATCGCAACCCATTTCATATTTAGGCCTTTTTCAATGTAATACATTGGTCCGCCTGAGATTGAGCCATCACTTAATGTTGTTCTAAATTTATGTGCAAGAGTGACCTCAACAAACTTGGTAGTCATTCCAAAAATTGCTGTAATCCACATCCAAAATATTGCAGCAGGACCACCGGTCCATATAGCTAAAGCAACACCACCTATATTTCCAGTNCCTACCGCACCTGACATTGCAGTNGTGAGAGCTTCAAATGGCGTTGTTTCACCTTTTGAACCTTCACCCCCATGTTTTCCAGTAACGATTCTCCATCCTTGCCCAAAGAAACGAAATTGCGGAAAACCTAGGTAAATTGTAAAAAATATCCCTGTGCCTATTAGAAGCGCAGGAAACCACCAAGAGCCACTAAGTTGACTATCAAGTAATTTTAAAAAATCATTAAATGCGACCATGGAAAATCCTAATTATTATTTTCTAACCAGGCCTCAAGGTCAGTAAACCCGCCAATAAGTTGGTCATTGATAAAAATTTGAGGCATTGTTCTTGCAGCAGGATTACGTTCCATCAATTCAGTAAACGTAGCTTGATCTTCAGCATTATGTTCTACATACTCAATTCTCATTGAATTAAAGAGATGTTTAGCCTTGTCACAAAAGATACAATTTGATTTGGAATATATTTCTACTTTTTCAAACATTTTAGAATTATAAAGGATATAAGAGCTATGGAACTATTTGAACTAAAAAATAAAAGTGTTTTGATCACAGGTTCATCAAGAGGAATTGGTAAATCAATTGCATGGCAATGCGCTAAGGCAGGAGCCAAGGTAATAATTTCTAGTAGAAAGTATGATGTTTGTGAGGCAACTGCTAAAGAAATTAATGATGATATTGGTGGAGATGTAGCCTTTCCAATTTCATGCAATATTAGTGACAAAGATCAATTAGCAAATCTAGTGATTCAATCTAAAGAATTGATTGGCCAAATAGATGTTTTGGTTTGTAATGCCGCATCAAATCCACATATGGGAAGTTCATTAGAAATCTCAGAAGAAGCATTTGATAAGATCATTAATAACAACATTAAATCAAATCACCTACTGTGTAATCTTGTTTTACCTGAAATGATAGAACGAAAAGATGGGGTCATCATTATCATTTCGAGTATCGGTGGATTTAGAGGAAATTCAATTATTGGAACCTATGCAATGACCAAAGCAGCAGATATGGCTCTAGCAAGAAACTTGGCAGTAGAATTTGGACAACATAATATTAGGGCTAATACCATTGCGCCAGGCCTAATAAAAACAGATATGGCAAAAGCCTTATGGGAAAATCCTGATATATTGAAATCGGTAACTGCAACCAATCCCATGAAACGAATTGGTGAGCCTGATGAAATTGGTGGTATAGCTGTAATGTTAGCCTCCAAAGCAGGAAGCTATATTAACGGTCAAACAATTGTAGCTGATGGTGGATCAACAATATCAGGATAAGTGTTTAATTATAAATAGAGTGGACTTTGGATAAAAAATAATTCATCCCAACTTGCTCATTAAGACCTTTTACTTTTGATAAATCAAAAATCTGCTGCGTTAACTCCTCAATTAAGTTAGATAAATTGAAAATTTCTTCCTCGGATAACTCTTTTGTATTCTCAGTTTTTGGATAAAAATTTAGATTTTTACCTAGCTGGATCTTTAAACAGTCATTTAAAAAAACTAATTTTTCATTAAACGTTAAAGATAAGTCCTTGAAATGCTTAATAAATTTTTCATAACCATTGCCTTTTGATAAAAGATGCTGGAAACCGGAATACATTTCGCTGTACATTGCCGTTTCACCAGACTTAATCGCCCCCAATATATCTAAGGGCGAAAAATAGCTTGGAAAATTAAAGACTGTCTCATCATGATACCCCAGGCTTTTTATCCATGAATCAATATCTATTCGCGAGGGTTCCTTAATTAAAAGTCTATGAGAGCGACTATAAATTGTTGGAAGCAAAGATCTGACTTGGTCTGAAACTAGAATTAATGAACTTTTCTCATTTAGATCCTCAGCAATTTTAAGTAATGCNTTTTGNGCCTGNNTGGTCATCAAATTGCNNGTTTCTATAATTGCAACTTTATGTTGGGATGTTGCTGAAAGATTCATAAATTCAATTAATTCTCTAACTTGATCAACTTTAATNGATTCGNTATCAGGATTATTAAGAATAAAAAANTCTGGATGGGTNCTAGCAANGAATGTCTTNCAAGCATTGCAATCNCCNCANGCATTATTTGAAGANCATAATTTATGCTTGGCNATTTCATGAGCAATTTCTTTTTTACCCANACCTTTTGGACCCTCAAGANTAAGAACTTTTGAACTNAATAGTTGGTCTAGTNTTTGAGNNACTTCTTCAAGCCATGGATAANTAATCATGATTAATCTCTNCAANAAGTGAAATAATTTTTTGATGAATTGCTTCAGGATCATCATCGGCATCAACTACCTTAATATAGTCATGATCTTTTGCGATTTCTAANTACCCTGCTCTCACCNTNTNAAAAAAGTCATCACCTGCACTTTCTATCCTATCCTTTGTATNNGCAGCTTTTCTTTTAAATCCAGTTTCAACATCNATATCAAGAATTATTGTTAATGATGGAGTTGGGCATTCNGTTATCTCAATTAGCTGNTAAATNCTATCNAGATTAATTCCTCTTCCATAACCTTGATATGCNACTGANGCATGAAAATATCTATCTAGAATNACAAATTCAGNTGAGGANTTATNNATTTTTTGATTAATAAGTTCGCTNCGAGCTGCAAACATCAATAATANCTCTGTAGATGAGCTTAANTGCAAAGATTTATCTAAAAGGAGTTCTCTGATTNTTTCACCTGCATCAGATGANCCAGGCTCTCTGAATTGCTCATATGAAATTCCANNTGANTGAAAGTNNTTTGTTAAGAGTTTAATTTGAGTTGATTTCCCAACCCCTTCAATTCCCTCGAAACTTATTATCTTCATAATTAATTTAACTGATACTTTTCTACGGCNTCTAGATGTTCTTCATACGTNACTGAAAATTTATGTGTGCCATTTCCTTTNGAGACAAAATAAATATAACTGCTTTCGANAGGATTTGCAGCAGCTTTAAGNGAACTAATGCTAGGAATAGCTATAGGTGTNGGNGGTAAACCAGAAATTTGATACGTGTTGTAAGGGTTGGATTTATCTCTTAGATTTTTTCTAGTAATNTCGCCATTAAAATTTGGCAACAACCCATAAATAATTGTTGGGTCTGTTTGGAGTTTCATCCTTAATTTAAGTCGNTTATGGAAGACACTGGAAATTANAACTTTTTCTTCCTCATTGCCTGCNTCTTTTTCAATAATTGAAGCAAGAATTAAAAGTTCTGATTTAGAATTTAAATTNTCCTCATTCTTATTAATCCAAACTTCATCAAGAGCCTGNNNCATTNTAAGCTCCGCATTGATTAAAATTTCGGCTAANGAGTCTTCNCTACTATAAAAATACGTATCNGGATATAAGATNCCTTCNCTGAATCCTAAATCTTTTTTTAAGCACTCTAGATTAATACAATTATTAGCTAAATCTAATGAATTAAATAAATTTTTAATATCAAAAACCGTCATCCCTTCAATCAAAGTAAATGACTTTACGATCACATTCCCAGAATTCATGTCTTGGATTAACTCTGAGAAAGCTTTATTTTGTAAGTCGTAATTACCAAACTTTATTTCTTCAAAGTTATACAAGTAAGCATAAATTTTTAAAAAAAATTTCTGAAATTCAGAATCTGCTAAATCTTCAATGACAAGATTTAAGTTTTGTCCTTTTGGAACTAAATAAGTTGTAAAGGATGAGGAGATCTTTTTATCTGATATAGCATGCGTTACCCCAATAAGTGAGAACGCAAAAAATATAAAGACAGCTAGTGCAAGAATTATGTTAAATCTTTTTAAATACAAGAGTTGAATTAGTTCCTCCAAAGCCAAAGGAATTATTCATTACCACATTAACCTCTTTATCTCTGGCTTGATTAGCATTGTAATCTAGATCACATTCAGGATCTTGATTATGGAGATTAATTGTTGGAGGAATGATTTGATCTTGAAGCGCTAGTATTGAAAAAATAGACTCTAGTGCACCTGCAGCTCCAAGGGTGTGCCCAGTCATTGATTTGGTTGAAGAAATAACTGGCGGGTTTGAAAAAATTTTTTTAATTGCTTTGGTTTCTGCAATATCACCAAGCGGTGTTGAAGTTCCATGTGCATTTATATAATCAACCTCATCGGGATTTAGTTTTGAATCACTCAAGGCATTGGACATGGCCAAAGCTGCTCCATCACCNGATTCTGGTGGCGCGGTCATATGATAAGCATCTGAACTCATTCCAAAACCTACTAGCTCTGCATATATATTCGCATTTCTTGACTTAGCATGCTCCAATTCCTCAAGGACTAGTGCACCAGCACCATCCGACAATACAAAGCCATCTCGGTCCTGGTCCCAAGGTCGTGAAGCCTCTTTAGGATTATCATTAGTAGAAAGGGCTCTTGATGAAACAAAACCCGCAATTCCTAATGGGGTTGAAGCCATTTCTGCACCTCCAGCAATCATAATATCTGCCTCACCGTAAGCTACAGATCTTGCAGCAATTCCAATGCAATGATTGCCCGTAGAGCAAGCTGTAACCACTGAATGATTGGGTCCCTTAAATTGATGCTCAATCGAAACAAGGCCAGATATCATATTGACAATTGATCCTGGAACAAAGAAAGGTGATACCTTTCGAATACCAGAATTGTTCAAAATATGATGATTTTTTTCTATNGAATGAAGGCCGCCAATCCCTGAGCCAAATGAAACGCCAACTCTCTCAGGAATATAGTCATTATCACTTAAACCTGTGTCTTTTATTGCTTGGTTAGCAGCTACAACTCCATACTGAATAAATGGATCTATACGCCTGGACTCCTTAGCCGGCAAATATTCATTAACATCAAAATTCTTGAGCTTTCCACCAATAGATACNGGACAATCGGGTATTTCAAAATCGATNTTTTGAATACCGCTGNTACCCTTCAAGCAGGCATCCCAGGAAATTTGTGCAGAATTACCTAATGGAGAAAGTGCTCCAAGACCCGTTATNACAACACGTCTCTCCAAATGCATGGAGGTAGTTTAGCTATTAGAATTTATATAATTAACTGCTTCTTGGACAGTTGAAATCTTTTCTGCTTCTTCATCAGCAATTTCGAGATCAAACTCTTCCTCAAGTGCCATAACCAACTCGACAGTGTCAAGAGAATCAGCACCTAGATCATCAACAAAAGATGAATCAGTATTTACTTCGTCTTCTCCAACACCAAGTTGTTCACAAACTATCTTTTTTACTCTTTCTTCTACGCTCACTGAAAAACCTCCAGATAAATGAGATNTGTATTCTACCCCAATAATCTCAAAATTAGTAAATATGTTTACATATACATTCCACCATCAACGCTAATACTTTGTCCTGTAATGTACTTAGCATTGTCAGATGATAAAAATAGAGTTAACTTTGCAATGTCAGTATCAGAACCAAAGTTACCCAGGGGAATTTGACTTATTGCCTGATCTCGCTGATCACTAGTAAGCTCATTAGTCATATCGCTTTCAATAAAACCTGGACATATACAGTTGACGTTTATACCTCTTGGAGCAAGCTCTTTGGCCAAGGATTTTGTAAATCCTAATAGCGCAGACTTCGATGATGAATAATTAACTTGACCNGCATTTCCCATCAACCCAGATACACTTGAAATATTAATTATTGAACCGCTTTTTTGCTTTAACATCATCTTNCTAACNGGTTTAGTTATATTAAAAATACCTGTTAGATTTGTATTAATAACATCNTCCCATTCAGAGTNTTTCATNCNTATAAATANCTGATCTGCNGTTATTCCTGCATTATTTACTAAACAATCCAATGTATTANTTTCACCTGGAATATCTTTCATTAGAGACGCAATAGAATCTCTATCGTTAACGTCAANCNTAAGATGCTNACAATTACTTGATTCTANNGCTTTAGATANGTCAAATTTTGATCTAGAGGTACCAAATACAAAATAATCATTTTGGNTAAATTCTTTTGCAATACTNAGNCCNATACCCCTTGAAANACCTGTGATNAATACNGATTTCATGATTCTNAAAATAACTCTGAATAATTACTGATACTAGTATAACTAAATTCTTTTACTCCATTAGCTTTGCATAGACCTACAAGTACTTTTGATGGCCCAACCTCAATTAAATATTGATCATTGGTGACATGCTGCATAATTGATAGCCACTTTACAGGCATGTAAAGCTGCTTAACTAAGTTATCCTTTATTAAATTATGATCTGTATTAGCGATAGCATCAGCATTTTGATAGATGTTGTACTGTGGCCTGCTAATATCTACCTCTTCAAGGATTGAACTAAATAAATTTGCTGATTCTCTCATCAATTCTGAGTGTGATGCGACACTAACGTTAAGCCTAATAGCTCTTTTCGCTCCCTGCTCTTTGCAGCTCTCTTCTGCCAATTCAATTTCAACGGTATTGCCAGAAATAACAGTCTGCAGAGGCGAATTAAGATTTGCTGCATTTACCACCCCAGCACTCTCATCGGTAATATTCTTACATATATTAATTACATCTTGGGTATCCATTCCCAATATTGCCGACATTGAACCATGTTCAGCCTTTTCCATTAGCTCTCCTCGGCTTCGAACAAGCTTTAGAGCATCGCATATGTCTATGGCAGAGGCGCAGACTAAAGCTGTATATTCCCCGAGGGAATGTCCAGACATGCTATCTATTTCAATATTTGGGTGCACTTCCAATAATTTTTGATAATGAAGATAAGAAACAAACAATAATATAGGTTGAGTGATCGAGGTTTGATTTATACGATCATCATCTGACTCGATAAGGCTTAATGGATCCTCGGAAATCAAGTCTGATAAGCAGTCTAATGCTATCTTATTTGTTGAACTCTCAGCATACGATAGAAGGTTATTCTTACTCAACATAAAGGAATGCTGAGAACCCTGTCCAGGGAACACAAGGAAGAGTTTTTTGTGCATGATTATGCTTCGATTTCTTCTGATTCTTCTTTTTCAGGCTTTCTTAGGTCTTTAATTAATCTACCTTTATAAAAGCCATCAGCTGTCATTTGGTGGCGTAAATGACGTTCACCAGATACCGGATCAGTAGAGAGTGTTAGATATGAAAGTGCATCATGAGAACGACGCATTCCAATTCGAGATCTAGTTTTTTTACTTTTCTGTACAGCCATAATCTAAAAAAAATGTATCCTAACAGAAAATATTGGTATTGAGTATAAAAAATTAACTAAAAATCTTTATAACTTTTTGGAAATCATCACTAAGATCAGCTATAAATAAATGCTGTTGATCATCAATGTTCAAAAAAGTAATGGATTGGGCATGTAACGCCAATCTTTTAAATGTTGGATGCGATCTAAAAAACTCTTTGAAAAGGTTAATATTGCCGTATTTAAAATCTCCCAATACAGGATGTTTAATTGATTCTGCATGGGCTCTGATTTGATGCAATTTACCAGTAATTATCTCAATTTCAACCAAAGTATAGTTTTTATAAATCTTTACAGGATTAAATATTGAAAGTGCTTCTTTCCCAGAATCGTCAACTAGTGATGTTTTGATATTATTTCTTCTTCTTGCTATTAATTTATCTGTTACGGTTATTGATTTTTTAAGTTTCCCACAAATAATGGCAAGGTATGTCTTGGTAATTTTCTTGGTTCTTAATAAACCATTAAAGTGCTTTAAAAATAGCTTATTTTTGGATAGGACGATACATCCAGATGTTTCCTTATCAAGCCTATGACATAAATCTATGTCATTTGAAGAATATATACTTCTGACCCCATCAATTAAACTAAATTTTTGTCCAGACCCTCCATGCACACTAATACCTTCGGGTTTGTTAATAACTATAAAATCATCGTCATCAAAAATAATTGAATTTTTTATAAGTTTTTCAATATTTGGGGGTAAGTTCTTAAAATTATTATCTCTTTTTTCTGATTCAAGATACGGAGGTAATCTAATCTCATCTCCTAAACTTATTTTTGTTTGGGCTTTGCATCTCTTTGAGTTAATCCTTATCTCACCCTTCCTAATCATGCTATATATCTTAGATCTAGGTAAATTTGGAAATTTGTATATCAAAAAATTATCCAGCCTTCTCTGATCATTGTTTGCGTCTACTTTTAGGTTTTTTTGGCTCATTGGTGTATTATCTACCAAATTAGATAAAGCTAAGGCTAAATTAACTTAGCAAAAGCCTATTTTAAAAGGCAATAAAATTAGGGTTAATTATAGAGTTAACCAAGATAAATTAAGAGAAGAAAGAACAGTTTTAATTCAAGCTACTAAGGTAGCCCAATTAGAGAGCAACCATCCCGATAAGACTCTCTGATTCAACAGCATGGAATGCTTGTTCTTCTCTGTTACTGGAGAAAAAAATGAAAAGAATATTAATTAATAAGTCTTTGACTGATGAAATTCGTGTGGCATTAGTTGAAGGGGCCAAGTTGTATGACTTGGATAATGAAACGAGTGATAAAAATCTCCTCAAAGGCAGTATTTTTAAGGCTAGGGTTTCTAGGGTTGAAACTAGCTTAGATGCAGCATTTGTATATTTTGGATCAGAGAGACATGGATTCCTTCCACTTAAAGAACTGACCTCAGAATATTTTAAAAAAGACAATGAAGGCAAAAGAAAATGCACTCTTAAAGAAAACGATGAAATTATTGTTCAGGTTCTAAAGGAAGAACGAGGTACCAAGGGAGCTGCATTATCTACTCAACTATCTTTAGCAGGAAGATTCTTAGTTTTAATACCAAACTCTACTAAAAGTGGAGGTGTATCAAGGAGAATATCAGGCGAAGAAAGAGACCAAGTTAAGGACATAATTAAAAACCTTCCAATTCCAGAAGGTATGAGCGTTATTGTAAGAACAGCTGGTCTCGGACGCAATCATGAGGAGCTTCAATGGGATCTTGATTACCTTTTATCTCTATGGAAGCAAATAAGTGGTAATTTAGACGAATCTGAGTGCCCTTCTCTTATCTACAAAGATGACAAGTTAATACTTAGAGTCTTTAGAGATTATTTTAAAGAAGACATAGAAGAAATACTTATAGACGATAAAGATGTATTCGAAGAAGCATCAATGTTTGCTGAATCAGTAATACCTGATCATGCCACCAAGGTGCAGTTCTATAATGAAGAAATACCCTTATTTAATCGCTATCAAGTCGAATCTCAGATTGAGTCTGCTTTTCAAAGAGAGATAAGCCTCCCATCTGGTGGATCTATAGTTATAGATCCAACCGAAGCTATGGTAACAATTGATGTAAATTCATCTAGAGCTACAAAAGGTAAGGATATTGAAGAAACAGCCTTAGCAACAAACATGGAAGCTGCAGTTGAGGTTGCTCGTCAACTAAGACTAAGAGATCTTGGTGGCCTAGTGGTTATCGACTTCATAGACATGCAAGATGAAACAAATCAGTCAAAAGTTCTTAATGCAGTAAGAAGAGCTGTTCATGGTGATAGAGCAAGAATCCAAATTAGTGAGATATCTAGGTTTGGCTTGCTTGAACTTTCAAGACAGAGATTAAGACCATCGTTAAATGAAACATATGACATTGAGCATGTTCTCGTGAGAGGTCCAAAATCATTGGGGCAGTCTATTCTTAGAATTGTTGGTGAAGACGCAGCCAAGGAAAATACTGCTGAAATTCATGTTTTTGTGCCCGCAGATGTAGCCAGTTATTTACTTAATGAAAAAAGAAGAGAAATTATCACCATAGAAAATATGAATAAGGTTGCAGTAATTGTTGTAGCTGATCCATACAAGTCACGTCCTTACTATAAAGTTGCTAGAGTTAAATCAAGTGACGTTAAAGGAAAAACTTCTTATCAAATGACACCTCAGAGTCCTGAGCCAGACATGTCATGGCGAGATGCTGATCAAACCTTAACTAATAACAAGCCCTTAGTTGAAGTAGCAGCACCTCCAAAAATGCCAAAAAGAAAGAAATCAGCTTTAAAAGGTATTATTTCATTTTTATTTAATAACGACAGCAAGAATAAGAAAAAGAAAAAATCTAATAGCAAAAGAAAGCCTCGTGCAAAAACACAACATACTAGAAAAAATAAACAACATAGTAATAAAAATTCTAGAAGAGATAACAGGCGAGCTCCGCAAAAAAATAATCGCAATAGAAGACCTCAAAATAGAAATAATAAAACTTCAAATGATAGGAAATCACCAAATAAAAATAATGCCAATAACCAGCTAGAGAATCAGCAGAAAGATACTGCTAAGAATCCAGCGCCTATAAAAAAGGAAACAGTTCAAACTGAATCTTCTAAGGTGAAAAGTAAGATTACCGAAGTTGCCCAGCCTGTATCTCAAGAAGTTAAAGATGCTCCAAAAAGAGCTAAGAATGATCCTCGATATAAGAGCGAATGAGTAGACCTGAAATTGAGCCTTCAGGCGGAATTGAAGGGAGTTTATTTAAATTAAACCAATAAGCTTCTTCAATTTCTTCATCTTCAAGAATTATTTCTCCTGAATCGTATTCTGCAAAATAACCTATCATGAGTTGACTGGGAAATGGCCAGTTTTGGCTTGAAAAATATTTAATATTTTTTACATTGATGCCAACTTCTTCCTTAACTTCACGAACCAGAGCCTCTTCACAACTCTCACCAGGCTCTATGAAACCTGCTAATGTGCTAAACATACCTTTTGGAAAATGTTTACTTCTTCCAAGCAAAATCTCATCGCCTCTATGGATCAAAGTAATGATACAAGGAAATATTTTTGGATAAATAAATTCGTTATTACATGAGCACTGGAAAGCTTCTTCTGATGAAATGAAGTCTGTTTTCTTTCCACATGCACCACAGTACTTACTATTACGTCGCCAGTAATTTATCATTTTAGATCGTCCAATTAACGAAAAGCTCTCTTGATCAAGTGAGCCCAATATCATTCTTAAATCAACAAAATCATAGTCGTCTAAATCTAAAAATAAGTTTTTAGCTATGTCTACAGTGCATAGTGTTTTGTTATCTTTTAAAGCAATAGCAATTAGATCATTTATATCAAAAAATAAGCTAAATTCTTTGCAGGTATGTATAAATCTCTGGTTTTTATTATTGATTAATAATTTATCCTGATAAAATATCATTACCTCAGCATCATCACTGAGTTTAGGTTTAAGTTGCCTAACAAATTTCATAGGTGTAATTATGGCATTGATTAATAATTTATATAGTTCATTTTTAGGTCATTCTCCAGAGTGGTATAAAAAAACAATTATTGGCTTTTTAATAGTAAATCCATTCCTGCTTTGGCTTCTTAATCAATTAAATTTCGATGGCGGTTTCATCATGGGCTGGGTGTTGTTAATTCAGTTTATATTTACCCTTGCTCTAGCTTTAAAGTGCTATCCCCTTCAGCCAGGTGGATTAATTGCAATTCAATCGCTATTCATGGGTTTGACTACTCCATACACCTTAATGCATGAGGTTGAAAATAACCTAGAAGTAATTCTGTTGCTTGTATTTATGGTTGCAGGTATCTATTTCATGAAAAACTTAATGCTAACAATCTTTACAAGATTATTCTTACAAGTTAAATCAAAAACGTTGCTCTCATTGTTATTTTGTTTTGTAGCTGCATTCTTATCTGCTTTTCTTGATGCATTAACTGTTACAGCAGTTCTGATAGGTGTTGGTATTGGTTTCTATCGAATCTTTCACTTAGCCACATCAGGTAAAAGTTTTGGAGAGGACCACAATTACCTTGATGACTCATCCTTAAATTCATTAGGCCAAGAAGAACAAGAAAATTTTAAAGCTTTTCTGCGAAATCTTTTAATGCATGGTGTGGTAGGTACTGCGCTTGGTGGAGTTTGCACTATTGTGGGTGAGCCTCAAAATTTATTAATTGCAAATGTTGCCGATTGGGAGTTTATTGAGTTCATTATAATAATGGCCCCTATTACCATGCCTGTATTTGCAGCTGGCATGATTACTTGCTTTGCAGTTGAAAAATTTAAAATTGCAGGCTTTGGAACTCAACTACCTAGTGAAATCAAAGACATATTTGAAAATTACAGTGACTATCAAAAAAGTAATCTAACTGAACAAGATAAAACAAATCTTTTAATCGAATCTTTCGTTGGGATTCTATTAATTATTGCTTTGGCTCTTCATGTTGCTGAAGTAGGTATTATTGGTCTAGGCGTTATAGTTTTGCTGACTGCTTTTAAAGGTGTTACTGAAGAGCATGATCTTGGGCCTGCCTTTAATGAAGCGCTCCCATTTACTGCATTATTGGTTGTTTTCTTTTGCATCGTTGGTGTTATTCATGATCAAAACTTATTTGATCCAATTATTGTTTATGTNTTGGCCCAAANTGCAGATATTCAGGCACCATTATTTTTTGTTGCAAACGGTGTGCTTTCNATGATTAGTGACAATGTCTTTGTGGCAACAGTTTATATCAACGAAATTAAAGCGGCNCTTGATTCAGGCATGATCACTCGTGATCAATTTGATAAATTGGCAGTNGCAGTNAATACNGGNACNAATATTCCATCAATTGCTACACCAAATGGACAGGCAGCCTTTTTATTTTTATTGACCTCGTCATTAGCACCATTNATTAATCTTTCTTANATGCGAATGGTGNTTATGGCTTTGCCATANACGCTTGTATTGAGTGNTGTAGGGCTTTTTTCNGTAATTTATTTTCTATAAAAATTGCAAGAGNTGAATCATAAATTNTGCATTGCTCCTATGATGCAGTGCACCGANATTCATGATCGTTACTTNATGCGTTTNATCACTAAAAAATCATTTNTATATACAGAAATGGTTACNACNGGTGCAATTATCCATGGNAATGCAACNCATCAATTNGACTTTAATAAATCNATCGAATCCCCTGTTGCCTTGCAGTTGGGAGGCTCAAATCCAGATGAATTAGCAAAATGTTCTGAGATAGCAGANAGCATGGGCTATGANGAAATTAATCTTAATCTTGGATGCCCTTCTGAGAGAGTTCAAAAAGGTTCCTTTGGTGCATGCCTAATGATTGAACCAAANCTTGTNCAGAGATGTTTAAATGCGATGAAGCAATCAGTATCAATTCCAGTNACTGCAAAATGCAGGACNGGCATTGATAAAATTGAAGATTATGATTTTTTGNGATCTTTTGTTGANGGNATAGCNAATCAAAACATAGNNACNNTNATTATTCATGCNAGAAATGCAATTCTTAAAGGNTTATCTCCNAGACAAAACAGANCTATACCNCCACTTAAATATGATTATGTNTATCNAATAAAANAGGATTTNCCAGAGCTNNAANTTATTATCAATGGCGGCATTGANTCATTANNTGAGGCTAAAGATCATCTTNAAAATGTTGATGGCGTTATGCTTGGNAGAGCTCCTTATGATAATCCCATGATGCTTGANGATGTGGATAGTGAAATTTNTGGAGAGCCTAAAANNNAGATATTAAGACTTGATATTTTAAAAGNNTATCTNAACTATCTNGAGNANCTNGATGACCCTAAGATNCGATTAAATCAAGTTTTAAAGCATATTTANGGTTTAAATAAAGGNCTNAAAAATGCAAGAAAATATAGGTATGAAATAAACCAGATCATGAAAGAGGGAAATTTATCAGGATCTTTTGAGNGATTATCNTCNTACTTAGCNTNATTTAATCATCAAGCAGNAAATCATCCATATCATCAGTAAAGTCNTCNTCAATTTCTTCACCATCTTGAACTTCAAATTCTGAATACTGAAGATAGGAATTCTTAATAAAGGTATATTTATCCCCTACGATCAANCTTTCCACATCCAGNAATCTAGCTCGTGTTTCAAGNGCATCTANTGCGGTAATTGANAGNCTNACATCGCTCTCTTCTATCGAAAANGTNCCNGATAAAACTCCTGAAATNGGTCTACCNACNAAATCTCNNGGNCTNCTTGGNCCATAAAANGGAAGCATTAAATAAGGGCCAGTNGGAANACCCCAAACACCTAATGTTTGACCAAAATCTTCATCATGTTCNTCAAGACCCATAATNGAAGCAACATCAAAAANGCCTAAAAANCCAAATGTAGTATTTACNAGAAATCTGGCAAAATCATTNCCAGCNGCAACAGGTTTACCTTGGAGCAATTGATTNATTGAATTATCAATTTCATCTAAATTACTNAAAAAATTTGTTATTGANGATTGAACCGGTNTTGGTANCACATCATCATAAAATTCAGCAACNGGCCTAGCAATTCTNTTGTCAACNCCCTCATTAAATGTCCANACNTCTCTATTGATTTCTTCAAATGGATCATTTGCATAACCNATAACAGGAATGAGAAAAAGAATTTTTAGAAAAACTCTATGCATTAGCAACATTATCTACAATCCCAAATAAAGAATCATCAATACTATCAAAATTAAAGTTTTTTATTTCATCGTTCAAAGGAATACTTCCAAGAAATTCAGTACCAAGCGTCTTTTCAACTTCATCTGCAGAAAGAATAAATTTCCCTTGTGAGTCATCAACCATATTCAAAATAAATCCCATGCAAGATAAATTTAATTTTTTAAAGACCTGAACAGACTTTAATGTATCACTTACTGCTAGTTTGCTGTTACTGGTAACAAGAATAACTCCATCAGGCTTTATCTCACTTGCAACGGTTAAATATGCATCACCAGTTCCAGGCGGCATATCAATCAACAGGTAGTCCAAGTCTCCCCATTTAGTTAACTCACTTAGTTGTTTTATTGCACCGCTAAGCATTGGACCCCTCCAAATTGCAGCCTTTTCATTATCCAAAATAAATCCCATTGAATTTAATCTAATACCCTCTACATTTAATGGAATAAATCTTTTTTTATGATCTTCTTCGATTATTTCAGGCTTAGCTGAAGTGACATCAAAGATAATATGTTGATTAGGCCCATAAATATCTGCGTCAAGGATGCCAATTGAAAAATCTCTGGAAAGTTTTTTTGCTAAAAGCGAAGTAATTGAAGACTTGCCTACCCCACCCTTAGCTGAGGCTATGGCAATAGTTTTCTTGATGCTCATAAAGGAAAATTTCTAATATATAATAACTCAATATTTCTTTATATTGTGGCCAATTCAAAACAAAAAAATTTATTAGTTACCACTGCTCTACCCTATGGAAACGGCCCGTTGCACATAGGTCATCTACTTGAGCATACTCAGACTGATATTTGGGTAAGAACTAATAAAATGGAAGGTAATAATGTTCTGAATTTTTGTGCTGATGATGCTCATGGCGCTCCAATTATGATTAAGGCAAAAGAGGAAGCTCAGGATCCAGAACAATTTACCAAAGGAATTCAAATTGAACATCTTAAGACTCTAAATTCATTTGGGATTGAGCATGATCATTATCACTCAACTCATTCTGTAGAAAATGAGGAATTAGTTAATGAAATTTATAATGACTTGGTGAAAGCCGATTTGGTGTATGAGAAAGAAATATTACAACTCTTTGATGATCAAGAAAAAATGTTTCTTGCTGATCGATACATCAAAGGAACTTGTCCATCATGTGGAGCTGAAGATCAATATGGTGATGGTTGTGAGGTATGCGGTATTACCTATGATGCAATTGACATTAAGAACCCAATATCTGCTTTATCAGGAAGTGAACCAAGCAAGAAAAAAACTAATCAGATTTTTTTTAATTTAAATAAATGTAAAGATTTTCTAAGTGGATACTTGGATGATTTGATCATTCAAGAATCAGTAAAAAATAAATTATTAGAATGGCTTGGCGGTGATCTTCAAGATTGGAATATCTCTAGAGATAAACCCTATTTTGGTTTTAAAATTCCTCAACATGATGATAAATATTTCTATGTGTGGGTTGATGCGCCTATTGGATACATAGCTGCATCTAAATATTTTTGTGATAAGAAGAAAATAGATTATTTAAATTTATGGGGAAAAGATTCAAACTATGAGATTCACCACTTCATTGGTAAAGATATTATCTATTTTCATGGTCTTTTCTGGCCTGCAATGCTGAATGCATCAAGATACAAGCTTCCTAGTTCAATCCATGCTCATGGATTTTTATCTTTGAATGGCGAAAAAATGTCTAAGTCAAAAGGCACTTTAATTTCTGCTGATAAATTTGCTGAAGTCTATGAACCAGATCTTTTGCGTTTTTACTTTGCCAGCAAGTTAAATGCAAAGATTGATGATATAGATCTTGATCTAAAAGATTTTGTAAAAAAAATTAATTCATCGTTGGTAGGTAAATTATTTAACATTGCAAGTAGATTGGATGGTTTTCTTAGTAAAAACAGCTATCAAACTTCAAAAA
>NHFF02000017.1 GCA_002172535.2 Gammaproteobacteria bacterium TMED104 | reverse complement strand
TGGCAAGGTGATTACTGCAGGTGAAAAAATACAGATTGGTGGAAATGATACATACAAAGTTTATTGCAGAAAACACTTTAGAGAGCTAACTAACTTAATTTAAGTCCTAAGTCCTCTTTTAAAGCTTTTTAAATGCAAATACAAAGGATCTGTCGGGTCTGAGGTTCCAATATTTGCTCCTTGAATCATCGGATGTTCAAGATTAACTTCTGAGGGTTCGTTTACATAAACCCAATCTGCATCAACCACCCTTTTAGAAAACTTCCAAACCCCTTTTCTTTTTTCATATTTATCAAAATATCTCCCACCNATNAGAACATCATGGCCTTNANCNNCATCCTTTACTTTGTGGAAAGCAATAATATAAGTTTCTCCTTCTGCCTTNTTACCGTTTAACTTAATGTTGTGGGTCGTTACATTGTGATGAAGGATTGCCATATTGCTTTGGATCTCTGGAAGCATATCAATGAACTCCATAGCTTTACCTCTAAAAAATGAACCGTGATCATCCTCAGCATCTTCATGATATAGGGATCGCATGAGTTCATGATCATGCCTATCAGCTGCCTGACAATAAAGATTTACAAGTTCTCTAATCGCTTCTTTATCGATCAATGCTCTTATTTCTTTGTTTAAAACTTCCATAATAGTTGTCCTAAATAGTTAGTCCTATAGGCTATAATTTTTCATGCACTAAGTAAAAGATATGCAATATACAAACCTTCTTGAAAGCTCCTCCATTGGAGATATGCAATTAAAAAATAAAATTGTGATGGCCCCAATGGGATCCAATTTCGCTTCAGAAGATGGTCATGCAAACGAAAGATTAAAAGCTTATTACGAGGAAAGAGCTAAAGGAGGTGTAGGATTAATTATCCTAGAGACCTCTGCGGTAAGTTGGCCTGCGGGATCCTCAATGCCTAATATGATTGGGTATTCTGAGGATAGATTCATTCCAGACTTACAAGACCTTACATCAAGAGTTCACCAATACGGTACCAAAATTGCTGCACAACTAAATCATAGTGGAAAAATTTCTCAGGAAGATGTTGTTGCGGGTCGTGAAATTCCAGTTCCATCCATNCCCAAAATGCATCCAAGTGACATGTTTGGACTNCTGACTGAATCAGAAATAATGAACTTCATNAAAGCNGCAGGCCCNGATGGAAAAGGCCCTAGATATCANGAACTTACAACTGAAGAAATTAAAGACGAGATTAAACACTTTGTTTCAGCNGCCAAAAGAGCAGTCGAGTCAGGTTTTGATGCCATTGAAGTTCATGCGGGACACGGCTATCTAATCTCTAGCTTTTTATCACCCGCAGTAAATAAAAGAACAGATGAGTATGGAGGAAGTGTAGAAAATAGAGCAAGATTATTGGTAGAGATAATTTCAAATATTAAATCGTCCATTCCTAGTTCTATTCCGGTAATTGTTCGTCTTGATGCATTTGAATACAGAGTTGAAGGTGGAATCTCAACTGATGATTTTCTCGTTACTATAAAACTTGCTGAGGAAGCTGGAGCAGATGCTCTTGATATTAGTGCTTATGGAAATCCTGCTAAAGGAATTGCCTTTACGGAAGCTCCTCTTGTTCATGAACGAGGTGGGTTTATAAAGTTCGCAAAGCTTGCTAAAGCTCNATGCTCAATTCCTATCTTGGCTGTTGGAAGAATTGATTTAGATTTAGCTGAATCAGGCATAAAAAATAATGATTTTGATTTTGTTGTGATGGGACGAAAGCTTCTTGCTGATCCATTTCTTCCTCAAAAGCTGCTAGACAATCAAGAGTCGTTGGTTAGGCCCTGTATTTATTGTTACGTTTGCGTAAGCAAAATTTTTATAAATCAGCCCATGTGTTGCTCTGTCAATTCTTCTATGGGNAAAGAATTTGAAGATAAAGATCTGTATTCAAAATCCAACAAAAAGAAAAATATTGTGGTTATTGGTTCGGGGCCTGCTGGCATGGAGTCAGCAAGAATTCTTGGTGAACGAGGTCATGAGGTTACGGTATTAGAGAAGGAAAAAGATATTGGTGGCACTTTAAGAGTTGCCTCGCTTGCATACGAACCCAATCAAGCCTTGATTTCATATTTAAAAAATAGTCTTAAACATCTTGGAATAAAAATCAAAACTAGAACTAAAGCAAATCTAGAAGTATTAAAAAAGATGTCTCCTGATCATGTGCTTTTTGCAACCGGAGCCAAAAGAACTGCGCCACAAATTCCTGGCAAAGAATTAGGGCATGTCTTTGATGGAGAGGAGTTAAAGTCCTTATTGATTTCAAGCAACAGTGAAGCTGAAAAAAAACTAAATATCCTTTCAAGACTAATCTTAAAAGCTGGCAATCTTTCTCAACTCTTAAGAAATATATCCACCTTAAGGGTCCTTAGTAAATTTTGGATGCCTCTTAAAAAAGAGCTTGTCATTATTGGTGGCGATCTGGTTGGCTTAGAACTAGCAGAATTTTTAACCGAAAGAGGTAAAAAGATTACCGTAGTAGAACCAAGCAATGACTTAGGTCCTAATTTAAGTATTGTTAGAAGGTCTAGGGTAATACATATCCTTAAATCTCATGGAGTAAACATTATTAAGAACGCAAAAGATATTAAAATCTCTAACTCTGATGTAAGTTTTGAGCTTGATGGAAAATCTCAATCAATCAAAGCAAATCAGGTGATAATAGCTATGGGAACTGAGCCAAATACTGAGTTTGCTGACGAACTTATAGAAAATAATTTTAATGTTTCNATGATAGGAGATTGCACCTCGGTCGGTTACATCGAGGGNGCAATATCTGATGCTAGGATAGCCGTAAAGGAAATTATTTAACTCAACTTAATGCTTCACTAACTGCTTGATGCTTGATCTCACCATTTGAAATATTGAGACCATTCTTTAATCCAGTATTTTGATTTAAAGCCTCTTCGATGCCTAAATTTGCTAGCAATTTTATGTAAGGCAAAGTAGCCTTATTCAAAGCAAGTGAAGCAGTTAAAGGGACTGCACCTGGCATATTGGTAACGCAATAATGAACAACATCATCCACTAAAAATGTTGGCTCATCATGAGTAGTTGGTCTGCTGGTCTCAAAACACCCGCCTTGATCAATGGAAATATCAACCATTACCGTTCCTGGCGACATTTCACCAATCATTTCCCTAGTTATAATCTTGGGTGCTTCTTTTCCAATCACATACACAGATCCCACCACTAGATCAGATTTTTTAATACTTTCAAAGATAGCCTCAGGAGATGATTGAATGTAATTAACATTATTTTCTCCATATTTGGCTTTCAGGGAATTCAATTTATCCATGGATAAATCAATCACATTTACAATAGCCTTATTGTCCATTGCCTTCTCAATGGCTTGGGTGCCGGCGACTCCCCCACCGATTACGGTAACAACTCTCGAATCTAAACTTTGAAATGATCCAAGCAAAACCCCTTTTCCGTGATTGTGCTTAAGTAAATTATATGAGCCTACTACTATACTAATTTGCCCTGCGATTTCGCTCATTGGGGCCAGTAATGGCAAAGCATTGTTCTCATCAGTTACGGTCTCATAAGCGATACCAGTAATGCCAGTACTTAAGATTTTTTTTGCACTTTCGGGATTTCCAGCAAGATGAAGATAAGTGAATAACGTTAAGTCCTCCCGAAGATAATCCAATTCTTGCTCAATAGGTTCTTTAACTTTAATGATGAGATTTGATTTATTAAATACTTCCTCGGCTTCATTGATTACTTTGGCCCCTGAATCAATATAATCTTGATTACTAAAACCAATTGAGCTGCCAGCATCTGATTGAATTAATACTTGATGCCCCTCTTTGCAAAGAGCCATGGTCGACTCAGGAGTCAAGCCGACCCTGTATTCATTATTCTTAACTTCTTTAGGAACCCCAATGATCATTTTTTCATTTTAATTGTATATTAAAAAATTCAGAAACTGTTTTGTCGGCTATCCTCTGAAGTTTGATTGCAACGGATGGCTCGATATTACCAACTCCTATGTTACCTTCGGTGCTGCGCCCAAAGAGAGTCGCAAATACAACACTTGCGGCAAGGTAGGTGCCCTCTTCTGAAGGGTGCCTGTTATCGGTAGTGTATAAATTAATTTCTGGATGAGACTTATTTCCAAGATCAAATGCTTCTCCCGCTGGAATAAGAAGTAGATTATTTAAATTCGCTACTTTTAAAAATTCTTTTTTAAGTTTTTTATACATTGTGGGTTTATTTTTATATCCCCAAGTCATAAAAAGTATGGGCTCTGCTTTATTTTTTCTAATAGTTTTTGAATGTTTTGCAACGTAACTATAAAAAGTTTCTTTGGTCTTTGGGTGAATTGGACAAAGACTGCAATCAGCCATTATTACTGCATCCAAAGAGGTCTCATCATATTCAATAAAAGAGTTGTCTTTATTGGCATCGATTTTAAAACTGCCGATATTTGGATTACTTAAATAACTCTCAATATTATGCCAAGACAATGAAGACCCATTGATAGTAATTGAGCGTCTTTTGATATCTCCTATTTGAGGATCAGCCTTAATTAGTTTTCCAAGGTGGTTATGGAGACTGTTGTTGTAATAAAAAAAACTGTGTCCCACAAACATTACAGATTTAATATCATTTGATTTTGTAGATTTAATGTTTGGGATTAGATCGTTTGGAAAAACTGAAACTGCAAAGATTAGACTTGTTGCAATAAGGACATGATTTAACTTAATAAACATCTTTAAACAATTATATTCGTTGTTAATAATTTTGGTGGAGCTAGGCGGGATCGAACCGCCGACCTCTTGCATGCCATGCAAGCGCTCTCCCAGCTGAGCTATAGCCCCAATATTTAGATTGGCTATTCTAAATTGTTTTATGGTCAGTTGCTATACAAAGCATTTCAAGATATCTTCGCTAAGTTAATTTCTTAAACTTATGAATAAAAAAACACCTGTCGTTGTTGGTCTTGGAATCATCCAACAACATGGAGCATATGATGAGCTTGATGAAGCATTAATTTTGATGGAAGAAGCCACGCTCTCTGCTATTGAAGATTGTGGCAACCCAAAAATTACTGACTACATCGACATCATTGATATCCCTAAAGGTTTTTGGGCATACAGAGATCCAGGTAAGTGGATTGGAGAAAAGCATGGTTTTCAGCATGCAAAAACAAGTGTTAATAAAATCGGAGTTTTACAACAGCACCTCATAAACTCTGCTGCGCTAAGAATTCAAAATGGTGAAATTCGTGGTGGACTTATTCTCGGCGGTGAATCGAGAGCAAAAATGATTGCTGCTTTAAAAGAAAAAAAAGACTTCAAAGAACTTGAGCTCAACACGAATCCAGACATGTACGTAAAAGCAAAAGATGATTTATATGGGCCACAAGAAGCTGAAACCCTTGGATTGATGGCCGTTGGTTATTATGCAGTTCTTGAAAGCGCAATGAGATTTCATAAACAACATTCTTTAAAAGAACATGAAGATTATTTATCAAATATGTATGCTGATTTCTCTCAAATTGCTGCAAAAAATCCTCATGCGTGGAATCAAAAAGAATATCAACCCAAAGAAATTAGCAAGCCCTCCCTTAAAAATAAACCAATTGCTTATCCATATAACAAATTACACAACACCTCATGGAATGTGAATCAGGCATCGGCAATGATTATTATCGATGAAGAGATAGCTGATAAATTAAGGATCCCACAAAATAAGAGATCATACCCACTGGCTTCATCTGAAACTAACCACATGCTGGCTCTTATTGAAAGACCAAGCTTTGTTGGTTCTGCAGGATTGGAATTGTCTGCAGCGTATATAAATAAAAAGATTTCAAATTATGGTAAACCCCCATCAATCATCGATTTGTATAGCTGTTTCCCGGTTGCCATCCAGCAATGTGAAAACGTCCTCGAGATAGATCCATCAATACCTAAAACAATTACCGGGGGAATGCCATTTGCAGGAGGACCATTAAATAACTATATGCTTCATGCCACGGTTCAGGCATTGCTCCTTTTAAGGCAGGATCCAGATAATATTGCATTGATAACGGGTATCTCTGGAATGATGACAAAACAAGCTTTTGGTCTTTGGTCAGGACATAAATTAGATGAGTTCTCTCATTTGGATACAACTAAAGAAGCTGAAAAAACTGATCTTCCTAAAGATATATCTACTTTAGAGTCCGGGGATGGGCATGTTATCGGTTACACAGTTTTATTTGATCAGTTAGATGCTGAAAAAGCAGTTATATACATTGAGGATTTGCAAGGAAAAAGAAAAGTTGTAACATCAAATGAAGTAGATATTTTAAAAAACATGAGGGAAGAAGAATGGGTTGGAAAAGCTATCAAGTACAAAGACTCAGTGTTGGTCTCTTAACACTATTTATTGCATCAATAGATGCCTCACAAAATTCAGTAAACCAATCAATTAAAAAGCACCAATCAACATTTGAAAATGTTGCAATGGATATTTGGGATTTAGCTGAGGTTGGTTATCAAGAGTATAAAAGTTCAGAAATTCTAATCAATGTTCTTAAAAAGAACGGATTTAAAATTACAACCGGAGTGGCTGATATTCCAACTGCTTTTATTGCTGAGTATTCCAATGGTGGTCCCATTATTGGGATATTGGGTGAATACGATGCTCTGCCTGGAGTGATGCAAACATCATCTCCCTTTAAAGAGACTCGTACCGATAGGATCGCAGGTCATGCTTGTGGTCATCACATGTTTGGAGCAGCTTCTGCATGGGCAGCAGTAACCATCAAAGAGTGGATTGAAAAAACCAATATGCCTGGAACAATAAGATTTTATGGTACCCCAGCTGAGGAAGGTGGTTCAGGGAAAGTCTATATGGTGCGAGAAGGCCTCTTCAAGGATGTTGACGTAGCCCTTCACTGGCATCCAGGAAGTGTAAATCACGCAAATCCGAGGACATCTAATTCCAATAAATCAGCTAAATTTACTTTTAAGGGAATTTCTGCACATGCTGCTGGATCACCTGAGAAAGGAAGATCTGCACTTGATGGTGTTGAATCGATGAATATGATGGTTAATTTGATGCGGGAACATATTCCGCAAGAGTCAAGAATTCATTATGTGATTACAAAGGGTGGTTTGGCTCCAAACGTCGTTCCAGATGTTGCGGAAGTTTATTACTACATCAGGCATCCTAAAATGCAAATGGTTGATGCTCTCTTTAAAAGAGTGGTGAAGACTGCTGAGGGTGCAGCAATGGGAACTGAAACATCCATGACTTATGAAGTTATGCATGGAAACTATTCATTGCTGCCCAATGACTCAATACAACAGGTCATGTATGAGAAATTAACTCAACGAGGAGGAGTTAGCTACAACAGAGAGGAGCAAAAATATGCCGAGGAGATCTATGAAACACTAGTAAGCCCTTCGGGAGTAATTGGTGATCAAGAAAATGTACTCCCATACAGGCAAACTCACGGATATGGTTCTACTGATGTTGGAGATGTTAGCTGGGTAGTTCCTACAGGAGGAATAAGAATTGCAACCTGGGTTCCAGGCACAGCATCTCATTCATGGCAAGCTGTTGCAATTGGAGGAACCTCAATCGGTCTTAAAGGAACAAAGTTAGCTGCTGAGGTTTTAAGTGATACCGCTATAGAACTCTTAATTAATCCTTCAACTATAGATTTAGCCAAACAAGAGCTTCAAAATAGAGTAGGAGAAGAATTCGTTTATACGCCTCTGTTGGGGAATCGAAAGCCGCCATTAGATTACAGAAAGTAGTTAAACTTTTTTAGTCTTAACAAAGCTAATAAAATTTGTGGCATGGTGCGATATTGGCTTTTCCCGATTAATCATCATTCCAAATTCGTATGTCATTTTTGGCAAAAGCTTATGCTGTCTCTCAGATTGAAAAAATATACTAGCGCTGTAATCATCGATGATTGCATAACCTAATCCCTGACTGACCATAGCCTTAGCAACTTGTATAGTTTCAGTTTGCATATTCCACTCTATATTAATACCGGACTTTTGTATCTGCTCATCAAGGTTATTTTGTGAGGTGTTAGTTTTAAGGTTTTTTATTCTTATCATTGGTAAGTTATCAAGGTCTTTTAAAGAAATGCTTTGCGGCAGATTTAAAGGATTCTCTTTAGGACCAATCAGCACTAAAGAACCCCTATGCAAAACCTCTTTTTCAAAACGATCAGATTTCTTTTGGTTAAAGCTGATTACACAATCAAACATCAATTCATCTAATTGATCCTCAAGTTCCTGGCTTTGAAGATTAGTTATATTGAATTTTGCTGATTTATTTATTGACTTATATTCTTTGATTAATTTAGGTAAAAATGTTAATCCGAGTGATGGGGTGCAGCCGATGTTGATATATTCACTTGATATATCTAATAAATTCCTCGCAATACTATTAAAAGCTTGAATTCTTTTAATAACATTTTTTGATTCTTCATATAAAGCATCTGCCTCAGGTGTAGGAAGCAGTCTTTTTTGAAAGCGATTAAAAAGCAAGTAACCAAGCTTATCCTCGCTAAGTGAAAGTGTTTTGCTAATAGAAGGTTGAGAAACATTTAGTAATCGGGCAGCACCGGTAATGGATTTTTCTTGATAAACAGTATGAAAGATCTCTATTTGTTTTGAGTTGAGCATGCCTGAATTAATTATACATAACTTATAGTTATGATGTCATTAACATTAAATATGTATTTTTATTTCTTAAATCTTTTTAAAAATTACCATCCTTGTTACTATTAATGAAGTTCATAAACACAGGGGGAACTATGAAATTTAAAATTGCGCTATTTGCTTGTCTTGGCTTGATATTACCATTAACTATTTCTGCTCAATCAAATGATGACGTAGAAGAAGTTGTTGTGGTTGGTTCACAGATCAAGGGAGCAAAAATTACGGATGCTTTGGCAGTATCTGTTATTTCTACTAAAGATATTGAAACTATCGGAGTAGATTCTGGAGATGACCTATTAGAGAACTTAGTTGAGCAAGGTGCTAACTACTTCAATGAAGCTGAAGACGCTTCCGGTGGTGTTAATGCTAACCGTGGTGATGTAGGAGCATATAACCTTAGAAACATGGGTGTTGGTAATACACTAACACTTCTCAACGGAAGAAGACTTGTTAATAGTGGTACCTATCAAACAGAATTAATTGGTGGTGACTTTGTTCCAACCATTTCAGCTAACTCAAACCTAATCCCTGTATATGGCCTTGAGAGAGTTGAAGTATTAAGGGATGGAGCATCTGCTATTTATGGTGCTGATGCTGTAGCCGGTGTTGTTAATAATGTATTACAAAAAGACTTTGAAGGTCTGACCGTAAGAGCAAAAATAACAGCGTATGATCATTTTGAAACTGAAGATAATACCTTTAATGTTAAGTGGGGCTCATTCTTCAATGATGGAGCTACCAATGTAAGTGTTTTCTTTGATCACTACGACAGAGGTGCGATTAATGCTCAGGAAGATCCTAGATGGGGTGCTGGTGAGCATAGACCTTTTGTGGATGATGATTCCCCTTGGAAAACAAGCACTGCTTTTAGAAATACGAGTACGAACTCGAACTACCCACAAATGGATATGGTGAGCAGCGCTACAAGTATTGCTGGAACTGAATACGACAAAGTTTTTACTGACTCAGCTGGTGAGTTTGAATTATTCCCTTTGGGTGATCCAAGATGTACAAATAGAGGAAATCCTCTTTTTGATACCGGTTATGGTACTTGTATAGCCCCTGATGGTAATGGAGTTATTAGATATAACTTCTGGGGAGGAACAGATAGAAGATCTGAACTTGTTAGAAATAATGTAGTTCTATTTATTAATCATGAAATGGATAACGGCGTTGAGGCTTTTACTGAAGTTGCTGCCTACAGCTCGGATAGCGACAGGATTGCCCACCCATCATTTGCTTTCAGCTCTTCGAAACATAGAGTTGGTCCTGATAATTATTATCTTAATCAAATGACTTATGACGGTACTGCCATATTTGCTGGTAAAGAGCTATACATAGATAACTATAGATATACAGAAAGACCAAGACTGGTAAATGTTAAAAAGGAAACTTATAGATTCCTGCAAGGCTTTAGAGGTACTTCAGGAGATTGGGACTGGGAAACAGCAATTATGTCTTCTGTAGCTAAGCATAGAGACGTTACAGCAAATAGATTATCAAACAACCTCCTTAAGGAAGCGCTTCGAGATTCAACACCTGCTGCGTATAATCCATTTAGTGCTGGTGTAGACACTAACATTGAAAGAGCGTTAGTTGACGTATATAGAAAGAATGAGAGTTCTTTAGACATGTTTGATTTCAAAATGTCAAATCCATCTGTTGCAACATTACCTGCTGGTGATGTTGGGATGTTGGTAGGTTTTGAATACCGTGAGGAAGAAATCATTGATGATCGTGATCCAAGGCTTGATGGAACCATAACTTATACTGACTATGAGGGAGATACCTATCCTTTGGTTGGGGATGTGGTTAATTCCTCTCCTACTGGAGACTTAGAAGGCTCAAGAGACGTCACATCATTATTCACAGAATTCCAAATTCCACTTGCTGACAATGTAGATGCTCAATTGGCTGTGAGGTATGAGGATTTTTCTGACTTTGGTGACAGTACAGTAGGTAAATTTGCTGTGGGCTGGGATGTTGCTCAATGGTTAAGGCTTAGAGGATCGATTTCAACCTCATTTAGAGCTCCAAATATTCCTCAAATTAATGAAAAAGTAGTTGTTAGATCCGGAACAAGATACGACCGTGCTGCTTTTAGAGTGAATGAACTTCAGAGCGTTGGAAATGTGATTGATTCAGACTCAAGATATACAATTCAGAGGAAAGCTGTTGGTGCATCAGGACTTGAAGCTGAAGAATCTGATAATACATCTTTTGGTGTTGTATTAATGCCCTCAGATAATCTAACCATAACTGTAGATGCCTGGAGCATTGAAAAAGATAAAACAATTGGTTTATTTGGTAGAGAAAACCAAACAGTTAATGACATGTTGCTTAGACTAGCAAATGGTACTAATAACTGTGATACGTTTGCTGGGGATCCATTGGTAGTAAGGGAAGCACCAGATGATGGTGACCTTGCTGCATTTGCTGCCGCAGGTGTTTGTCCTTTTGGGGAGATTAAATACATCGAAAATAACTATATCAACCTTGCAATGAGAACCGTTGAAGGTGTTGATGTAGGTATTTACTATAATTTCTCAACTGATTGGGGTGATTTCGATATTAGATATAACGGAACTTATCTTGATAAATTTGAGCAAGAAGCAACCGGTCAATTTGCTGATTTGCAAGCTAAGAAAAATTCTGGCGAAATTCCTGAAAGCATTCCTCTGAAAGGTTTTGGTGATCTTCTTAATAAAGATGGTATTTACGATGAAAAACATAACTTTAGAATCTCATGGGATAAAGGTGATTGGGGTGCAAGCTTAAGCGGTACTCAAAAAGGTGCTTTTGAGCAAACCTCTCTTGGCTTAAAAAATGGTGTTCCATACATGGTTGATTCTGTAACTCATCTTGATGCAACTGTTTCTTACAACTTTGAACTAAGTGGCAATAAAGCAAGACTCAGATTTGCTGTAAAGAACCTTGAAGATGAAAGAGCGCCTACTGCTGACAGATACTACGGTTTCTTTGCGGATGCTCATGGAGACTATGGAAGAAACTATTACGTTGATTTAAGAGTTTCATTATAAAAATAAGCTAAAATTTAAGGGAGCTTTATGCTCCCTTTTTTTATGAAAATAAAAACATCAATATTATTTGTTTTACTTGCCTTCTCATTATCTGCTGAGGCTGAAAATGGTTTCTATAAAGTAGAAAAGGTTGATGGCGAAGAAATAAATTTATATTTTGCTAAGCCCAAATACGTCAATAAGAAAACACGTTTAGTGGTTGTAATGCATGGTCGAAAAAGGAATGCAGAGGAATATAGAGATCAATGGTCAAATTTTGCAAATGAATTAAATCTCGTTGTTGTTGTGCCAGAATTTTCTGAAGCTCAGTTCCCCATGGTTTGGGGCTATAACTATGGTGGAATAAAAATGAAGCCAGAAGAATTATCAAACCTAAATGATTCCAGTTTTAGCTATATAGAGCCGGTTGCAAATCAAGCACTAAAAAGATTTAAATTGAAGTCAGATAATTGGGGCCTATATGGTCATGGTGCTGGCGCTCACTTTGTTCATCGATATGTATTGTATTATCCAGAATCTTCTTACACCCTTGCAATTGCTGCTAATCCAGGTTGGTATCTAACAATGACAGATAAGCAATGGCCATTTGGATTAAACAACTCTGATCTCAGTGAAGAAATGTTAAAAAAATCATTTCAGAATTATTTTTTACTCATGCTAGGTATGAGCGATATTTCTACAAAACCTAATACAGACTATGTTGCAAGTATATTTGATAAAGTAACAGACCAAGGCTCCCATAGACTTGAGCGAGGTAGAAATTTCTTTAATGGAGTGCTCGGCAAATCAAGGGAACTAGATACATTTCTAAAATGGGGCATGGTTGAGGTGCCAACCAAAGACGGTCATAGTAATACCAAACAAATGGTGCCTTTTGCAGCTGAACTATTTTTTGAGAGGCTCAAATAATGCAGGCCTATAAAAAGAAAGGTTTTTGGGTCGGTCTTTCGTTATTTATTGCTTGTAATTTATTACCTCCCCCACCGGGATTAAGTGAAGCTGGTTGGGTTGTAGCCTCAGTTACAATACTTATGGCAGCATGGTGGGCAACGGAGGCTGTCCCTGTTGCTGTTACCGCCCTGCTTCCTTTGACACTCTTCCCCCTTTTAGGAGTTACTGACATTAAGACTGCTGGTCTGCCATATGCCAATCCAAATATTTATCTGTTTATGGGTGGTTTTATTCTTGCTCTTGGTATTGAAGCATCGGGACTGCACAAACGTCTTGCATTAAAGATGTTGTTGCTAGTTGGTAATAGCGGTGCAAGGTTGGTTGGTGGGTTCATGTTAGTTTCTGCTCTTATTAGTATGTGGGTAATGAATACGTCTACGACACTGATGCTTTTACCGATTGGTCTTGCTGTGTGTGCGTCAGTCTCACAAACCATTCCAGATATGAGTAGCAAAGATCGAAAAAGTTTTGAAGTTGCACTCTTATTGGGTATTGCCTACGCAGCTACTATTGGAGGTATGTCTACTCTTGTAGGAACTGCTCCAAATATTATTTTTGCTGGGTTCATGAAAGAAACATACGACATAGAGATATCTTTTATAGACTGGATGCGGCTTGCAGTCCCCCTTTCATTCATTATGCTTATTGCATCCTGGTATGCACTAACTTCAATTGTCTATCCTGTTAACTTTCAGGCTACCGAAAAAACCAAAACAAAACTCAAAAGTATGCTGGATGAATTAGGAGCTTTGAGTAAGGATGAAAAAAAAGTCCTTTTAATATTTAGTTTTGCTGCTCTTGCGTGGATGTTCAGAAAATTAATTAATTTAATTCCAGGGTTTGAATTGCTTACTGACGCTGGTGTTGCATTGGTCGCAGCATTACTGTTTTTTATTATTCCCTCATCTATGCATAAAAATGATCTGCTGACTTGGGATCAAGCAAATAAACTTCCATGGGGCTTGCTTGTTCTCTTTGGTGGAGGTTTATCGCTTGCAGCTCAAATAGGCTCATCTGGGTTAGGAGAATGGATTGGGGATGGCTTAGCAGTACTTCAATCAGTTCCACCAATTGTATTGGTGCTTTGCGTTGCCACGTTAATTATATTCCTAACTGAAATCACATCTAACGTTGCAACGACGAGTACGTTTTTACCGGTTGTTGGCGCGGTTGCTGTATCAATAGGTGTGTTGCCTGTTTCATTAACCATTCCAGTTGTCCTCGCTGCTAGTTGTGCTTTTATGCTGCCAGTTGCAACGCCACCAAATGCTATTGTTTTTGGTGCAAATAAATTTTCGATTCCAGATATGATACGTGCTGGTTTAGCACTTAATATTATCGGTATCATTTTAGTTACAATCTTTGCTTACTATGTTGCTCCGAATATCTTTTAATCTTTCACTTTTATTTTTTAGCTTTGCTCTGCTTGCGCAGCAAAGCTATATTGATTATCGATCTCCATTTCATCCAACGGTTAGTAGTTCAGGGATGGTTGTCTCTCAAAACATAGATTCATCAAACATAGGAATTGAAATCTTGGATATGGGAGGAAATGCTATTGATGCTTCTGTTGCTGTGGGTTTTTCATTAGCTATTACCCTTCCAAGAGCCGGCAACCTTGGTGGTGGAGGTTTTTTACTTGTATACATTAAGGAGAAAGACGAAATTGTATCTATTGATTATCGTGGAGCCTCTTCTCTAAATGCTGATTTATTTAAAATCTTTCAAAAGAAATTGCCTGAACAATATAATGAAATTGATAGAGATCTTGTCAGATATGGCTATCAAGCGTCGACAACTCCTGGAACAGTTGCAGGGCTGCTAGAGGCACATAAACTTTATGGAAGATTGCCGTTAAAGGATGTTTTGGCTCCAGTAATTAAACAGGCTAGTGAAGGAATTTTAGTCTCTTACGATCTGCATAATGCAATCAGAAGTGCACCACAGTTGCTTGAAGATCCTGAATCAAAGCGAATTTACTTTAGTGATGGAGAAGCTTTAAAAATTAATTCGTTGATGAAAAGACCAGATCTTGCAAAAACTATATCACTAATTGCAGATCGAGGTTTGGAGGGATTCTATGCTGGTGAAGTAGCAACCCTTATTTCTAAGGCAATGAAAAATAATCAAGGTTTTATAGATTTAAATGATCTCTCAAGTTACAAACCAAATATTCAAAAACCTATTTCTACGAAGTATAGAGGTAATACTGTCTTCACTCAGGGACCACCATCAGGAGGTGGAGTTGTTTTATTAACCGCTCTTAACGTTCTGGAACCATTTAATATGAATGGATTTAAAGAAAACTCATCTGCAACATATCATTTATTGGCTGAAGCACTAAGAAAAGGTCATCATGCCCGTTCAAGATTTGTGGGTGATCCAGGATTCTTCGATGTCCCAATTAATGACCTCATCAATAAAAAGCATGCGCAAGAATATGCACGACAAATTCAATTTAATAAAGCGACTCCTGCTAGTGAGGTAAAACCATTAGAGGTAATACAAGAAAGCAAAGATACAACCCACTACTCTATCATTGATAATGAGGGTAACGCTGTTTCAAATACTTATACATTAGGTTATTCATTTGGCTCTGGGGTAACAATTCCAGGTACAGGTATATTAATGAATAATCAAATGAATAATTTTGCATTCCAATATGGAGATCAAACTGAAGTATCAAGAAGTAGTAGTCCTGGAAATAGATTTATTCCCGGAAAGAGACCAATGAGTACCATGAATCCAGTTATCGTAAAAAATAAGGATAACAATATTTCAATCATTACGGGATCACCTGGAGGCTCCTTCATTCCAGCAGCTGCTCTGAGGGTGATCAATGGAATTATAGACTTTAATCTTGATGTAGGTCAGGCAACCATGCTTCCAAGAATACATAAGGATTGGCCCTATGCTGGACTTGAATATGAATCAACACTAAGCTCAGACATTGTATCTGTCTTAGAAAGATTAGGTCATCAACCAGAAGCTTCAAAGACATTAGGCAGCACACAGAGTATTTCTATAATTGATGGTATAAATTATGGTTATGCAGATTTAAGAAGACCAAATGCTGGTGTAGCAATACAAATTGATTAAAGCAATTTCATATATTTTTAAACGGACTGATTTAAGCAATCAAGAATTTGTAAATCATTACGAAACAACTCATGCTCCCCTTGCGAAAAGTATTTTAGAATTTGGATACTATGAAAGGAATCATATTTTGAATAATGATTCAAATAAACTCCCTAGCTGCATAAGTATTTTCAAATACGATTCTGAAGAACAATTAAAAAAAACTCAGAAAACCTTAGAAAACTATCCTCCTGATCTAAAGGAAGATGAACTTAAATTTATGGATTTTGATAAAAACTATTATTATTTTGTTGAGGAAGATGTCATTAATGATAAAACTTATCCATTTAAAGTTTTTTCAGATAAGCGCTTAGATCAGATAGCTATAGAGCTTTGCTCAATTAATAAGGTTTATGATAAAAAAACAGAGATTTATGAGTATGGATGTGGTGTTGACTTGTCAGTAGATTTTAATGACTCAGAGATCTTTTTTTGCAGAAACTTTACCTAAAATGTCATCTCAAGTCCTTTTTTAATCCTTTCCAAAGATAATTCTTTGCCTATTAAACTTAAAGTCAATCCCAACGATGGAGATTTAACGCTTCCAACTAAGGCAACTCTGATGGGTTGGTTGAGTTGGGGTGTTTTCAGATCTAATTCTTTCTGACATTTTGCTAATACCTCGTCTAAGGCTTGTTCAGTCCACTGATCAAGAGGCTCTAACTGCCTTAGAACGTATTCAAGAATATTCTTAGATCCAGCAATAAACTTTTCAACAGATTTTTGATCATATTCTTTGATGTCAGCAAAATATGGGATTAAATCTATGGCAATCTCAGACAGTGTCGAAGCTGTTGTACGAAGATTTTCGATAATGGTTTCAGCATTTTGTCGATTACTTGTCTTTATTCCTAGTTCATCTAAATATGGATTCAATTGAATAATAAAATCCTCCAAGCTCAAATTTGCTAGATGGTTGGTATTGATCCAATCTAACTTCTTAAGATCGAATACAGCGCCTGCTTTTTGTACTTCTTGAATTCTAAAATCTTTAAGCAGATCATCTATATAGAATATTTCCTTATCTCCTTTTGACCATCCTAGCCTTCCAAGCATATTAATCATTGAGGTTTGTAAATAACCTTTTGAGATGTATTCATCGAGACTTGTTACCGAATCTCTTTTTGAAAGTCTTTTTTTATTTTCACCTAGGACTAAAGGTAAGTGAGCATACTCCAATGCTGATAGCTCAAGGGCTTGCTGAATATGCATCTGTCGTGGGGTATTACTTAAGTGATCCTCGCCCCTTATTACAGTTGTAACGCCTTGATCAGCATCATCAACCACAACACATAAATGATAAGTTGGCGTTCCATTACTTCTAAGTAGAATGAGATCATCAAGTTCAGAATTATTAAATACTACTTCACCTCTAACCAAATCATTGAATCTAACTTCACCATCATTGGGTGTTTTAAGTCTTAAAACTGTATTTTCAGATTTTTCTAAGCCTTTATCTCTGCATTTACCGTCATACATTGGTTTTTTACCAGCTTTCATCTGAGCATTTCTAAGCTCCTCCAGCCTCTCAGTGGAGCAATTGCAGTAATATCCTTGGCCCGATTCAATTATTCTATGAGCTGCATCTAGATAGAGATGCTTCCTTTCAGATTGCCTTACAGGATCTGCATCTGGCTTGAGACCCATATCATGCAATCCGGTAATGATGTTTTCTTCAAATTCTGTCTTTGAGCGAACCTGATCAGTGTCTTCGATTCTTACAAGAAATTTTCCATTGTTTTGTTTGGCATAAATATAATTAAAAAGTGCTGTTCTAACTCCACCGATATGTAATGTCCCTGTAGGGCTTGGTGCAAATCGAGTGATTATCATGATTGGTTCCAAATTGACTTTATGTCATATTTTGATTCTATCTCATTAATCCTTTCTTGATTGGCTTTAATATCTTCCTCAGTAGCATTAAAAGCATGAATTTGTATATCTGTATCATCAAGGTTAGAAGTAGCATCATTGATACCAGAATCTAACGCATGATTTGATTCAAATTCGAACTTTGATTGCCCGCCAGTCAGATGAAAGTAGACATCAGCTAGTATGTTTGCATCTAACATCGCTCCATGAAATGTTCGATCATAACTATTTATTTCGAATCGTTTAGATAATGCATCTAGTGAATTTCGTTGACCTGGATATTTATCTCTTGCAATAACCAAGGAGTCCTCCACATCACAGATATCTTCCAGTTTTGGATAGCTCGAAGAGATAAGATTAAATTCATAATTTAGAAAACCTAAATCAAAAGGTGCATTATGAATAATCAGAGTGCTGTCCTGGATGAACTCTAGAAATTCATCCGCAATCTCAGAAAACAAAGGCTTATCAACCAAATCCTTATTTGAAATCCCATGAACTCTTTGCGCTTCCTCATCAATCAATCTCTCAGGATTTAAATAGACATGAAAATGGTTATCAGTTTTTTTTCTATCCTCGAGCATTAAAGCACCGATTTCAATGACGCGATGTCCCTGCTCTGTTTCTAAGCCAGTTGTCTCAGTATCTAAAACTATGTATTTTTTTGGCATTAGAGGCCTTCTATTCCTAAATTTGCTAGTTCATCAGCTCTTTCATTACCTGGGTCTCCAGAGTGACCTTTTACCCAATTCCATGAAATATTATGTTTTTGAACTAACTGATCAAGCTCAACCCAAAGCTCTTTATTTTTAACAGGCTTTTTATTAGCAGTTTTCCAATCATTTTTTTTCCAATTATGAATCCAAGAGTTAATTCCATCCATTACGTATTTTGAATCAGTAAATAGTTTTACCTGACAAGGTTCCTTTAATGCGCCAAGTCCATGAATCACTGCACTTAACTCCATTTTGTTATTTGTCGTGCTTTTTTCACCACCGTACAACTCTTTATTTTCATCATGATACTGCATTAAAACACCCCATCCACCAAGGCCCGGATTGCCTCTACAAGCTCCATCAGTATAAATAATTACTTCTTTCATGGGTTAAAATAGGATTATGTTAAAGATCTCTCCAATTAATGCATTTAGTGATAATTATATTTGGTTAATACAAACTAATGAAGGAAATACTTTAGTTGATCCAGGTGACAGCAAACCTATAATCTCGACTATAGATAAATTGGGTATCACTATTGATGATATCTTAATTACACATCATCATTTTGATCATATCGGTGGCCTTGAATTGCTGAAACCTCTAATTAAGGGATCTGTTATTGGTCCAAAAAATAATACCATTGATCTTTTAGATAAACATGTTGGTGAGGGAGATATTATTGAGTCAATTGGTTTACGATTTTCTGTTTTTGAAGTTCCAGGGCATACCTTAGATCACATAGCCTTTTATTCTGAAACTGAAAAAGAAGTTTTGTTTTGTGGTGATACTATTTTTTCTGGTGGTTGCGGCAGAGTGTTTGAAGGAACTTTTGAGCAAATGAATCATTCATTAGAAAAACTTATGAGTTTACCCTCAAAAACAGAAATATATTGTGCTCACGAATATACCCTTAGCAACTTGCAGTTTGCATTGATGGCGGAACCAGATAATATTGATTTGAAAGAATATGAATTAAATTCAAAAAATAAAAGAGAGAAAAATATTCCTACAATTCCAACAACATTAGGTCAGGAACTGCAAATAAATCCATTTCTAAGAGTTGCAGAAACTAGTCTGAGAGAAGCCATAAGTGATAAACTTGATCACTCTAATATGACTTCAAACGCAGAGGTATTTGGATTTCTTAGATCATGGAAAGACTCTTTGTAATTTTTATATCGATCACCATTTTCTATGGATGTGCGAATATAAGCATAATACCTGCTCGTCCATATATTGATATCGAACCATCAGAAGTTATTGGGCCAGAAGAAGAAAAATATAGCGATATTTGGTCAAGAATTAATTCGGAAAATAATTTTAGTTTTGATCCTCTTCCTAGTGAAACCTCTAAATATAAAAAAAGGTTTCTTAAAAATAGAAAGCACTTTAATGAATTAATTGCTAATGGTGAATTTTATCTTTATGAAGTATTAGAGGAGCTGGAAAGGTATAGGTTGCCATCTGAATATGCCCTTCTGCCATATATTGAAAGTAATTATGATCCATTTTCTATTTCTTCGTCAGGAGCTGTAGGTTTATGGCAGCTCATGCCTACTACCGGAAAAATTTATAATCTTCAAAAATCTTGGTGGGTAGAGGAACGCCATGATCCAATCCTATCAACTAAAGCAGCAATTAAATATCTTGCTTATCTTTATAATAGATTTGATAAAGATCCTATTCTTACTTTGATTGCCTATCATGCAGGGCCCACTTTTCTTGAAAAGCAAATCAAATCACTTGAAAGAAGAGGTTTAAGCCCCTCAATATCAAATTTGAAACTTTCTAGAGAAAGTTATAACTATGTCCCAAAATTTTTAGCTATTCATCAGATTGTAAGAAAGCCATATGAGTATGGAGTAAACCTACCAAAATTTCCAAACGAAAGAGTAATTAAAAAAATTGACTTATCTGGTCAAGTTGAAATGCTTGCATTCAGCGAGTTCATTGGAGTGACTCCTGAATTTTTATACCAGCTTAATGCTGGATATACAAAGTGGGCTACGCCTCCAGCTGAAAATTCAGTTTTATATCTACCTACAGAAAAACTTCTTGATGCAGAAGAAAAAATGGAAAGTTACTTTCAGGATAATCCAATCAGGTGGATGACTCACCGAGTTTCAAGGGGTGAAAACTTATGGGATATTGCAAAAATATATGACGTGAGGCTGGAAGACTTGAAATTGGTTAATTCAAAAACAAATAACAGCATCCTTTCAATTAATGAGACGTTGCTAGTGCCACTAGGGGATCCAGAATTATCAAGCTTTATACCTTATCAGTCGCATATTGTTAGTGAAGGAGATACTTTATGGAGTTTAGGAAGAAAATATGGAATAGCTCCAATTGAAATAGCCAGGAATAATCAGTTAGCTCTTAATGGAGTACTAACAATNGGCACCGCACTTAATATTGGAACTGGAAACATTGCTAGGTCAATGCAGGCTAAGAAAAGATCAATTTTATACAGNGTTAANCAAGGNGATAACNTNTANAAAATTGGAGAGCTTTTTAANCTNGAAATCAGTGAAATTATTGAGNTGAACAACCTAGCATCAANTGATTTAAGCCCTGGTCAGATACTTAAACTAGTTATTAGNGCNCTNTANTCTTCTGANGTTTTNGGATCTAAGGCGTCTCTNAGACCGTCACCAAAAAAATTAAGCGCAAATANNGTAATTGTGAATGTNAGACCTGGATATATCAGTAGCCATGAGTACTCCTCCATAGANTCAACNCCNTATCTTATTAANGTACCCCAACTACTCATTGGCGGTTGGACNCCNAGCCCTAGGAAGCTNAGAAATGCCTCTAAAAGCATTACCTGAGGTATTGTTANTGTTGCATAAACTGCNATNGGNCCCANTATGTTTGGAAAGATATGTTTTNNAAANAGCCGTAAATTAGGAACNCCCATNGCTTGCGCAGCCATTACATACTCTTGGTTCTTAACGGTAATAACTTGCCCTCTAACAATCCTTGCCATAGTTAGCCATTCAACAGCNCCAATTGCCATAAANAGNAACCATATATTNCTTCCAAAAATTACCATTAACAAAATAATAAAGATNATAAAAGGNAGNCCATAAAGNACATCAACTATTCGCATCATTACAGANTCAATTCTTCCACCAAANTANCCNGCNATAATNCCCCANGAAACNCCTATGACTAATGCAACTGCAGTNGCAACAAANCCNACTAATAANGATACTCTGGCGCCATACAAGAATTCTGCTAAGTAAGTCTCTGCCAAGCGTATCAGTACCTAGTAAAAANTCTCCNGAAGGAGGTGTAGCACCGAGATCNAAGTTTTGATAAGANNANGAATGNGGTGCAATCCAAGGTGCAAANAGTGCGGCAAGNATTAAGATGATTAATATGCATGCGCTACCAACAGCAGCCCTGTTAGNNATCAGTCTTCTNAATGCATCATTCCAGAGAGAATTNTTACTCACTANTGAGAACTCCTGCTTTGAGGATTAGCAATTAAAACAGCTAAATCAGANAGNAGATTGAAAAAGATGATTAANACNGAGAAAAAAATNGTTGTTCCCAGAATCATNGTATAGTCTCTATTAAAAGCAGCCTCGACGTAGAACCNTCCTAAGCCAGGAATTTGGAAAATTGTTTCTACNACAAAAGATCCTCCAATCAATCCTGCAACTGCAGGNCCCAAGAATGATAATACTGGTATNAGACCACCCCTCATTGCATGATTAAATACNACATTAAATTCTGANAAGCCTTTTGCNCGAGCNGTTCTTACGTAGTCCTGATTTAANGTNTCNAACATCCCTCCTCTGCTGAGGCGAGCAATATANGCNGCATATGCTGCTCCAAGGGTAATCGAAGGTAAGATTTTNTCGCCGGGCAAGGTATCCCATCCAGATACAGGAAGGACCTCTAAATGAATCCCAAAAAANAGTACNAATAAAGGACCAAGCAAAAAAGTAGGCATACATATTCCAATCATNGCNATAGTCATNGNTATGTAATCCAANGCAGTNTTCCTTTTGACTGCAGCTAAAACTCCAGCAATTACACCAATAATTAAAGCCACNAGAATTGCATAAAATGCTAATTCGAAAGTTACNGGCATACCTGTAAAAATCATTTCAGTTACNGATCTAGATGGATATCTAAANGAAGGGCCNAAGTCACCCTGAAAAAGATTAACCATGTAATCTTTATATTGAANNATTACNGGNGCATCTAAGTTATATCTTTCATTAAGACTTTTTAATACTTCAGGTGGAACAGCCTTTTCNGCATCGAAAGGCCCTCCAGGNGCCATTCTTATTAAGAAAAANGTAATAGTNATTACAATAAGAATTACTGGTATAGCAATAAGTAGTCGTTTTAAAAAAATTTGTAGCAAAGATTANTCTCTTTCTAAATAAATATATTTTGGGTGGTGNATATCCTGAAAATTTGGATACCAACCTTTTACATCATTTGATAATTGATATTGCCTTACGTATGNGTAGATTGGGATAATCGGCATCTCATCAATTAAGAGTTTTTCAGCTTCATTAAGNATTTNATATCTTTTATCTCGATCAATGGTTCTATTAGCTAAAGATAAAAGATCATCATATTTTTGATTCTCCCAACCTGTCTTATTGTTACCTCTNTTAGGTCTCAAGGTATCCAAAAANGTATTNGGGTCTTCATAATCACCTATCCAGCCTGCACGAGAAATTTGAAAATCNCCNACTCTTTCCCTTGAAAGATAAACNTTCCAATCTTGATTAACNAGCTCAACTTCAATGCCTAANTTTTCTTGCCACATCTGTTGNATTGCNAATGCAATCTTTCGNTGGCCNTCTTGAGTATTAAATAAAATTTCAAGCTTNGGGAAACCNTCACCATTTGGATATCCNGCCTCAGAAAGTAATTGTTTTGCTAAATCNGGNTTAAATGGGATAGATGTATCTGGANAATAACCATCACTACCNGGAGGNGTAAANGAATANGCGGGTTGTTGNCCACATTTTGANACTCTCTCNACNACTTGCTTTCTNTTAATCGCAAAAGCTAGAGCTTTTCTTACTCGCTTATCTTTTAATGCATCAATTGTTGTATTGGTTCTATAAAAATANGTNCCCATNTAAGGCTCAATACGTAGGTTTGGATTATTCTCTTCAATATAAACCGGACATTTCTCNAGTGGAACGACNTTTGTNACATGAAGTTGGCCTGCTCTGAACATCCTATCTTCAGTNGATTCATTTTGAACTGGATAAAAATGCATTTCATTAAGCTTTACAACATNAGCATCCCAATAATAAGGGTTTCTTTCAACNACTATTTTTTTATTCAATTCCCAGCTTTTTAATTGAAATGGACCATTGCAAACAAAGTTTCCAGGACGTGTCCATTCACCATATCTATCATCNATAGGCCCAAATTTTAATACTGTATCCTTNTGNACAGGATAAGTACTGTAATGGTGAAGTAATTTNATAAAAAAGCTTGTNGGNGANCTTAATTCAACTTCAAGTGTCTTATCNTCAATAGCTTTAACCCCTACTTTTGAAAAATCATNAATCTCNCCTAAATGATATNTCTCNGCGTTTTTAACGTAATAAAGCATATCTGGATACTGTGAACCNAANGANGCTGTTAGTATTCTTTTCCANGACCANACAAANTCATCTGCCGTNACAGGATCACCATTAGACCATTTAGCATCTTTATTTAANTTAAAAGTATAAATAAGGCCATCTGATGAGATGTTCCATGACTCNGCAACACCAGGTAANTGAGNGCCTCCTTTTGGATTATAAATAGTTAATCCTTCACANAATGCAGTAAGNAGATGGTTNTCAGGAACACCTGTAACAATATGAGGNTCTAANCCTTGAGGTTCAGTTCCATTACCAAAATGAAAAATCTGATTCTCTAAGCCAGAATCAACNGGACTGACACTTTGACCACAAGAAACAATTAAAAATAATAAGGGAAGTNCTAGGAATTTCATTGGCACATTATACCTAGACTTAATTTGTTTATACATAAAAAAAGAGCCGGTAAACCGGCTCTTTTTGTTAGTTTTTAAGACTTAGTATCTTACTTTAAAACCTGCATAAATGAATGCTCCACCAGGAATATCCCATGCAAAGTCAAAGTTTTGAGCAAAAGCATCATACACAAGTGGTGGCTCTTGACCTAATAGGTTTCTAGCACCAATTGAGAAAGAAATGTTTTCATCATATTGATAGTCAACATTAAGATCCACATATGGATCAGCTTTTACTTCATGGAAACCATAGCTTCCTTTGTCAGGATGTGAACAAGGAATATTAGCGTTATCTGCTTCAGAGAAGTAGAACTGCAGCCAACAATCTTCCCAGTTATCATCAAGGAATCTAAAGTTTAGAGTAGTTGTAAAGTCTTCATAGAACCATAACACAGTAGCGTTAGCTCTCCATCTGAAGTCAGCAGCACCTTCATAGTAACCAAATGACTCTGTTGGAGTTGAATCAGCTGCTTGAGCAAACTCATCTTTTGTATAGTAAACCATATCAAAAGCAGTAGTGAAGCTACCATAGCCATCAACATCAAAATCATATGCTGCAATAAAGTCAACACCAGATACGTTGTTAATAGCTGAGTTAATTTGAGATGTTCTAGCAGTTTGGAGGTTACCAGAAGCAGTTCTAGTTACAAATGAACAGAAACCTGCATCTTGGTTAGGTCCTTCAACATAACATCTGTTCAGCACTTGCTGAGCACTAATTGAACTAAAGATATTTTCTAGTTCAATTTCCCAGAAATCTACGCTCAATCTTAAACCTTCAACTTGTGATGGTGTATATACAACACCGATTGTTGCATTTTCACCTTCTTCAGGAGCTAGGTTAGGGTTACCACCTACAAAAGCTCTAAGCTGAGTTGTAGCCTGCTCAATACCACCATCAGGAACACCTGCAGCAGTACAGTTAGCTTGAGTTGCAGCACTTTGTGTTGGGAATTGATCAGTGTTACATGGGTCAATTGCCTGAGGGAATGACTCACCACCACCTCTATATAGATGTCCTACGTTAGGAGCTCTAAATGTTTCACCAAATGTAGCTCTAACTAATACATCATCAATTGGCTTCCATCTAATACCAATTTCACTAGTTGTTGGTTTACCAGGATCATTAAAGCTAGCCTCAGAACCAACGAAACCAGATGCTTCATACTCAGAAGATCTAGCTGAAATTGTTACTTCTAATTCTTGAGCACCGGTCACACCTTCAAGTAATGGAAGGTTAATCTCCAAGAACATTTCTTCAACGCTTGTTCCACCTCTAGTAGGCTCTCTGTAATTAGTTGACGAACCACCTGAGCTAACTAAAGCATCAGGAGTATCAAAATAACCAACTGATCTATTTTCAAGACCAAATGCAAAATATGCTGTTCCGTAAGGCATATCGAATAGAGGTCCAGAAACTTCAAACCAGTAATTATCAGAATCCATTCCAGCTACAGATGCACCATCGTAACCAACATAGTTAACCATTGCATCATATTCAGCTTGAGTAATTACTCCTGCGCCTAATCCTAGATCAGGTCCACCAAAGATGTTAAATGGAACACAACCATTAATTACTTCATCAGGAGTACCACACTTAAGTTCTTGAGTTGCAGCATCTCTAAATGATGGTCCAACAGCATTTGCTAAGTGAACTAGATCAACAAAGTTAAATAATTCAGCGTCATATCTAGCATCATTAACCTGAGTACCAGCTGACCAGAAAAATGTTTTGCCGTCGATTTCAAAGTTACCATCTAATCCAGCTCTTAAACCATAAGTATCATAGTCATACTCATAGATTCTTGGACCGATTGCAATTGCTCTAAATCCGAAAGATGTATCTCCACCTAGCACGTTGAAATAACCGTCTGAAGTAGCAAATCTTCCATTGTTTAGTTGCCACTGGGGACCAGCAAATCTAGCTGCAGTCATAGGTACTTGTGCTAATTGGTTTTTACGCTCTGATTTAGAATATACAAACTGAACATAACCTCTAAGGTCATCAGCAAATTGGAAATCAGAATATTGATAAACACCAATTCTATCAATTGGGTTTTGTACATGGTTAACAGGTGCATAGTTATATCTAACAGCATTTGTCCAAGGTTGGAAATGATCAAGTTGAGTACCAGCTTGTCCTGGAATCAACGCACCTTTTCCGTTAGGAGCGTCAAAATATCTCCCGTATGCAGGATATGAAGATCCACATATAAAGCTATTAGCTGGAGCAAAGTTACCAAAACCACTATTTTGCTCTGGCGATGGGCCTAAGTTTGTTGGGCTGTTAGGAGCACCGGTACCTGAGTTAGGTACGTTTGTACATCCGTAGTAAGGCTGATTAGCTCTTGGGATATCACCAGCCATAATCTCTTCTTGGTTAGCAAGAGAGATGTTGAAAACATTAGATGATCTTTCACCTGTGCTTCCAAAAGTTAGACTTACTGAATCTTGGCCACCGTAGTTAGCCTCGTATTCACCCATTGAAGCTCTTAATTCAAAGCCTTCAAAATCTTTTTTAGTAATGATGTTGATAACACCTGCAACAGCATCAGAACCGTAAATTGATGAAGCACCATCCTTCAGAATTTCAACTCTTTGAATGATAGATGCTGGGATGGTCTGCATATCAACAGCACCGAAAGCATCTGTAACCCATCTACGTCCATCAATAAGAACTAATGTTCTACCTGCTCCAAGGTTTCTTAATGAAATCTCATTAGATCCATCACCACCATTAGTAGCAGTAGTAACAGGACGAATACCCGTACCATCTGATGAAGTTAAGTTTTGAAGAACATCACCAATGTTATTTAGACCTGTTCTTTCAATTTGGGCTGCGTCAACAACTTCGAGTGGCTTAGAGCTATCAAAGATATCAACTTTTTTAATTTTGGAACCAGTAACAATGACTTCTTCAACATCGCCATCTTCTTGTGCGAAGACAGGAGAGATGTTAAGTACGCCTATTGCTAGCACTGATGCCAACGAAAATTTAAGAAAATTAGACATAATATTCCCCATTAAGTTATTTCTAAGGTGTAATTGTGCTTTATTTAACACGTTTGTCAACTTTTTGTGACTTTTTATCAATAAATAATTCACAAAAAAAAAGGGCGCTAATGCGCCCTTATTTATTTTGTTTAAATATTCTTAAAGCTCGAATGTAGCATTTAAGAATATATATGTACCAAGTGCGTCGAAGTAGCCTGGAAATGTATTGCCGTTTCCAGGAGCCGTCCCCGCGCTTGATGTATATACAGGATCTTCATCAAAGATATTGCTTGCTCCAACTGAAAACCTTAAGTTATCGCTATATTGATAGTTAACAGTGAAATCAAGATAAGTTTTAGCTTCAAAATCAATTTCAGTGCTATTAAGGTCATCAGTTTCTCCTAGATACCTTAAACCTATAACATATTCAACATTCTCTTTTACAAGCGATGCGCTGTAATTACCAGCAAATTCAGGTTGAGGATTTTTACCACAACCTCTTCCATAAAAACCTGCGCATTCAAGTGCAGCCTCACCCGGTAAAACTATTAAAGAGGAAGTGTCAGTTATAGTACTAATTCCTTTCAAGTCAATTAAACCGATTCCTGTCTCTAAAGGATAGTCAAAGATAATATCAAAGCCTTCGATATTTTCCTCAGAAACGTTCGTATTTGTGGTTATGATTCTTCCAGGTGATACCCATAATGTTCCTGCAATAGGATCTCTTTCAATTAAACTACAGAATGTTGCATTACCAGTTTCTAAACATTTATTTAGGGATGTTGCAGCAGGGATAGTTCCAATACCCTCTTCAATAGTTATTTCAAAGTAATCCAAGGTGATGGTTAGTCCAGGGACTGAATTTGGAGTCCAAACAACGCCAATGGTAGTAGAATCTGATTCCTCAGGTTCAAGGTTGGGATTACCACCAGTTAAAATATTGTATTGATCTGCAGGTGACTTTAAATCAGAACCATATAATGCAGCAGGCAATCCAGTGTTGGCACATTGAGCTTGAGTGGCAGTTGGTGCAATACCAGTTTCAGGATCTGTACCACAAGGATCTGGATCAAGATCAGTAAGACTTGCACCTTGACCTCTAAATAACTCAGTTATCGACCCGTGTCTTGTGGCTGTTTGAAGTGTTCCCCTTAAAGAAACTTGATCGTTTATTTCCCAATAACCACCAAGCTTAAATGCATCAGTATCGTTGTCAGTGGAGTAATCAGCAAATCTAAGACCAGCCTCAATATTAAAATTATCTGTAACTGGGATACCAAATTCCATGAAGTATTCATTAACATCATAACCACCAGCCAAAGCAACAATAGGACCTCCAGCACCTGTTCTATCAGCAGCTTGTGCAGACGCATCAGGTCTGTAATCTGATTCAAGTTCTCTTGTTTCATATCCAAAGACTGCGCTTATATTTCCAGGTGCTCCAGGAATAGAGATACCTAAATCACCCTCGACATAAGCTTGTAAAATAGTTTCACTGCTATCTCCTAGAATAAAATTAGGGATAGCTAGATAGTTTTGTATTTCAGGATTAGCATCCCAAATCGCCTGAATTCCTCCATCGCCAGGCAGGCCTCCAGAAAATAAGTTATAAGGTATACAGTTGGCATCAGATCCATCTATCTTTGAAACACATGTTGGAACACCAGCAACAGAAACTACGTTGGTAGCGCGTAATAATTTTGTTACAGATAGATCATTTTGGATTTCTTGTGAGTACTCAACTTCAGATGTTTGATATGAGATATCATATCTCCAGTTATCACTTAGATCGCCTCTAAAACCAAATGAATATGTATAGTTTCTGAAAGATTGAGTAAAGGTCCTAGGTCCACCCTCAACATTTCTTTTTAAACTTCTAATTGGAGCGTTGTAGTCAATGATTGAGCCATCAGCAACTTGACTCTGCAATCCTGCAATATAAGCTAAAGCGTCAGCTCCTGTTGCAAAATCAGGAGCATGAGAACCTCCCATGCCAGTCCAGTTTCCACAAACCAACTCATATTGTTGTGCAGATAAAAGAGCGTTGTAACAAGGAACAGCTCTAAGATCACCAAAAGTTCCTGAGTAAGCAATTTGTGATGGAGAATCATTTTCAGAGAATCTGAAACTTGAATAAAACTCGTGATCGTCCGTCAAATCATAATTAGCAAAAAAACCTCCATTGATTTTATCTTGTGGTCGTTGATAGTGATTGGTTGGATTATAGTTATAAAGCTGACCTGCACGAGGGACAAACTCATCTCCAAGTAACTTGACATCAAACTTATAATCAGAAATGGATGTATCTATTGGTGTAAATCCCTTCGCTTTATAGCCAAAGTCATACCATCTGCCTGGAGGAATTGTACTTGAGCCCCCACAAGTTGTATCGCCGCCACCAAGAGCACAAGCACCACCATCATATGCACCTTGAAGTATAGGATCAGTATTTACATGCTCTAGGTATCCAGTTATGTGGCCTCTACCGTCATTAATTGAGCCTCCAAACGCAATAGAGAGCTTTAATGAATCACCTTCAGTAACATCTGAGGGAGCTTTCTTATAACCGTATTGATCATGTAAAGCTCTTAATTTACTGTTATCGTTTTGATGGTTATAAAAAGAGTTTGTGACACTGGCTTTGAAGCCTTCGAACTCATCATCAAGAATAAAATTAACCACACCGCCAAGTGCATCCGAACCATAGACAGAAGTGGCTCCACCGGTAAGCACTTCTACACGCTTTAGCAGAAGAGCTGGTACAGTACTTAAGTCTGCACAACTACCGCCACTTGCTGTGCCTGGAGGCATTCTTTTTCCATTTATGAGCACTAACGTCCTAGCACATCCCAAATTTCTAAGGTTAGCAGTGGCAGTTCCATTTGAGCCGTTTGCTGTTTGAGCAATTTGACCTGGGGAAAGCTGTGGCAGATCATTTAAGACCTCTTCGATTCTGATTGCTCCCCTATTATCTATATCATCCGCAGTTACAACTTGAACCTGTGATGAGCTAACGATATTTGGATTAGTTATTCTAGATCCTGTAACAACCACTTCCTCAACATCTGCTTCATTTTCCTGTGCAAAAGTAATAGTGTGTAATGTGGATATAAGAAATAAACCTAATATAAATGTNCTTAAATTTTTCATTGATATTCCTTTTANNTTAAAAATANTTANCTTTTCATTTAAGCATATTTACTNTNAAAGTACANATATTTGTNNCATTTNGTTGGTTTGAATTTTTNGACTAGTATGTTTTTNTTGNCCTGAGTTTTTAAAAAATCNNAAAGNTGTTATATGATGCGCGGAATGTTTTTAGAGAATAAAAAAATTCTAATNGCTGGGCTTGCAAATAAACATTCCATAGCNGCTGGAATAGCNCGTTCNATGACNNAACAAGGTGCAAAGCTTGCTTTCACTTATCAAAGTGAAAGATTAAAAAGAAATGTTGAGAAAATAGCNCATGAGCTNGGTCACNATGTCTTGATTGAGTGCGACGTTAGCTCGGATCAAAGTATTAATTTAATGTATCAAGAGCTNGGGANGGCCTGGNAAAANTTTGATGGTNTGGTTCATTCNATAGGTTTTGCACCNGCAAATGAACTTGATGGNAATTTTGTTGATGTTGCAACAAGAGAAGGCTTTCAAATTGCCCATGATATTAGCTCGTTCAGCTTTACAGCCCTTGCTAAGGGAGCTAAGCCATTCTTAAATAAAAATAGTGCCTTATTAACTCTTACCTACCTAGGGGCAATGCAGTCTCTTCCTAATTACAATGTCATGGGTCTGGCAAAAGCTAGTCTTGAGGCAAACGTAAGATTTATGGCTTCCTCGCTTGGCAAGGATGAAATTAGAGTCAACGGTATTTCTGCGGGCCCTATCAAGACCTTGGCCGCATCGGGAGTAAAAAACTTCAGAAAAATGCTTACAAGTTATGCAAAAAGAGCCCCCTTGGGAAGAACAGTTACGACTGACGAAGTGGGAAATGTTGCTGCCTTCTTATGCTCTGATCTAGCCAGTGGTATTACTGGTGAGATAACTTATGTAGATGGAGGCTTCAACACCTCGGCCCTTTCAATAGACGAATATGTAGAATCTTAATTAAGCCTGAGGCTGAAGATTTTTTAAATCCACTCTCAAACCCTCTCTTATTTTTTGATCAACCAAAGAAGAGTTTTTCTGAGTAATGTATTGAATGAAATAAGATCTATAATCATCGACCTTTGAATTAATCTCTTCATCGGTTGGTATGTTCTCTGATTGCATTTTGATCCAATAATTATTTCCATCACTGCCAACAGTGATAATTTCATCATTGATACTGTTTGAAAAGATTTGTGAAATAAGGTCCATCGGCAGCAAAGAAGAAAATTTGTTGATTGCTTTATACTCTTCAATTTCAAAGCCGTCAGGAACATCCAAAGCATCATCATTTATGAAGGTAAATGCGCTTTGGTTCATTGACTGTATGAGAGCATTAGCTTTCTCTTTACGAACCTCTTGAAGAGCAAGTTCTACAGAGCTATCAAACGCCATAAGGCTTGGTGCATTAATCTCGGCTAATCCAATAACATAAAAACCATCTTCTGTTTCAAGAATGTCATTGTCACCGACCAATAGAGATCTATCAAAAAATCTTGATCCATCGATACCTATTAATAAAGATTCAAACTTATCTTGAGTGATTAAATCAGTATCTTGGAAATCGAGATTAATAGCTGAAGCAATCTCGTTGAAATTAGCACCACTGATAATTAGCTCTTCAGCTATTCTAATATCATCGTTCATAAGTGAGGCTGATTCAGAAAGAATAATTTCTTCTCTAAGCTCAGAGATAATTTCAGACTTAGATCTTACCTCTTGCTTTAAAACCTCTGTGAGTTTTATAAGATGGAGAGTGTCGCCTAAATCAATCGGTGAAGATACCTCGTTTAATTTAAGTTTTGCTATTACGCTTTCAAACTGGTCAGGAAATGCATCTCCAGACGAGTATCCTAAATCACCTGACTCTTCAATTGATGCCTCGTCTTCACTGAATTCACTTACTGCAGTTACAAAATCAATCTTACTAGTATTAATATTATTAAAAATTTCATTAATTAAATCACTAGCTTCGCTCTCAGAGGCATAGTTAGATTTATCAATCATGATATGAGAAATCCTATTTTGGACTGAATTGTTAGTCTCATTTACATATTCTTGATATGAGTCTTCAAGTAAATCATCCGGAATATCAATGCCTTCAGCATAGATTTCTATACTAGCTTTAATGAAGTTAAATCTTCTTGTTTCATCTGAAAGAAAAAGAAGATTGTTATCGTTATAAAAAGCCTCTGCTTCTACCAGTGTAGCTGGTTGAGAGTCTATAATTTTTTCATTATTGGCTTTAAGAAATTTTATGTCCCTTGATACCTCATTGGCAGCAATAAAACTTTTTATTTCTTCATCAAGAACAAAAAAAGAACTACCTAATGCTCTAACTAGATTGTCTGAGGCAATACTTGATGCAACTAATCCTATGTACTCATCAGGAATCAAGCCCGCTCCACGTATTGTTGCTTCAAAGATGGATTGATCAAATTTACCATTTTCATCTTTAAAACTATCAAGCTTAATAATTTCTTTTTTTGCGTCATCAATACTGACACCAAGACGATTTTCAATGGCACTTGATTCAATCATTTTTTGATTAACGATTTGAGTTTTAAGTAACTCAAAAAGCTCATCTTCATCGAGCTGATCAAGTGAGAATGATTCACCAAAAATAGATTTATATCTTTGTTCAATTGTTCCGGATGCAGAATTTACATCTACCTGGGAGACTTCAAGACCGTTAACAGTCCCATAATTTGAAAAAATAGTGCCGAAAGAGGAAACTCCAGTAAAGATAAAGGGTATCGCACAAATACCAACAATTACATATAAGGTTTTACCGGAAAGAAGATTTCTAAATGACTCAAGCATAGCTATTTATTATTTGGTGAGAGAATAATAAAAAAAAAGGAGTGCAAAAGCACCCCTTTTTTAAATAAAAAAAGGTTTAGTTATGAACCTTTAACTTTGTCTTTTAACCCCTTACCAGCTTTAAAGCCAGGTACTTTTGAAGCAGGGATGTGCATAGGAGCTCCAGTTTGAGGGTTTCTACCATCTCTTGCAGCTCTGTGTCTTACAGAAAAAGTACCAAAACCTACTAGTGAAACTGAATCACCATTTCCAAGTGCACCACCTATTGCATCTAATGTTGCATCAACTGCTCTCGCAGCAGAAGCTTTTGTTAGATCAGCAGAACTTGCAACTGCGTCAACTAAATCAGATTTATTCATATTATCTCCTCTCGTTAGATATGATTGCTATGACCTATGAAA
>NHFF02000025.1 GCA_002172535.2 Gammaproteobacteria bacterium TMED104 | reverse complement strand
ATAGGAGTCAAGGGCAGTCCCAGCAGCTTACGTTGGGCGAAACAGGGCTACTTAACTGGAGTCATACAGGAATCAGACTCAGTCCCGACTGGCGTACCTACGCATCTCAACCCATGCTTCGTAGAGGAGATGATGGGCTATCCCGTAGGGTGGACAGACTTAAATGCCTAGGCAATACCATATGTCCGCAAACCGCAACAATTCCCCTGAATCGTATCAAACAACTTGACGCTCTCCTCCAGCATAGCTAATATGTTGGATGAGGGACTCACCCTCCATTGTTCACTTACTTTAACCGTTATGCAACCACAAGAACGTACCTCCACTGTAGTTCACAGCATAGATGTCAACCCATTGACTGGCTATGCCAAGGTGGAGCTATTGTCTGGCGATGTTTATGAGTACTTCAATGTATCTCGTAGAGCATGTGCCAACTTATTAGCACAACCAAACATGAGCCTTGGCTTCTGGTTCAACAAGAACTGTAAAGCTAGGGGTATTGTTTGTAAGCAAATCAAGTCTCCTAATCTTAGCAAGAAATGGGCTAAGTTCAAAACTACCTATGCTCACAACTAAATCAATGACTGTTACTTTCGACAAGTCTGTAGCCCCCTCTCTTCTTGAGGGTGGTTACAGCTACTCACCATCTGGCAACAACACCATCCAAGTATACTTCGATCAATCTGACCGAGATATATACGACATACTAGACGATGCAGGTCTAGGTCATGTTGCTGACTCTGTTATCTACACTGACTACTTCAATGAAGATAATTGACAATGAAATCTATCAAGCCTACAAATCAGGGCAAGCCAAGCAATGCAAAGAATGTGGAGAAATCAAACTCCTCAAAGACTTTCCATTATTTAGCACTAAGGGAGCAGGTCGCAAGAATACTTGCAAACATTGCTCCAATGCGTTAGCTACGATCAGACGTAGGTTACGTAGACAGAACCCGCCACCATCATCAGCTGGAGACTGTCCTTCCTGTGGTAGACATACTACCGCCTGGGTACTCGAACATTGCCACCAAACTAACAGGTTCAGAGGGTACATTTGTGACTCCTGTAACGTAGCTTTTGGCAAGTTTGGCGATGACCCATACACAATGCAACGTTCACTTAACTGGCTTTCATCACATGGCTAACACCATTAACATCAACACCAAAAAACTATCAGACAAGTACATCAAAACATTCGACTGTTGCGATGACCCGCTTGTATTCTCAATCACACGTATTAGTCCTTACACATTCGAGGCTATGATCGTAGGCATCTTTGACAGTAGAGAGGCAGCACTACTCAGACTTAATCGTATGATGGAAACTCCCCTCAGAGCTGACGAGAAGTTTATTGTTGAGGTACACCAACTCAGAAACATACAACAAGAGAAGGATCTTGACTCATGAGTACACGACATCACGAAGAACGCCTGGAAACTATCCTTGAAGAAGTTATGGAGGCGTTTCCCTTCTACTCACACGACAAGCAAGAAGAGATTGCAAAGAGACGTTTTGAGGAGGAACTTATTTGAAACCACAACATGACGAATGGGTCTATCCATTCTATGGAATACTAGCAGTCATAGTATTCATGTCTATCGCAAACGTCATCGTTATAGAAGGTAGACACAAACCAGCAAACCCAGTTATAAGACAACTAATAGACAGAACATGAAGAAAGTTTATCCTAACCGCATACGTGAGCTGAACAAATGGAAAGCCACTGATGAGCTAACTATGATTAGCATTGATGATGGCATGTATGCAGCAGATAACTGGAGATTACCCGCCAGTCACCTCTGTGTAGTACGAGCTGAACTTCCCAACGGTCAAATTAAAGAACGTTCCTATCGTTTACAGAAAGCTGCTAATGCCTTTATGTTACAGCTCATAGCGAATGGAGCTAACTTTCACCTCATGACTCACGAATCACTCAAATCCACTGATTTCCAATGACACTAAATCCACATGATCTATCTGAATTACTATACAGGTTAGGTTATTATGTTGACGATTCAACTGGAGAGGTTATGGTCGAGCTAGACCCTTGTGGCCCTCCTATCTTTGACAAATTTCTAACTAACTTAGCAGTCCAGGGTCAACTAATTATGAAACGCAATGCAGAGTATGAGTTAGGTTTCTACCTACCAAACTGGCAATGCTTCAGCAGTATGGAGGAGTACTGTCAAGTATTTCCTTATGAACAACAGTGTAAAGAGTATGACTAATTTAACACAACATCAAATTGATCACCTCGATGACTACGAATATGCCCTCTTCCTTGCCTATGGAGACTCCTTCAAACCTACAGCGACAGTTCCTTCTAGAACAAGAAGCTATAAGTTGCGGGAGACAGAAACTACAGGACTCTTTAACGAAGTTAGAGGAGAAATCGTACGCCTCGGCTTCCGTGTACGGGGTCGCATCAATAAGAGAGGCGTTGCCCTATTTAATGGAGCATATCGAGATCACCTTCGCAAAGCTAAAAAACGGGCAAGCAGGTAAGTTCTTCAGACCTATTGCAGAACATATCAATGAGCTTGAACCGTTAGCTATTGCAACCATTTTACTCAAGATAGTATTCGACAAGGTATTCACCTTTGATCGTAATACTGATCTAATCGTACCCATGATGACTGCCATTGGTGGAGCATTGGAGTCAGAGTGTAAGTTTCGTTGGTACAAACGTGAACATCCCACCATCATGGGGTACATAGAACGTGTGTATTTCCACGAGGTTACAGGTACACAGCAAAAGTTAAAGATTGCTAGTGAAAAGTTTGGAGAACGTGATATCAGGTGGAACTCTTGGTCAACAAAGACTAAGATCTCACTAGGTAGATGGGGACTAACAGCAGTTATGGAATCTACTGGTTGGTTTACAGTAGATAAACGTAAGACAAGGCGTAAGAAGTACGAATACCGTGTTGTTGCCACAGATGATTTTAACAACAAACGGAACGAACTAATTAAAACTGCTGAGTTATTCAGTGGTATACCTTGGCCTATGTTAGTTGAACCAGATGACTGGGGATACAATGAAGAGGGTAACATAATTTATGGAGGTTATCTTACTAATCGTATGATGAGAGGTCACGAATTAACTAGACGTGGCAACCCCACCATTAAACACGGGGACACCCCTTTAGCTTTTATTAACAAGCTACAGAAGGTAAAATACCGTGTGAACTCTCATGTTCTACAGACTGCCGAGTATTTGAAAGAGAAGGAAAGGGTAGTAGGGAAGTTCATTCCAATTTCCCCAGCGTTTAAACCTCCTCGTCCTCCTGATGCAGAGGAAGATGCGAAGAAGAATTTGTCATGGCGAAGAGCTATGGCAGAAGCACACACAGCTGATCGTATTAATTTTAAGAGATCAGTCAGAACAAGAACACAATTAGAGGCAGCCGAAAAGTTTCAAGATGACGAGTTTTACTTATGTTGGTCGTTTGACTATCGTGGTAGAACCTACCCCATACAAGCTTTTCTTACACCACAAGATACAGATTTTGGTAAATCATTATTACGGTTTGCTGATGAGTCTCCAGTTACAGAGACAGCTGACACATGGTTAGCTTTCCAAGTAGCCACAACCTTCGGGCTTGATAAAGCTCCGATAATCGAGCGGTTACAATGGGTTGATCGTAACAGAGACTTAATCACAAGGATTGCAATAGATCCGATATTACATCTCTCAGACTGGGAGAATGTAGAAGAACCTTGGCAGTTTATGGCTGCCTGTCATGAGTATTATCATTGCTGTATAGCTTGTGATAAACATACTACTGGTCTAATGGTAGCTGTAGATGCTACATGTAGTGGTCTACAAATACTAGCTGGTCTTGCTAAAGATCAGAGTACAGCTGAGTTAGTCAATGTCGTTCCGTCTAAACAACCGAGCGATGCTTACAAGGCTGTAGCAGAGAAGGCTAAAGAGTTCCTACCGAGTTACATGCACCCTTGGATGACTCGNTCCGTGTGCAAACGCACAGTGATGACGATTCCCTATAATGCTACTAAGGATAGTAGTCGTAAGTATATACGTGAAGCGTTGAAAGAAGCTAACATAGAAGTTCAGCAAGATGAATTGACTCAGATAGTAAACGCTGTCTACAATTCTATGGACTGTATTGTCCCTGGACCTATGAAAGTTATGCGTTGGATAAAGAAAAGTGTAGGAGAATACATAAGAAATGGTGGTAAGTATATAGAGTGGGAGACTCCCTCTGGTTTTATAGTTAATCAGAAACGTGATGTCATAGAAACAGAGCGGATGGAGTTACAACTATTAGGTCGTACTAGCGTACGCATCCCTAATGGTAAGCAAACACCCTGCCCTAAACGTCACCGTTCTAGTACAGCTCCAAACTTTATTCATTCTATTGATGCAGCAATTCTTCACAGATCTTTTACTCAATTCGATGAACCATTCACAGTTATCCATGATTCTGTTTTATGCAGAGCAGGGGACATGGGAACACTCAATCAACTTGTGCGAGAAACCTACTCCAATATCTTTACAGAAGATTGTTGGCTTACAAAATTCGCACAAACCGTCAACGCCTCTGAACCACCACCGATTGTTGGAACACTTAACCCAGAGGTAGTATCCAATTCCATTTATTTTTTCTGTTAAATGCAAACACACGTNACCAAACAACCCGTTCTATTAGAAGGCTTCCAAGCTATCCTTAAACCTGGGGAGTGGGGCTATAAGCTCTCAGTCCTCATGAAGGATGACATTGTCAAAGAGTTGGAAGACGAAAGAGAATCGGCATTAGAATGGGCTAAGTCCAAAGCTAAGAATCCCAAGAGAGTCTCTATTAAACCAGAGCCTTGGGAAGAAGTTGAGACACAGCCTGGAATGTANCAAGTTAAGTTCAGCTGGAGAGATGGAGACAAGTTCATCCCAGTTGTTGTTGACACTGAAGGTACACAGATAACAGACAAAGAGACACCAATATATAATGGAAGTAAAGTAAAGATAGCTTTCTTCCAAAAACCATACGTCCTACCTACAGGAGACATTGGCACATCATTAAAGCTAAAGGCTATCCAAGTTGTTAGTATTAACAGCGGAGCTGGTGTTGTCGATGACGGAGATCTTACAGCTGAAGATGCTGCCAAGTTATTTGGTGCTTCAACAGGTTTCAAGGTTGATGCTCCTAACGTAGATGCTACACCTAGTAGTGTCGAGGAGGATGATGACTTCTAATGAGAAGTANATTAGAAGAAAACATAGCTGAAGAGTTTGACAAGTTGGGTATTCAATATACCTATGAACGTGACAAACTTAAGTACGTTATAGAAGCTAATTACATTCCTGATTTTAAAGTTGGGGATGTTTACTTAGAAGCTAAGGGTTACTTCCCACCAGATCAGAGACGCAAGATGAAAGCTGTAAAGAAAGCTAATCCAAATCTCGATATTAGAATTATATTTCAAAATCCGTTAAACACAATATCCAAACGCTCCAAAACATCCTATGCGATGTGGGCTGAGAAGAATGGATTCCCTTGGTGTACATACTATGCAATCCCCACAAGTTGGCTCAGATGAATCAGAGTTCCTTTATCACGCACCTTGTAACAGATGTGGGTCGTCCGATGGTAACAGCGTTTACTCTGATGGACACACTTATTGTTTTGTGTGTAACCATTATGAATCTGGAGGAGAACCAGACCACCATCATCACTGCGAGACCAAACCTATGATTAAAGGTTTACCTGTTTCCTTAAAAAAACGCAAAATATCCGAAGAACATTGTCGAAAGTATAGGATACATAAAGACGGAGACGTACTTAGGTTCCATTACTTTACCAAAACTGGTCAAGTTTGTGCTGCTAAAGTAAAAACAAAGGACAAAGATTTCTACTGGGACGGTAAGAATACCGATAACCAGCTATTCGGACAACACCTTTTTCCAGATAAAGGTACACGCCTTACAATATATGAAGGCGAACTTGATGCAGTATCTGGATATTCTGCATTACCTACATGGCCTCATGTTTCATTACCAAATGGAGCAGCTGGGGCTAAGAAAGACCTACAAAAGGTACTTGACTTAATTCAAGGCTATGAAGAAATAGTCTTATTCTTTGATAATGATGAGGCTGGAATCAAAGCCACAGAAGAATGTGCTCAACTATTTCCCGCAGGGAAGGTNAAGATAGCAAGACTAGAGAAGTACAAAGATGCTTCTGATGCCTGTCAAGCAGGTGAACTCGAAGCTATCAGACGAGCTATCTGGGATGCAAAGACTTACAGACCAGACGGNATTGTTGATGCCAAGTCATTACTAGAGAAAATTTGTACACCTTCACCACCCGCTGATCATGAGTATCCATTTCGAGGACTTAACGATAGACTATACGGCATTAGATATGGCGAGCTTATCACGATTACTGCTGGAAGTGGTATCGGCAAATCATCGTTTTGTCGAGAGCTTGCAGTACACCTCCTCGATANAGGGGAGAGAGTCGGTTACCTTGCACTTGAAGAATCCAACCAAAGAACCGCTTTAGGTTTAATGTCTGCTAGNGTTGGTCAAGCCTTACATTTAGGAGAACATACTAAAGATGAACTCGAACACGCCTACAACAGTACTATTGCTAATTGGAATCTTTTCCTCTTCGATGGCTTTGGCAGCTATGACCCTGATACGATCTATTCACGCATCGAATACCTTGCCTGTGGATTGGAGTGTCGTATTATATTCCTCGACCACCTCAGTATATTGCTGAGTGGATTAGAAGGTGATGAAAGACGTATGATTGACCAAACAATGACCAAACTACGATCACTTGTTGAACGTACAGGCATTGCGTTATTTTTGGTATCACATTTAAGACGAACACAAAATGACAAGAACCACGAAGAAGGAGCCCGTATTACGCTTGGACAACTGCGAGGAAGTGCTGCGATTGCACAACTTAGTGACGGAGTTATTGCCCTTGAGAGAGATCAACAAGACACAAGTAAACAAGCTGTTACTACGGTTAGAATTATCAAGAATAGATATTCTGGAGAGTGTGGTGTCGCTACACAACTCTCGTACAATTTAGACACCTGTTCATTCACCGAAAATGAAATTAAGACCGAAGACTTCGACCCCGCAACGGACTTCGATTAATCTGGCATATGATATAGAGACAGATGGACTTGATTGTGACAACATACATTGTATTGTTACNCAAGACTTAGATACTGGTTTAGTAACTGAGTATAACGATCAAGCAACCCCAAACTATAGCGTAGTCAATGCAGTTAATGATTTAGAAATTGCTAGTAATATCATTTCACACAATGGTATTATGTTTGACATACCACAGATTAAAAAGCATTACCCATTTTTTAAGGGTAAAGCTAAACACTGGGACACACTTATCCTCAGTAGATTCTACCACCCNAACATATTAGAGACAGACCTAAGACGTAAATGGACAATGATGCCAGCACGTTTATANGGTTCACATAGCCTAGAAGCCTACGGGTATAGGTTAAAATGTCATAAAGCTGANTTTGGCAAGACTACTGATTGGAAAGAGTGGTCACAGGAAATGCAAGATTATTGTAAACAAGACGTTGCCATTTTAGTAAAACTATGGAACCATTTCCAGAAATTCCTCAAGCAGTGATTCTCGAACACGAGATTGCACTGATGATGTCACAACAAAAGGTGACAGGCTGGCCATTTGATGTAAAGAAAGCACAACAACTAGAGAATACACTACTAACTAGACTCGAACACCTACGAAATGAGTCGATGAAGTTATGTTGGTGTGTACCTGGAAATCTATTTACACCAAGGCGAGACAACAAAACACAAGGCTACATAGCTGGAGCAGANATGCAAAGGTTAAAGGAGTTTAATCCNAGTAGCAGAGAACATATAGCTTGGTGGTTCCGAACGTTTCAAGGTTGGAAACCAAACAAGTTNACACCTACTGGTAAGGCGGTCATTGATGAGACCGTACTNANAGAGATAGGTACAAAAGAGGCATTAGTATTCCTTGAGATTCTGATTACACAAAAGAAGCTCGGAATGTTGTCGCAAGGCACTAATGCGTGGTTGAAACTGGTCAAGGATGGCAGGGTTCACCACTCTTGCTTTATCGGTGCNGTTACGCATCGNATGGCACATTCACACCCGAATCTTNCNCAAGTAAGTTCGGATAAGGATTGCCGTGAATTATTTATTACTAACCCAAACTGGAAGCTTATTGATAGCGATTTAGCTGGGATAGAACTAAGATTATTTGCTCACTACTTAGCCCGCTATGATGGTGGACGGTATGCAAAGATCTTATTAGAACAAGATATTCACCAAGTNAATGCAGANAAAATTGGAATCTCTCGCAGACAAGTCAAGACAATTACTTATTGTTTCTTGTACGGAGGGGGCAATCAGAAACTTGGATTATCTTATGACAATATGCTCTCCCTCGAAAAAGCGAAGAAAAAAGGGGCAGAAATTAGGCGAGCTTATATGGATGCTATTCCAGGCTTGGAGAGCCTTGTTGAAGATACTAAAAGAGTTGCTGAAAGAGGTAGCATACGTGCTATTGATAAACGCCAAATCCATGTTGACAAAGAACACAAAGCGTTAAATTGTCTCTTGCAAGGNTCGGCAGCAGTCATCGCAAAGCGTTGGCTACTACTAACTGACCATAACATACACATGAGTAACATGCCGTATGAACGTTATGCTTTTATACATGACGAACAAGTGTTAGGGTCAGAACCTAAATATGCAAATGACATAGCTGAAATTTGTAAATTATCTGCATTACAAGCTGGAGAATATTACAACCTTAGACTACCCATTGAAGCCGATGCACAAATTGGCGTAAACTGGGCTGAAGTACACTGATGTTATTAATTGATTGCGACTTTATAGCTTATAAATCAGCACAAGTATGTGAAGAAGGTATAGATTTTGGTAACGATGTTATCGTTGCACAGTCTAACTTTAGTCAAGTACTAAGAGTGTTTGATCGTGAGTTAAAAAAAGTCCAGACCGCTATGATGGAAGACGATGTAATCCTGTATTTTTCTAGTTCTGAAAATTTTAGGAAGAAAATTTATACCGATTACAAGGGTCATCGAAACCGTAGGAAACCCCTAGGTTACAAACGCCTTGTCAACCATTGTAAAAAAAATTACAAGTTTGTCCTACGTGAAGGACTTGAAGCCGATGACTCCCTAGGAATTGACGCTACAAGATACCCCAGTACTGACAACATAATCGTAAGTCCAGACAAAGATCTACGTCAAATCCCAGGTGTCCTCTGGAATCTCACGGATGATGTAGAAGAAATTACTAAAGAGCAAGGAGATGATTGGCATTTAATCCAGACAATGGCAGGTGACCCCACAGATGGGTACTCTGGTTGCCCTGGAATAGGAGTCAAGAAAGCTACCGCAATAATAGAAAAGAAAGACTTTAAATGGGAATCCGTTTGTCAAACTTTTAGAGAGAGAGGGTTATCAGACGATGACGCTTTACTCAATGCTCGTTTAGCTAAGATCTTACAGTATAAAGATTACGATTTTAATACCGAAAAACCAATTCTCTGGAACCCTTAAAAATGTTAAATGATTTGTTTCCACACCCTTTGATAGCTAGGACTGGTAGAATAGATAGCTGGATAAAAAATCCAGACGGACGTTTACCTGTTAGCTGTACAGTATTTGTAGTCGATGATAGCATCGAGGGTGATAATGGAATAGAAGCTAGCTGGCGATTTGTCAGTCATGCACTAAGATATGGAGCAGGTGTAGCAGTACACCTCTCTAAAATTAGACCTAATGGTCACACCAATGAGAAAGGATTAGTCGCTAGTGGCCCTGTATCATTTGGTAAAGTATACTCTGCACTCAACGAAACAATACGTAGAGGTGGAGTCTATAAAAATGGAGCTTGCGTTTTGCATCTTGACTTAGACCATGCTGACATACTAGAGTTCATTACAACACCTAGAAGTGAACTACCTTGGGTTAAGAGATGTGTTGACCTTACACCTAAGATGTGGAAAGACACCCCTTACAAGAAAGAATTGTTAGAGGGTATCAAGTCTGGTGACATCTGGCTCAATAAAATTAAGTACCAATACAATGAAAGAATCTACTCAAACGTCTGTCTTGAAGTTTACCTGCCCTCACGAGGGACGTGCTTGTTACAGCATGTCAATCTCGCTGCCTGTAGTATCGGCAACATACAAGAGGGTTTCGTTACAGCTATGTCCGAATTGTGTGATCTCCATGCACGGACAGGTGTTGGAGAATCTGGAGAATACCTTGCCTCATCACTTGACAGACAAGTGGGGCTTGGGATGCTCGGTCTTGCCAACCTCCTCCGAAGACACGGAGTAACATACAAAGAGTTTGGTGAGGCATTAGACAGAGTTAACTTTGGTCTTATACCACAAGAAGGTACTGCTGCTAAACTAGCGTTTGGTATAAAACGTGGTATATTAGCAGCCTCAGATGTAGCACGTGAACATGGTATGGATAGAGCTTTTGCTATAGCTCCTACTGCCTCATGTAGTTACAACTCAAAAGATCTCGATGGGTTTACAGCCTGTCCTGAGATTGCACCACCGATAGCTCGAAGCGTTGACCGTGATAGCGGTACGTTTGGAGTCACATCATATGATTATGGCGAAGTTGAGATCGCCTCGGAAGTTGGCTGGGACGCATACAAGCGTGTAGCAGACGGCATAATGACAATGCTCAATAAAACGGGACTT
>NHFF02000020.1 GCA_002172535.2 Gammaproteobacteria bacterium TMED104 | reverse complement strand
TCTTGCAAGCAAATATAAATTTAAGACTCATCGAATTGGAAAAATTGTTAAACGAACTCAAGCTGAGCTAACTTACTTAAATTAAATGAAGCGCATCGTTGTACTGATCTCTGGCAGCGGATCAAATCTTGAGGCTATCATTGAAGCCTGCCTCAGCAAGCGCATCAATGGCGAAATTGTTCATGTGATTTCAAATGTTCCAGATGTCTTTGGTTTAACGCGTGCTGCAAAGCACAAGATACCTTCATCGGTGATTAATCATAATAACTTTAATGATCGGGAAAGCTTTGACAGGGATCTCTATAATAAGGTCAGCGGCCTGAAACCTGATCTAGTTGTGCTGGCCGGTTTCATGAGAATTCTTACTGCAAATTTTACTAATCCATTAAAAGGCAAGCTAATTAATATTCACCCTTCCCTATTACCAAAATATCCTGGGCTAAATACCCACCAACAAGCCATTGATAATCAAGATTCACATCACGGCATTTCCATTCACTATGTTACTGAAGAATTGGATGGAGGGCCGATCATCGCTCAAGGAGCGATCAAACTTGATCTGCAAAGCTCTTTGGAGGAGGTGATTGATCAAATTCATCGCATTGAACATAACTTATATCCGAGGGTAATAGCTGAACTTCTTGATATGAAAGTCGGTCTTAAAGATAATACAGTTCAATTTAGTCATGATTCAGAATTTAAAGATGTTCAACCGCTCCAGTTTAATTAGCTTTGGATTTAGCTTTATGCTGGTCTTCAGCTTTAAAGCTGAGGCAGAATCAATGATTCCAGATTTTAGCGCCCGATACATTTTTGAAACTGATCAATTTGATTTTGAAGGTATACGTCAACTTAAAACCTTTGCAGATAAGCGAGTCTTTAGTTTTGAAGATAAAGCAAGGTTAATTAAAGCTGAGTTTTATTCAGAATTCATTGATGCAGATGAAATCAAATCCCTCTCTTACAATGCTAATTTTAGATTTACTTTCTTTCGTAGATTTACAAATTTTAACTTTGATTGGGAGACCAAAAAATTAATCAGCACTGGGCAATATGATTGGCAGGCAACTTTGATGGAATCTCCGGTCTACGACCCTCTCAATGTTCAAGTGGAGCTAAGAAAGCGTTTGATGCTTGGAGAGACTGAGTTCTCATTAGTATTACCAGAAATCAAGACAGGTGAATTGGTGGAAAATACTTACGCTATTAAAGGCGAAACTATTTTTACCTTAGAGGGCAAAGAGTATCCTTGTGTAATTTTAGAACGCGTTAGAACTCAAGATAATCGAATCACGACCTACACCATGGCTAAAGATCTAAACTATTTAATCCTTAAAGTGACTGATAATGATCCTGATGGTGATATTGCCTTGACCATCAAGCAGCTTTTAAGTTTTGGGTAACGTTACCCCTGTCTGGCCTTGATACTTGCCTTTGCGATCTTTATAAGACGTCTCGCAATCTTCATCGGATTCTAAAAAAATCATTTGAGCCACACCTTCACCTGCATAAATTTTTGCCGGTAACGTTGTGGTATTAGAAAACTCTAACGTAACATGACCTTCCCATTCGGGTTCAAGGGGAGTGACATTAACAATAATGCCACATCGTGCATACGTCGATTTCCCCAGACAAATAGTTAAAACGTTGCGGGGAATCTTAAAATATTCAATTGTTCTTGCTAGCGCAAATGAGTTAGGTGGAATTACACAAACATCTGATTTCACATCAACAAAACTATCTTCATCAAAGGATTTAGGATCAACGGTTGCCGAATTAATGTTAGTAAAAACTTTAAACTCATCGGCACAACGCACGTCGTAACCAAAACTTGAAACCCCGTAGGAAATAATCTTATTGCCGCTGTCTGCATCACGGACTTGATTTTCAGTAAAGGGCTCAATCAACTGATGCTCTTGAGCCATCTTCTTTATCCATTTATCCGATTTAATTGTCATGAAATATCGATCCTCCCTTGAATCGCTCTGGCAATCGTATTGCTGTCTACATACTCTAATTCACCGCCGATAGGAATGCCATGAGAAATTCTTGAAACCCTCACATCACTAAGATGATCTTTAATAAAGTAAGCCGTTGCATCACCCTCAACGGTTGAGCTGGTGGCCAAAATAACTTCTTCAATATGATCAGTTTCTATGTATTGCAACAAATCCGGAATACCTAAATCTTCAGGAGCGATCCCATCAATGGGTGAAAGTCTGCCCATCAGTACAAAATAACGTCCTTTAAATCCACCTGTTGATTCAATAGCTAAAACATCTGAAGGACTTTCAACAATACATAAGCTACTTTGATCTCTTGAAGAATCCGAGCAGATTCGACAATACTCATCACTAGTTAAAATGCGGCATTGTTTGCAACGCTGGACATTCTCTAAAGCCTCTTTAAGTGTATCCCCAAGATAAGCTGCACCNTCTTTGTTCTTATCNAGTAAATACAAAGCCATGCGTTGTGCTGATTTTTTTCCNACNCCAGGCAAAATTGTAAGNGCCTCAATTAAGTCAAATAANAGATCTCGTTTCATTCTTTAGTGCTNATGGAATCAGGTTCAATTGTGCCATCAAATGATTTAAGAATCTCTGAAATAATAGGCTGATTTTCAAGTTCTTCAATGGTGGATTGTAAATTTTGATTGGTAATTTTTTCTTTTAATAAAGAGGGTGAGTTAGTCACGCTACCCTCCTCGATCACGACTTCCGGCCTAACTTTAAAATGCTCTTTACATTTATCACTAAATTCTTCAAGCAATGCTGATGTTGGAGAAGAAAAATTCTTAGGCTTCACTAAGACCAGCCTATTGCCGATCGCTTCTTTGAATTCAAGCTCACTGAAAAATTGATAACTGATGCCATTTAAACCTAATTGCTCAAAATCTTTTGCCCAGTCACTAATAGAAAGAGATTCCACAGAAGCTGCTGTGCCATTGGTTGCAGAAGCTTTAATTCTTTTATCTGGTTTCTGAACTTTTATTTCCTCTTTTACCTTCTTCTCAGGAGGCTTACTCAAATCAGCTTTTATCTGGGGTTTAGGATTTTTTTTTTCGTTTATTTGAAGCTTGGACTCATTTAAAGGATGAAAGGTTAGCATCCGCAGTACGCACATTTCCACAGCCTGATAAGGGCTCGGATGAACAGAAAATTTCTCTAAGGCATTGATGGCTATTTGATATAAAAGTTGCAGCAATTCACTATCAACAGAATTCGCAAGCCTAACAAGATCCTCATCTTCAGATCCAAGTTGTTGCGTCATGGTTAATTGGTGCATTAGGTCTATCAATGCTTCAATCACTTTTTGATAATCGACCTGTAGCTCTAAGATACGCTGTAACGAATGGTGTGCGCCCTCTCCATTGCCTGCAAGAATATGCTCAACCAACTCAAATAAATAGACATCATCAATGGTGCCCAGCAATTCCTTAACTTGGCTGGTTTCAAGTTTTCCTGCTCCGAATGCAATTGCTTGATCAAGTAAGGTCAGACCATCACGAACCGATCCTTGTGCACTTTGTGCAATCAATTGAGTGGTTGCAGGATCATATTGAATGCCCTCTTTATCTAAAATGGTATTCATATGATTAGCTATTTGAGTCTGCGCTACCGCTTTAAGGTTAAGTTGCAAGCATCGAGAAAGCACAGTCTTAGGAACCTTATCCAGTTCGGTGGTCGCCATCAAAAAAATCATATGCGGAGGTGGTTCCTCTAAAGTTTTTAACAGTGCATTAAAAGAGCTTTTTGATAGCATGTGCACTTCATCAATAAGGTAGATTTTATAATTTGCATTGGCGGGTTTATACACTGCAGATTCAAGCAAATCTCGCATATCATCCACACCCGTTCTTGAGGCAGCATCGACTTCAATAAATTCTAAATGATGACCTGATTTAATTTCCTCGCATGCCGAACAGGTATCGCAGGGCTCTGATTCCTCATCGCGATTATGGCAATTGAGGGCTTTAGCAAGAATTCTTGCAATGGTGGTCTTACCAACTCCTCGAGTGCCACTAAAAATGAAAGCCTGATGCAGGTTTCCGCTGATTAGACTATTCTGTAGGGCTTGTAAAATATGGTCTTGGCCAACCACTTCTGCAAATAAAGCAGGTCTGTATTTGCGCGCTAATACCTCATATGACATAGCGTTTTATGATATCACGACTGATCTAAAACTGATTCAATTTGAGCCTGAGAAAACCCTCGATTGTAGAGAAATTGTTTGCGCTTCATGATCTCTTTAAAATCTTCGGTTGGTTGCTTATATTTTTTTTCTAATTCATGTCTGAGAATCTCATCCCAGCCNTCAAANGCNTCAATTGCATCNGTAATTTCAATGCTTCCAACTTGTTTTTGTTGCAGTTCCATTTTAATACGCTGAGGTCCAAAGCCTTTCTTTGCTCGAGCCATCACATACATTTCAGCAAAACGAGCATCNTCCAATAGTTTATTGAGTTTTANCTTATCAAGNGTTTCATTGATAAGTTCTTGCGCATCAGGATAGCGCTTGATTAATTTTATATAGAGTTCNCCCCTNGAGTGCTCNCGCCTTGAAATNAAGTCGAGGGATTTGTTGTAGATCAGTGAACTTAAATCGTCATTCATTCCAGAGGCAGAACTCTAGANTTTCCAGAACTTTTAATAATTTTGACTCTTTGACCCACCGCGAACATGTACTGACTTTCTTCTTGAATGATGGAGATCGCTTTACCGTTATCGAGTTCAAGCAATAGCTCTATGGCAGCTTTTCGAGTGGCTGTATCACCAATCGCAGAGCCCACAGCAGAGCCCACTAAGCCGCCTAATATGCCACCAACACCGGATTCAATCTCAGAATCACTAACCGATTGGCCAGCAGCAGCACCAATCAGTGCGCCTGCAGCGGCACCCACTTCACGATCGCCAGCAATAACTACTCTATCAATGTCCACAACCGTAGCAAAAGTTACTGATTGTGCTCTTTGTGCAACTGAACGATCCACCACATCCGGACGCTGTGAACTATAAGCGCAACTGGTAATGATTAAAATTGAGAGAATGAGATAGCTAGCCTGCTTCATTGGTTTCCTCCAATTGAGTAAAGTTTTTTAATAAATCATCAGTAATGATGTAGTAGTTTTTATTCTTTCGAATGCCGGATAATAATTTTACCTTTAAAACACGATCACTAAATTTAGATTCAAGTAGTTGAATTTGATCGCCTTTGATGAGGTATTCAAGGTTTCTTGAATCAATGATTGAAAAAGTATCCCACTCTTGATCGCGTCTTGCGGTATAGGTATGAAAAGCATCTCCCGACATGAAGTACAGGACTTGGCCGTCACCTCTTAACCTGCTTTGCGAGGCATTTTGAGTTAACGTCCAAATACTGTCTTTGATTTCATCAAATTCAATTTTACCTTTGGCAGCAATATCCATAGGTCCAGTTAAGGTAAGGACAAGTAAAGAAAGAAGAGTTTTATTTTTCATACTTATAAGACCAATTTTACATCATTGAGTTCAAAATATAATTTATCAATCCATANATNGACATACCCGCAATCGAGAACCAAGTCACTAGAATACCAATGAGCCTTGGAGGGGTACTTTCAGTTGAAATATACATACCGTAGCTATGGGCAATTCTTGCTAAAAAAAATAGCGATCCAAGCACATGGATTTTCCACAGGGCTACTCCTTGCATTTCAATTAAAGCCAATAAAATTAAAAAGATCGGCACATACTCAGTTAAATTACCATGCGCCCTAACTTTTTGTAAAACCTCAGATTGATTGCCGTCACCTAACAAGGTGTTGGTCTTTAAACGACTGCTGCCTACTTTGTAAGCCAGTGTCACTTGCAAGAGCCCTAAGAGTGATGCGTAAAGTAATGTAATCATTTGTATTCCCCTTTTAATTTCAGCTCTTTAATGGGTGATACGCCATGCTTTTTTTTGTATGCGTATGACCTCTCAAAAGCCTCATGTTGAAATCCGCTCAAACGTGCTTTGATCTCTTCAAGATTTTTTGCTTTCCATTCCTGATCAGTTTGTGGACTTTTCCAAGTCTGGATTTCTGTATGGGTACGACCACAACCGTAGCAATAATCAGTTGCAGGATCATGCAAACAAACTGAGATGCAAGGCGATAAAACGGACATATCAGAAGGTTAATCAAAAACCTTTCAGATATCAAAAAAATGTTGAATTTTTTACAAACGCATCCATATAAATAGTGTAGATGCCAATTGGGTCTACGTTTTATTAACCCGTGTAAGCCTAATGGTTACACATTTAAATAGTCGCTATAGGAGGACTAATTATGGTACTTAATTTTACCGATCCGTTCCTAACCACTCGTGTGTTAGGGTTTGAAAGTTTATTCGATAGACTGCAACGTTTATCGGAATCCCAAGATAGATCTTCGTATCCGCCTTACAACATCAGGCGCAATGAAAATCAAATTTTCATTGATGTCGCTGTTGCCGGATTATCGAAAGATGACTTAAGCATTGAACTGGCCGATGGNGTGCTNACAGTTGAGCATGCAGGTCCACAGGCTGAAGTGGTCAATGGCTCAAATGAAGTGGTCTATCAAGGGATTGCTCAACGTGCATTTAAGCAGCAGTTTACGCTTGCTGAGCATGTTGAAGTCAGAGGTGCAGAACTCGTNAATGGNATGTTAACCATTGAGTTAGAAAAGATCATTCCGGATGAGAAAAAACCAAGAATGATTAACATTAAGACACCNAAGAAATTACTTGGAGGTAGTTAATCTCTTCACCAATACCAAAGGGGGCAACGCCCCCTTTTTTTATGAAATGTTAAAGTACGCGCTATGAAAATCTTGTTGGTTCTTNTGTCTTGCTTGCAGTTATCTCTGCTGGCAGGAGAAAGTGTGAATTCAGGNCACGCTGAAGTAAGACTGCTTAGCAATCTTCAATCACAACAAGATGAAACCTTTTATCTAGGCATTGAGATGGNAATGGATAAGGGGTGGCATACTTATTGGCAAAATCCNGGTGATTCTGGAGGTGNTTTTGATNTTATCTGGGAAAGTCCTGAGGGTTTTATTATTGAAAACGTCAGTTGGCCAACACCAGAGNTAATTCCCTANCCACCNTTAATGACNTATGGCTATGAAGATTATGTGCTTTTTCCTTTTCAGGTTTTTAGAACAGCCGATTCAGATCTTGGAGTCATTAAGGCAACCATTAATTTTCTAATTTGTGCAGATATTTGTGTCCCAGAATCAGCCTCAATTGAAATTGATTTATCCAATGAACANCCCAGCTCGTTAATTNCAGATGCAATTAAGAGCGTTNCNAANAAGGTGATGCCGGTATCTTTAGATGCAAANAATCAAAACCTTAANCTTGGATTTGCNTTCGATGGCACCATCAATGACGCTTATTTTTTTACAGATAATCAAGGCGACATNAAACATTCTNCTTCACAAAAACTAAGACGGCTGGGTGGTAATAATTATGANCTNATATTNGAGCAAGCCTCTTTAACCCCCAATCAACTCAGTGGAATCNTAAAAATTAATGATTCAGGTTTTATCGTGATGCCCACAGCAGTTGATGCATCCANCACCAATTCATTTTCTATTAATCTTTTTCAAGCACTTTTATTTGCATTTATTGGAGGNNTGATACTCAACCTCATGCCATGTGTATTCCCNGTTATTGCTCTTAAAGCCCTNAGTTTTATCAAAATTAGTGAGCATGCTCCNCACCAAGCTAAGTGGCATGGCTGGAGCTACACTNTTGGNGTGCTCNGCAGCTTCGTTNCCATTGCTTTAGTTTTAATTGGGTTAAAAGCNGCGGGAGAATCTTTGGGATGGGGATTTCANCTCCAAGCACCTGANATCGTTGGAGGNCTTGCCTTACTCATGGTGCTGATAGGATTTATCTTGCTTAGCGATATCAATATTGGNACCTCGCTCACTTCTGTGGGCAGTAAAATGCANCAAGGTCAATCGTATTCCAATTCATTTGCAACCGGAGTTCTTGCTGTGGTTGTTGCATCGCCTTGTACCGCACCTTTTATGGGTGCAGCTCTAGGGTTTGCCCTCGTGCAACCNACCGCAATGAGTTTAATGATTTTTATTATGTTAGGACTNGGTTTTGCCCTGCCTTATTTAATGCTTTCCNTTGTTCCAAGTTTGGTTGCCTGGCTTCCAAAACCCGGCGCATGGATGGAAACTTTTAAGCAGATTANGGCNTTTCCAATGTTTGCCACTGCGATNTGGTTGATTTGGGTTTTTNCACAACAAACNTCAGCAACNGATTTAGTTATTTTAATGNGTCTTATTTTGGTCANGGGTTTTGGGTTATGGTTTGGCAGGTCACAAAATCGAACACAAAATATTGGGATAAGTGTGATCGTTCTTTTGGCAGTGATTTTTGGTCTTGCGAATTTAGATAAAACCGTTACCCAAAAATTGGCTGAGGATGNTTCGCTCACTTGGCAAGCAGGCATTGAAGAGCAACTTCAAGCNCAACAACAAGCCTATTTCATTAANTTTACTGCNGCTTGGTGCATCACNTGTCAGGCAAATGAACAAATNGCTTTAAGCAGNGANTCTGTGAAAGAGTTTTTTAATNCCAATAACATTGAATACATTAAAGCCGATTGGACTAACCGCAATGATGATATTGCAAACACGCTAAGCTCTTACAANCGCTCAGGNGTCCCTCTTTATATTTTCTGGAAACCNGGAATGCAATCGCCAAAAATCTTGCCAGCAATACTCACTGAGGGTTATATTTTAAGTCTATGAAATACTTAGTTAGCTTAATATTCTTGTTCACATTAAACCTAAATGCAGTTGAGGTAGTGCTTCAGGATCCTCAACTTAATGAACCTGCGCCTAAATTTAGTGCCCTTGATAGCAATGGCAAGACCATTAGCTTGGATGATTTTAAAGGTCAGCCGGTGATTTTAGAGTGGACCAATCATGAGTGTCCCTATGTGGTCAGACACTACAAAGAAGACAACATGCAAAAGGTNCAACGCATTGCTAAAGCTGAAGGCTACGTTTGGCTGAGTGTGATTTCTTCAGCACCNGGTGAGCAAGGTTATGTGAGCGCCGATAAAGCCAATGAGTTAACCATATCCAGAAATGCAGCGAATGATTATGTTTTATTGGATGAATCCGGAGCACTGGGCATGCAATACGGAGCTAAAACCACTCCCCACATGTACATGATTGATGCTGAAGGGATTTTAAGGTTCAAAGGCGGAATTGATGATATTGGCGGTGGTGCAAAGTTCTTTAGAGCATCACTAACCGATGCGGTCAACTATATTGCAATGAACGACACGCCAGTGAGTAAGAATCAAAAACCGGACATTCAAGAAAGCGTGCCTTACGGTTGCTCCGTTAAATATAACTACGACTGAAAGATATATTTTGACCATTCCTTATCAGGGAATGAATCGCTGTTAAATGTATAACCATTAAGCAACGAGCTAAAGGAAGGCTTGATGGGTTCCTTGATGGGAGTGCCAGGTTTGTTTGCTTTTTTAAGATTACAGGCCTTACACGCTGTAACAACATTTTCCCAATTGGAAGGTCCTTTTTTAGATTTTGGAATGACATGATCTAAAGTTAAATCTTTCTTATCAAAGATTTCAGCACAATACTGACAGGTATACATATCCCTCAACAAAACGTTGGATCTTGAAAACTTAACGTAGTTATGAAATTTGTGGAATCTAGGCAACATCAAAATACTTGGAACTTTCATTTCCATAGTCGGTGAATGCACTACAAAATCTTCATGCTCACGGAGCAAAATCACATTGCGAGTTAACACCAACTTAATTGCTGTCTTCCAATTAATAACCGATAAAGGAAAATAGCTCACAGGTTTTCCATTCCCATTTAAGAGTAGGCAATCTTTAGACATTTTGATTAAGTTTATTTATTTTTCTTGAAGAGTTAATATAGATGGCAAATTTAGGGGTTACAAGCTGATATTCAGCAATTTACGTAAAATTTACATAAATGATGGAATTTACGCCATTTCAAATGTTTGGGCCGCAGCATATGCTGACGATATTCGCCACGTTTGGGATTGCTTTAATCGTTCCTTATTATTTTAGAAACAGTGATGAGGAGACCAAAAAAATTGCTGGAATCTCAATATCAGTCATTATTGCTTATCAGCTGATCACCCAAGCTTTTACTACCTTTACCTTTAATTTGCCTTGGCAAGAAGCCCTGCCATTACACATGTGCGATATGTCGGCCATAGCGATCATGATTTACTTATTTAATCGTAAAAAGGTATTTTTTAATTGTGCCTTCTTTTGGGGTTTGGGTGGAGCCAGCATGGCAATACTAACGCCCGATGTGCTCTTTGAGTTCCCTGAACAACAATATTTACCATTTTTTCTTATTCATGGATCAATTCTTTTGGGAGTATTTTATGCTTGCATAGTTCTCAATCAACGCCCATTCCTAGCCGATGTGCATAAAGTAATCTTTATCACGATTATTTGCATGGGAATTATTTATGTATTGAATTTGCTTCTCGGTGAAGGTGCAAACTTCTGGTATTTATTGAAAAAACCTGAAGCCGGTTCCATCATGGATGTGTTCCCCGAACCTCCCTTCCATTTATTGATCACTACACCCATAGGTATTGTGCTGTTTTATTTAATCTATTCACCGTTTTTGATCAAAGATTTCCTGGCTAAGCGTGCAACATAACTTTCAATCTTACGTTGCTGAGATTGAAAAAACCCACAGCGTTATTGAGCCGCACATTCAAAATACCCCACTGCTAAATTCTAAAGAACTGGATGCAAAACTTGGGATGCACGTCTTTTGTAAGGCTGAAAACCTTCAAATTACGGGATCTTTTAAAATACGCGGAGCCCTCTCTGCGATTTCAAGGCTTACCGATGAGCAACTTAAAAAGGGTGTTTTAGCTTACTCTTCAGGCAATCATGCTCAAGGGGTGGCTAAGGCAGCACAGTGCTATGGCACTGAAGCCACCATCATTATGCCCAAAGATGCTCCCAGTAATAAAATTGCTAAAACTCAGTCCTTAAATCCTAAAATTATTTTTTATGACCGTGAAAGCGAAATTAGAGAGGAAATCGGGGCTAAAATTGCTGACAAAAATGGGCTTACAATTATTAAACCCTACGATGCGATGGAGACCATATACGGGCAAGGTACTGCCGCCCTAGAAGCCATCAAACAAACACCGAGTTCATTTGATATTGCCTTAATTTGTGCTGGGGGTGGAGGTCTAACAGCAGGCTGCTCTATTATCTTTAAACATCACAATCCAGACATTCAAATCTTTACCACCGAGCCAGAAGAGTGGAACGATCAAGAGCGCTCTTATGCCTCAGGGACCATTCTAGCTGCTACTGCCAATGGCAGTGGNCTGTGCGATGGTTTGTTAACACCAGAGCCAGGTGAAATCCCCTTTAGTATTAACCTCGCCCTAGGCATTCAAGGTCTTTCATGTGAAGAGCAATACATTTTTGATGCCATGCAGTTAGCAAAAGAAGTATTTGCTGTTGAATTAGAGCCAAGTGGCGCCATTGCACTTGCAAACTTAATCAAACACAAGGATAAGTTTCAGGAAAAAAACGTATTCTTAACGTTTTCAGGTGGTAATGTCGATCCCGAGGTATTAAATGAATGTTTAGCTAAAGCTAAGCTTGGTCTGTAGGTTTTTCTTCGTCAATGAATTCAACGCCGGCACCACCGGTCATGACATCAACAATTACACCAATGACCATATTCAGAAGCACCACCGCGTTCACGATAATGAAGCTGATGAAGTAAATCCAAGCCCATGGATGCGCTTCTATGACATTAGCCATGACAGCTGCCCAATCATCGTAAGTGGCGACCTGTGCCAAGGTAAGTAAAGCCAAACCAATGTTACCCCAATTATCTGGATCAGTTTGACTGAACACCATCGTGCCAATTGCACCCCAAATGTAAATAAAGATAAACATAAGCAATGCAATAAAACCAACTCTAGGGATGGTTTTAATCAACGAATCAATGATGTGTCTGAAGGCTGGGATGACGGTAATGATTCTGAGTACACGAATAATTCTTAAGAGTCGAGCAACAAACACACTTGAGCTTGCACCAATCGGAACCAAACTTAAAACCACAATGATGGTATCGAAAATGTTCCAGCCGTCTTTATAGAACTTACCAAGGTCTCTTTCAGCAATCATGCGTATGATTAATTCAATAAGGAAAAAGACGGTAATCCCGTAATCAAAAATTAGAAGGTAGTAAATATACTCAGCCGGTAGGTCGTATGAACTAATACCCGCATAGAGCGCTGAAGCAATAATGACCGCGATAACGAGACCATTAAAAAACTTACTGTTACGAATTTTTAAAAAGAAACTTATAAATGAGTTCATATATATAACTAACCTATGATGCAAGCACCCAAATATTAAAGGCTTTTGAGACTTACTGCTTTATGTCAAAGAAACCCTGTCGAGTCACGCACTTATCAATTTGCACGTCTTCTAACTCTTCAAGTTCATATTTAAGTAAACGTAGTTCGTTTACTTGCGGATCAACCCCTTCTGACTGAAATCCAATAAAGTTTTTACCAGTACTAGGGTTATTGGTACCCATGCCAAGCTGAAAGTAATAGGTGCTTCTGTCGGCTTCTTCAATAGCACCTTCAGCAACTTCAACAAGAAGTTCCTTCATTTTATTTCTTTGCGCTGAAAGCTCGGTACAATCTAAATCTCTGTAGTTTGGAAATTCAGGATGCAATACACCACCTTGTGTGGTCTGGTAAACGCCCTGAGGAATTGCGCACGAAAACATTGCTGCGCTGATAATAAGAACTCCGAATGACTTAAAATTTTTCATACTTGATCCCTGGATTAAGTGACATTTTATCACCATAAGCCTAAATTTGCTTATATTTTACATATTTTTGCTAAAACGCCAATATTTTATGTGTTTTTATTAATTAGTCCAGCAAATAAATGCCCTCAGCCATATAAAAATCATTGGCTCCAGCCGTACCAATATCACCTGATTTATAAAGATTCACATTGATTCTGCCACCACTTTCATCCGGAGAGGTATCCCCGTATAAAGCACCTGCCACAGATGCCCCACCCAACCAATCGTTTTGCAGGCTGGTGGTCGAGTTTCCACTGTAAGTATGATCGGTGCCAGTAATCGCTACAGTGAAGGAAGTAAAGCCTGCATTGGCAACAATGGCATTCTTATCATCAAAGTTCGTAAAGTCGAGTGAGCCTGAATAACCACTGGTTCCCCAAGTAAATGAAGCTGCAACGTCTGCTGTGGTGGTGTATTTATGGACGTCGTAATTGGTGCCGGTTTGATTGTAGCGATAGGCCACATTCATGACTGCTGCCCCGCTCATTGAAGCAGTTCCAGAAGTTGGGATTTCATTTTGTGCCAGCGTTTCTCCGCCCACCCATGTGCCTAAATGCACGGAAGCATTTTGAGAGCCAGTATCAGGGGAGATATCCACTGAACTCATCGCCCAAAAACCCCAAGTTGAATAAGCCGTATCTGGCATCGAATCATTGCCGCCGGTATGGAATAAATCAGTGTCTTCTTTATCCAGCGTATTATAGGAAACCAGCACTCCAGCTAAATTATTGGAACCTCCTGAAGAGCCATCAATTTGCGCGCCATCATCTTGGATTTCTGCTGCAAAGACTTCACTGGAAATGTAAGCTGATTTTGCAGTGTCATTAGTTGCATCACCAAACTTTAAGGTCATTGAACCGGTATCCACCGTTGTCCAGTTAGACGTGTAATTGTTAGAGGGCGCTGCGCTAATATTCATCGGTGCCACCACTTGCACATCATCGTTGGTCGTATCAAACGTAAAGGTTGCAAGNGTGCTGCTTGAACGAATCGATGAAAGCTGAGAGTTACCTGAACCACTGACATCAAACTCTAAAATGCCGCTGAAAAATCCGCTGTAACCCGTAGCACTTGAGGCGTAGAAATCAGAGGACCTAAAATCACTTAAGCTTGCATAATCTTCAAATGATGAACTTGAAGGTCTAACGTCTTGGACCACAGCAGAAACATTATAGGAGCCGGTGCTGAAGGTATCGTTGTTGGAGTTGTAATTAACTCCCAACGTCATATTGCCTGATTTATATGGATCAGAAGATGTAATCATGGCGCCGCCAGGTTGATTAGAGCTATCACCCCAAAAGCAGCCGCTATCATTGGAGGTTGCACACTCAATTGGAGAAGTTCCATAGTTAATACCCAGACCATCATTATCTGCATTGGTGGCACCCTGATAGGACCAGTAGTGATAACCATCCATGCCCAAACCAGTATCTCCTGCTGAGTATCGAGTGGTATCATTTTTTCGATAATCCACGTTAGATATCACCACATTCAATAGACTTTCTTGATCATCTCGAGTGGTACTGCCTGAGGCACCATCATAGGAATCTTTCAAAGAAATTTGTGCCCAAAGGCCAACCCCGACGCCACTTGGATTGAGAACTTGCCACCATAAGGACTGACCTTCAGGCAGTCTATTAGTGCTCCCATAAAATCTAGAGGTATCAACTCTATTAGAGCTATCAAGTGCAATGGCAGAAAAATCGTAGTAGTTATCATAGGTATTGCATATCGATGAACTATTACCTACGCCTAAGCAATAATCATGTCCAACATCACCATAAGACCAAAGCGTTTTTGGAATGAAATTGGGAATAAAATAATCGTTGCTAGTGCCACTGGCAGCAAAGNTTTCAATTGGAATCACTGCCATGGCAATGACTCTCTTATTGCTATTAGTAAAAGATACAAAGTTAGCATCGGTGTAAACCTCACCGGCTAGGGTGACCTGATCTTCATAGAGGTTGTAAGTGGATGTAGTTGGACTTGCGGCCGCAGATGCTCGATTAAGAAGCCAGGTGGCAATATCAGCATTATCGCCACTATTCCAAGAATTACCTGAACCCCCGATACTGTTTTGGTCTTGCCAAGTAAAAAAGTCAGCTACCGTCCCTGTCTCTAAATCTTGAGCACGGTAATAGGCACCTGTGCAATCATTCGTATATGGACACCAAAGCAATTGCCCGTTAGTTGCACCAGTTATGTATCCTGCAGTTGAGCCTGTTGAGTGTACCAAACCACTCAGTCCATAATAATAACTGTCCTCAGCAAACGTTGAAACTACACCGGCATTTCCACTCGATCCTGAAAAAGTTATCCCGCCTCCTAACGCAGAGATAAAGTTAGAAGTCTCTGTTTCACGTTGACTTTGGCAGCAACCAATATCTCCTGCCTGCTTGATCCACAAGTAATTACCAGAAGTTGCCATCCAGCTTTCAAATGCAGCTTGATCACTTGAATTAAAAGTAGAGCCAACACCAAGAGTTTGGCGTTGATCGATAATGATTTGATAGTTATTTAGGTTTGAGTATCCAACCGTATTCAGTCCATCCCAACCATGTTGATAGGTAAGGTTCCATCCCAAGTCATAAACTAGCTTAGCCCAACCTTTTGTTGGTGGATTGGCACTGTCGTAAAGATAACTTGAATTGCCCCAACTGCCCAATAACAAAACTTCAACCGATCCCGAAGTAGAACTATAAGAAATATCTGCTGCCGCCTTATCGGTGGCCATGAACCAATATTCAGCGCTTTCTAGTCGTCCTGCAGTCAGGAATTCAGCATTGGCTATGGTGGTGGTAACTGCCGTGCCTAGAGGGCTGTAATACTTACCATCGAGTGCGGAAGAATTTGGTGCAAAAGCATGCAGACCATTGCCTGAGGTATCAATGGGGAAATAATATCGCCAATTCAATGCGGTTCCAGAATTGATTACCACCGGAACATAGTTATTAGACGTATCGTCCACTGAAGTAATGGCAGTTGAATTGGTGTTACCCACTTGCTCTAAAGTGTAGGCAGCGAGGCTTGATCCAGACGGACCACGAGTTGCTGTTGCACTAAAGCCACTTCTTGAGGCTGAGTTATAGTCAGCAGAATAACGCAAAACAGCAGACTCCAGCTCTTCAACGTTACCCACATTAACCGTAAAGGTATCGGTGACTGACGTACTGCCTGCGGTGGCAGNTAAAGTTAGCGCATAGCTTTTAGCCGTTTCAAAATCTAAGGTTGCATTGGTGGTGACATTACCAGAGCTGTCAACAGCAAAATTACTGCTGCCGGTTCCACTGAGTGAGTAAGAGACGGTTTCGCTATCTGGGTTGCTAATGCTGGAGCTTCCTACTGAAGTTCCAGAGCTGGAAGATTCAGCTAAAGCTGCTCCACTGTTGGCTAGCGTTACGGCCAAAGTATTAATGCTCAGGTCATTAATGCTGATGTTAATGGTTTCAGTATCGGTGTTGGTGCCATCGGTCACCGTTACAGTGAGTGAATAAGATGAAGTAGTTTCATAATCCATCGCTGCTGCGGTGGTAATGACTCCGCTGCTGGAAATGGCAAATTTATCACTCCCGGTTCCTGATAAAGAATAAGTTACTGCAGCACTGTCTTGTTGAGTTAAAGTTGAGGTTGCCACTTGGGTTCCGCTGCTGACCCCTTCGTTAATCGAAGGTGAAGTACTTGATAGCACTAAGGCAAATTCATCTACATCGGTGATGCTAAAGGTAATGGTTTCTTGAGTAGAATTAGTTCCATCACTGGCGGTGATGGTGAGTGAATATGAAGTGGTGGTTTCATAATCCAAACTTGAAGCCACGGTGACATTGCCGTTGGCATCGACACTGAAGTTATCGCTGCCGGTGCCGCTGAGTGAATAAGTGATGGTACTGGATTCTGGATCGCTTGCTGAGCTGGTGGCAACGGTGGTTCCGGTGGATACATCTTCAGCAAAACTAGAGGCGGCTAAGGTTGCAGAAACGGTTGGCGCCTCATTAATATCGCCCACATTGATAGTCAAAGTTTCAGAAACGATATTATCGCCATCGGTGGCCGTTAAAGTAATATCATAGGAGGTGGCTGTTTCATAATCCAGGGAGCTCGCTAGAGTCACCGTACCGTCAGCACTCACTGAGAAATTCTCACTGCCAGTGCCAGAAAGGCTATAAGTAATGGCTCCTGCTTCAGGATCGGTGACTGAGCTGGTGGCAATGGTGGTGCCCGTGGCGGTATTTTCTTGGAAAGCATTGAAGGCAACCGTCGCACTTAAAGATGGAGCTTCATTGACATCGGCAACACTCACAGTAATGACCTCAGTTGAAGCATAAGTGCCATCATCCACAACAACGGTTAACTCATATGAGTTTGCAGTTTCATAGTCCAACGCACTGGCAAGAGTAATGTTACCGCTGGCATCGATAGCAAAGTTATCGCTGCCAGTCCCAGAAAGTGTATAAGTCACCGCACTACCCTCAGGATCGGTTGCATTCACCGATGCAATGGCAGCTCCCACGGCAGAGTTTTCTGCAAACGAAGTAGCGCTTAAAGTTGCTGCAATGGTCGCAGGCTCATCATCGTTAATGACATTAATGGTAATTTCTTCGGTGGTGGTATTGGTTCCATCGGACACTTCCAATGTCATGACTAGGGTTGAATTCGTTTCAAAATCTAAGTCACCAGTAAGAGTAACTTCACCGGTTTCGGATACGCTCATCAGTTCACTACCGGCTCCACTTAAAGAATAAGTTAAGGCATTGCCTTCTGGATCAGTCGCACTAAAGGTGGCCACCACGGTTCCTGCGGGTACCGTTTCAGAGACATTCACCTGATTGGCAACAAGCTCAGCACTGATGGCAGTCTCACTAATTGTATTGACCGGTTCAACAGCAAGCTCAACGGCTTCATCGACATCAGCAACATTTAAGGCAAGGGCAACTTCTTGGACATCACCGTTATCACTGGTAAAGGTCACGGTCAGTTCAACCGCTTCTTGGCTTTCATGATCAAGCTCTTCGGTAATTTCTAAGGAGTTAGTTTCTTCATTGTAAGTAAAGGCTTCACTGCCCTCACCTTCAACACTCACGGTGTAATTTTGTGCTCCAGGATTGACTACAGCAAAAGATGCCAAGCTGATTTCAGTGGTGTTTTCATCAACACTTTCAACCACTTCGGAAGTTTCCACTTCAAAAATAGGTGCCACCTCTGCGGTGGTTTCTTGC
>NHFF02000018.1 GCA_002172535.2 Gammaproteobacteria bacterium TMED104 | reverse complement strand
CCTAAATTTTTAGCGTGCTCAATATGCTGCTTAGATACATCTGCTTCAGTACAGTGAGTTGCAACCCTTACAGATCTAATCCCCATTTCATATGCCCAATCTAAATCCTCTTTGACTGCAATACCTGGCAGTATCAATGTTGTAAGTTTTGAGAAACTCACTTCATCTGCAACTGCTGCTATCCACTCTTTATCAGTATGTGCTCCAAAACCATAATTAAATGATGAACCAGAAATGCCATCACCATGGGCAATTTCTATGGCATCTACTTTTGCCTCATCTAGAGCCTTGGCTATTTTTTTTACATGCTCAATTCCATACTGATGTTTAATGGCATGCATCCCATCTCGCAAAGTTACATCTTGAATATAGATTTTTTCTTTCATTAATTAATTATATTTTTTTCTAACCAATGATTCTGCTGTGCCTAAAGCTGCTGAAGTCATAATATCCAAATTTCCAGCATAATTAGGTAAATAGTGCCCCGCACCTTCTACCTCTAAAAAAATTGATGTCTTAATGCCTTCGTATTCACCTAAACCAGGAATCCTGCATGGGTTATTTGAACCAAACCTCTCAAACTGAACCTCTTGCTTCAGTCTGTATCCAGGAACATAGCTTTGAACATTTTTAACCATGCTCTTAATAGAATCTTCTATTTCTTTCTCCTGAACTTCATCTGAAAGTGTAAATACAGTATTTCGCATTAACAGTGGTGGCTCTGCTGGATTTAGGATAATTATTGCCTTTGCTTTTTCAGCGCCTCCAACTTTCTCAAGACCCATTGCCGTAGTTTGAGTAAACTCATCTATGTTTGCTCTCGTACCAGGACCAGCAGAGCTTGAGGAAACTGATGCAACAATTTCTGCATACCTAACTTTAGATGCGCTATTGACTGCTGAGACCATTGGGATAGTTGCTTGGCCACCACATGTTACCAAATTAACGTTTCCTTCATCTAGATTTGATTCCAGGTTTACAACTGGAACACAGTAAGGACCAATTGCAGCTGGAGTAAGATCAATCATTTGCTTTTTATCTCCAGTTACAATCTCATGATGTATTTTATGTGCACCAGCTGATGTAGCATCAAAAAAAATCTCAACATCTTTATATTCTTTGGTTTCTACAAAACCCTCTAATCCGCTATCACAGATTAAAACATTATTTTTTTTAGCAAGATTGAGACCCTCAGAGTCAGGATCAATACCAATTACAGCAACAAGCTCTAGCTCGGATGATGTCTTAATAATCTTAAGCATTAAATCAGTGCCTATGTTGCCTGATCCAATTATTGCGCATTTAATTTTACTCATTCTTTAAACTCTACTTTACAACTTCCAAGACCATTAATCTTCATCTCAAATTTATCTCCACAAATTGCAGGTTCCAATGGAACCAACGATCCAGACAAAATGATCTCATCTTTTAACAATGGAATATCATATCTACCAAGGGTATTTGCAAGCCAGGCTACCGCTTCAGCAGGATGGCCTTGGACTGCAGAGCTATTTCCTGTAGAGAGAAATTCCCCATTCTTATAAACATGAACTTCGAGTTTATCCATCTCTAAATCGATAAAATCTTCAACCTCTTCGCCAATACAAAAAACTCCACATGATGCATTATCTGCAACAGTATCTTGTATTTTAATTTTCCACTCATCTATTCGTGAATCGACTATTTCAAAACACGGCATTAATGACTTTGTCGCCATGATCACATCTTCCTTTGAAATCCCAGGTCCCACAAGATCTTGATTTAACTTGAATGCTATTTCTGCCTCTGCTCTAGGCTGAATTAGATGTTTGCTAATGCTTATCACATCATTGTTTTCAATCAGCATTTGATTAGTTAAAAAGCCAAAGTCTGGTTGGTCAACCCCTAACATTTCTTGAACAACTTGACTGGTAACGCCTATCTTTTTTCCAATAATTTTTTCACCATCGGCAAGTCTTAGTGAAAGAAAGCTCTTTGATATCTCATAAGCATCATCTATGGAAATATTGCTAATTGTTTCAGTTAAGGGAGGGATGGTTTGTGAATTTCTTAATGAGTTGTAGAGTATTTTTCCTATCTTTGAGGCATCAACAGTATTCATGATTTAGTTTTTTAAAAAATTGAGGCTGTATTGATTAAATTCTTTAGTTTTTTCAATCATTACCCAGTGACCGCAATTACTAAAAGTAACTACCTGAGAATTTGTATACAAATCTAAAATTTTATTGATGCCTGAAGCAGGAATAAATAAGTCATTTGAACCCCAGAATGCTAGTACAGGTGTTTGATTATTTTTTAGTTTTTCGGATAAATTAGGTATGTCCATGGAAGCTAAAACCTGTTGATTCATTAGAGGTAGTATTTCCATCCTATCTTCAATAATGTCTTTGGTAACAAAGCTTGGATCATATGGGAAAAGTTTTAATAAACCTTCAATTTTTTCTTGGTTCATTTCACCTCCAAGAAAATCACCAAGAAGTTTTTTAATACCTGGCATTTCTTGATAAGCATTGAAGTCCTCTAAACCACCTGGTGCCATAAGAATTAATTTAGAGAACCTATTAGGTTGCTCAAGGGATAGACCAATAGCCAAAGCTCCTCCAAGACTGTTACCAACCACTGAGCAATTTGTAATATTTAGATGATCAAGCAGTTCAATAAGGAGGTTATTGAAGAAGCTCATTGTATAAATCTTATCTTCTGGTTTATCACTGAACCCGTATCCTGGCAGATCAGGCACTATTGTTCGAAACCCATTCCTTTGAAAAAAGTCTATATTTTTCTTAAAGTTTGTGAAGCCTGATGCTCCAGTTCCGCTGCCATGGAGAAATAAAACAACATCACCCTGCCCCCCATCATGATAGTGAAATTGAAAGCCGTTTGCCAAGGTTGCAAAACTACCTTCGGGTAACATTATTAAATCCTAGTAAGTGTTAATGGTAGTCCATCAATAGGTCGAGGTAAGTGAACATGTTGAAAAGCAGGATTGTAATTAGATCTTAAGTTGATCTTATAATTCTTAAGAAGCCTAAATAAATATAATTTTGCATTCATCATTGCAAAGTGCATTCCAATGCACTTATGCGCCCCACCACCAAATGGAACATAACTAAAACCATGTCTTTTGTGCTCAGCTCGCTCAGGAGAAAATCTCATCGGATCAAAAGTATAAGGATCATCCCACCATTGTTCCATTCTGTGAGTAAAAGGTGGGCTGATCATAACAACAGTATTTGCTGGAATATCATAACCTGCAACATTAACATCTCTAGTTGTTCTTCTATTGAGCACCATCACTGAGGGATAAAATCTTAAAGTTTCTTGAAATACATATTCAGTAAGTTTCATCTCAGCCAAGTCATCAAAAGTTGGCATCTCATTTTTTACATCAAAAATTTCATTTCTAACTTTATCCTGCCAATCTAGATTTTTACCTAGATAATAAAGAATATTGGTCAAGGCACTAGTGGTTGTATCAAATGCAGCAAATAACAAGAAAGCTATATGTCCATCTATATCAATGTCATTCAAATATAGTCCATCCTCATCTTTTGCGTTGCAATATCTGGTGAACATATCCAGCCCATCTGAGCCTCTCCTTTTTGGAATATTATCAATAAAAAATTTTCTAAGTTCCTCTCTAGCTTTCAATGACTTTCTGTATTGCAAGAATGGCAGATTATATGGTAACGGAGTAATCAATCCTTCATTAATTTCAGAAAAAAGATAGCCTAATCTTTTAGCCTCTGGGCTTAACTCGTCTAGTCCAATAAAAACTCTCGCAGCAACATCCATTAGGGTTTGTTGAATATTATCGTAAAAAATAAACTCTTCATTAATTGGAAGGTCTTGTATACGTCTTTCCTGAATTGGAATCAACATATCTACATATGTTTTTAATGCATCATTCTTAAATGCGGGCTGAGAGGCCCTTCGTGTTCTCTTATGCTTAACATCATCCCTTGTTAACATTCCATCTGGATAAAGACCTCCCAAAGAACTAGCATAGCCACCAGCAACGCTGAAATTTCCTTTTGGATCAAACAATGTAGCTTCATTAAATTCTGGGCCTAAACACATTAAAACTCTCTGATTTTTTACCATGTCTAATCGTGAGACAGGCCCAAATCTCTCGTAATGCTTATTGCACATTGCGAGAGTATCTTTAACAAATTCAATAGTTTTTCCTAGAAATGGTAAACCATACTCTCCAGGAAACATTGAAAGATCTCTGTTATCAGGTGCTAATGTACTTAAGTCTGACATAGTTTAATAATCATGAATTTTTAGCAACTAATTTCCACCAATAGTTAGGAAAGAACCTTCTTATTCTGGTGGCATAAATAGCTTCTTTTGTAGGATAGCAAATAATCTTATCTGTCAGAATATCTTTTTCAATTTGATCAACTACTTCTTCGGGATCACAAAGCATGCCCTTTTCGACTGCCGACTTAATAACATCGGCTGAATCTGTCTCATCAACAAATCTCATTAAAGGAGTATCTGTTTGTGCAGGGCAAACTACCATAACTCTAATGTTTGTATCTTTAACTTCTTTAGCTAATATTTCCCCAAAAATATTAACAGCAGCTTTAGAAGCACAATATGCCGACATATTCTCAAGAGGACATGTCCCTGCAATTGATCCAAAAAGTATTATTTGCCCTTTATTATTTTCAAGCATGGATGGCAGGATATTGCTCACCATATTTACCGTACCCTCATAATTAATTCTCATTAAATTATTTATTGAGGTTGCATCTAAATCTTTAACCTTTCCCATTGGCATAACTGCCCCTGCATGAGTCACCCTGTCAATTGGACCCATCTGACTCTTAACTTCATCCATCATTGATTTAACTGTGCTTGAATCAGATAAATCACAAGGAAAAATTGAAATATTATTGGATTCCTGTCTTAACTGATTAAGGTTTTCTTCATTGATATCTACAGCAGCTACACGAACACCATCTGCTGCAAGGCGCTTAGCAGATATCCTACCCATTCCGCTTGCGGCACCTGTGACAATCGCATTTTTAATTTCCATTTTTTTCTCTGGTTTAACTATATCACTAAATATCTGCTTGTTGGGATAACTTCAATTTTTGAAAAATCTATAAATTTTTCACAACTTGCCATCATTATCCCTAAATTTTTTTCTAAAAGTTCTCTGTTACCCTTAGCAGCATAAAATTCTTCCGGATCTGACATCGCTCCTTCTGGAAAGCATTCTTCAATGATCGCAATAAAATTTGGTGATTCTTTTTGCAAGTTTCTTACTACAGTGTTTTGTGTGTAAATAAAATTTGATTGAGTTTCAATAGCTATTTCAGTGTGATGGTGAGTCCAATGATCAAACCAAGAAAATCTATCCATTTCTTTTGGTTTTTCAAGAAAAACTATTTGAGAAAATCCTTCAGTTCGTTTGTTCAAATTTTTTGATTCATCAGCTTCAATTATTTTTGATTCACTCACAACATAGCTGAAGACCTTTTTAGAGGAGGATTCAAATACTTTTAATTCTCTTTCAGCATGAAATAAGCTTTTAACTTTTAAAAAAACTATTGCATCAGGGCTTGGAGGATAGGAAGATTGAATGAGCCCTGAAGCGTCTTGTACATCTTTATCAACAATATTTACTTGATAATTTGAAACAATATTAGCAAGGCTTGATGGTACTTTCTTGACTAAGAAGTTTTTGAACTCATCTTCGTCAATATCATTTTTTTTCCATAGTTGAATAGCTATTTTTTCCATCAGGCTCTTTGGGAAGAAGCTGATATTGTTTCGCCAGTCATATATGAAGAAAGGTTTGATGCCAAAAATAAAATTATATTTGCAATTTCCCAAGGATGAGCGCCCCTAGAAAAAGCCTCTTTTTGAGTTAGTGAATCTATAAGTTCAACCGAGCTAGTTTTAGCTAAATGCGGATTAATTGCTAAACTTGGTGCCACAGCATTTATTCTGATATTATCATCAACAACTTCCAAAGCAGCACATCGAGTAAGAGCCATGACGCCTGCTTTTGCAGCAGCATAATGTGCTTGACCAGCCTGAGCCCTCCAACCNAGNACCGATGCATTGTTTACAATTACCCCTCCGTCACACTCTTTAAGCTTATTGATGCCTGCCCGAGTTACTCTCATTGNGCCANTTAATGTNATGTCTATAATTTTATTCCAGGTCTCATCGCTCATTTCTGACACCAAATCCTCGCCCCCAAGACCAGCATTGTTTACCACAACATCAAGATTTGACATAGAGCTCATAGCCTCTTCCATCATCTGATCTACATTACTTGTTGAAGTCACATCACAAACACATGAATGCACCTTACCAAGATTGAGGTCAGTCAATTCATCATGAGCTTTTTGCAGACGTTGTTCATTTGCATCTGAGATAAAGATTTCTGCACCCTCTTCAAGGAATCTTTTTGCAGTTGCAAAGCCTATTCCTGCACCAGCTGATGCAGTAACGACAACCTTTTTTTCTTTAAATAAATTAGATGCAATTGGATATGTTGGATTTGAGAGATCATTCATTGGCAATTCTCGAGAATAGTTACATTAGCCTGACCNCCGCCCTCACACATTGTNTGCAAACCATATTTTAGATTTGATCTTTTCATTTCATGGATCAGTGTTGTCATTAGTCGTGCACCGGTTGCACCAAGAGGATGCCCAAGAGCAATGGCTCCTCCATGAACATTAATCTTTTCACTAGGATAATCAAATTCTTTTTGCCAAGCTAAAGGTATGGAAGCAAATGCTTCATTAATTTCGACAATGTCAATATCAGATAAATCCATACCTGATTTTTTAAGAGCATATTTTGTAGCAGGAATGGGAGCAGTCAGCATCCATATTGGATCATCTGCCCTAACACTTATATGGGACACTTTAACTAATGGCTCTAAGTTGTGCTCCTTTAAAATTTCTTCAGAAACGATTAACAAACAAGCAGCTCCATCTGCATTTTGCGATGAAAGTGCTGCTGTTATTGAATGGCCCTCTATCAAAGGTTCAAGTGTGGACATTCTCTCAAGACTTGTATCTCTTCTTGGCGTCTCATCATCAAGTAGTCCATTTACTGGAATGATTTCATTTTTAAAAATTCCAGATTCAATAGCACTAATAGCTTTTTGATGACTGTTAAATGCAAAAAGTTCCATTTCTTCTCTACTGATGTTCCATTTTTCAGCAATCATATGTGCCGAATTAAATTGGCTAACCTCAACATCACCATAGCGTTTATTCCATCCTGGGGATGTATTGAAAGGAGTATCAAAACCAAGTTGCTGACCAGCGGTCATGGCAAATGATATCGGAATCATATTCATATTCTGAACCCCTCCTGCAATAACTACATCTGATGTCCCTGACATTACTGCTTGTGTTGCAAAATGAACAGCTTGCTGTGATGAGCCGCATTGACGATCAACAGTAGTCCCAGGAACGTGTTCTGGGAGACCAGCAACGAGCCAACATGTTCTAGCTATATCTCCTGCTTGCGGGCCAACAGTATCAACACACCCATAAATGACATCTTCAACAAGGCCTGGGTCGATTGAAATATTTTCAAAAGTGGCTTTAAGGACAGACCCACCTAGATCAGCTGAATGGATGTCAGCAAGTGAGCCTTTTTTCCTTCCAACAGGAGTTCTCAAGGCTGAGACTATGTAAGCATCTCTCATAATTACTATAAGAATGTATAGGTTGAACCTAGCTTTGGCAAATCTTTTTCCAGTTGGTTCATAATGTAATTTTCAAGGAGACTTTTGTTTCCCCAAACTTGTTTATATGACCATCCTCTTCTAATAAATATATGCAGATCCATCTCCCATGTATAACCCATCGCTCCATGCGCCTGCATACTATTTCTAGAAGCCATTTCACATGCATCAATCGCTTGTAATTTTGCCTGAGCAGCATGCAACTTTTGAAGAGGATTATCGTTATCTAGACTGTAAGCAGCCCTGTATAAGGTTGCTTTAGAAAATTCAATTTCAATTGCAGCCTGAGCCAGCATGTGTTTTACAGCCTGAAAAGACCCTACTGGTTTACCAAATTGCTTTCTATCCAGAGTGTATGCAGTTGCTAAATCGAGAATCTTTCTGCTTAAACCAACGAGAATTGCTGCTGACATAACCATCCCTGAAGTTACAACATTATTAACTAGGGATTTTTGATCATTCAAAGTTTTCAATGAGCCTGAATCTGAATTTTCAGAAATGAAGTTCGTTAAATCTCTAGAGGGGTCAGATGATTTTAGTTTTTTTCCATTAATATCTTTTGAAGAAACAATTGATATTGAATCCTCTTCTAAATTTATTAGTTTCGAAGAGTTATCTAAAAACAAAATATTTGGGGATAAAGAATGAGTAACACCAATAAATTGATTTTTTTCTTCAATTAATTCAGCAATATCAATAGATTTATTTATAAGTAAATTTGATAAAAATATCTGCTCAGCTGCAGGCTCGGGTAAAGCATAATATCCCATCTCCTCTACAAGCAAACAAGTCGTGACTAAATCTAATCCCAAGCCACCATACTTTTCATCAAGATTAGACTGAAGAATCCCAAGCTCTTCAAGCTCTTGCCATCTTGCTTGATTAAAAGGCATATTATCTTCCCAACCAGATCTAATCTTTTCTGGCGTGACATTAGATTCTAAATACTTTTTGAAAGCATCACGAAATATCTCTTGATCCTCTGAAAAAGTGAAGTTCATTAGCGTGGCATCCCCAATAGTCTNTCTGCAATAATATTTTTTTGTATCTCATTGGTACCCGCATAAATTGGTCCTGAATAAGAAAACATATAACCTTTTATCCAGCTTGCAACATCATCCGCTACCACTTCTTCAAGTTCTGAAGATACTCCAAGGATATCTAAAGCAGTTTGATGCATTTGATGATCAAGCTCAGACCAAAAAACTTTCCCTAAGCTTGATTCAGGTCCAATTTTTTTTCCAGCCATTAACTTAGATGCAGTTTGATAAATATTTAGAGCATATGCTTCGGCTCTAAGCCACGATTGTAAAACCTTTGATTCTATTGAACCTGACAGGTTATCTTTGTTTTTAAAATACAAAGATAAGAGTTTCGAAGCTGTTTCTTGAAAGCGAGCTGGGCTTCTCAACATAAGACCTCTCTCAAAACCTGCAGTGGCCATGGCTATACTCCAACCTTCGCCTTCCCCACCCAACAAATTGCTGACATCCACCTCGACATCATCAAAATATATTTCGGCAAAACCTGGTTCCCCATCAAGCTGAGGAATCGGTCTCACAGTAACTCCTTCCGCATCAAGAGGAACTAATATAAATGATAATCCTCTGTGTCTCTCAGATTCAGGATCGCTTCTAAATAAACCAAAAGTCCAATCCGCAAAAGCAGCTCTTGATGACCAAGTCTTTTGACCATTAATAATATATTTATCGCCTTTTTTAAAGGCTGTTGTTCTTATTGCTGCCATNTCACTGCCTGCACCNGGTTCTGACCAACCCTGTGACCATATATGTTCGCCTGTTGCCATGGCGCTCAAAAANTTTTCTTTTTGTTTGTCTGAACCATACTCCATTAAAGTTGGCCCTAATAAAAAAACACCATTCTGATTGACGCGTGCAGGCGCTTTTGCTCGATAATATTCTTCTTCAAAAATTAGCCATTCGATTAAATTTAGACCCCTNCCGCCATATTGTTCGGGCCAAGTAACCATTGACCAATTNCCTGAATTGAGTTTTTTTTCCCAGTCCCTATGCTCCTCAAACCCCTCCTTGGTATCAAAGGAGTTAAGAGGAATTTTGGGCACATTTTTTTCAAGCCATCCCCTGATCTCATCTCTGAATTTTTTTTGAGAATCCGAAAAACCAATCTTCATTTTTCAAAATCCGCATCTCTTTTNTCTACAAAAGCATCGCGTGCCTCTTGAGAATCAGACGATTGATAAAGTTCAATNGTAAAGTTTTGTTCTGATTTATATGCTTCATCAACATCATTTGCTTCAATTTGATTTAGAGCCTTCTTGGCAAGATTTACTGCAATGGGACTCTTTTCTGCAATGGATTTTGCAATTTCGTTAGCAGCCTCGTGAAGTTCGCTAATGTTGGAGTGAAGAGATTCTANACTACCAAGCCGATAGGCTTCATCAGCAGAAATTGGTTCTCCTGTAAGCATCATCTTTCTAACCTTCTGTAATGGAAAAAGCCTACTTAAATGAGCTCCTCCCCCTAATGCTCCTCTATCAATTTCTGGTAATCCAAAAAAAGCATCTTCGGTAGCTAAAACAATATCTGATGCACCTGCAATTAAAATACCGCCCCCAAGAACAAAACCATGACAGGCTGATATAACTGGTAAATTACATACATGGATCGCTCTAGCTACTTTCCAGCAGCCATCATTTACAGCATGGATTTTCGATGAATCTGCTTGCAATTCTTTTATATCAACGCCGGCACAAAACCCCTTCCCTTGAGCTCTTATAACAATCACTCTAGCATCATTCGAAAAGGACAGCTCNTCTATAGATTTGGATAAATCAAACCACTGAGATGAATCAAATGCATTTACAGGAGGAACATCTAGCTCGATGGTTGCAATATTATTTGAAACATTAATATCAATTGACATGAATTACCTCATAAAGTTTTTAGATTTTCAGAAGCTTTATGATACTGCTCAATGATTTCTTTTACTAAGTTTTCNCAGCTTGGAATTTCTTTAATAATCCCTGCAACTTGGCCAGATGGCATTGCTCCCTGANCAGGATTACCTTCCACCATCGCTTTTTGGATTACTGCTGGGCTATTGGCTGCCATGATTGTTTGTGAGATAGATAAATCATCTCCTCGTAACATTGCAAAAAAAGATTTAACAATATCCCCAAAAGAAGCTTGAGATATTTGCTTGTACTTCCATGCTGACTTCAACGAAATAAAAAATAACTTTAATGGATTAGATTTATCAATGTTTTGTATGTACTTATTAAAAATTAATCTGTGTGGCAGTCCATCAAATTTTTTAGTTACAGAGATTTCATCAATACCGGCTTGCAGATAGGCATCTTTAGTATTTTCTGGAACTGGACTTTCTTGAGTCATCATGAATCTTGTGCCCATGGCAATGCCTTGAGCACCCCATGCTTTTGCAGCAGCCAAACCATACCCATCTCGAAAGCCTCCCGCAGCAAAGACAGGNACACTCACATTCTCCAACACACTGCTCAGCAACAAAGTCGTTGGNGTAGATCCTGTGTGGCCGCCACCCTCTGAGCCCTGAATAACTAANGCATCCGCACCTAATTTTTCAGCCTTGATGGCATGCTTTAATGCGCCAACCGTTGGGATGCAGATAATATTATTCATCTTTAGTTTTTCTATGTATTGGGGTATTGGTGATCGAGAGTAACTTACAGCTTTTACATTATTTTCAATTGCAGCTTCAATAATTTCTTTTGCTCCTGGTTGAAACATGTGAAAGTTTATTCCAAAAGGAAATGATGAAATTTTTGCTGTTTCTTCAATGAGTTCTATGGCTTCCTCTTTGCTTGNTGTGGCTAAAGCTAAAAANCCAAAACAACCAGCGCTTGTGGATGCAGCAACTAATTGAGGTGTAGCAACCCATCCCATCGCAGTTTGAATGATTGGATATNTAGACCCAAGAATATTTTNAGACACAAACTATCCTTTTTTTNTTTTTTTAGACTGCTTCTTTTTGCGTTGCGACTTAGCCATTTTTTTTGCATCGTAACCAGATAAAACATTACCTGTTGTTAGATCATTATGAGCATGAGAAAAGTGATGCCATGCAAATGCAGCTTCCATTCCATTTCTTTTTCCCTGAAGATCCTCAACATGATTGATTGCTTGTTTGGTTAGAGTAAGTCCAAGTCTTGGCATTTTTGCAATTTTATTTGCTNTCTCACTAACAGTTTCTTCAAGATCATCTATTGAAACTACCTTATTCACCATTCCCATCTCATAGGCTCTACTAGAGGACATTCTTTCGCCTAAAAAGAGAAATTCTTTAGCAATTCTTGGATTAAGCTCATAGGGATGAGCAAAATATTCAACTCCAGGTATGCCCATTCTAACTACGGGATCAGCAAAAAAAGCATCCTCAGAGGCGATAATTAGATCGCACACCCAGGCAAGCATACAACCACCTGCAACACATGCTCCATGGACCATTGCAATTGTAGGCTTTGGTATGTCTCTCCATCTCCTACACATGTTTAAATAGACTTCCTGCTCTCGAACATACCAAAACTCACCACCAGGTTTATTGGTATGGTCATACCACATACTTTTTCTGTCATATTCAATATCAACATCTCTTCCAGGAGTGCCGATGTCGTGACCTGCAGAGAAGTGTTTTCCATTGCCTTTTAAAACAATAACTTTTACATCGTCATCATCTACAGCCCTTTTAAAAAACTTATCCAAGTCATAGGTCATCTTTCCATTTTGAGCATTATTAAACTCAGGCCTATTCATTGAGATCCAAGCAACTTGATCTTTTTTCTTATAAGTAACTGTTGGTTTTACCCTTGCCATAATTATTCTCCTATGACACTTGATCTTAAGTTGTTTGGATCAAGCTCATTTCTAATTATATCCAATTCATCTTTGGTTGGATTTATGGTTTCATCCGTAGAAAATATTTCAAAATCAAAACCAGTATTATCTCTTATCTCATCCAAGGAAGATGTCGAATGAATTGATAAAAGTCTGAGTGTATTTTTATTACCTTGATAATCAAAAATTCCTAGATTTGTAATAACTTTTCCTATTAATGGTTCAACGTCATCTGCATCAAAACCAACACTTGAAACCATATCAACCAACCCTTCAACAAATACCTTTTTTGAGTGGTTTGGAATAAAGATGCTGTTTCGATGACTAATAGAATTTCCTGGAAAACCTCTAACTCCTAACAATTGTACTTTTGGTTGTGCGTAGTTACCGATACTGCTTATATTTAGATGAGCATATTTATCAATTTGGGTTGGAGTTACCATTGCATGCCTTGCACCACTCCATAGAACATCAAACACTCTAGAATATGTCATATAGCCATCAACGCATGGCTCTGCTCCAACTCCTAACGGATGAGGTTGATCAATTAAAAAAGCCTCTCCATCGGTCATCATGAGATCTGGATTGTGGAGTTTTTTAGCAAGCCCGACTGCGATTCTAGGCAATAATCCTATACCAGTAGCTAAGATCTCCCCATCATCCTTCCAAACTTTTGCAGCTTCGCAGATGCATACTTCGCTTATTGTAAATTGATCAGCCATCAGAATTTAGTTAGCGGTATTGAGGTAATTGATTTGATTCCGCCAACATTTTTTTTGTATGTCGCCTCATCAACAAAAAGATATTTTTCTTGATACTCGTCAAAAGTTTTTGCAGATTTTGAGTATTCTTTTAAATGGTCGAGATCGATCCCGTAACTCGGATTACAAGCTGTTGGATGTGCGCCTCCCTTGTCCGAAATGATGCCTGAAACCAAGTTTCTTTCAAATCGATTATAGTTGGCAACCTTTTCTTTATCGAAACTTGTTGAATCAACTAATTTTTCAGTTGAAACAAATGTTTTTGAGGCAGCACGTGCAAAGAGATCATCAAAGAAAGGATCAGGGCCGAATATTAGCGTATTGCCCTTTTCGTCAGACTCATTTACGTGCAATAAAGCAACATCCAATTTAATAGCTGGCATTGCAACGAGCTTCTCTTTATCATCATAAGGCGACTCTACAAATTTAATATGCGGATTATTTTTTAACACATCTGTACCGATGCCAACTCTTGTGGGTAGAAAAGGAAGATTCATACCTGCAGCACGAAGCCCCCATTGCAACATCCCCTCATCTATCTCCACGACCTCAGGCAACTCACCTGATTGCCTAGCATTTCTAAAATGCGAGTCTAAAGGAATTAAATCCAATGATACAAAACCAAATATTAATTTCCTTATTTTTTTGCAGGAACTAAGCAGGCCTATATCAGGACCGCCATAACTTACGAGAGTTAAATCTTTGAGATTGGATCTGCATATTTCTCTTACTAAAGACATGGGTTTCCGACGTGCGCCCCAACCCCCAATGCCAATGGTCATCCCATCTTCTAGCTTAGATATAAAATCATTGGTGGTGATAACTTTATTCAATTTTATTTTTCTGGTGGTGGAGTAAATACATGGCCCCAATAGCTCGGTGCTGGTGAGGATGTTGTTTGATGCTTTGACCAATCAGGCTGATTGCCATCATAACCAAACTCTAGATCGAAACCTCCTGGAGTTTGCATGTAAAAAGAAACCATCTTGTCATTCATATGTCTTCCCAATGATGATGAGATGTGGATGTCATTATTGATTGCTCGATCTAGAGCTTCACCAACCTCATCAATAGTTTTTACCTCAACCATGGTATGGACTAAACCAGAGGGAGGTGTTGGTGATTGCATTATCGCTACAGTATGATGCCGCTTATTATCACAATGCATGAAATACAACTTCATCTTTGGGTCTTCAGGATTGGGACTCATTTGCAAATTCATGATATCTGAGTCTCCAAAACCGAGTACATTGATATAAAAATCATGGGTTTCTTCAATATTTAATGCGGCATAAACAACATGACCAAATCCAAGATCTTTGGTCACAAAACCGGAAATACCTTTAGGTGAGCTAAATTTCGTTTCATCATTTAGTCTTCCATGATAAAGCTCGATTAGATTGCCTGCAGGATCATTAAATGAAATACCATCTGTGATCTGTCGAGTAAAAAGATCATCGGCTGAAAGCTGCTGATAATTAATATTGAGTTCATCAAAAATCTTCTTTGCATCATTTAATGCAGATGCATCACCCAGCTCTAGTCCAGCAAGTATAAATTTTTCTTCGGGGCCATTTTGTACCATAAATCTAAATGGTTCATGATCGATTTTAAGAGAAAGCTTTTCTTCATCAGAAAAATCAGGGTGTTTCATGAATCCACAAACTTCCTGACCATAATGATCCCACGCAGAAAGATCTTTAGTTTCAACTAAGATATACCCCAATGATTGTATTTTCACTTAAAATAGTCCTTTCTATTTATTAATATATTGTAGCAATGTCATCACTGAAAGCCCTAATTAATCCGGTAACACCGTTTGAGCAAAATGCTCCGATAATTTACTGTGAGAATACAAAGAAATGTGCTTTTGTTGATCCTGGTGGTGATATTGATAAGCTGCTTCATATTGCAAAAGATTTTGATCTTATCCCAGAAAAAATACTTTTGACTCATGGCCACGCAGATCATGCTGGTGGTGCAATGCAACTATCTCAAACTTTAAACATTACTATTGAAGGACCACACAAAGAAGATAAATTTTTGTTGGACTCTCTCAAAGATCAGGGAGCTNTGTTTGGGATGGAAGCTCAAAACTGCACTCCTAATCTTTGGTTGAATGACAACGATAAAGTTAGCTTAGGAGAGCTGATTCTTGACGTAATTTTTTGTCCTGGGCATACCCCAGGCCATATTGTCTTTGTGCATGAGCCTTCCAAATTGGCGATTGTTGGGGATGTTTTGTTTAAGGGTTCGATTGGGAGAACAGATTTACCCAGAGGGAATCATAATGACTTACTTAGTTCCATCAAGAATAAGCTTTGGCCTTTAGGAAATGAAATTACATTTATTTCAGGACACGGTCCAACATCAACATTCGGAGATGAAAGGATTAATAATATGTTTGTATCTGATGCTGCTCTAAGCTCCTAGTCCACCCATCGGCTAACTTTTTTGCCATGGTCATCTTTCATCTCACCAGTAACAATTAAAATAAAGTCAACAATCCACCAAATACCAAGCCCACCAATGGTAATAATAAATAAAATTGCGGAAGCGTACCTTCTGAGATAAAACCTATGTGCGCCAAAAGGCCATGAGAGAACTATAAACAGAAGAAAAGTAGGTAATATATTTTTTTTTGAAATACTCACATCATTCATAGCGCCCGCCTGCAAGTCTAGAACTAAGTTTTATTACCAAGCTAGATGGAAAAACATTACAAATAAATGCAAGAGTTTTATTTAAAAGTCCCGGCACCCATACTTGTTTACCTTTGAGGGTAGCTTTAACAGCCCCTTTTGCAACATATTTGGAATCGTGCTTCATAATTGCAGGTACTTTATCCATTGCATCTTGCATGCCACTGGCAGTATGGAACTCAGTAACGGTAAATCCTGGACAAACATTAGTTGCTGTAATGCCTTTGGAGTTGTAGTTAATATTTATGGTATCTCCAAATCGATTGATAAATGTTTTGATGGGNCCATACATTGCTCCCCAGCCTGTAGCAGGAGGCGCAAATGCAGCTAATGAAGATACATTCATAATTCTTCCANTATTTTTAGAAAGCATATCCTTTAAATAAAGCTTGGTAAGATGGATAACCGAAATACCAAGCACTCTTAAAAAATTATCTTCTTCCANCTCATCNGTTGAGTGAAACTTTTTATTAATGCTGTACCCCGCGTTATTAACCAATATCTCTACATTAAGTCCAAGTGCATGTGTTTTGTNATATATCATCTGAGGAGAAGAAGGATCTGACAAATCCGCTACGATGNAAGTCGCTTCTATATTATATTTTTGAGCTAAATCTTNGCTTATAACTGAGAGCCTTTCCTCTCTTCTAGCAACNAGAATTAAATTAAATTTTTTAGCTGCAAACTCTTTAGCTATTTCATGGCCAATACCTGCTGAAGCACCTGTTATTAATACATATTTACTCATTACTTACCTCGCAATTTATTTCTTGAGCTCTCTTATTTTTAATCTAATGTCATAAGGCGGTTCTCCACATGCGTCGTGAGATTTCTTGATATCAAGCATATTCTCTAGCATGGAGGATTTCATGGGCGCTATCTTTCTCAAGTTCATATCAATGTGCCCCTCAATGGTTTCGTACATTGCACAAATATTTTCTTCCGAATCAAAAAGCACACCAATCATATGGAAAAGTTTTTCATTAACATTGAAAAGCTTAAATCTTGGATAAATCACTTGATCTAAAAGAAATTCTTTTGCAAATCGATAATTGTCTTCCAGTGTAAATGATGAAAAACCTTCTTTAAAATAATCATCATCAAAACCAAATTCTTTGCTGCCGAATTCCCAACCTTGTTCAAAAACAGCTTTAATGTGATTCACATTCATGTGTCCATTAAAGTCACACATGTCTTGAGTTACAGTGACAGACCTACCTTCGTAAGGAAAAATTTCTTTCATAATAAAATTGATTTTGACTATGGTAATGTTTTTTTACTAATGATTAAATGTAAATATAGTTATAAAAAATTAATTGATTAGTTCATTCACCCCGCCTCAAAATATAATATTAGTATCCCCTGGGAAGTTTGCTCATTCATCAAGTTTTGAATTTGAAGAATTAGCTATTGCAACAGGTGGTGCTGTGTCTGAACATTTTATTTTTGAGCAAAAACTCATTACTCCCTCTCATTTTATTTCAAAAGGGAAATTACAAGAGATTAAAGATTCGGCGTCCAAGCTTCAAATAGATTTAATAATATTTAATTGTGATTTGTCGCCATCTCAAGAAAGAAATCTTGAGAAATTTTTAAAAAAGAGAGTGCTTGATAGAACAGGCCTAATTTTGGATATTTTTGCACTCCGTGCTGANAGCCACATTGGTAAACTTCAAGTTGAATTAGCTCAACTTTCTTATCTTTCTACCAGACTGGTTAGGGGTTGGAGTCACCTAGAGCGCCAAAAAGGTGGTATTGGGCTCAGGGGTCCTGGTGAAACTCAGCTAGAAACTGATAGAAGACTCTTAAGAGATAGAATAAAAAATTTAAATAGGAGGCTTGATAGAAATCATAACCAAAAACGTATTAACCGCTATGCAAGAAAAAAGTCTGATGTTTTTCAAGTATCTCTAGTTGGCTATACAAATGCTGGCAAAAGCTCGTTATTTAATCTTCTGACCAAAGGCGAAACGTATGTTAGAGATCAGCTCTTTGCAACACTCGATACCAAAACCAAAAAACTAGCTTCGAAAGATGGATATGGTGCTAATGTAATTATTTCAGATACAGTTGGATTTGTATCTAATATTCCTACTAATCTAATCGAATCCTTTAAAGCCACACTCGAGGACCTTGAAAATGCAGATCTTCTTCTTCATGTTATTGATGTTAATGATGAAGACCGACAGCAAAAAATTAATGAGGTAAATAAGATACTGCAGACCTTAGATCTTGAATCTACCCCGATAATTAATATTTTTAATAAATCCGATGAACTAAGTGATGATCGTATAAGTTCTATAAGATCTTTTGGAAATATATGCTGTTCTGCTATAACAGGCAGCGGTCTCAATGAAATTAAAGCAGCTATAAGAAATCAAATAAAATCGAGTTCTTTCTCTGGCATCATTGAGATACCTTTAGAGCTAGGTAGCCTAAGATCTAGAATTTATAACTCGGGTAAGGTTTTTGATGAATCCCTAACGAATAATGGTCATTTGTCATTAAGCATAGAAATAGAAAATAAATTATTTGAAAAACTTAACTTAGATAAATGGGTGAAATCCCCTAAAAATAAAGATGAGAGAATGGAGGCGTGATGGAAAAATTTGAAACATACGTAATAGCAAATCTGGAGGTATTGGATGCTGAAGAGTATAGAAAATACGAAAAGGGATTTTTTCCAATTCTTAAAAAACATAATGGTGAGTTTATTACCTTTGATGACAACGTAAAAAATAATGAAGGGCTGACTCCTCTGAAGGGACGAACAATATTATTTGGCTTTAAAAAATCAGATGATGCTGAGCGTTGGTACAGTGATCCTGAATATCAGGCACTCTCAGAACATAGAAGGAATGGAACAACCACGAACTTTTTATCTTTTGTAAAACAAATGAAAAGATAAAAACAAGGGCTTATACGCCCTTGTTAANAGATTCAATACTATGAAAGTTTTGGGTTTAGCGGATCGTAGATAGTCTGTGAGTTATACAGATCAGGATNTCCACATGTGCTAACTTCTTCTAAAGCACTTCTAGCACCCATNGCTTCTNGCTCTTCCCAAGCCTCATTCCCTTGTTGCATTCCTTCAAAAGTCTGATGAAAGTTACCCCACCAATAATCTATTTCATTAGTTTCAAAAGCAGGGAAATATAAACCAAATGTATATGCGGAGTCATAAANTGATTTATCTAATGAATCCAACCATTCGTTATATTTNACTAATGCTGCTTCTAAATCANCTGGAGTTTTTCCATCATTCAGATTACAAGGAATAAAAGCTGTGGCAAATGACGGGTCATCCTGATTAAAGTCGCCNAATGCTGTTGGATCAGTTCCCATGACAAACATCCATGAGCTTCTGTTTTCAGCATCACATTGAAGTACTTCTTGATATTTTTCTGACCATGCCGAGACATCATCATTGGANGTCCAGCTTGCCCATCCAGCATCAGCTGCCATTTTCGAAGTCCATTGTAATTCCCACCAGCCATTATCAACACGAGTATTTTCCTCTGTGGGTGCATATCCCCAAGCTCCTAAAAGATTTTCATCATTAACTAGGTCTCTATATTCAGAAAGCATTTGCTGCAAAGATTCTAGGGAATATTTTGGCCCGGCATTACATTCAAGTACTTCATTGTAGAAGCTCACTCCAACATCTTGCCATGTGGGGGTAACATCATTTTGACTCATTTCTGAGCATGAAATTAGTCCAAGTAAAACAAAAGGTATGAATTTATATTGCATAACTATTCTCCAAGTATGGATAAATACTAACACAAAAAAATTTATGAAATTATGAAAGGGCCTAAGCCTTTTTAATCAGAGATCTGTAATTTATTTTATCAGGGATTTGTTCTGCACCTGGAACTCCTCGAGCCAACAAAAAAGGCTTTAGAGCAATAATTGCTTCAGGCTCACTCCAATGACCAATATTGGGATGAAGATGATGAACAAAATGAAGTTGCATTGAATGAGTTAAATATCTTGGTAAAAAGTTTACCCAAAACTTCGAGTCCTTATAACGCCCAATCCCGAGACCCTGGTGTGGATACCAAGAAAAATATAAAGCTGTATAAAAGGTACCTATTTTTCTTGGTAGGAACCATAGCAGTAAAGTTTCAAGTGGAAAAATTACCACTAAGATAAGTTGAATAGATCTTTGTATCCAGCTTATTACAACCCCACGACTAAATTTATCTGCAAAATTTTGATCATCTTTGTGAATATCATAATATGACTGATACGCCTGCCCAGGTCCCTGAGCAGTATATAGAAAGACCTCGAAAGGATTTTTGCAACTCACAATGCCATAATCAACGTCTTTATCAGGATTATTTGTATTTGCATGATGCTTCATGTGCGTGGCTTGCATGATTGGATAAGGATACATCAATGTAATTAGGGAAAAATGGCCAATAAATACATCAAGCCATTTCATTTTTTTATTGCCTCGAGAAAAATTTCCGTGTTGAGCTTCATGAGATGGCAAATATGCTAAGCATGCACAAATTGTGGCTACAAAAAAACCAGTTAAAATCGAGATATGACTATTAATAACAAGATACCAAGTTAAGAGCCAAACAAGCGCTTGACCAATACCGATTGCCATCATTTCCCACTGAAATCTTTGAGCAAATGATCTAGCTATCTCTTTTTCTTTTTCAAAAGAAAATTCTTCTGGTATGTCTGAGCTATCAAATCTCATATCCAACGCCCTCTTAACTTTGCAATAATCCCAATAGTCAAACCTAATAGATAAGGGAATAAATTTATATTAAATACTGAAATATTTATTAAATTTAGGAGTGAAAATTCATTAAAAATACTTCCTAAAAAGATTAAACCAAACCAAATCATACCCCAGGATTCTATATGGATTGATATTGATTCTAGAACATNTTGCATAAATGTATCTTATATCAAGAGATTCAAATTTTAAATGACAAATTGTCATTTTTTTAAACATAAAGGATATTGGCGGAGAGAGAGGGATTCGAACCCTCGATACAGTTACCCGTATAACACCTTAGCAGGGTGCCGCTTTCGACCACTCAGCCACCTCTCCGGAAAAAGAATTATAACNCNNCATTCNATAAGATAAAANNNTATNNAGANTTTATCTNTTGAACTCTANTTGCATNCCNATNGGTNANTGNCTNTTGAAATTTCCNTTNCNGTAANCAATTTCNCCGTTAAGNANNGTTTCANTNACNNCACCTTTNAATTNATNGNCNTCAAANGGNGACCATCCNCANAAATATAAAATATTATCTTTNGTAACCTTGTGTTTTTTTTCAAGATCAACAATNGCAATGTCAGCAAAATAACCTTCTCTTAAATAACCTCTGTCCTTAATTTGAAAGCGCCTAGCNGTGTTGTGACTTGTCTTGGTTACTATATCCTCGAGAGAAAAAATACCTTTATGATAAAAATCCAATAATACTTGCAAAGAATGCTGAACTAACGGCAACCCACATGGTGCTTCAAGGTAATGGCGGTTTTTTTCTTCTAGAGTATGTGGAGCATGATCGGTTGCAATAATGTCTAACCTATCATCCTTAAGGGCTTCAATAAGGCTTAACCTATCTTCTGATGTCTTAATACTTGGATTACATTTTATAAAGTTTCCTTTTTCAGGGTAGGCTGACTCATCGAAAAAAAGGTGATGGACACATACTTCAGCTGTAATATTTTTTTCACTTAGATCTCCGCTCTTAAAAAGCGATAGCTCATCTTGCGTAGTTAAATGAAGAATATGCAGACTTGATCCATGTTTTGTTGCAAGATTATGAGCTAGAGTCGATGACTTTAAACACGCCTCTCTGCTTCGAATTAGCGGATGAAATGTAGCATCTAAGTTATCTCCATATTTTTTAAAAAACTTTTTCTCGTTTTCGTGAATTATTGGTGTATCTTCACAATGGGTTACGATGGTCACTGGAGATTCTTTAAAAATAGCATCTAAAGCATCATGGTTATCAACTAGCATTTCTCCAGTAGATGCGCCCATAAAAACTTTTAGGCCACATGCAAGTTTATGATCAAGCTGTTTAATCTCATCAATATTTGTGTTGCTTGCACCAAAATAAAAGGAATAGTTTCCATGTGATTTGGTCGCAGCAAGATCAAATTTTGCCTGAAGATTGTCCCTGGTAGTTGTTGTAGGATTTACATTTGGCATCTCAAAAAAGGTTGTAACGCCACCAGCAATCCCGGCTTTACTTTCTGATTGGATATTACCCTTATGCGTGAGACCTGGCTCTCTGAAATGAACTTGATCATCTATGATTCCAGGGAGCACAAACTTATCAGATGCATCAATAATTTCAGATGCATCACCAGCAATATCAGAACTTATCTTTTCAATTCTTTTATTTTTAATGCCAATGTCAGACTCGAAGATTTTGCCTTCGTTGACGAGCTTCCCATTCTTAATAATTAGATCAAACATTATTTTTCAAGTTCAAATGCATCATGCAATACTTTAACAGCATCTTCTAGCTTATCTTGGCTAATTACTAAAGTAATTTTAATTTCAGAAGTACTTATCATTTGAATATTAATTCCGGCATCAGCAAGNGCATTAAACGCCTTACTAGCAATACCTGCATGAGATCTCATGCCAACACCTACTAGTGAAACTTTAACAATATTTTCATCGACAATAATCTCATCGTAAGTGATGCCTTGCATATTATTTTTGAGTGCGGCTTCAGCTGCTGAGCTATCTTCGGTTGCAACGGTAAATGTGAAATCAGTTTTTCCAGAAACACTAACATTTTGAACAATAACATCNACTTCAATATCTTCATCACTAATTGGGCTTAAAATACCTGAAGCTATTCCTGGGGTATCAACTACGCCATGAAGCGTAATTTTTGTCTGATCTTTTTGGTAAGCAATTCCAGTTATTACAGCATCTTCCATGCTTGATTCCTCCTTTAAGATGTGTGTGCCTGATCCACTTTTGAAGCTCGAAAGGACCCTCAATGGAACATTGTACTTGTTTGCAAATTCAACTGCCCTGATTTGAAGAACATTTGCTCCTTGACCGGAAAGCTCAAGCATTTCCTCCATGGTAATTGATTCTAGTTTCTTGGCATTGTTAACAAGGTTAGGATCAGTGGTGTAGATACCATCAACATCAGTATATATATCGCACCTAGATGCCTCAATCGCTGCAGATACAGCAACAGCAGTTGTGTCAGAGCCCCCTCGACCAAGGGTGGTTACATCTCCTGAATCAGTGACTCCTTGAAAACCAGTAATGACAGGAACAAAACCGCTCTGAATGGAATCAAGGATAATTTGATAGTTAATATCCAATATTTTTGCTTTCGAATATTGAGAAGTTGTTTTCATTGAGATTTGAGCTGCAGAAAATGATTTAGCTTTTATGCCCATTTCGTTCAGCTGCATGGCTAGCAAAGATGCACTAACTTTTTCACCGGTNGAAAGCAAGGCATCCAATTCTCTTTTTTCTGGATTCTTTGAAATNCCTTTAGCTAGCATAACNAGCCTATCAGTCTCTTTACCCATTGCTGAAACTACAACAACAGGAAATTCATTTTTAAAAGCTGCTTTAATAATGTTTGCCACTGCCAATATGCGTTCCACCGAACNCACAGAGGTACCGCCAAACTTTTGAACAATGATATTTTTCATATTAAGCTCTGGATCAGGCAANTGATTTTAGTACATCATCAATTGAATTTAGAATCTTTTTNAAGTTTTTTTCTTCAATAGCACCTTGAGCAAAATCATTTCTGCCGCCACCCTTNCCACCATGCAACTCGGTCATTTTAGAAATCAATGCGCTAGCAGGAATTTTATCTGCTAAATCTTGAGAGACACCGGTAACAAGAAGATAATTTGTATCTGACTTGCCGAGCATCAAACAGCATGTATCTGTTTTAGCATCCAAAGCCTTATCCATATTTGATCTAAGCTCCTGCATGTTAGAAGATTCGAATTCATAAACCTCAACTTGAATCCCATTAAACGAAAGCGATTTATATCCTGTAGGTTCAGATTTTGCATCGACTTTAGACTTGCTGACCCGCTTAAGTTCTTTATTTTCCATTAATATGCTGTCAACTTTAGCAGCCAATTGATCGGTTGGAACATTGAGTTTTTCTTTTAAACTATTTAAGTGCCCCAATGAACTCTGAATTTCAGTAAGCTTGATTATACTTTTTATATTGGACTTAGATTCTAAATAAGTCTGGGATTGCTTGCCCTTCTTTAAATCTTTATTTTCTCTTAACAGTACATCAATTCTTGAAGAGAGCTGATCTTCTGAAACTTTTAGTTTTTCTTTCAGCTCGTTTAAATTTTCTAGTGAATGCTTAATTAAATCTGATGCAGGTTTACCTACCAATGCTTCAATTCTTCTGACACCTGAGGATACACTTGATTCACTGGTAATGATTAGGGTTTCTATTTCTCCAAGTTTTTTAACATGAGTTCCGCCACAAAGTTCAACAGAAAAATTATCTGCCATTGAAAGAACTCTGACCTCATTTTCATACTTTTCATCAAACATCGCTTCTGCACCGAGCGCTATAGCATCATCCAGATTCATGATTTCAGTTTGCGTATTGGCATTCATTGCTATTTTTTCATTAACAATGTTTTCAATTTGTATCAGCTCTTCGTAAGTTACTGCTTTTTTATGACTGAAATCAAATCTTAGTTTAGATGGACCAACAAGTGAGCCTTTTTGCTGAACATGATTTCCAAGAACTTGTTTTAGAGCCGCATGTAATAAATGTGTCGCCGAATGATGTGCGGCCGATAGATTTCTGTGGAGAGGTTCTACTTGTGAAGAAACTTTTTCATTTAGTGAAAGGTTTCCATCCATCACTTCCACCTCATGCACAAAAACTTTTCCAAGCTTAGTACAATCGCTAACTTTAGCTTTGAAACTATCATTCAAAATAAAGCCCTGATCTCCAATTTGCCCACCAGATTCTGCATAAAAAGGCGTTTTATCTAAAACGATAAGAGCATTTTTTTCCTTTGAAACTGTTTTTTGAGTTTCTCCCTCAACCCAAAGTCCAAGAACCTCACTTACTTCAGAAGACAAAGATTCATAACCCAAAAATATAGTTTCTGGAAGTCCATCAACTGAAATTTTATTTTGTTTGAACTTATTTGCCGCCTTTGAAGATGATTTTTGTTTATCCATTTCTTGGTTGAAAGTCTTTTCATCCACAGAAAAGTTGTTTTCCCTTGCAACATCTCGAGTTAAATCAAAGGGAAACCCAAAAGTATCATGCAGTTTAAAAGCTACTTTTCCTGAAACAATATTGTTTTTTGATTTTTTAATTTCTGCATTTAATATTTCCATTCCATTGGCTAGGGTTCTATAAAATTGGTCTTCCTCTTCGAAAATAATTGTTTTTATATCAGAGCTTTTTTCTTTCAGAGTTGGGTATGCTGGTCCCATTTCCTTAACCAATACCTCTAGAAGCTCACTCAAAAAAGGTTTGCTATGGCCTAACTTATAGCCATGTCGAACTGCCCTTCTCAGAATTCTTCTTAGAACATATCCCCTACCCTCATTGCTTGGTAAAACACCATCCAAAATTAAGAAAGCTACCGACCTTATATGATCAGCAATGACTTTATGTGACTCGGAACCACTTGAGCCAATCAATTTCTCTGAGCACGAAATTATGTTCTTAAAAAAATCTATCTCATAATTTGAATTAACGCCTTGCATTACCGCAGCAATTCTTTCTAAACCCATGCCTGTATCTACTGAGGGTTTTGGTAATTTATGCATCTTTCCATCTTTATCTTTGTTAAATTGCATAAAAACCAGATTCCAAATTTCAACAAATCTATCGCCCTCATCTCCATCTGAGCCTGGAGGTGTTCCATCATATTTTTCTCCATGATCGTAATAGATCTCAGAGCATGGTCCACACGGGCCCGTATCCCCCATTGACCAGAAATTATCTTCTTNTCCTAAAAATACTAGTCTTTCCTTGCTTATGCCTATTTTCTCTAGCCAAATTTGTGCNGCCTCTTCATCATCCTGATATACNGATATCCAAAGCTTATCTTNTTCAAGATTAAGATGANTTGTTANGAAGTCCCATGCCATTTCAATAGCTTCAGTCTTGAAATAGTCTCCAAAACTAAAATTACCCAGCATTTCAAAAAACGTATGATGCCTAAGTGTATAGCCAACATTTTCAAGATCATTATGTTTTCCGCCTGCTCTGATACATCTTTGTGANGNGGTTGCTCTNAGTGATTTTGGCTGTTCTTGACCTAAAAAAATATCTTTAAACTGAACCATGCCCGCATTTGTAAATAATAAAGTCTCGTCATTGCCTGGAACTAAAGAAGATGACTCAATGATCATATGATCATTGGCTTTAAAATATTCAAGAAATGCCTTTCTAATTTCAGCCGTTTTCAAGTTAAAAGACCTCTTCAAAAAATAATTTCATCGAGTTCCATGACCTCTGATTTGCTGTCTCATTGAATTGAGTACCAAAAGAAGGGTCATTGGCTTCAGGGTTTGTAAAAGCATGCATTGCNTTGCCATATGAAATAAACTCCCAATTTGCATCAGACTCATCCATCTCATCATAAAAATCCTGCACGATATCTCTTGGCACCATTGGATCTTTATCACCATGCAAGACTAATATTTTTGAATGTATTTTATTTATAGGTTCTTCAGAGCGATTAAGAAGACCATGAAAACTTACTACACCTGAGACATCCAATCCCGATCTAGCAATTTCTAGTACAGCCATGCCCCCAAAACAATAGCCAATTAATCCTATTTTGCCTCCATCAATTGATGGATGTGACTTAACCGCGCTGATCGCACTTGCAACTCTAGCCCTAAATTTTTTTCTATTATCTACAAATGGCTTTATCAGAGCTTGATTCTCTTCAATGTTTTTACCATTGACGCCATTACCAAAGATATCTATTGCCAATCCAGCATAACCTAGCTTAGCAAGCTCTTTAGCCTTATTAATTTCAAAGTCACTTATGCCTTTCCAAGTATGAGCTACCAAAACTGCAGGGCAGCTCGATGAGCTTTCAGGTAAAAATAAAACACCTTTACAAGTAGTGCTTTCATCAGCATAGTCAAAATTTATTTCTTCAATGGCCATTAAATTCCTTGTGCCTTATATCTCTTGTAATTTTCAACATAAAAACCTGCATTAAGTTGAGGAATTTTTTGTTCCTCGGCATCCAACTCTTTTTTAATTTTTCCAGGTATACCCATAACCAGAGATCCATCAGGAATTACTGAACCCTCAGTGATGAGAGCTTTTGCACCAATAATGCAGTTCTTGCCAATTTTTGCATTATTTAGAATTACTGCTCCTATTCCAATGAGGCTTCCATCACCAATCTGACAACCATGCAGCATGGCCATGTGGCCAACCGTAACATTGCTACCGATGGTGCAAGGACATCCTGGATCTGTGTGTATAACAGAATTATCCTGAATATTGCTGCCTGCTCCGATGGTTATTGACTCATTATCACCTCTTATGGTGCACTGAAACCAGATACTCGAGTCCTTTTCCATTATTACATTGCCAATTACTGTTGCATTTGGAGCCACCCAAAAATCATCCCCGTCAGTAGAAAGTTTTTTTCCGTCTAGTTCTATAATCATGCTGAATCAGCCTCATCAATTGTTATGCTTGCATCAAAACATAAGTTTAAAAAATTTACAGTTATCATTGCGGTGAGTCCCCAAATCTTTTGATGATTAAACTCCCAAGTTGGAACCATCCAGGTTGAGCCATGTCTATCAATTCTTTCCTTTTTTATATTTTTAAGGTCTAGCAGATAATTAAGTGGGACTGTGAAAATATCTGCAATTTCGCTGTTTGCTCTAAATTCCTGCTNTGCATTAATTTCATAAACCATAGGATTTACCTCAATCTTATGTCTAGATATAAGGTAATTCATTTGACCGAGTAATGAAGCATCCTTGCTATTTAAATTTATTTCTTCATTTGCTTCTCTTAAGGCTGTATGAGAAAGATCTTTATCATTTGGTTCTACTTTGCCTCCAGGAAAACTAACCTCACCTGAATGAGTGGACATGGATTTTGACCTTTGCGTGTAGATAATCTCAGGATTATCTCTGAGATGATTATAGTTAAGTAAACCAATTAGNACTGCTGCNTGCAGTTGTCCGGATGGTCTTTCACGTATTTCAGAATCTAGTTTATACTTGATGTCCTTTATCATTTGATAATTTTAACTATTTATACAAATAAATTCTTTAGTTAGGAGAAGAATTGAAATACTGTTCAAAATGCGGAAGCGAAAACATTCAATTTAAGATTCCTGCTGGTGATAATTTAAAAAGATATTGCTGCGATGACTGCGGAGCAATTTATTACACCAATCCAAATGTTGTTGTAGGAGCTTTATGTAAATATGAANACAAAGTTTTGCTTTGCAAAAGAAATATTCAGCCAAGGCTAGGATTATGGACATTACCGGCAGGCTTCTTTGAGAACGGCGAGACCCTTCAGCAAGGAGCTATTAGAGAGACTAAAGAAGAAACTCAAGCGGATATAAATATTATTCAACCGTATACTCTATTTAGTCTGACACATATTAGTCAGTTACATTATTTCTATATTGCTGAATTAACTAAACCCAAATATGGCCCTACACCTGAAAGCTCTGAGGTAGCATTATTCTCTGAAGAAGAAATACCTTGGGATGAAATAGCTTTCCCAACGGTTTATAAAACTCTCAAACATTTCTTTGAAGACTCCAAAACTAATACTTTTGAATACAAAGAAGAAGAAATTAAACTTGGTTAATTCTCAACTGCAATAAATTCATATGCAGGTGTCTCATATGGATGAGATTCTATTAGTGTATTTGCAGCCCTGTCTTTAAGATTTTTTGGACACAACATTTCTACCCTATACTCATCAACAAAAGTCAGAACATTTTCTCTACCAATGTATGGTTTTGAGTCTTCTCTTGGTAAAAATTGTCCTTTGCCCTTTACCTCCCATGCGCAATTTTCATAATTACCTTGAACTCCACACCCAATCTTAAACAAAGCTTTTTTTGTTTTATCAAGGTGTGACTCCGGAACAAAAAAAATTAATTTATACATCTTGAGTAAATTTATACGCATTGATGAACATTTGCATCCATGGCGAATAATTGTCATTACTCTTAGGATGCCAAGATAGCTGGGTCATTCGAAAAACCCTTTCAGGGTGAGGCATCATAATGGTTACTCTGCCATCTGCTGCAGTAAATCCAGTGGCTCCATCAAGAGAGCCGTTTGGATTAATCGGATAATCATTAGAGCAATTGCCACTAGAATCACTAAAATTTATTGCTACTTGTTTAGATGCATACAATTGATTAATGCGGTCTTCTTCGAGTACAGCCCTTCCTTCACCATGCGCAACAGCAACTGGCATCATCCAATCTCTCATATCTCTGAGCAATATTGAATCAGAGTCACCCACTTTTACTTGACTTAATCTTGCTTCAAATTGTTCTGATTCGTTATGAACAAATCTTGGCCAATGATTTGCTCCTGGTATCAAGTTTTTTAGATGTGAAAGCATTTGGCATCCATTACATACGCCTAAAACAAACTTTGATTGATCTTCAAAAAAAGACGAAAACATTTCCTGAAGTTTTTCACTGAATTTAATATTCGATGCCCAGCCTCCTCCGGCTCCCAGAACATCGCCATATGAAAAACCACCGCAGGCTGCAAACCCATGAAAAGAATCTAAGCTCATTGTGCCATCTATAAGGTCCTGCATATGTAAGTCAATTGCGTCAAAGCCAGCCAAGGTGAAAGCAGCTGCCATCTCAATATGACCATTCACTCCTTGCTCTCTTAGAATAGCAACTTTTGGTCTTATGCCTTTTTTTATTTCTGGCAGGTCTAGAGCATGTTTGAAATCTGATTTATAAATAAGGCTTAAATCTTCAAACTTTTCAATAGTATTAGTTTCACTCTCAACACAAACTGGATTATCTCTTTCCATTCTTATTTTAGTAGAGGTTTCCTGCCAAGCTTTTTCAAGTTCAACACACGAGGAGCTAAAAATCTTTTTCATTTGCCTATCGAAAATCTGAAGTTCATAAGCCATGGAAGTAACTCCACATTTTTCAATTGAGCAGCCGATTTCTGTAAGTTTATTGCTTAATTCATCAACCTCTCCTTTGTACTGAATGATTAAGCCAAGCTCTTCATTGAATAATTCACTATGAATTTGTTCATCTGATGTAGAAAGAAAAATATCTAAACCAACTTTATTAGTAAAAGATAGCTCACATAAAGCTGCAAGCATTCCTCCATCCGAAATATCATGTAGAGCTGTTATTTTTTTATTTAATATTTCATTTTGGATTAGGTTAAATAGCTCTCTAATTTGTTTAGCATTTTCTACATCTGGGGTCTCTAGACTCAGCTGATCTTCAATTAATGCAAGGATTGAGCCGCCCATTCTTTGTTTGTCTGAAAGTTTGATGTGATATAAATCATTAGAACAAGACTCTAATTCTGTAGTGATTGCCAGCCTTGTATCAATCACTGGAGCCATTGATGATATTACTCCAGTTAAAGGAGACTTAACTTCAAAATTCTGTCCCTCTTCAACCCATTTTGATCTCATTGATAAAGAGTCTTTTCCAACAGGGATTGAGATATCCAGCTCACAACAAATTTTTGATAAAGCCTCTACACCCTCCCTCAATGCCAAGTCATCTTTATTGCTCCCACAAGCAGCCATCCAATTAGCCGATAATACAACGCGATCTAATGATTTTATTGGCGCACTCATTAGATTAAAGATTGACTCAGCTAGAGCCATACGCATTGAAGCGCTTGGATTCGAAATTGCAATTGATGGCTTTTCTCCCATTGAGATTGCTTCGCCGTGATATTCAGTGAAGGAGTTNTTCACCATAGANTAATTTGAAGTCGGGACCTGATATTTTCCTACCATCTGATCTCGTGCTATCAAACCACCTACTGTTCTATCTCCAATNGTGATTAAAAACTGTTTGGACCCAACTGTAGGATGCCTTAGAACTTTAAGAATATTTTTTTCTAAACTATCTTTTGCTTCGAAATCATGAAAGTTTTTTGAGTTTTCGGAGGAAACATTAATCTTAGTTTTAGGCAGATCACCAAAAAGCATATCCAAAGGAACATTNACTGGCATAAAGCTGCTATCAGGGCTTGTTACACGAACAAACTGATCCTCANTAGTCTTTCCAACAATTGCATANGGGCATCTTTCGCGNCTACATATATCTTCAAATATTTTTTGATCNTCAGGATGAATNGCCAAAACATATCTTTCTTGAGATTCATTGCACCATATTTCCATTGGGNTCATATTNTTATCAGCAACAGGAACCTTTCCTAGATCTATATCAACGCCCCATCCAGTATCTTTTGCTAACTCAGGAATTGCATTAGAGAGACCGCCTGCACCAACATCATGAATAAATTTAATAATATTTTCTTTCTTTGAAATACATGTATTAATGACTTCTTGACACCTTCTCTCCATTTCAGCATTGCCTCTTTGAACAGAAGCAAAATCCAATTCCTCTTCACTTTCTCCTGAAGAAACTGATGAAGCGGCTCCGCCACCAAGACCAATAAGCATGGATGGGCCACCCAATACAATTACCAAGTGATTATGATCTATACCTCCCTTTAAGCTGTAAGCATCTTTAATCTGCCCGATACCTCCTGCAAGCATAATTGGTTTGTGATATCCGTATGCACTTTTTTCTTTATTGGTTTTTGTTTGTAAAACCCTGAAATAACCTAAAGTACAAGGTCTGCCAAATTCATTGTTAAATGCTGCTGCACCAATCGGCCCTTCTATCATTATTTGTTTTGGAGATGCGATCCTATCAGGAAAAGGAGCTTTCTGTTTAGGCATGTTATCGTCATCCAGATTAAGGTTTGATACATTAAATCCGACTAGGCCAGTTTTTGGTTTGGCTCCAGAGCCAGTAGCACCCTCATCTCTAATTTCACCACCAGAACCTGTAGCAGCACCTGGAAAGGGAGAAATTGCCGTTGGATGATTATGCGTTTCTACCTTTATTAGAGAGTTCATTAGTTGAGACTCGAATTTATAAACATCTTTAGAATTTTGTTCTAGCAAATTCGAAACCTCGCCACTTATAACAGCAGCATTATCTTTGTAAGCAGAAATAAGATGGGGCTTATCTCCTTTGCTTGTTTTCTTTATCAAATCAAATAAAGACGATTCAACCTTATTACTGTCAAGAGACCAATCAGCATTAAAAATTTTATGTCTGCAGTGTTCAGAGTTCGCTTGAGCAAACATCATTAATTCAGATTCAGTTGGATCCCGTTTTTCATTTGAATAGAAAATATCTAGATATTCTATTTCATCATTTGATAGGGCTAATCCCAATTCTGAGTTTGCGGTCTTTAAAGCATCGATGCCTTTATTACAAAAATCTATGACACGCTGATCTTTAGATGATAAAGAAGAATCAAAAAATTCAAGCGGAGGTTTTTGAAATATAGATTGAGTCATTGGATCAAAAATTGCTTCTAACTGAAAATCATCAATTTCAAATCCTACTAAATTGAATCCAACAAATTTTTCAATTCGTAATTGATCAAAACCAATATTTTTTAAAATATCGCCGGCCTTAGAAGACCATGGCGAAATGGTCCCAAGACGTGCACCAATATAGAAAGAGCATTCTTTTAGTGTTTCTTCTGCATGAAGAACTTCCCTTAACTTATCAGCATCTAGAGCCTTTTTAGAGTTGATCAAAAAATAATCATTTGCAGTCAAAGAAATCTTACTACTTAGATTTTTTTTAAGCTTGGCTTTAAAGCGTGATAATTGGGCACTAGAAAAACTTGATTGACCTTGCAGGAACAAGTTAAAACTTTTTGACACTGAACTTTTTCTAAAATATTGTGGTTTTAATTATAGAGGTGAATCAAATTAAAAAGATAAAAAAGATAAGAATTAATCGAACTATTTTTTTTGTTTTATCAGTTATGATTTTTACGTTCAGTTGTTCTGATCAATCTCTCAATGATGAACAATTATCAAGTTCATGTGCAAATACTAAGGAAAAACTTTGGTCATTATCTAACCTATCAGAATTTGAAAAAGATAAGTTTAATCTTCTCTATCAAGAGAGACTTTTATCTTATATTGATGAATTTAAAGAAGCTGCAAAATTGAATAATCTTGACTGGGAATTATTGGCAGCAATAGCCTTTCAGGAATCTCAATGGAATCCAAAAGCTAGGTCTGCAACTCAGGTTAAAGGCATGATGATGTTAACTCTTCCAACCGCTAAATCTTTGGGAGTAGACAATAGACTGGATCCTGTTCAAAGTATTAATGGAGGAGCAAGTTACATAGCAAAGTTAATTGATGAAATAAATTTCGGTACATCAACTGGTGATACGATTTCAATTGCACTTGCTGCCTATAACCTTGGCGTTGGAAATATCAATAGATATCTAGAGGAAATCCAAATAAATTTAAATAAAGAGAATTTTGAAATCACTTGGGATGATCTATCTAGTTTTTTAACTGAAGAAGTTAATCATAATGAATTGATAGGTAATTCCANAAACTATAAAAGAGGCATTCAAGCAGTAGATTATGTTACTAGAGTTAAAGATTACTATTATTTAATCCTAGGATTAGGATGCAATTAGGAATTAATTAACTGGTATTTAAGGTCTTTAATTTTGTCCCTACAAAAGGCTGCTCGCTCATATTCAGTTTCTTGAGCATATTTATACATTTGCTTTTCAAGTAGATTGATTGAGTTAGAAATTACCTCTGGATTATCTAATTCAATCTTAAATGGCAATTCATCTTCAAAGTTCTTAGGCTTGTTTTTACCTGATCTAGTATTAGGTCTAGCACCCTCCATAATATCTTTAATTTCTTTGACAATAGATTTTGGTTTGATTTTATTTTCTTTATTAAAAGTGACCTGGATTTCTCTTCTTCTATTAGTCTCTTTCATTGCTCTATCCATTGAGCCTGTAACTTTATCTGCATACAAAATTGCTTTCCCTCTGATATTCCTTGCTGCCCTTCCAATGGTTTGGATGAGTGTTCCCTCGGATCTCAAAAAACCTTCCTTATCTGCATCTAAGATTGCAACCAGACTCACTTCAGGAATGTCTAAACCTTCTCTTAACAAGTTAATTCCAACCAGAACATCAAACTTACCTAATCTTAAATCTCTAATAATCTCAACTCGCTCAACAGTATCAATATCTGAGTGCATGTACCTTGTTTTAATCCCATTTTCATTAAGATAATCCGTTAGATCCTCTGCCATTCTTTTAGTAAGTGTTGTAATTAAGACTCGCTCTTTAAGCTTTGCTCTTTCGTTACATTCTCCAATGACATCATCTATCTGAGTTGATGCTGGTCTGACATCAACTTCTGGGTCGATAAGTCCTGTAGGTCTTACGAGCAGTTCAACAACTTTATCTCCATTTTCTAATTCATATTTCCCTGGGGTTGCAGATACATAAATTCTTTGCGGTGTTAGGAGCTCCCATTCCTCAAATCTAAGAGGCCTATTATCAAGCGCGCTTGGCAATCGAAATCCATAATCAACCAACGTTTCTTTTCTAGATCTATCACCTTTATACATCCCACCAATTTGGGGAACAGAGACATGAGATTCATCCATAAAAACAATTGCATTTTTAGGAATATAGTCAAATAGGCAGGGAGGTGGCTGACCAGAAGATCTACCCGATAAGTATCGTGAATAATTCTCAATCCCCTGACAATAACCAAGTTCAGCCATCATTTCTAAATCATAAGTTGTTCTTTCTTGAAGTCGTTGTGCTTCGACAAGCTTTTCATTAGATTTAAAATATTTGATTCTATCTTTTAGCTCTTCTCTAATAAGTTTTAGACAATCGGTGACTGTTTCCCGAGGTGTCACATAATGTGTCTTGGGATATATGGTTGCTCTGGGCACCTCGCTAATAAGTTCACCAGTTAAAGGGTCAATCCAGGATAATTTTTCTATTTCATCACCAAATAAATCAATCCTTAGTGCCTCTTTCTCAGAGTCCGCAGGATAAACATCGATTACATCTCCTCTCACTCGAAAGGTAGCTCTCCTAAAATCAATATCATTTCGAGTATATTGCATTGAAGAAAGTCTTCTGAGAATAGCTCGCTGATCAATAATGTCTCCACGATCTAAGTGCAAGATCATGTTTAAGTAAGATTCGGGAGCACCTAATCCATAAATTGAAGATACTGTTGCCACAACAACTGTATCATTTCGCTCAAGCAAAGCTTTTGTTGCTGATAAACGCATTTGCTCAATATGCTCATTAATGGAAGCATCTTTAGCTATATATGTATCAGACGTAGGAACATATGCCTCTGGCTGATAGTAATCATAATAAGAAACAAAATATTCTACTGAATTCTCTTTAAAGAAGTCTCTAAATTCTCCATAAAGTTGAGCGGCTAGAGTTTTATTCGGTGCCATTATGATTGCAGGTCTTTGAGTTTCTTCAATGATCTTTGCCATCGTNTAAGTTTTACCAGANCCAGTGACACCTAANAGAACTTGATGCAACAGTCCATCATTTAAGCCTTCAACTGCNTGCTGAATAGCCNTAGATTGATGGCCNGCGGGATCAAAATCTGAATGTACCTTCAACACTTTTGTCATGGTTAATATATTACTTTCTATGATTTTTATTTATAATGCCAACCTTGTTCCCCGATAGCTCAGTTGGTAGAGCAGTTGACTGTTAATCAATTTGTCGCAGGTTCGAGCCCTGCTCGGGGAGCCATTCTTAACTTAGAGCCTGTAGTATCCTTTTTGCGATTCTATTTCGCTCTTNATCACCCCTGTCCNCAACCTGAATTCCCAAATCATCAATCAATTTTCTTACAATNAAGGTTTGCTTTTCAATTAATTCTTTAAGAAGGCGTTTTTCATTTGCTGCATTCAGTCCATTTCCCTCTTTCATCGAAATTCTTCTTTCTACAGATGTAATTTTTGATAAATTGTCTTCCAATCTATACAAAAACATTTGGTAGCTTTTTACTTCATGCATGGGATCTTNCAAATAAATAACTTATTATTATTATATGATCAAAAAAACAATTCCCTGCATATTCCTCTTATTAATATCATTTATTTCACACNCTGAAATAAAAAGTATGAGCATTCTCTATACTAATGATCTGCACTCTCATTTACTTCCTAGCATTCAAACAAGGATTAGCGAGACTCGACCTGTAGGAGGGTTTGCAAATATCGCAACGCTTGTCAGGGAAAAGAAGTTATCTGATCCGGACACTATTTATATTGATTCCGGGGATTATTTTTCAGGTCCTTATGTGAGCACTTTAACCAATGGTGCTGCTGTAATTGAATCAATGAATTATCTTGGATTAGATGTCGCATGTATTGGCAATCATGAATTTGATCATGGCTGGGAAAACACACTAGAGCAATTAAACAAAGCCAGCTTCCCGATTGTAAATGGCAATATATTTTATAAAAATTCAGATCAGCTATTTTGGGATAATCCCTATGTCATATTAAATAAAGCAGGTNTCAAGATCGGGGTAATTGGACTGCATGGAAAGTTTGCATTTTACGACACCATCAATTTCAAAATGATTGAAGCCATCGAGACACGCGATGAAGTTTATTATTTAAAAAAATATATAGCTGAACTTAAACCCATAACTGACATAATTATTTTATCCATACATGGAGGTATGCCAGGTAGGCAGTCCAGCATTGGGTTAAGTGATGTTGAACGAAGTTTATACGCTGACATCATGCTTGCAAAAGAAGTGAGTGACTTGGATATCATTATTACTGGTCATGCGCATACAGGAACACCACAAGCATTGATCTCTAATGANACGATNATAGTTTCGACNAATGCTTACACTTCTGAGTTAGGCGAACTTCAGATATTTTTTGANACTGAAAAAAAAGAAATTGTGAGNCATAAAAATAAGCTGATACAAGTTTTTGACGACGAGATTAAGGATGATCCTTNNATGCTTAAAGANATTATTAAATGGCAAAATAAAGTAGAGGTCATTGCNTCAAAACCTATTACTCAATCNACTAATAAAATGGAGAGAGCNTATGGATCAGAATCAAATATGGGNAATATGTTTGCTGATGCTATGTCATCATTTGATGAAAGAATTGATTTTGCAATGGTTAATAGTGGCGCCTTAAGACAGGATATTAATGCAGGCACCATCACCAAAGGAGACTTGATCTCTGCTTTTCCTTTTCCAAATACACTGGTGATGGNTCACTTATCTGGAGATCAAATTAAAATTATCTTTGATCATGCTGCTGGAATGACTAACGGAGTCTTACAAGTTTCCAGCGAATTTCAGTACTCAATTAATTCATCAGGCAAAGCCACTGCACTCAAACTAAACGATACTGAAATTAAAGGTGATGAAATGTATTGGGTTGCTGCACCTAACTTCGTTACTCAAGGCGGTGATGGCTATTTAGAATTTAGAAATGCAGCCCATATTGAAGATACAGGTATTATGGTTGTTGAAATCGTAGAAGAGTTCTTAAGTAAGGNTAATGAGTATCAGCCTCTCGTTGNAAACAGAATAATNGTTAATTAGGTTTTTCTATTTTCCATGTCGTTCCATCAGGCCCATCATCAAGCAGTACTCCCATATCTGATAGTTCATCTCTAATTTCATCAGCTCTAACAAAGTCTTTTTGATTCCGTGCTAGATTCCTTNCATCTATTTTTTNTTGAATGAATAAATTGTCCACTTCGGCTCCGAATTTAAAGAAATTTTCAGGCTTGTCAGTAAGCAAGCCTAAGTTATTTGCAANGGTTTTGAATGCATATAATTTTTCACTTCTAGAATTCTTGTCCTTGTTTGAATTTAATTCCTTTGCAAGATCAAAAAGAATACTTACCGCCTTAGGTGTATTTAAGTCATCATTCATGGCCATCTCAAATGCTTCTATGAAAGGGTTTTCTNTAGCGGTGTTTTCAGCATCTNCATCATTTAATTGTAAAGTTGTATAAAGTCTTTCTAGTGCTGCNCTTGCTTGGTTTAAAGAGCCTTCATCAAAACTTAATTCGCTTCTATAGTGNCTNGATATTAAGAAGAGTCTTATGACTTCAAAATGATATTGCTTAATTAAATCTTTGATCAAAGCAAAGTTACCAAGCGACTTTGACATCTTTTCACCACCGATNTTCANCAATCCTGAATGAATCCAATAATTTGCAAACTCAGAATCNTTTGAACATTTTGATTGAGCAATCTCATTTTCATGATGTGGAAAAATTAAATCTGGTCCACCTCCATGAATATCAAAATTNTTCCCAAGTTTTTCTAAAGACATCACAGAGCACTCAATGTGCCAGCCAGGTCTTCCCTTCCCCCATGGNGAGTCCCATGATGGTTCCTCAGGCTTTGCACTTTTCCATAAAACAAAATCTAATGGGTCAGCTTTTGCCTGATCCTCTGAAATTCTTGATCCTGGGTCNAAATCATCAAGAACTTTGTTAGATAGTTTTCCATATTCCTCATAACTTCTTACAGAGAAAAATACATCATTATTATCTGCAACGTATGCATGACCTTTTGCTATCAAATCTTCAATCATTGTCACCATGCCATCAATATATTCAGTAGCTTTCGGCTCACTGTTTGGTTCAATTAATCCAAGCCCTTGAAAGTCCGCATGCATGCTTGCAATTGTTCTGCTTGTTAAATCATATATTGACTCTGAATTCTCATTAGCTCGCTCAATAATCTTATCTTCAATNTCAGTAATATTTCTAACNTAATTAACTTTGTAGCCTTGGTACTCGAAAGTAACGAACTAAAATGTCGAATGCTACATATGCTCGTGCATGACCAAGGTGACAATTGTCATATACGGTCACACCACAAACATACATTCCGACTTTGCCCTGTTCAATGGGTTCAAAAATCTCTTTTTTGTTAGTGAGAGTGTTATAAAGCTTAAGACTCATGTGTATACTAGAATTGCTATATTATAAGGTCATATAGTTAATAATTAATATTAGATNCTCAAAGTGAAAATTAAATCTATCGCGAAATTTCAAAANAAAACTGCTTTATTATTTATTGGTTTTTTTTGTATGNTGAGCTGCTCTGAGGCCTCTAATCCACAAACCGTTTTAATGGAGAACAATATGCCGATTGCAACTATCTCAACTTCNGCAGGAGAAATAAAAATTGAGCTTGATAAAGAGAATGCGCCTATATCTGTAGATAATTTTATTTCGCNCGCTAATAGCGGTTATTACACTGATACGATATTCCATCGAATCATTGAAGGATTCATGGTTCAGGGTGGCGGCCTTGATGCTGACATGCAAAATAAACCTTCAGAGTCTGATGCGATTAAAAATGAAGCTAATAATGGTCTTAAAAATGATAGAGGTACTATCGCCATGGCAAGGACAATGGATCCTCACTCTGCTACGAGTCAGTTCTTTATTAATCATGCGGATAATGATTTTCTAAACTTTTCTTCAGAGACTACCCAAGGATGGGGCTATGCNGTCTTTGGAAAAGTAATTGAAGGCATGGAGGTAGTTGATAGTATTGCGCTAAGTCCTACTATGGTTGTTAATGGCTATCAAGATGCCCCAGCAAATCCTGTAATCATTAACTCTGTCTCTATTAGTGAATGAACCTCGGTTTTATTTCTGATTTACATCTATCAGAAACAGATACTTCACTCACAAATGCTTTTATTGATTTTCTAAAATCACACTCCTCCNATTTGGATCAACTCTATATTCTGGGGGACCTTTATGAGGTATGGATCGGTGATGATGATTCGTCATCATTAATTACTTCAACAAAAGATGCCCTTAGCAAAGCATCTAAAGCAGGTTTAGAAATATTTTTTATTCACGGTAATAGAGACTTTCTTTTAGATAGCTCTTTTGCAGAATCTACTGGCATCTCATTACTTCCAGACCCTTTCTTTTTTGACTATTTTGGAAAAAAAATTGCTCTTTCGCATGGTGATATGTTTTGTGTTGATGATACTGAATATCAAACATTTAAAAAGCAAGTTCGCTCACCTAAATGGAAGACTGAGTTTCTCAATAAATCTCTGATCGAACGAAAATCTATTGCTTCAAGCATGCGTGATGCCAGCAAAAAAAATTCTTCCCAAAAAGATTTAATGATCATGGACGTTAACACAAATGAAGTAACTTCATTTTTTGATAAGCATGGTATCGACTTGCTTATCCATGGTCATACCCATAAGCCAAATATTCATGAGTTTGATGGCAAAAATTCTAAATTAAAACGTGTGGTTCTTGGTGATTGGGATAAAACAGGTTGGTGTTTTTATCTAGATTCAACATCTCAAAATCTGGAAGAGTTTAAAATCTAAATCTTCAATCCAGTTGTCTTTAAAAAATTAATACTGTATATTTATACAGTACTTTATCCTTTATGAAATTAAGCTATATCGGTAATATACCGGCGGATTCTCTGCCTCAAAACTATACTCCATTCTTTGCAGAGAGTGTGCCTGTTGGTTTTCCGAGCCCAGCAAATGATTACCTAGAAACTCCAATTGATTTGAATCAGTACTTGATTAAGAATCAAATTGCTACGTTTCTAGTAAAAGCTTCTGGTGATTCAATGATCAATGCAAACATAGGTAGTGGCGCAGTATTAATTGTGGATAGAAGCATTAAACCCAACCACAACGATATCGTTGTTGCATCTATCGACGGTGAATTCTTATGCAAAAGATTGCAATTAAAACCACGTATTGCACTGATAGCAGAAAATGCTAAATATCAACCCATCTTTATTGAGCAAGGTCATGAATTAGAAGTTATAGGCGTTGTGACAGCAGCAATCAATATATATAAATAATATGGATCTGTTGGCATTAGTAGATTGTGAGAATTTTTATGCGTCTTGTGAAAGAATCTTTAGGCCTGATCTAAAAAAAGTACCAATCGTTGTGCTTTCAAATAACGATGGTTGTGTGATAGCTCGTAGCAAAGAATCAAAAGACTTTGGTATCCAAATGGGAGCTCCATGGTTCAAAGTAAAAGAAGATTTTCTAAAGAGCGGAGGTCAAGTTTTTTCGTCGAACTTTGCTTTATACGGAGATATTTCAAGTAGAGTCATGAGCGTACTATCTCAAATGTCAAAAAGAATAGAGATATACAGCATTGATGAAGCATTTCTTGATTTAGGAAACTTGGCGCTTGAAAGTCATGATGCGGCCAATGACTTCGGAGTGTACTGCAGGAATATTGTTAAGCAGTGGGTTGGGATTCCCGTAAGAATTGGGATTGCTCCAACTAAAACCTTAACTAAAGTTGCAAGTTATTTAGCTAAACAACAAACGCATCATCCTGGCATTTTTAGTATCACTAATAATCAAAAAGATATTGAGACCGCATTAAAAAAAGTACCCATTCACCAAGTATGGGGAGTGGGAAGACGACTCAATAAAAAGCTTAGCGACTCTGGGATGAAAAATGCCTATGACTTAGCATGCTCAAACATTCCATTGATTAGAAAAAAATATAGTGTGGTCTTAGAAAGAACGGTAAGGGAATTAAGAGGAGAAAGATGCTTGGCAATGGATGAAAATCCTGCTCCCAAAAAACAAATTGTTGTTAGCAGAAGCTTTGCGAATAAAATCAGTGATCTCGATACTCTTTCACCTATTGTGAATGATTTTGGTGTTAGAGCATGCGAGAAACTTCGAAAAGAAAGCCAGCTATGCTCAAAAGTTGGCGTCTTTATTAGGACAAGCCCTTTTAGAATACAAGACAGACAGCATCAAACCATAAAATTCTATACTTTGCATCAGCCTAGCGACGATACTCGGGATATCTTATCCGGCATACGATGGATTCTTCCCAAGATATTCAGACATGGTTTTTATTATGCAAAAGCAGGGGTAATGTTAAGTCAGTTTACTGATGAAAATGTTTTACAGTATGAGCTATTCGAGCAAATAAATGGAGCAAGGCGCAACAATCAACTAATGAAAACTCTTGATAAAATTAATCACTCTAGCACTCAAGTAAATTTTGCTTCTCAAAGCAAAATAGGATTCACAGCGATGAGAAGAGCAAATGTGTCACCTAGGTATACAACAAGCTGGTTTGAACTACCAACAGTTAATTAGTGAAGTACCTGTCAAAATGTGCTTGAGACAACTCAAAAAGTTCAGTGTTTATCTCATCTTTGATCGTAGGTAGTGAAGAGCTTTGATGATCGGGCAACAATTCAAGACCAAATAATTCAAGATCAAGATCTTGCGATGATGCACGCAATAAATCAAATATCCATGTGATCGGATCAAGGGAATCATTGAAATTGATGGCATGCTCCTTGAGTTTAGAAGATAACAGCTCAGCGTCAGTAACTTTAAATCGATGGCTAAGGATGGTCACCTTAAACTCTTCAAGTCTTGAATTAACAATCTCTTTTTCATCATTGGAATAAGAATTCCAGTTAATGACCTCATGAATAAAGCGCTTACAGCCCCTGCAAACGTCATCTCCATAAGTGGTTGAGCAAATTCCAAGACAAGGTGTTGAAGAACGTTGTTTGCGCATAACAGAATAATACTCTAAATACTTAAAATATTAATAGCTTAATCTGCTGGAGCAAAGTCTCAATGAGAAGTAAAATATGCGGCGAGGAGTCATCATGCTAGAACAATACAAACTTCATTGCCAAGAAAGAGCAGAGCAAAATGTACCGCCGTTACCTCTGTCTGCTGATCAAACTGCAGAATTAATTGAGCTACTTAAAACTGATCACGAACAATCTGAATTATTAATGGAGCTTTTGGTGCAGCGCATTCCGGCTGGAGTCGATCAAGCAGCATATGTGAAAGCTGGTTTTTTATCAGATATAACTGAGGGGAAAACAACGAGCCCATATATTGATGCCAATTATGCTGTTGAGTTACTTGGAACAATGCTTGGAGGATATAACATTACTCCTCTAGTCGAATGTTTAAAAAATGAAAATCTTGCAGAAGCAGCAGTAACAGCTCTATCAAATACTTTACTTATTTTTGATGCCTTTAATGAGATTAATGAGCTTGCAAAAAGTAATAATTATGCAAAAAAAGTTTTAGAAAACTGGGCAGAAGGCAAATGGTTCACCTCAAAAGATAAACTAAATGACGAGATAAAGTTAACAGTTTTTAAGGTGTCTGGAGAAATTAATACTGATGACTTATCACCGGCACAAGATGCTTGGTCAAGACCAGACATCCCTCTTCATGCCCAAGCAATGTTCAAAATGCCAAGAGAGGGCTTGGATGATGCTCTTGGAAAAATTGAGGAACTTAAAAAGAAAGGTAATCCGCTAGTGTTTGTTGGAGATGTTGTGGGTACGGGCTCATCAAGAAAATCTGCTACCAACTCTCTGCTGTGGCACATTGGTGATGAAATACCATATTTACCAAACAAGCATGAGGGTGGTTTTGTGCTTGGCGGGAAAATTGCGCCTATATTTTTTAATACCCTTGAAGATGCAGGCTCATTGCCAATTGAATGTGATGTATCAAGTTTAAATATGGGGGATGAAATTATTCTTAAACCTCATGCCGGAGAAGTTACAAATTTAGAAGGTGAATTGTTAACTTCGTTTGAGTTAAAAACTGAAGTCATAATGGATGAAGTAAGAGCTAATGGTCGAATAAATTTAATTATTGGAAGACAGTTAACTGACAAAGCTAGAGAAACACTTGGACTTGAGCCAACAGATATTTTTGTTAGACCTAACAATGATAAAAGTGATACTAAAGGTTATACCTTGGCGCAAAAAATGGTTGGTAAGGCCTGTGGTGTTGAGGGTATTCGTCCAGGAGATTATTGTGAACCCAGAATGACAACGGTAGGTTCTCAGGATACCACCGGACCCATGACAAGGGATGAGTTAAAGGAACTTGCATGCCTTGGTTTCTCCGCTGACTTAGTTATGCAATCATTTTGTCATACTGCTGCCTATCCTAAACCCGTGGATATAGAAACCCAACATTCCCTTCCTGAATTTATTATGAATAGAGGAGGAGTTTCACTTAAACCAGGTGATGGCATCATCCACTCTTGGTTAAACAGAATGCTCTTACCTGACACTGTCGGAACAGGGGGAGATAGCCATACTCGATTTCCTATAGGTATTAGCTTTCCTGCTGGCTCCGGACTAGTTGCTTTTGCTGCAACGCTCGGGGTAATGCCACTTGATATGCCTGAATCCGTCTTAGTACGATTTTCAGGAGAAATGCAACCAGGCATCACTCTGAGGGATCTTGTTAACGCAATCCCATATGCTGCGATTCAACAAGGATTACTAACGGTTGAAAAGGAAGGTAAGAAAAATATTTTTTCAGGAAGATGTTTAGAGGTTGAAGGGTTGCCAAATCTAAAAGTAGAGCAAGCCTTTGAAATATCTGATGCATCTGCAGAAAGATCTGCATCAGGATGCACCATTAAATTGGCTGAAGAGCCTATTATTGAATATTTAAATTCAAATATCGTAATGTTGAGATGGATGATTGCGAACGGATATGGTGATCCAAAAACGCTTGAAAGACGTGCTCAGGGAATGGAAGAATGGATAAAGAACCCTACCCTTCTTGAAGCTGATAAGGATGCAGAATATGCCGCAGTCATTGAGATTGACCTTGATGAGATCAAGGAACCTCTGCTTGCCTGCCCGAATGATCCTGATGATATAAAGCCTCTTTCTGAAGTACAAGACACTAAAATCGATGAGGTCTTTATTGGTTCCTGTATGACAAATATTGGGCACTTTAGGGCTGCTGGACAGCTATTAAAAAAATATAAAGAGATCCCAACTAGGCTGTGGGTTGTCCCTCCAACGAAGATGGATGAAAAACAGCTTATTGAAGAAGGTATTTATAATGTTTTTGGTGTAGCAGGAGCAAGGACTGAAGTACCAGGATGCTCATTATGCATGGGTAATCAGGCAAGAGTAGCTCCTAACTCTACGGTAATCTCAACGTCAACGAGAAATTTTCCTAACAGACTTGGTGATGGTGCTGATGTTTTTCTTGGGTCAGCAGAATTATCTGCAGTCTCTGCAGTATTAGGTAAATTACCAAGCCCAAGTGAGTATCTAGAAATAATGAAAGAAATTGATACCATGAGTGGTGAGATCTATCGATACCTTAACTTTAATGAAATTAAGTCCTATGTTGATCAAGCAAATGATGCTGAAATACCAGCGATCAATTTGGTAGAAGCTACTTAGCCTCTCTAGTTATCTTTTTACTATCGCTTCTACTCATTTCCAAGTCTTCTAGGTAAGAAGAGCTAATTGGTGTTGGATACTCACCATTAAAAATTGAAATTTCAAAATCAGTGATCTTAGGGTTGCCCTCTTTGGCCGAACTTATCAAATCATCTAATTGTTGATAAAAAATCTTATCGGCTCCGATCTCAACACAAACTTCATCTTCAGTTTTATTATGAGCAACTAACTCCTCAGTAGCAGCCATATCGATTCCATAAAGATTTTGATATCTGATTGGTGGCGCAGCAGAGGCGAAATACACTTTTTTTGCACCTGCCATTTTGGCCATCTCAATAATTTTCTTGCTTGTGGTTCCTCTTACTATTGAGTCATCAACCAAGAGAACATTCTTATTTAAAAACTCTAACTCCAAGATATTTAATTTACGTCTAACAGATTTTTTACGTTCTTCTTGATAAGGCATTATGAATGTCCTGCCAATGTATCTATTTTTTACAAATCCCTCCCGATAGGGAATATTCAGTTCGTTTGCCAACTGCAAGGCAGCTGTTGTTGAGCTGTCTGGAATAGGAATCACAACATCTATGTCATGGTCTGACATATTGTCCAAAATATTCTTTGCTAAATATTTCCCCATTCTCATTCTTGATTGATAAACAGAAATTTGATCTAAGGTTGAATCAGGCCGTGATAAATAAACGTATTCAAAAATGCATGGTTGTGACTTAGCTGATAGAGAGCATTGTTTTGAGGAAATGATTCCTTTTTTATCTATAAAGACCGCCTCTCCTGGCTCAACATCTCTAAGAGTTTTAAAGCCTAAAGATGCAAATAGAGCATTTTCTGATGCAATAACATATTCTTTTCTGTTCTTACCTTCACGCTCACCGATTACCAATGGTCTAATGCCATTTGGATCTCTAAATGCCAAAATTCCTGCTCCAGTAATCAAGGCAACAACTGCGTATGCCCCATCACATCTTATGTGAGTTTTTGAAACAGCCTTAAATAAATGTTCAGGTGTTGGATTAATTGCTTTCTGCTTAGCTATCTCATGAGCCAATATATTTAAAAGAACTTCTGAATCTGAGTCAGTGTTTAAGTGTCTCATTTCAGCAAAAAATAACTCTTTAGCTAAAGATTTTGAGTTAGTTAAGTTGCCATTATGAGCAAGGCTTATCCCATATGGTGAATTTACATACATTGGTTGAGCAAACTCTTTACCGGCACCACCTGCAGTAGGATATCTAACATGCCCAACCCCATAACTTCCAATGAGTTTTTCCATGTGTCTTTGCTGAAAAACATCCCNGACATANCCCATTGATTTTCTNCTGTTTAATCTTCCNTCATCNTCNCAGACNACCATTCCTGCTGCATCTTGGCCTCTATGCTGAAGCATGAGCAATGATTCGTAGATTTCNGAAGCTACGTTTGATTCAGCTGAAANTCCAACTATTCCGCACATTAGGTATTTCCTAGGATGGGTTNCTCACTTGTTAGCATACCNGAATTTGTATCTTCAATCATAGAGCTAATTTTACTAATTAANATTGGATTATATGTTTTGATGATTGGNTAAATTTNTGAATTTTCTGCAANAGTANTTTNTTNAACATAATCATCTGCAACTATAAATAATAGGCTCACAATNAGCACTCCGCGCAATGATCCAAACATGNCTCCTAGAAGCCTATTAAATCCTGACAAACCNGACCATTGCACAAGACCATGAATAAAATTTATAACCAGGCCCCCTATAAATATCAAGCTTACAAAAACAATTATGTAGGTTAACGGTTCAAGCAAAGAGACTGAAATTGAAAAGTTTGATAAAAATTTTTGAGCAGAGGGTTGGAACAATATGGTCAAGAAAAAAGCTGAAATCCACAAAATCAACGAAAACGCTTCTTTTACAAATCCTCTAAAAAGAGAGATTATTGCTGAGATAACAATAATGGATAGAATTATCATATCTAGTTGATTCAAGGCAGCTATTTCCATTCTTCTATTACTCCATTTTCAACACCAGCTATTTCGTTGTAGAGAGTTTTAGATTGAATAATCTTTTCCTTTCCAATAAATGGTCCAACATAGACGTAAATCAGATCATCATTTTCGCTTGAATATACTAGAACATCTTGAGACCTAAACTTGGCAATGAGGTTTTCTGCTTTTGAGGAGTCCTTAAATATGCCGACTCTGTAGACATAATTTCTAAGTGGTTCCAAGGGAGCATCATTTTGGTCAACAATCTTACTTGTTAATTGAATGCTATTTGGCCCAAAGAAAAAAAATAAAAATAAAATGAGTGTGGTTGTTACGAGAAAACCAATTAGCCTATTTAGCAGCATTATTGCTTAGTAACTTATCTCGAAGATTTGAAATTGTTGACCTTAACTCACCCCTGTGAACGATCATGTCTATTGCTCCATGATCAAGTAGAAATTCCGCTCGCTGAAAGTCTTCGGGCAAATCAACTCTAACAGTCTCCTCAATAACCCTTCTTCCAGCAAATCCAACTAATGCACCGGGCTCCGCTATGTTGATGTCCCCTAACATTGCTATGCTTGCAGAGACTCCTCCAAAGATTGGATCTATCATCACCGAAAAATAAGGCAGCGACTTCTCTCTAAGTTTTTCCAATGCTGCTGCAGTTTTTGCCATTTGCATAAGAGAGACCATTGACTCTTGCATGCGTGCGCCCCCACTTGTAGAAAAACATATCAGTGGTAGATTTTTGTCGATTGCAGTCTGAACTGCTTTAACAAATTTAGTTCCNACAGTACCNCCCATTGAACCACCCATAAATCTGAACTCAAATGCAGCGACNACAACTTCTTTTCCATCAAGCTTCCCAACTCCAGTNACAAGAGCTTCTTTCTCCCCTGTTGAACTAACAGCCTCTTTAATTCTTTGATCATAAGNCTTAGTATCTTTAAAATTGAGGATATTATTTGTTTCCTCATCAGANGANATTTCATTNAAGGAATCTTGATCTAAAAAAATTGAGATCCTTTTTCTGGCACCTATNCTNAGATGNTGGNCGCATTTTGGGCATACAAATAANGATTTTTCCAGTTCNGGTTGGTACAAAATCGATTCACATGCTGGACAATTATTCCAAAGACCNTCAGGAACTTTGCTTTTNGAGGCTGANGGTTCTTTTTCACCTATTGAGGGTATGAGCCTTGTTAACCAATTCATTTATTTATAACCGACTTAATNTCGCTTAAATAATTATATATTTTTTTATAATCTGTGGTTTTTTTTGCCTGAAAAATACTTTCAACTAAATATGATCCTATCACTACCCCATCTGCAACTTTAGAGATTGACTCGGCTTGCTCTTTATTTTTTATGCCAAATCCAGCCATAACTGGTAGGTCAGTATTCTTTTGTAGGTCAAGTACATTACTCTTAATCTCTTCAAGATTAACATTTGAGGAACCGGTGACCCCTTTAAGTGTTACGTAATAAATAAATCCTGAGCTGGCATTGCATATCTTCTTAGTTCTATCTTTGGTGGTTGTTGGTGAAACTAACGAAATTGAAACTACGTTAGCATTTAAAATTCCAAGATCTTTTAATGAATATTCCCCTGGAGCGTCAACAATTAAAACCCCATCAATCCCAACATCATCGAATCTCGAAAATGCTTTCTGATTTTTTAAAAAACTGTTTAGGTAGCCCATCAAAACAATAGGAGTATTTGTGTTCTTTTTTCTAAAATTAGAAATAAGACCAATAATATCTTCAAATGAAGTTTTATTTGCTAGCGAACGATCATGAGCCGATTGAATTATTGGGCCCTCAGCTATTGGGTCTGAAAAAGGTACTCCAACCTCAATAACATCAACACCTGCATCAACAAAGCCATGCATCAACGAAAGTGTATTATCCATGTTTGGATCACCAGCAACTAAATATGCTATTAGAGATTTAATATTATTGTTTTTATTTTCAAGAAGCTGTTTTTCAATCCTACTCAAGATCTATGCCCTCAAGCTTGGCAACAGATGCAATGTCTTTATCACCTCTTCCTGATACATTGATAACTATATTTTGATCTTCATTAAACTCACTACATATTAAGTCAAGTGGAGCAAACGCATGAGCAGTTTCTAATGCGGGGATAATTCCTTCCAGCTCACTCAGCTGATGAAATGCTTTCATAACTGATTCATCATCAACTGCAATGTATTCAGCTCTGCCGCTATCTTTTAAGAATGAGTGCTCTGGACCAACACCNGGATAATCCAATCCAGCACTAATAGAACTAGTTGCCATAATTTGTCCATCTGAATCTTGCATTAGATAACTCTTGGCACCATGCAGTANTCCTGGCTCACCATCATTTAACGGCGCAGCATGCTTTCCGGTATCGATGCCTTGACCTGCCGCTTCTACACCAATCAAGCGAACATCTTCATCAATGAACGGATGAAAAATACCAATTGCATTTGAGCCTCCTCCAACACAAGCAATTATGGCATCAGGCAAGGATTGAAAAGAAGCTTGAGATTGATGAATTAACTCTCTTCCAACAATTGCATTGAAATCTCTAACGATCATCGGGTAAGGATGAGGGCCGGTAACGCTCCCGATAATATAGTAAGTATTGTCAACATTGGTTACCCAATCACGAATGGCTTCATTTAAAGCATCTTTGAGTGTTGCGGTCCCTGATTCAACGGGATACACATTTGCTCCTAATAGTTTTATTCTATATACGTTGAGTGATTGTCTTTGGACATCTTCAGCTCCCATGTAAATATGGCATTCTAGTCCTAACCGAGCTGCAACTGTTGCTGTTGCAACCCCATGCTGCCCTGCGCCGGTCTCAGCAATGATTCTAGTTTTACCCATCATTTTGGCAAGCAAGATTTGTCCGATAGTATTATTTATTTTGTGCGCACCAGTATGATTTAAGTCTTCTCGCTTCAGCCAAATATTTGGCCCCTTAAAATGCTCTGTTAACCTTTCAGCAAAATAAAGTGGAGATGGCCTGCCAACAAAATCAGCCAAATCCCTATCAATTTTTTTCTGAAATTCTGAATCAGATTTTATNTCTTCATAGCATTTTTCAAGCTCATCNAGTGCTTCCATGAGGGTCTCAGGGACGAATTTACCACCATAGCTGCCAAAAAAGCCTTCGCTATTAGGTTCNCTGTACTTGTTTTTCATAATTTCTAAGNTTTTGAAAAAATTCTTTAATTTTCTTTTCTGATTTCTTTCCTGGAGATGTTTCAAGGGATGAATTAACATCCAGGCACCATAGCCCCAGTTTCAGCGCTGATTCAAAGTTATTATTGCCTACGCCGCCTGCAAGAATAAACTTTTTTTTATCTTTNTCCAAGCCATTTAGTAGATCCCAATTNAAGCGCTTACCCGTTCCTCCTGAAGCTTGAGGTGAGTATGATTCTAATAAAATAGCATNTGCATTTGGATATAAATTTATTTTATCTACNAAAGTTTCATCTTTTACATGAATGGCCTTCCAGTAAGGCCTATTAAACTGTGCACAAAATTCGTCAGTCTCATTGCCATGAAATTGAAGCAATGCATTAGGAATGATGTTGATAATTTCATTAATAAATGAAATTTTTTCATTAACAAAAACAATAACTGGCGTGATCTCATCATCAATAAACTCTTGAGCTTGCTTTAAAAAATTAGCATCTACATATCTTGGGCTATTTTGGTATGTAATAAATCCTAAGTAGTCTGGTTTAAATTTTTGAACACTATTCAAACAGCTTAAATCATTAATTCCGCATACTTTAATCTTACTCATAACGAATCAAAAAATTTCTTAAAAGGAATATTGGTATTTTGTATGTCCTTATATTTAGCACCTAAAAAATATAAACCATTAGCTGGTGCAGTTTTTCCTGCCAAAGCTCTATTTTTAGAACTTATTATGTCAGTTATTGTATATTCCGAATCTGCATTTGTTGAAATCTCAACTAATGTACCGATTAGTATTCTGATCATATTATGAAGAAAAGCATTGGCACTAAATTCAATACAAATTAAGTTATCTCTTTCTTCAAAACTAGCTTTTGATATGGTTTTCATAGGATCTTTTGCTGAGCATTGAGATGATCTGAAGGCACTAAAATCATGTGTACCAATAATTCCTTTAAGTTCTTTACTTAATAGTTTGAGGTCTATTGGTTTGCTGACATGATAAACGTAGTTCCTTAGAAAAGTAGATCTGATTTCTCCAACCTTTATCAAATAGACATACGATCTTTCATATGCAGAGAACCTAGCATGAAAATTAGAATTTGCTTCCTCAACATGAGTGACAACAAGATCATCTGGAAGGGAACTATTGAATGCAGCTATCCAATTTATATTTCTGCTGGGATCTTCAACTGAAAAATCAAATATTTGACTTAATGCATGCACGCCTTTATCAGTCCTGCCAGCACAATTAACTCTTGAAGATAGATTAGAAAAGCTTTTTAATGCTTTTTCGAGTTCATCTTGAACAGAGCGAGCATTTTTTTGAAACTGAAACCCTGAAAATAGGGTTCCGTCGTACTGACAAATGCCTACAAACCTAGTCAAAGCTCGAGTTTAGATTGGAGCACTTTTATATCATCAAGGATTCTCCTGCTTGATGATGCCTCCTGCAGTTCTTCTAAAATTTTATTTGCATCCTCGATAGCGCCCATTTCAATATATGCTCTTGCTAAATCAAGTTGTTGCATCTCATCATCATTCTCAATGCTTAATTCAGTATCAAGATTGGAATCTTGAATATCTGTTTCATCATTATCATTCTTGATGGTTTTTTTACCTCTTGAGATCAAGAAGTAGGCTATCGTTACACCAAATGCAAAGCTTAATAAGCTAATAATTATTAGTGACATGGATGATCTATCTGTTGAGGAGCTCATCTGTCTATTACTATCTGATGAGGCCTTTAAATTAACAATAGAAGTGTTTGCATCAACAATTTTTTCAGGCGTAGCCTGAGATGTAGCTTGAGGTATAGCTTCTGTTACTTCATTTAAAACAGGGTCAATATAACTTTCTGTTGCTTCAGATTCATCCTCAATAATAAGTGCATTTTCTGCATAATTAATAGAAGCTTCAGGAGAGGTGAGGATAAGTTTACTATCATTTTTTTGAATATTCGGATCCATAAAAT
>NHFF02000010.1 GCA_002172535.2 Gammaproteobacteria bacterium TMED104 | reverse complement strand
GAATCCTTGCTATCGACAGAAAGGCATTTTGATATGTTTAATACAGAAGATGAATACAGGTCTCTTAATTTATTGAATGTTCCTGTTTTAGCAGTTTGGGGCACCAATGATCAGGTCACATCCTTTTCTGGTAGCAATAGATTATTGGAAGTAATACCTTCAACTAATTTAAAAATTATTGAAGGAGGCGGTCACAATATTACCTTTGTCCAGCCAACTAAAATTGGTAAGATGATAGTATCTTTCTTGGAGGAGAAATAAGAATGTTGCCACCAATAACTTTTCTTGGATGGATACATACTGGGTGCGGAATTGCTGCTATTTTGATTGGTGCTTACGCATTAAATAAATACAAAGTTATTTCCTTTTCTGAGCGTGCAGCGAAAATATACTTAGTTCTAACCTTAATTACTGCTTCAACGGCATTAGCTATTTATAATCAAGGCGGCTTTAGGATTGCGCACGTTCTTGCCATCCTAACTTTGCTTGCTTTGATGGCTGGAACCATAGTCGAAAAAACCTACATGTTGGGCTCACTTTCAAAATATTTTTTTACTCTTTGTTATACATCAACTTTCTTATTTCATATGATTCCTGCCATCACAGATACGCTCAGAAGACTTCCTGTTGGCGACCCCTTCGCAACCAATCTTGATGATCCATTGGTGATTAGCTTTCACCTCTTATTTTTTGCAATTTTTGTTTTCTCATATGTATGGCAAGTTCAATGGTTGAAAAGAGAAACTTAGGTAGTCAATTAAAATGAAATTATTTATGATCCATGTTGGATTTTATGATCCTGCATTAGGCGAGGGTATATATGAATTCCATACTAATTATTTTGTGGTCGCTTCTGATCCAAAGTCTGCAAAAAAAGAACTCATGTCCAGAGATGAATTTAAATCAAAGAAGATGCACATCGATGGAATTAAAGAAATTAATCAGGTTGATGGATACGATATATCTCTCAATAAAAGCAATCAGTCAAACGAGAATCAAACTTTTGACTATGACAAATCTAAAACATTATGAAGATCGAAGGTAAAAGAGTTNTTGTTACAGGTGCTGCAAGTGGTATAGGGCGAGCATTAGCTCATGCTTTTAATGATAAAGGTGCCAGTAAAGTAGTTTGCGCGGATATAAATTTTGTAGAAGCACAAAATACTTCAGACTCAATAAAAGGCCTCGCAATTAAATGTAATGTTGGTGATGAAAATGAAATCCAAGGTTTGGTTGAGGAAAGTACAACTTTGATGGGCGGAGTAGATATTTTTTGTTCCAATGCAGGCATTATGGGGGAAATAGGCTTATTGGAAACATCCTCGGAAAAGTGGCAATCAATTTGGGAAATAAACGTTATGGCGCATGTTTATGCGGCCAAAGCAGTGCTGCCTCAAATGCTAGAAAGAGGAGAGGGTTATCTAATGAATACTGCCTCAGCTGCTGGCTTATTAACCACACTTGGAGCTGCTCCTTACACTGTTACAAAATCAGCAGCTGTAAGTTTTGCTGAATGGGTAAAAATTACTTACGGAGAAAAAGGTATTGGTGTTTCCTGTCTTTGCCCTCAAGCTGTGAGAACTGCAATGACTGCAGGTGGAGCAGGGGTTGCTGGTGTAGATGGTATGTTGGAGCCTGAGAAAGTTGCCGGGGATGTTTTGCAAGCCATTGAAGATGAGGTTTTCTTAGTAACCCCACATGAAGAGGTATTAGAGTATGTCAAACGTAAAGGGAATGATCGAGATCGTTGGATTGAAGGTATGCAAAGGTTCCAGAAGCAATTCGAAGAATTTCTAACACCACCCAAAGGAAATTAATTAATTCATAGATGCAAAAATATCTATTTTTTTATTGCATCCTTTCAATTAGTTTATTTGCTGAAATTTGNGAAGAAAACTATCCGGATAAAATTCCTTTATTTGGTGATTTGCATGTCCATACTGCACTATCATTAGACGCTGCAACCCAAGGCACAATTAACAGGCCAGAAGATGCATATAGGTATGGCAAAGGAGAATCACTTTCAATTCAACCTTACAAGGATGGGATTGGTCAAAGAACTTCTAAACTATCTNAGCCATTAGATTTTATGTCTGTTACTGACCATGCTGAATTGCTAGGAGAAGTAAACATCTGTGAAAGTCCAGAATTAGATGGGTATTCAAATTTAGTTTGCTTGGGTTACAGGTATTTCCCAAAACTTGCTTATTTCTACATGAACGGAATGGCAAGCCTTGCTAAACCCATGAGCCTTTGTGGGGATGATAGAAAAAATTGCAAAGAAGCCACCAAAACTCCATGGCAAGAAATCATAAGAAGTGCTGAGAAGCATAATGCCCCATGCAAGTTTACTACCTTCATCGGTTACGAATGGACGGGAGCAAAATATTCTGGAAATAATCTTCATAGAAACATAATCTTTGAAAACAGCTCTGTGCCTGAACTCCCAGTAAGTTTTTATGACGCGANCTCAAGAGAAGAGCTATGGAATAAACTTGATAGNGAATGTACCAAAGATTGTGATTATGTTGTTATCCCTCACAATTCAAACCTATCTAATGGGTTGATGTTTGAAGACCCTAACGCTGAGGATTATCAACGCATAGCAGATCGAGAACCATTAATAGAAATATTTCAGCATAAGGGTGCCTCTGAGTGCCTCGATGAAGATGATCCCTATTGTGATTTTGAATTACTAGAATATACAGACTTTGCTGCTAAATTTACTGGGGGTGACGAAGAAATACCCAAAGAAAGTTTTGCAAGGTATGGCTTGAATCGAGGTCTTGAACTTAAAAATGATACTGTAAACCCTTTTAGGTTTGGATTCATTGCCAGCACTGATACCCATCTCGCTATTCCAGGTGCAACAGATGAAGTTTCTATGCCCGGACACGGTGGAGCAGGAAAATCCCTCAGCAAAAAACTACCAAAAGGACTGCCCGATGATATTGAGTTTAATCCAGGTGGTTTAGCGGTTGTTTGGGCCACAAATAATTCTCGCAAGAGTATTTTTGAGTCATTAAAGTCAAAAGAAGCTTATGCCACATCAGGCCCGAGATATATTATTAGATTTTTTGGCGGTGAAGAAATCCATGAGGACTCATGTAAGCTAGAAACTGCCATCTCCTCTGCTTACCAAAAGGGTGTTCCAATGGGCGGTACACTCAATAAAATNACCTCAAAACCAAAGTTCTTAATCTCTGCAATAGCCGATCAAAGTGATAAAAATCAATATATTTCTAGTATTCAAATCATCAAATCTTCTTACGGAGATCAAACTCTTAATTCTGAAGTTATTGAGGTACTTGATATATCAGATTCTTACCAATTGGATGAAACTTCATGCATGGTCAGCGGTATAAAGAAGAAAAATTATTGTTCGGTTTGGGAAGATAAGAACTTTGATGAAGATGAAGATGCCTATTACTATTTAAGAGTAATATCTGCACCAACCTGTAGATGGTCGCATGAACTCTGTAATCAGAATCCTGATTTTTGTGAGGACCATAGTCAGTTTCCAAAATCTATTCAAGAAAGGGCTTGGACTTCACCAATTTGGATTGATCAAAACTAATTTCTGATAATATAAAAATATGAACAGAGTTTTATTGCAAATATTTCTATTGTTAGCAGTCATTCCAATTATGTTGGTAATTGGATGGGGTTTTCTTATTTTGGGTCCAATCATCTGTTTTGGCTTTGCAATGAACGCTTACCGATATAACAATGAAAAAGAATTATATTTTTGGCTGATCATCGGTGTGATTGCTTTCATCATATCTTTATTTGTTTTGGGAATTTTTTAAATCGTAAGATTGAATTCTCTCTAGTACTTATTCATTTTTATAATATAATTCCTCTTCAGTTTTGGGGATGTGGTGGAACTGGTAGACACGCTTGGCTTAGAACCAAGTGCCGCAAGGCGTGGGGGTTCGACTCCCTCCATCCCTACCAATAGCTGCTTTATGCATAAGAATTCTTTTTGATTACTTGTTTACATATTAAAAAAAATAACTATCATCTGAATAATGAGTTTACAAAATAACAAAAATCTTCGGGGTCAGTTAATTTAGCTGGGCTAATTTTTTTGTTAGAAAACCCAGCTTATGCTGGGTTTTTTGCTTTAAGGGTAAAAAGATATGAATGATATTAGACATTTTATTTCTACTTATGACTGGACCAAGGATGACTTGCAAGAAATTATTGATGGAGCAGTAAAGCTAAAAGCTTCACCTATTCAAGCATCCCTTAAGAATAAATCAGTTGCAATGTTATTTTTTAACCCATCACTTAGAACTAAGACAAGTTTTGAAGTGGGCATTAGTGAGTTATCAGGCACTGCTGTTATTTTACAACCTGGTAAGGATGCTTGGCCTATCGAGTTTGAAGATGGAGTCATTATGGATCAAGATCCTGAAGAGCATGTTAAAGAAGTTGCACAAGTTCTTTCTGAATACTGTGATTGTATTGCCATCAGAGCTTTTCCAAAGTTTGTAGACTGGAATATTGACAGGACTGATCACGTAATTAAAAGTTTTGCGAAATATNCNTCCGTTCCAGTAATTAATATGGAAACCATTGAGCATCCTTGTCAGGAATTGGCNCACTTAATGACTTTNCAGGAAACGTTAGGATCTCTTGANGGAAAAGATTATTTGCTCACNTGGACNTATCATCCCAAACCATTAAATACTGCTGTAGCAAATTCNAGCCTTNTAATTGCNAGCAAGTTTGGAATGAATGTGAAGCTTCTTTGCCCCTCTGANGATTACTTNCTGGANNGACGATATCTTGAGTATGCTCAAGAGGCCTGCAGCAAAAANAANAAAAGCTTTGAAATNACTCATGATATTAATGCTGGCTANGATGGAGCNAATATTGTTTATGCAAAAAGCTGGGGGTCTCTAAATTTTTATGGNAATCCAAAAGATGAATTTGAGGTTAGAAAAAATTTCAAACACTTTATCGTAGATGAAGAAAAAATGGAGTTAACCGATAATGCTCTTTTTAGTCATTGCCTCCCTTTAAGAAGAAATGTAAAGGCAACAGACGGGGTTATGGATTCTCCTAATTGCGTAGCCATCCAAGAGGCTGCAAATAGAAAACATGTGCAAAAGTCACTTTTAACAAAAATCTTGTGAGGAAATCTATGAAAAAAATAGTTTTAGCATTTTCGGGAGGCCTAGATACAAGTTTTTGTATCCCTTACCTTATTGAGCAAGGTTATGAAGTGCATACCTTATTTGTCAATACTGGCGGTATTTCAATCAGTGAGGAAAAACATCTATCCAATAGAGCAATTCAACTTGGTGCTAAAAAGCACAAGAATGTAAATGTTGAAACTAAGCTTTGGGATCAAGTTTTGGTTCCATTAATCTTTTCAGGCGCACTTTACCAAAATAGATATCCTGTCTTATGCTCGGACAGATATTTAATAGTTAGTGAGTCCATCAAATTATGTAAAAAGCTTAACACTAAATATATTGCTCATGGGTGCACTGGCATGGGAAATGATCAGGTAAGGTTTGATACCTCCATTAATGCCTTAGGTTCATTCAACATTATTACTCCAATCAGAGATATTCAAAATATTACTGATAATGTCAGGGACTATGAAATTAATTATCTGAAGCAAAAAGGGATTAGCGTCTCAAGCCTACATAAGAAATATAGCATCAATGAAAATCTAATGGGAGCAACAATTTCTGGATCAGAGATTGATGTCTGGAAGGCTCCAAAAGCANAGAGTTATGTCTTATGTAACTTACCTGAAGATTATCCTAAGAGAACGAAAAAGATTTCAATTAGATTTGATAAAGGAAAGCCTGTCGCCATTAACGGNTCAAAAGTAAAAGGACCTGAGTTGCTGCGCCACCTAAATAAAATAGGGGGTAAATATGGCATTGGAAGAAGTGTTTTTGCCAGCGATACCATCATAGGATTAAAGGGAAGATTTGTCTTTGAAGCGCCAGGAATTTCTATTTTAATGACTGCGCACAGAGCTATAGAGGAAACTGTTCTTACTGATAAACAGAATCACTTTAAGTCAAGGGTTGGTCAAGAATGGGTAGACCTTGTCTATCGTGGTTTCTTTTTTGATCCGCAGCGAGAAGATCTTGAAGTATACCTAAATTCATCGCAAACAAAAGTAACGGGAGAGGTAACTATTCAACTTGAGCCAGGTAAAGCCGAAGCAATTGCAGTTGATTCAAAAAATATACTTATTAGTGCTGAAGGATCTTATGCTCAGTCAGCCAAATGGTCAGATGATGAATCCAAGGGATTCATTAAACTTTTAGGTCAAAGTACTTCTACTTGGGCAAAACTTCATAAATAAGTCATGGAAGATCTATTTAATTCAGCTATTAATCATCTTGAACAATTGGTTTCATTTGATACCTCAAATCCTCCAAGGGCAATTTCAGAATCCGGATTNTTAGANTATTTGGAATCTATAGCTGGTCACAATTTATCCATCACTGATCATGGTAATGGTTCTTTTAATTGCTTAATCCAGCAAGGCAATCCTAAGNATNTAATTAATGTTCATTTAGATACCGTTCCAGCAGGAGACGGTTGGGAAACAGATCCTTTTAAATTACANCAAGACAATGATGTNGTTNATGGACTCGGAGCATGTGATATCAAGGGAGCTGCAGCAGNACTTTTATCATTGATTGAATCCTATGATTCTGAGTATGCGATTTTATTTAGNACAGACGAGGAAGCAGGCAATAGTACTTGCATCAAGAAGTTCTTAGAAGTAGATCATNCTTACGAAGGNATTATAGTCGCAGAGCCAACAAANAATCTTGCGGTTACATGCCANCGAGGAATTTTTACTGGTACAAAAAAATTTAAGGGTAAAGCTGGACACAGTTCAGAGAAAAGAGGCCTTCAAGANAGTGCTATCCATAANCTGGTTCATTGGTCAGAAAAAGCATTAAAGGTTGCTGAAGATCATGCAGAAACGTCTTATGAAAACCTTCATGGCCTAGCTTTTAATCTTGGTCACATCAACGGNGGCATNAAACCTAATATCATTGCNGAGTCTGCAGAAGTGAGACTCGGCTTAAGACCATTNCCAAATCAGGACATCANTGAGTTAGTGNCNGAGTTAGGTTTAAGTGATTCCAATGAGGAGGAGTTTATTCAAGGATTTTCAGGTCCCAGTCTGCCAGCACAAGGATCAAGCAATGATCTAAAGGCTTTCGCAAACAAACTAAATTTGTCATTATCATCCCCTGTAAATTTTTGGACNGAAGCATCTTTGTTCAACGAAGCCGGCTATCCCGCNATCGTTATAGGACCAGGAAATATTGAAAATGCACATCAAGCAAATGAATTTATCCATTTGAGTCAGATTAAGGAATCAATTGAAATATATAAGGGGCTTTTGAAATGACNCAAGCCTCAAATATCTTTATCAAAGATACCATNATTAAACTTTTGACTGCAATTGGGTCAGAAAAAGAAATCAAAAAATATATAAATAAGTTCTCTTCAACAGAACAACANTTTGCTGTTATAAAAGTTGGTGGCGCGGTTGTTGAAGAAGATCTTGATAATCTTATTTCTTCACTAGTTTTTTTAAATCAAGTTGGGTTAAGACCAATTATTATTCATGGGGGAGGGCCTGGGCTTTCCAAGGAACTNGATGCAAAGAAAATTGATTTTTCATTTATTGACGGTCAAAGAGTTACATCTGAAGCAGTNAGGGATGTAGCAATCAATGTCTTCGGTGATATTAACTCTTTATTAGTCAGACGTTTAAATGAACAAGGAGCATTGGCAATTGGTTTTAAAGANGAAATATTTAAATCTGAAAAAAAATCAGAAGAACTTGGTTATGTTGGAGANATTAAGAAAGTAAATATTAACCCTATTAATGAAGCTATTAAGGATGGCTTTATTCCAGTGATTTCACCGTTAGGAATTACTGAAACTAATGAGNTNGTTAATATCAATGCAGATGTTGCCACAATAAANCTCGTTGAGAAAATTAAGCCNTATAAAGTTNTATTTTTATCTCAAGTTGGAGGAATCTATGACAATAATGAATCCTTAATACAATCGATTAACCTTGATCTNGAGTATGAAGAAATGATGANTGCTGANTGGCTGCATTCAGGAATGCAATTAAAACTAAAACAGATTAAGGAGTTATTGGATTTATTGCCTCGATCATCATCAGTATCAATTACAAAACCTATTGACCTGCCCAAAGANTTATTTACTGACTCTGGATCAGGGACGCTGATTAAGCGTGGGCATGGCATAGATATTTTTGAGNCCAAAGATCAGGNCATTCAGAAAAAATTTTTTANCATCATAGAAAGTTCATTTAACGGTATTTTAAATAAATCTTTTTTTAATGACGGNNATTACAAAATTTTTATGACGACCTGCGAACGAGCAGCAATTGCAGTTTCTATGGAATACAAAGTTCCTTACATGGATAAATTTGGTGTTATTGCTGAAGCTAAAGGTGAGGGAATTGGCTCCGCAATTTTTCATGAAATGAAAAAAGAATTTCCCGAGATTTTTTGGCGCTCTAAATCAAATAATCCAATCAATAAATTCTACCTTTCCATGGCAGATGGATATCAAAAAACAGGAGAGTGGGATATTTTCTGGATGGGAATTAATGACTACAGCAAATTAAATGAGTGCATTAATTTTGCAGTATCAAAACAGCAAACCATCAGTTATTAACATGCCAAAGAAAATTAGCATCATTGGAGGAAGAGGATTTACTGGCCAAGAGCTTATCAAGCTTATTGATTCTCATCCGCAATTTGAACTTGCACAAGCATTTTCATCATCAGTGGCAGGCAAGGAAATCATGATCGATGAGCGCAAGCCTGAAAAAACTTATGCCTTGCTTGATGAAAATACTGAGTTTGTTGAGGAGGATGTGATTGTTTTGGCTCTTCCAAACAATGAAGCCGCCAAATGGGCTGACAAGATATCCAAACAAAACTCTGAAGCTATTATTCTTGATTTGAGTGCTGATCATCGTTTTGATGGTGAATGGCACTACAGTGTTCCCGAGTTAACTAAGACCATTGGTGGAAATAAGATAAGCAATCCAGGTTGCTATGCAACAGCAATGCAATTAATGCTTGCACCCATAAACTACATGATTGATGGAGAGGTAAATTTTTTTGGGATTTCTGGATACAGCGGAGCGGGCGCAACTCCAAATGATAGAAATGATCCTGATAAATTAAAAAATAATATTATTCCCTATTCGCTTAACAACCATATTCATGAACGAGAGGTAAGTTTTCATATGCAAAGGGAAATAAACTTTATGCCCCATGTAGCAAATTTCTTTAGAGGAATTTTAATCACTGGAAATTTTTCTTTAAAAAGCCAATGTTCTTTGCAAGAAACTAGGAATATCTTTGATGATTTTTATGATAAGCATTCTTTTATAGTTATCAAAGAAGAATTCCCTTCGATATTAGAGGTTATCAACACACCCAATGCCATGATAGGTGGATTTAATATTGATGAATCAAAAAAGCGATTAAGCTTTTGTTGTTCAATTGATAATCTACTAAAAGGAGCAGCATCACAAGCCATACAAAATTT
>NHFF02000034.1 GCA_002172535.2 Gammaproteobacteria bacterium TMED104 | reverse complement strand
GGAAAAGAGAGAATCCTCAAGGAGCTTAAGAGAATCTCACTTAAGACCCCTTCGAAACTCGGATTAGAAGACAGAGCCTCGGCTCTGTTTTTTTTTGGTTAAAGATTTCTTTTGCACGTATGAAATTTACTAGAACAAAAATTATTTCCTCGATAGGGCCAAATACTCGTAACTTAAAATCGATCAGTCAGCTCCATAAGGCCGGCATGAATGTTGTCCGTGTAAATATGTCTCATGCTTCTCACGAAGATCTTAAAGAAACAATAAAAATTGTTAAGAAGGTAAATAAATTACAACATCAAAGATATGGTCCTATTGGTGTTCTTTTGGATACTCAAGGGCCCGAAATAAGAACCGGTGAAAGTGGTGAAAAACTAGATTTGAAGGTAGGTGAGGTTATCAATCTTACTGTAAGGGATGATAAAGATGTTGAAACTTCCTCCATTCAAGTTAATTACTCTGGCATTATCTCAAGCGTTAAAGAGGGATCCAAAATTTCTATCGACAACGGCCTAATAAATTTTAAGGTTTTAAGTAAAGATAAATTTAGTTTGAAATGTAAGGTTGTTGATGGAGGTGAGCTTGGAAGCAAGCGTCATGTTAACTTGCCGGGAATCAGGGTTGATTTGCCCTCAATTACAAAGAAGGATAAAAAAGATATCGCTCTAGCTTTAAGGGAGGGTGTAGAGTTTGTTGCATTATCTTTTGTTAGATCAAAATCTGATGTACTAGAGTTAAAAAAAATTCTTAAACGTAAGGATTCATTAGCTAAAATAATCTCTAAAATCGAGAATCAAGAAGGCCTAGATAATATTCATGAAATCACAAAAGAAAGCGATATTGTAATGGTTGCTAGAGGCGATCTAGGCATCGAAACTGATCTTGCAGACTTACCTAATATTCAAAGAAGAATCATGTATTCAACTGCAAAACATGGCAAAAGATCAATTGTTGCAACGCACCTCCTTGAATCAATGATTAAAAATCCAACACCCACAAGAGCAGAGGTTACGGATGTGGCCAACGCGATATATGAGGGTGCAGATGCTGTCATGCTCTCGGGTGAAACAAGCATTGGAAGACATCCCATAAAATGTGTTGAAATGTTAAAGCGAATTGCTGTAAGAACTGAGGAATTTAGAACTCTTGGCTATGAGCGATTTTTAGAATCAGATTCTGATTGGCAAAATATTGCTCTGAGCGCTAGAGACCTAGCTTCCAGCATTAAAGCTAAGGGTATTATCGTGATAACTAGATCAGGTGAAACAGCAGACGTAGTATCAAATACCAAACCGTTTAGAATGCCAGTTTATGCATTTACCGACAGTGATGTAACGTATCAACAACTTAGCATTAAAGGCGGCATGATCCCAATCAAACTAACTTCCCTCAAAACACAAGCTATCACAATTAGGTCAGTGAAGAAGATTTTGAAAGAAAAATATAGAATAAAAAAAGGAAATAAATTTGTTCTGTTAGCGGGAGTTTTTTCTGCAGCTCACTCAGACTCTTTACAAATAATTACCATTTAAAATGACTGATCAATTATTAGAAAATACAATATTGCTGTTTGTTGCTGTTGACCCAATTGCACTCATTCCTATCTTTGCCAGTCTTACTAAGGGTCTAAAAAATCAAGAAATTAAAAAGATTTATATCCAAGCAACATTTGTATCTTTAATTATTCTTTCGTTATTTTGGTTATTTGGTGAGACAGTTCTCAATTTAATGGGCATCTCCATGAGTTCATTTAGGATCATTGGAGGCCTATTTTTGATAGCAATAGCTTTTCAGATGGTGTTTGAACAAAGACAGGATCGGAGACAGAATACTGCTGAAGTAGCCATGGATGATTCATCAATCCAGTCCATAGCCATTTTCCCTTTATCGATTCCCCTAATAGCAGGACCTGGGGCGATGACAGCTGCACTTTTACTTGCTGAAAATAGAACCTATGAACCAGTAGATTTTATTTTAAATTTTCTTCCAGTACTTGTGGTTGTTTTAATGGCAGGGATCGCAATGTGGCTTTCAGCTCAGCTGTCAAAACGACTTGGACCAACGATTATCACTGTAGTTGAAAAGATTTTTGGTATTCTTTTGGGCGCACTAGCAATTGAATTTGTAGTTGCTGGAATTATTGAGTCTTTTAATTTAACTTTTTAAGAGATTCTCTGATAATAATTTCTGATTTAAATTCTTTAGAAACAGTTTTTTCTGTCAACCCATCAAACTCACCAATAAGTAATTTTGCTGCATGAAGAGCCATTTCATTGACAGGTTGTTTTACTGTCGATAAAGAGGGCCATACTTGCTCTGCTGTTGGTGAGTCATCAAAACCCACTATAGAAAGCTCATCTGGAATAAGAATTTTTTTCATTTGAGCTGATTTCATAACTCCTGCTGCCATTGGGTCATTGCTAGCAAAAATAGCGGTTGGCAGATCATCTAATGAAAATATTTTCTCACCGGCATGGAAGCCAGATTCAAACGAGAAATCACCCTGAATAATCCAATTAAAATTCCTTTCAAGTGAATGTTCATCCATTGCATTGATAAACCCATTAAATCTAAGACTAGATGCTGAGTGTATTTCATGCCCCTTAACGAAACCGATTTTTTTATGACCAAGACTGATAATTTTTTTCGTCATTTCATAGCTAGCATCATAATCATTTGAAGAAACATAGGGTGAAGAAACCTTTTTTTTGCTTGGAGCAATAATAGAGTACTGAATACCAGCAAGATCAAGATTGTTAAGAAAATCATCCATATCACTTAAGGGAGGTGTCACTATAAGACCGTCAATTTTAAAACTCTCTACAAAATCAATGATTGAGCCTGAAAGATCTTTATCTTCATAATCACACTCCTGTAATACCAAGTTATATCCTGATTTCTTACAGACTTGTAGTATTCCGTTTTGAATATCAGCTAGATAAGATTTATTTGGGTTGTCGTAGAGCAGGGCAATCATGTATGATCTTTTAGATCTCAAGCTTTGAGCGTTTTTATTAGGCTTGAAACCTAGCTTTTCCACTGATGCTAGAACTTTAGATTTTGTTGCTTCAGCAACATTTTCTTCATTATTAATAACTCTTGAGACTGTCTTGATTGAGACACCTGCATGTTTTGATACGTCTTTAATAGTTACCGACATTTTTGTTTCGTCTGTTGTTTATCATACTATTTAATGCTAATTTACTTACTTTGACAACGATATCAATTTTTTATCGTTTTTTTGAAGGGGAAAGTGTGTACTTCAACAACTTAGACTTTTTAATTCTTGGTATCTACTGTGTAGGGATAATTTCAATTGCTCAGTATGTTTCTAGGGAGGTCTCAGGATCAGTTAAAACTTCTGAAGATTACTTTTTAGCCGGAAGATCATTGCCATGGTGGGCTATAGGAGCTTCATTAATCGCTGCCAATATATCTGCTGAACAAATTATTGGAATGTCTGGTCAAGGCTTTGTTGTTGGAATGGCTATTGCCACCTATGAGTTGACTGCTGCAATTGCTTTGATTGTGATGGCTAAATATTTTTTACCATTATTTCTAGAGAAAAAAATCTATACCATGCCGCAATTCCTTGAGCAGCGCTTTGATAAGCGCGTTAGTTTGGTTTTATCTTTCTTTTGGCTAGCAGTATATATATTCATTAATTTAACTAGTGTTCTATGGTTAGGATCTCTAGCAATTAATTCACTAACAGGACTAGACTTATTTTATGGCTTAGTCTTTTTGGCTGCTTTGTCTTTGGCATATTCGCTTTGGGGTGGATTAAAAGCAGTTGCTATGACCGATATTATTCAGGTAGCTCTTCTTATTTTTGGTGGGCTTGCTGTTTCTTACCTAGCACTGAATCAGATTTCAGATAACCAAGGTGTTATTGCTGGATTCTCAGAGGTTTACGCAAGACTGCCAGATAAATTTGACATGATTCTTTCTAAAGACAATCCAGCATATAGCGATCTGCCTGGAGTTTGGGTTCTTATTGGGGGATTATGGATTGCTCATTTTGCATACTGGGGTTTCAACCAGTACATCACTCAAAGAGCATTGGGTGCTAAATCATTACCGGAAGCTCAAAAAGGAGTAATGTTTGCTGCATTTTTAAAAATACTCATGCCACTTGTTGTGGTTTTACCCGGAATATGCGCAGCAATTATTTATCCTGATCTTGAAAAATCTGATCAAGCCTACCCAATGATGATGTCATTATTACCAAATGGGCTTCTAGGATTAACCTTTGCAGCGTTAGTTGCAGCAATAGTATCTTCTTTGGCATCCATGACAAACAGCATAAGCACAATTTTTACAATGGATGTTTACAGAAATTTTGCATCCAATACGGCATCTGAACAAAAGTTGGTGACCATAGGAAGAAATGTTGCATGGATTTCTCTAGTTGTAGCCGTGTTTTGCGCTCAGCCGCTGCTGGGAAGTATGGAATCAGCATTTCAATATATTCAAAACTTTACAGGGTTTTTTACTCCTGGAATTTTAGTCATATTTTTAGTTGCCTTGTTTTGGAAAAAAGCGACTACTCTAAGTGTTCTTGTGGCAGCTATCGTTTCACTTTTTCTATCTTTGGGTATTTTTCTGGTATTCCCAGACTACCCATTCATTCATAGGATGGGAGTAGTATTTATTGTTTCCGGATTTAGTTGTTATATGACAGCTCTACTTCAGGGCTATCAAAATCAAGAAAAAGCAATCGATATTAACAGAATTAGTTTTAAAACTGAAAGTTCTTTTAACATTGGAACGGGATTAATTATTTTAATTCTCTCTATAATTTATTTTCTTTTATGGTAGTTAATCCAACTAAAAATAATAAACAAAAGGCTCTGCTTATCGATATTGGTGGAACCAACATCAGGACATGTAAAGCTTATATTGGCGACAAAGAACTGTATGATCCACTTAAGAAAAGCACAAGTTGCTTAAAAGATTTTGACTCTTTAATTAAGGCATTCCTTGAAGAAGACAGCGATATTAGGCATTTAGTAATCTCAGTAGCCGGTCCAAAGCTCAATGATTCAATTACTATGACAAATCGAAACTTCAAAATTAATGAGAATGATATCTTAAATAAATTTGATATTGATACATGTGAGATTCTTAATGATTGGGAATCTATTGGTCATAGTCTAAGATTATTTAACGATGAAGAAATAAATTATATTAACCGTGGCTCTTCGTTAAATAATGTAGCTTTGATGCTGGGACCAGGCACTGGTTTAGGAGCTGCTGTAGTAATAAATAACAATATTGTTCTACCTACAGAGGTTGGTAATACAAGCACTATGCTAAGTAGCTTATTAAGAGATATTGGCATAGACGCTTCTGATAGCTTTAATGTGGTTGAGGATTTAATTTCTGGAAAAGGATTCGAAAGAATTTATTCTCACCTAGCTTCTGACAAGAAGACGCCTGAAGAAATTGTTGAGCTTTGTAGAAATAAAGATAAACATGCAGAGGAAACTATTGAGCTATTTATTGAGTCTATAGCACGGCTCTTATCAGAATTAGCTTTGACATATTTACCTAGAAGGGGAATATTCTTGGCAGGCGGCCTAATTAGATCATTAGAAGAGTTTATTGATTTACAAAGTTTTAAAAATAGTTTTCTAAGAAATAGAAGACCCATGCATGCTGATGTTTTATCTGAAATTCCAATTGGTATCATTCAGAAAAAAATGACTTGTTTGCATGGTAATTTAGCTTTTTTATCCGATAAGTTAAAAATCTAAATTAATTTGGAGCATGAAAATCTTTATTTATTGACATGCACTTTAAGAAAATGTAAAACTATGACAACATTGTCATTATTCGGGGGAAAAGAATATGAGTTTTAGAAAATTAACGACACTTTTTGGTGTTTTTCTTCTTTCAGTTCCACAAGTTTTTGCTCAAGATGCAGCTTCAGATGAATCTGCTGATGAGATTGAAACCGTTGTGGTTACTGCAACCAGAAGAGAAACTGACATTATGGATACTCCGCTTGCGATATCAGCAATCACGGACGAAGACCTTGTTAAGTATGGCCTCTCAAATATCAAGGATTTAAGCTATGCAATTCCTGGTCTTTCAATCCAAAATTCTACAGATACCAATGCACCTATTATTACTTTAAGAGGTGTGAGATCCAATAACGTAACTGAGGTAGGTGACCCTGCTGTTGGTATTCACGTTGATGGTATCTATGCTGCAAGGCCTCAAGCTGCTGCAGCCTTAATGTTCGATTTAGAAAGAGCTGAATTGCTTAGAGGGCCTCAAGGAACTTTATACGGTAGAAACTCAATTGTTGGAACCTTAAACATTATTACTGCTAAACCAAATTTAGAAGTTCAAGGTGGCTCAGTAACCTTGGAAAGAGGTAGGTTCAATCAAGAAGCAATCAGAGGTCATTACAACCTACCAATTAATGATAGATTTGCTCTTAGATTCGCTTTTATGGATGAAACCAAAGATTCATATTTAACTGGTTATTATGATGGTTCCCAGCCGGATTGGAGATGGGTTCCAGATAGTGTAAGAGCACAATACACTCCTATTACAGATCAATCGCAGAAAGTGACTGGTACTGATTATCAGTGGTATCTTGGTTGTCAAAGTTGGCAAGCAGGATGTTGGGCTGATCCAGGTTGGCAAATAGGTCTTCCCCAGACCAAAGTAAAGGCTGATCCTGAAGATTTTTATAATAATATTGATAACAGCGCATTCAGATTATCAGCACTTTATGTGATTGACGAAACAAGTGATTTAAATGTTTCTGTAGAGAGATATAACGACGATGGTGCCGGTTGGACCAACGTTTATTCATGTGAACAGATGAGAAATAGAACTGGAAGATTGATGGGAGATCCAGCAGTTTATCCAGCAAATACTTGTACAGACCTCCAAGGAACAGAAGATAGATATACAGCATATGTCAACGTTCCAGGAAAAATTTCAATGAATATTGATTCACTAAGAGTAATCTACAACAAAGATCTTGGTGACTATGAGCTTAATGCGAAATTAGGTAGCCAAGTATTAGATCAATACTCACAGTTTGATATTGATGGCGCAGCCAATGCTGGCTACAACATGACTTTTGTAATCGAGGATTACACTGCTAAGTCAACTGTTCTTGATGTGGAATTGAAAAATAAATCTGAAGACCTTGCCTGGGTTATCGGTGCCTTCTATATGAAAGAAGATAACGATATGTTGGCTTTTTTCTCAGCAACATTTAATGGCGATGATATTTTTGATCAACCTAACAGAGAGATCGAATCTACAGCAGTTTTTGGTCAAGCGACCTATAAAATCAATGACAAGTTATTTGGAACCATTGGTATTAGGTACACAGAAGATGAAAAATCTGATGTTGGCGGGAAAAACTGGTCATGTTCAGTTTGGAATAGCTGTTTTCCATCAACAGAAATTTGGGGCAACAGATTCTCTTACTTGCCAAACCTAAATGCTCTAGCTCCTAATTTTCACATAGCAGGCGGCCAATATGCTGGTGTTAATTGTGAGGCTGGTGGCGGCCCATACGGTGGTGGTCCATACTTTGGTGGAACAGGATGCATGGTTCAAAGCACATCAAATGATGTTTCTGCAAGCTACGACAGCACTGACTGGAGAGTGGGCCTTGATTATGATGTAAGTGATAACGCTTTTGTTTATGGTTATGTTGCGACAGGTTTTAAATCAGGAAGTATTACAGACGTATATGTAAGAGGTGAAACAACACTTCATCCTGAAGGACCTGGTTCAGTTGTGAATACATCTTATGGCCCTGAAGAAGCCATTACGGCTGAAATTGGTTATAAGGGAAGATTCTTAAACAACACTCTTAATTTTTCAGCTAACTACTACTTTACAGAATATGATGGCAAACAGTTCACAGGTAACGTTCCTGTAGATGTAGTTACTGCAACTGAATACAACAGAGAGACTGAGCAAGTTGAAGAAGTTCAAAATATTGTAACTATTTGGGGTACTCAAAACTTTGGTAAGCAAGAAATGAGTGGACTCGAATTAGAGTTTGATTGGATTGCCTATGAAGGCGGTAGACTTTCAGGTTGGGCAACTTTTATGGATACAGAAGTTGTTGATGACTATATTACTCAATGGTATTACGGACAAGATGCTCAATTTGGTAGAGCAGACTATGCACAGTCCATTGCAAATGTTCCTGAAAATGCTGTGAACTTGAAGGGCAACGAAGCCCCATATTCACCTGATGTTGCTGTAACTCTTAACTATGAGCATACATTCAATCTTGGTGCTTACGGTCAATTGGTTCCATCTGTAAAAGTTCATTGGCAATCAGAAGACTACCTTTCAATATGGAATGCCGACAAGCATGTTAACGATGCTGGTGGTTACGGTTCTGGTTTCTCAGGCAATGGAGATTATGTTGATCTTCCAGGATACTTTGCTGATCCGGTTGAGCAATTCGGTGATAACAGAGACTCATGGCACATGATTGACTTTGTTCTTACCTACAGACCAGCTGGCAATGCAAGCTGGTATGCTCAGGCCTTTGTGTATAACCTTGAAGATGAGGAAATTGCTTGGTTTAGAGCTGTCGAGGCTGGCCAACCAAGAGGTTCTTACTCAGCTCCAAGACAATATGGAATCAGAGTAGGGTATTATTGGTAAGATTGAACTTACTTTAAACAAACAAAGCGCTTTTTAGCGCTTTGTTTTTTTATAAGAGAGGAATTTATGAATTTAAGAAAATTATTTATATTAACCTTTGTTTCAGGGATTGTTCTTGCAGACCAATGCTTTGATACTTCCAATGAAGATAAAATCTTCATAAATTCAATTATTAATAAAATGACTGTTGAGGATAAAGTTGGCCAAATAGTTCAAGGAGACTTAGATTTTGTGACTCCTAGGGACTTAGAAAGGTATCGATTAGGCTCTGTATTAAATGGTGGCAATACTTCACCTAATAAGAATCAATATGCATCTGCTGATGAGTGGAAAGAGCTTTCTAAAGCTTTCTATGAGGCATCCCCAAGTGTTGATGGAGTAAAGATCCCATTTATTTGGGGTACTGATGCAGTTCATGGTCATAATAACTTAATTGGAGCAACTATATTTCCTCATAATATTGGTCTTGGAGCTACCAGGAATCCTGAATTAATGAAACAAATTGGATCTGCTGTTGCATTGGAGGTTCTGTCGACTGGAGTTGTATGGACGTTTGCGCCTGCATTATCTGTTCCAAGAAATGATCGATGGGGAAGAACTTACGAGGGTTTTGCTGAAGAGCCTGAGTTAGTTGGCCAGCTTGGCAGTGCATTTGTCAAAGGTTTGCAGGGAGAGGGTGATGAATTTCTAGATAAGAACCATATTTTAGCTACATCGAAACACTTTGCAGGTGATGGTGGAACCTTTGATGGTATTGATCAGGGTGATGTGAGGCTTTCAAAAGAGGAGTTTTATTCTTTGCATGTTTCCCCATATATACCAGCAATTGATGCTTGCACCCAAACAATCATGTCTAGCTTTAACTCATTTCAGGGTAAGAAATTGCATGGTGATAAGAGCTTACTAACTGATTTACTTAAAGATGAAATGGGCTTTGATGGTTTTATTGTTGGGGATTGGAATGGTCATGGTCAGGTTAAGGGATGTTCAAATGAGAGTTGTCCAGAAGCATTCAATGCAGGTGTTGATATCTATATGGCACCCGATAGCTGGAAAGACCTTCATAGGAACCTGATTAGACAGGTAAACTTAGGAGAGATATCAGCTGAAAGGCTTGATAATGCAGTTAGGAAAATTTTAGAAGTTAAGCTTCGCTTGGGATTATTTGAAGGTAGGAAGCCTCATGAATTTAAAGAAAACTATCTAGGAAAAGATTCTCACAGAGACATTGCAAGACAGGCGGTAAGAGAATCTTTGGTTCTGCTTAAAAATAATAATAGTCTTTTGCCTCTTAACCCAAGCTTGAAGATTGGTGTTATTGGTGCAGCAGCTCAGGAGATTAGATACCAAACAGGTGGTTGGACTCTTGATTGGCAAGGAAAAAATAATAAGAATTCAGACTTTCCAAATGTAAGGTCAATCTATCAAAGTATTCAGGCCTTTGTAAAAGATGCTGGAGGAACGGTTGAGTTTTCTAAAAATGGTGCATTCGATGAAAAGCCAGATGTTGTGATAAGTGTTTTTGGGGAGGAGCCCTACGCTGAGGGTTTTGGCGATATTCCAAATGTTGATTTCAAGGCAAACGATTCTGGTCACTTAAAAGCACTGGAAAAAGTATCTAAAGATAATATCCCGTTGCTTTCAATCTTTATTAGCGGAAGACCATTGGTTGTAAATAAATATTTAAATCTTTCAGATGCATTTGTTGCTGTATGGTTGCCAGGTTCTGAGGTTGATGGAATTTCTGAAGTTATTTTTCAAAGATACGGTAAGGTGAATTCTGATTTTCAAGGAAGGCTCACGTTTTCATGGCCAAAAAATAAGTTTCAGTCAACGTTAAATGTGGGCGATGATAATTATGATCCACTTTTTCCTTTTGGGTATGGACTAGATTATTCCTCAAAAGTAAATGTGCCATACATACCTGTAATGGATGAGGATAACTTGCCTAAGGAATTTGAAATCTTTAGAGGTCAAGCACTTGATGCTAATAAGGAATTTATTTCAAGCAGGGGGAAAGTTGAATTTATCGAGGAAAATCCATTTACTATGGAAAATGGTTCAGTCAAAACATCTTTATTTCAATACAAAAAGCAGGACGACAGTAAATTAATTGAATACCTAGAAAATGGTCTCTCAGGCTTTGGAATAACTGGAGAACCTCTTAATTTAGTTTATCTTGAGAATCCTTATGTTGAAGTGGTTATGAGCTCTGACAGCTCGATACCGATTTATTTAAATGTTGGATGTGGAGATTCCTGTCAGGCAACTGTGGATTTGGGTGAGTTCTCAGGTGACTGGGAGACAAAAAATATTCCATTTTCATGTTTTGATAAGCAGGGTTTTGATCGATCTAAGCTAACCATCAGATCAATGTTCCTCTCCCCACAAGCTGGCAACTTTAAGATTCATACTGTGAAGATAAAATCCAACTTCTCCGGAAGAAGTATCAAAGGTTGCTAATCTAACCTTGATAGAAGTATTGAAACTTTAGATAGATCTGTGAGGTAAATAATTGTAGGCTACCGCCTGGCTCCCCATCATTAAAAAATTGAGAGCTACCTGCGTAGAATATCGTATAAGGATCGGGGCTCCATTTAAATAGGGACTCGAGGTAGTAATCGTCTGAAAAGTCATTTGATTCAATATTTACTTTAAATGATAGATCATTACTAAACGAGTAAGTTGTTGTTATTCGATCAACATTACCGTTAAAAAAATCTTCACCTGTCTCTTTATTTGTTAGTTGAATTTTTCTCTTATTGAAATAAATTGATAAATTATCCGATGGCTTAATTGCAAGAAAAAATGTGTAATTTTTTTGATCACCAATTAGAGGGATCTCTTCATTGTAGGCAATTCGATCTCCAATATCTGCATTAAAATTAATTCCCCAAAATTCGCTGGGTGAATACCCAAACCAAATAGAATCTCTTACTTGATCCTCTTTAAAAGTGAATGTTTTAAACTGTTCTTTTCGAAAAATTTTTCTCTCAATATTACCCCTCAAATTAATTGCTGTTTCAAACCTTGCGCCAATTTCCATCATGTCTTGAATTTCATTTCCCTCAAAGTCTGATCGTTCTCTAAGAATGATTCTGGGACTTAAAAGTCTAAAAAAATTATTTGATCGATATTGTCTTGAATGCCAAAGGTTTAAGTTTTTAAAACCAGTTTGTCTTACAAAACCAACATCAGCCCTAAAATTTGGGGAGATTTCTTCAAGTCTTACGCCCCATGTATTGCCGTCGGCTTCTCTTCGAAACCGAATATTTTTTGCATCTCCTCTAAAATTCTCGCCATCCATCGCATAGGTAATTCCATTTAAGGAGTCTGAAGTATCCAGAAAATTATCTTGAGATTCTTGTGTATAGGATTTAGCAAAATCAAATTGAAGATTATAGATATCTCTAAATCGTATATTCCCATCAACCTCGACTACCCGACCATGACCACCCCGATGATAGTCTCGATTGGTCATTAATATTCCAATATTAGATTGGTTCTCGAAATTTCGGACGCTCCTTAAAATACTAACCTCGCTTTTGCCTGCATCACCTGAGTATGATTTATATAATCCACCTGCAAGATAGGGACTTGCTGAATCTTGTGCACGCAAAAATAGAGTTGAGGACTCGTCACCTTGGTTAATAAATTTTATTGCATTCAATGGACTGTTAATTGATCTTGTGTATACAGTATCCAAGTCGGTATCCAGGAGGTCAGTGCCCTCAAGGAAAAAAGTTCTCTTTTCTTCCAATGAAACAGCAAAAGTTTCATTAACAAGAACCTGAGCGGCATCAGCTTCAACCTGAGAAAAGTCTGGATTAATTGTGTATTCAATAGAGTTATTCTCATCAAGGTCCAGCAGACCACTGACACCAATTTCATAATCAGGATTTTCGTATTTAAGGTTTTGTATGGGGCGGTCAGCTTTCTGATTAAGGGTTACATAAGGATAAATGTAATTTCTGTTGGTCTCTTCAAGATCTTGGATAACATAGGTCTCATCAGTCGCACAAAAAAAGCACTGATCTTGAGCATAGACAGTAAAATCTGCAAAAATTGTTTGCGTTCCGGGTTCGAATGATTTTCTAATAAAACCAATTGACCAGGTTTGAACCACCTCATCAGGATATCTTAGCTCAGCAAATGGAATAGAAAATTCAGCACTGTATCCGTAGTTAGTAAAACTAGTTTCTCCAAAAAATAAGATATTCCATGATGAATCCTCATCCCGATCGCCGGGTGTTTGTTTGAGATCAAGCTGTGACCCAAGGGCATTCATTCCCATAGAAATTGCATACCTATCATCCCCAAAAGTATCTATTACTACGCCAACATAATCTTCCATCCAGGCAGTGTCTCTAGATCTAATGGTCGCTCTAATTTTTTCTTTATCTCCATAAGCCTTAAAAGCTATGTACAAATTATCATCATCGTGTTTTACATAAGCGAAAGTTTTTAATAGAGCAGGTGCATTTCTAGCTGGACTAACCTCAAATTCAAGCTCATAAATAGTTGCATCAGCCCACTCATTATCCTCAATAACTCCATCGATTAGCGGTTCATTCGCAAAACATAATCCTGCCCATCCAAGGCTAAGCATTAATTTAACACTAAGTTTTTTATTAGAATCCATGATAGTTTTGAGAAAAGCATTTTAGTGTATAAGTTCATATAAAAATACTTTTTTTATTCAAAAAAAATCTTTGCAATTAGTAACAATTAGGTATAATCCTCGCAATATGGCAGACTCCAAGAAAAAACAAACTAAAGTTTATTTAATCCCTGAAAGTGAATCTAGGGATAGCCACACTTATCACTATTTAGCAGTTAAGACTAAGAAACTTGTTATTGAAAATCAAAAATTAAGAATTAAGAAGTTTAATCCTGTTAAACGAGTGCATGAGTGGTTTGTAGAGGCAAAACTTCCACCGCATTCTAAGTAATTTATTTTTTAAATTTAGTCTTCTCACTTTCATCACGATGCTTTTTTAAATACTTCATAAAAGGTGTTCCACCTGTCCCTGTGATGGTAGAACCACCTCTACCAAATGGATTTTTAAGTTGAGATTGTTGATGAATGTATGTTCCAGCATATTCTAAGTGCATACTCCTGAATTTTCTTATTTCCTCAAGACAATTATCATATGTCTTTTGTAACTTAGTTGAATCTTTAATTAAATTTCTTGTATTTGATTTTGATTCAAGATTTTTAATGAACTGATTATGCTTTGGAGGCATGTAGTCACGCATTTCATTTAAATAGTGTCTAAGACTATCGTTTGAGTGTTTTACTCCAAGTGCTGCATCTAGGGCAGGAATAATGCTGCTTTGTGCACCTGTTTCTCCTCTAAAAAACTGAGGTTTTCCTTTAAATTCACCTTCATATTTTAGTCCTGATTTTAAATCAGGGTTGTCTTTGGATCCGAAAATAAAAGGCCTTACACGGTGATAGTAAACATATGGATCACATTTTTCTGGCATTCTTGAAAAAATATTATTTACACCAATCATTGATTTTAGAATATTTTTTAATTGTTTTTTGATTTCGGATTCTAATGTCTCTGAATTAAATTCCATCATTTCCATGCATGCTTCAATAGCTCCTGAGGCTTGATTTTCTATAGCCACATGAATGGTAACAAACCAATCTTCATCAACCCCTCCTAAAAAATTATTTATCAGTGCAACATTTTCAAGGCTAATCTCTTCATCGGCATCTATTTTGTACCAATTGTCCAAGCAGTAAGACGCATAGCTTAGAACGGGGGGTCTTCCAAGCTCATTTGCAACTTGAACCCATGGTTTAGAAATTACTTTGGGAAGCAAATCGTGAGGCTCTACATTACCCCAAATATATCCATGTGCTATGAAGCTTAAATGTCGCATTGCAAGATTAATGTCAGATGGCTTTCTATTTATTAACAACTCACTGATTTCTAATTCATTGTCCTTAAGTCGATTAATTTTGTTTTGTAGCTGACCTGTCAATAAAAGCTTTGGAAGATCACTGGCTAAATCTGTTAATAGGTTTAGAGAATTATTGTTAATAGAATATATTTTTGATGGTTGCTGTTCCGGTAAAAATCCCTTCATAAACCCCCCCAGTTAATGAATTACTACTTACTGCGATTCTAACCTAAGTATGGTTGATGATATATCGTCTCTAAATATTTCTTCATCAAATCCAGTAAACCTTTTTTCTATGTGTTCGGGTAAAGATACATTTTTAAGAGAAATAAACTTAGAATTAACTTTTCTTCCAAACACTAAGAAATTTATATTGTGTGAATTAAATAGATCTAATTTATCAAGCATGTCCTTTCTATTTTTATAAAATTTTTCATCTAATATTCTGACCAAAGTATCTGCACCGATAATAAAGACGCTATTAGGAAACATACTTGATTTATCAAAAAACATCCCAGCCTTAGTCATAACCCAATTTTCTCCATTTGAAAACTGATCAATGGTTCTTTTGATTTCATGATAGCTAAGAGGTGGCTTATCAGCATTTTGAATACATATCTCAAATGAAACCTCCATACCTGTTTTCTTTTCAGCGAGGTCTTTCATAGCAATGTGGCCAGAATGCAGTGGGTTAAATGCTCCTGGAAAAATAAGTTCAGGCACTCTCATGGTTGAGGAAACAAAATCAAGATCACCATTTACTAAGTTTATCCATGACTCATCTGCTTCAACCTTCTTAAAAACCGGCATCTCTTCATGATTAGGATAAACAAAGGGTAACTGTATTGTTTCAGCTAGCAAATTAACCAGGTACTCTGTAACTAATTGCTCTTCTTCCTCACGAGTTCTTTTTCCCTTTAAGAGCACACATTCAATACTTTTTGAGTAGTCTCTGGTTTGCAGAGCAATATAGAACCTATGTTCACCTTTTTTTTCATATGTAGTAGCAAATGAGGCAGTGATACCAATACCTACTAATTTATCAATATTTGTTTTCGTATCGATTTTTTTAGCTGCACTATAGGCTTTTGCTGCCATGCTTAAAGTTGTATCTAGAGAACAATACTGATCGGGTTCTTTAAGTAAATAATGAGCCAAGGATTCTCTTGCATACGGAATGTAGCTTTCAAGAACGGTTTTGGAGGCTCCTGGAACTTTGAGCAAGGAAGCAATCGCATCAGTTCCACCTCCACTTGAGACAATCACGAGCTTTAAGGGTGATTGGTGAATTTGTTCGATTAGTTCAGCTATATCAGTTTTTGAACTCATTAAAGGCTTTTTTAAAAAAGTTATAGGATAATATTGTAACTATAAAAAAGCTTTCTTTATGAAAACATTACTACAAACATTTTTATTAACCTTTTCTTTCATTGTTTTTAATTTAGAAGCAGAATCAAAGCCGAATGTAATTATATTTCTTGTTGATGATCTTGGTTGGGCTGATATTTCATTAAGAGGAGCTCCGTTCGATACTCCCAACATCGATTCTTTATTTCAAGAAGGCATGTCACTTGATAGATTTTATGCAACTCCAATATGCAGCCCAACAAGGGCCGCTCTTATGACCGGAAGAGATCCAATGAGACTGGGTGTGGCTTATGGGGTAATTATGCCGTGGATGAATAACGGAATTCATCCTGATGAGCACTTTATGCCACAGTCTTTTCAAGCTGATGGCTATCAGACTGCAATTGTAGGGAAGTGGCATTTGGGGCATTCACAAGCAGTCTTTCATCCAAATTATCGTGGCTTTGATGATTTTTATGGTCATCTTCATACTGAGGTAGGGTACTTCCCACCATTTGCAAATCAAGGGGGTGCTGATTTTCAAAGAAATGGCAAAACAATCAGTGATGAAGGGTATGAAACTTATCTGTTAGCTAATGAAGCTTCACGATGGATCAGGGAAAGAAAAAAAGATAAACCTTTCTTTCTTTACATGCCTTTTTTAGCTCCTCATACGCCTTTAGAGGCTCCTGAAGATCTGGTTAAAAAATACAAGGACTTGGAAGATAAAAGAGAGTTAACTCGAAGTGAGGTAATCGATAGAACTAGACGCGTCAATGTATTAGGAGTGTCAGCCAGACCAATGTTTGCCGCTGTTGTTGATGCTTTAGATCAAGCAATTGGTCAAGTTCTTAAGACACTCGAAGATGAGGGGATTGAAGAGGAAACCTTGATTTTGTTTAGCTCGGATAATGGCGGAGCAGCATATGCAGGTGGTGGAGCAGATAATTTTCCTCTCAGAGGCGGCAAGGGAGATACTTATGAGGGAGGAATCAGAGTTATTGCAGCAATGAAATGGAAAGGCGTTATCAAGGAAAATTCAAATATGGATCAAGTTATGACCGTTATGGATATCTTTCCTACCTTAAGTAGCGCTGCTAAGGTAAACATGAATGTATCTAAAGAAATAAATGGAAGAAATATGTGGCCGGCAATTGCTAAAAATAAAAGAATTAAACTTCAGGACGATATTTTCTTTGCCTCAGAAACTCCAAATTATGGTGAATTCCATACAACTGTGTTCAATGAGCAGTTCAAACTCGTCCAAATAATTTCATCTTCTCTCTTAGAAGTAAATGTTGAGAATAAATTATTCAATATTCAAGATGATCCTAATGAATACAACAATTTATCAGAAAAATACCCTTCGCTTGTAAGAGAGATGGCTGAAAAAATTAGAAAATGGAGGGCCTTGCATCCAATCAGCGGTACTCGAGCTCAATTAGTACCTCCACCAGGATGGAGAGCCCCAAAAGATTGGTCATCTTACACGATCCCATTAGATCAGTTACAGGATGATCCATCACTTGGTTTTGGAACTCATGCTCATCAGATTCTAGATTTCTTGCTCAAGGATCATGGAAGAATAATTTATGATTGCAATGAAAACGATTGGGAAAGAGGGAAGTGCAAACCTGATAAAAAACATGAAAATCATTAAGCTTAATTTAATCTCTTTCTTCTTCTTATTATTAAGCTTGAATTTTAGCGCTAGGGAGATTCATCAATCGACTTTCGTTTACGCTGATAAACCTGATATTGAAGTCTTTTATTCATTACCTGAAAAAGTTAATGATGAAACCATGGTCTTATTTATAATTCATGGTGCCTCCAGAACTGCAGAGGGGTATTTAGAGGATTTTCTCCCACTTATTCAAGAAAAAAACTTAATAGCAGTAGCACCTAAATTTTCTAAAGACTCCTATCCGCACTATGCCTTTCTAAATCATTTTGCAATCGATGGAAAAAAACTACCTGCTGGCACGCCAAATATCAATAAGGTTCTAGGAGATATTTTTGAGATAATTAGCAGTAAGTACAACGTTAGAAATGATAAATACAGAATTTATGGCCACTCAGGTGGCGCTCAGTTTGTTCAAAGATATTTATTGTTTTCAAGTGATTCAAGAATTGATAAAGCTGTATTAGCTAATGCTGGTTTTTATACCTTTATGAATCAAAATTTATATCCTTATGGCCTCAGAGGTATTAATTTAAATGATGATGAAATCAAGAGAGTCTTTCGTACTAAGGTAGCTCTCTATGTGGGTGAAAATGATACGGAGAGTAATTTTAAAGATCTTAAAGGTGCTCGAGCTCAAGGCAAGAATAGGTTGGTACGAGGAGAAACATTCTTTCTTAACTTAGTTTCTTATGCCGAGGAAGTCGAAATGCCATTAAGGTGGCAATATCAAATTATTAAGAATGTAGGACATGATAATGCTGGCATGGCCTCAGCCGCTGCTTACTTCATCCTAGAAGACCTTTAATTTACGGCTTTCTTATTTCTTTAACCAACTCAGCCACCTCTCTAGGGGGCGATAAAGTTATTTTGCTAACAATCATTGCAACAATAAAGTTTATGCACATCCCTATGACCCCAATTCCTTCTGGAGATATTCCAAATAACCAATAATCAGGATTATTGAAATCAGTAAAGATAAACTTAAAATAGATGATGTAAGTCATTGTGAATAGTAAACCACTTAACATACCCAAGATTGATCCTTCGCGAGTTACCCATGATGTGAATATTCCAAGAAATAATGCAGGAAATATTGTAGCTGCAGCTAGACCAAAGGCCAGAGCGACTACTTGTGCAACAAATGCAGGAGGGTAAATGCCAAATAATCCAGCAATTAATACAGCAACACCGGCAGAGAGTCTTGCAAAAAATAATTCTTGTTTATCGCTGATCTTAGGCATCACAACTTTTTTTAAGAGATCGTGAGAAATTGCTGAAGAGATTACCAATAATAAGCCCGCTGCTGTTGATAGGGCAGCAGCCAATCCCCCTGCGGCTACCAGAGCAATAACCCAGCCTGGTAAGTTCGCTATCTCAGGGCTTGCCAATACAACAATATCTCTATCAATATAAACTTCATTTTCAGTCAGTTCATTAGGCCTATTTGCAATAGGCCTCGGGCCCTCATCTGAAGAATTTTTAAAAACTGGTTTTGCAGGTACAAAAGCATCTCCGCTGGCGTAAGTGATCTTATTGTCATCATTTTTATCCTGCCATGCGATGAGGCCTATTTCTTCCCAATTTTTAAACCACGCAGGTGTAGTCTCATAGGATTGATCTTGGATAGATTCCACTAGATTAACTCTTGCAAACGCAGCAACTGCAGGGGCTGTAAGGTATAGAATTGTAATAAATAACAATGCATAACCAGCTGATTTACGGGCATCTTTTATGCTAGGCACAGTAAAGAATCTAACAATTACATGCGGCAATCCAGCAGTACCAATCATTAGTGCGGCGGTTATGCAGAATATATCTATGGTAGATTTTTTGAACTCGGTATAAGCACCAAAACCCAAATCAATTGAGATTTGATCAAGCTTATCCAATAAGTAGACTGAGCTTCCAGTTAGCGTATCCCCAAAACCTAATGCAGGATTAGGATTACTGGTCATTAGAATCGATACAAAGATGGCTGGAACTAAATAGGCAAAAATAAGTACACAATATTGTGCAACCTGGGTATACGTTATTCCTTTCATGCCTCCTAAAACTGCATAAAAGAAAACAATTGCCATTCCAATAATTACTCCAAGATTAATATCTACTTCAAGAAATCTTGAAAAAACAATACCAACGCCTCGCATTTGACCCGCGATATAAGTAAATGAAATAACTATCAAGCAAAGTGCACCAACCAATCGTGCAATGTTTGAATAGTATCGAGTCCCTATGAAATCTGGAACAGTGTATTGACCAAACTTTCTTAAATATGGAGCTAATAACAAAGCTAAAAGGACATAGCCCCCTGTCCAACCCATTAAATAAACGGAGCCATCTCTGCCCATAAAGGCAATCAGTCCGGCCATTGATAGAAATGATGCTGCTGACATCCAATCCGCAGCAGTTGCCATACCATTAGCTATTGGATTGACTCCTTTTCCAGCCACATAAAAATCATTCGTAGATTTAGCTTTNGACCANATTGCAATGCCAATATACAAACTGAATGTCAGACCCACAAATAGATAGGTTAGCNCCTGTNTNGACATTACNTTTTAAACCTCTCATCAAGCNTATTCATGATGATGCAATAAACAAAGATNATAAGCAGGAAGAACAACAGACTNCCTTGTTGGCCAAACCAAAAACCTAATTTAAATCCACCCAGTCGAATGTGATCAATGCTCTCAGAAAANAAGACTCCAAACCCNAGAGAGACAATAAACCAAACAGATAANAGCNCAGAGATNACAATCAGATTTAGTTTCCAGTAACTTAAATTTTTCATGATCTTNTCAATGGCGCGCCCGGAGAGATTCGAACTCCCGACCGCCTGGTTCGTAGCCAGGTACTCTATCCAGCTGAGCTACGGGCGCGTACAATGATTATACAAACAAACNCANCTAAACCCTTATATATTTGGTATGAAAAATAAACTGCAAAACCTGATTTATGCCAGTTTGGTTATGCCTATTTCGGGGGCTGGAATGCCCATCTTTGTTTACCTGCTTCCGTTTTATGCAAATGAGCTTGGTTTAGGGTTAACCGCAGTAGGGTTAATTTTCTTTATAGGCAGNTTTACCGATGTNTTAACAGATCCCATCATGGGTTTTTTAGTTGANCGATANCAGCTCCCTAACTCCAAACANAAGCATTGGATTGCAATTTCAATACCCGTNATGATGTTGGCAACCTACCTACTATTTTTNCCAATNAAAGAGTCCGTAAATAGNGCTTATTTATTTATTTCNTTATTNATAATTTACGCAGGTTTTACTCTTGTGGTAGTCACNCATNTATCTTGGTCTGTTGTGCTGGCACCTGACTATGATAANCGCACTAACTTNTTAACNTTAAGAGAGGTAATGTCTCTCTTNGCTGCNTTAATCGTGATNGCAATTCCAGCAGTGATAGAAATATATACGCCAAGCATGGANGCTAAGGTGAATGGAATAGGGTACTTTATTTTTATCTCTGNGCCGGTTTTGTTCTTAATAGCAATATTTTCTATTCCAGATCACTCTACAAAAGAAATTCGAGGTACTTTTAAAGATAGTGTTAATGTTTTTAAAGAATTTTTTAAAAATAAAAATCTAAACAGAATGGTTGTGGTCAGTTTACTGATTGCATTTAGCCAATCGTTGTCAGGCGCACTATTTATTATTGTTATTACAAGTATTTTTGATCTTCAGGAATATGCGTCGAGAGCCATGTTAAGTTATTTTATTGTTAGCTTTATAGGTCTTGGAATTTGGCGATACATTGGGATCAAGGTTTCCAAACATATGTCCATTGCTTATTGTTGCTTTTATGCATCCAGCATTATTTTAATCAGTATTATTGGCTTCGACTTCTTTACAAATTTAGGAACTCAGCAAAGGATTATTTTTCTATTTGTATGGGTAATTTTTTATGGCTTTGCTTTTGCCGGACCTATCCCCTTAATCAATGCAATCATTGGAGATCTTGCTGAAATGCATAAGCATCAAAAGGGNCAAGATGTNAGCGGNAGTATCTATTCNTACGTAACCACNATTACNAANATAGGATTTGCTGCCTCNGCNGCAATNCCNTATGTTTTNCTTGANCAGGTNTTTGGNTTTCAGGTCGATCTNGGTTATGAAAATACTCAAGCTAGTAAAGATTATTTATGGAATATGTATGTCTATGTTCCATTGACTTGCTTTTTAATAGCAGGTTATTTAGTCTCAAAACATCCAATCAACAAATCAGATTTAGAGGCGATTAAGAATGTATAAAAAGTTTGAATGTGTGATCTGTGGGTATATTTATGATGAAGAGTTTGGCGATCCAGACGATGGAATTCCACCGGGCACTAAATGGGAAGATATTCCGGATGATTGGGTTTGCCCCGAATGCGGCGTAAGTAAATTTGACTTTGAGCCCTTAGATTAATTACCTAAGAAACTGATTGATATGCGACTCACTAATCACATTACCATTCTTATCAAGCGATTCAGCTAAGCTACCATCTTTTGTATAGAGGCTAAATAGAACAATGGCACCCTCAGGCCCGCCTTTTTCCATATGGACATCGCCACCTTCTTTTGTTGCATAATCGCCGACGTTTCTTGTTTTACTGCTCATTACTTTTCCCGATTCAATATCAATATCCTCAACATATAACTCACCTTGAAGAACAGTAGAGGTACTTGAGGTAGCGGTATGTCTGTGAAAATGACAGTACGAATTTGGTTCCCATTTAGTGAGCAGGTTAATGTGACCATTTTCATTAACGTCCAAAACAGCAGTTGAATAGTCTATTGGGTAATCAAATTTGTCGTCACCAACAAATCGTTTCCATTGAAGTTGATCGTTATTGATTAAGTCCATAGTTATTTTAGATTTAGAGCAGCAATTCTTTGAGCTTCATCATAATCTACATAGAAAGTAGCGTATTGCCTTCTAAACTTGGCAATGGGACCATCCATGTCACAAAGGACTGGTTTAAGTGCAAACTTTTTATTCTCCCAAATAGGGATGTCTTCTTTAACTTGTTTGTTTATGTCTGCAATGATTGCAGCACCAACTCCACCTTCTGGGACCTTCCCATTAACTTTTTTCTGTAAAAAAGAAAAACGAATAATACATTTTTCATCTTCAATAGGAGTAGTAGAGCCAAGCAGGAGGGTATCACAGATGCCCTCAAATTTAGTTGCGTTGTCCCCAGGCCCATTTGATCTTCCAATAATTCTGCCTTCAACAATTCCTCTGGGTGTTTCCATATTAGCTGCCTGCACAAAGAAACGTTTTTGATCCTCATAACTGACTTCAAATTCTGGATAGGTAACAACCCCATGAACGTACTTAAAGTGAGCAGCATCCACAGCATTCTCTGCCATATCTTGAATGTGGCAATCTACGTGATATTCAAATTTTTGGAATTCATCACCCCAATCTGGATCAACAATCTCATCATAGGTTTCAACTTCGTAGTGCGGTTGTTCCCCGTTGGGATGATACCAAGCATAGATAAGATTATTTCTTTCAACGGTTGGGTACTTATAGATTTGAGTCTCTTTTGCTTTAGGAGGAATATTTTTTGCATACGGGATACTTCCAATTTTTCCATCAGTCTGCCATTGCCAAGCATGAAACGGGCATTCAATACACTCCCCATTAACCAGTCCCCCGTGTCCAAGATGGGCACCAAGGTGTGGGCAATAGGCATCAAGCATTGAGATCTCACCTGATTCCGTTCTAAACAAAACCTGATCTTCGCCAAAGTACCTAACAGACTTTACATCTCCAGGCTTAAGTTCATTCGCATAATCAACCACATACCAACCAAAAGGGATGGGCATTGGATATCTTTTTCTTTCTGTCATAGTTTTAAAAGTTTCTTTGCATTTTTACCTAAAAATTTAGGCAGGACTTCTTCTTTGAGAGGAACTGACACCATCTCATTGAAAATTTTATCTAAAGATAGCCCCATTGGGAAGTATCCAGCATACATGACCTTATTTTGGCCACGTGTGTTCGCATAATGCATTACGTCTTTTGGGTAGTGTTTGGGCGAGAAGGCGCTGGTTGAATAATATAGGTTGGGGTACTTGAGCATGAGTTTGCATGCCAATGCTGTCCAGGGTTCTGCACCGTGGCGCATCACAAATTTTAGTTCAGGAAAGTACCAACAAACTTCATCAATCAACTCTACTTTTTGAGGTGCCATTGGGATCCTAGGACCCGGAACGCCAACACAACAAAAGAAGGGGATATCTAACTCAATGCACATCTCATAAATTGGATGCCATTTTGGATCATTAATTGCAATTTGAGGATGCATTCCTGATGGAAATGCGCTAACTGCCTTAATCCCATATTCATCATGCATCCGTTTGATGTTTTGAGCTTCACCCACAATATTAGGATTAACAGGCATGTCAAAAAAGAACCTATCTGGATGGTCTTTACCAGCTTTGATTTTTACCTCTGAGGACTCATGAAAACCAACCATGGCCATATTGATATGAAATTTATCCATTTGCTCGAGCGTATATTGAATGAAATCGTCATGGGAGCCAGTTTCAGGGATATCTTTAAACATGTACTGAGCTGGCATTTTAAACATGGATTTTGACTCNTCATCACGCAANAGAGGTTCCATAAANGTATACCAATCNGAGCGATCTTCTTGCTCAGGTATACCCAGCATCAAATCAACGGTAAATATATCCTTGTTAATAGACATGTATAGATTCTAATTGATAAAACTTAAGATTTAGGACGAATTTTAAAAAACTTTGAAAACTTACAAATACCATTGACGAAACAAAATCATTCGTTACTCCCTAGCTCATGAATTCACCACCATTTACATCTAGGTTTGCTCCTGTAATAACGTTAGCAAGATCAGATGCAAGGAAGAGGGCAGCATTAGCACAGTCTCGATCATCTGGAATAATGCCAAGGGGTATGTCCTTGGTAATATTTTGAATGAGATCTTCAGGCTTGATGCTCATCATTTCCGCAGTGCCATTCACATAGGCTTCAACAGGAGGACCCCACATCCATCCCATGTAAACAGAATTTAACCTTATGCCATGAGGGCCTAACTCTTTGGCAAGAATTTTGGTGGCGCCGGTAAGGGCGCTCTTTGATGCTGCATAGCCACCCTGAGTGGGAAGGGGCTTCTTAGTAATCAAACTGTTGATCATCACAATAGAGCCCTTTTGTTGTTTTTTCATTTGCTCAACTGCAACTTTCGTTAATCCAAGAGTGCCAAAAAAATTAGTATTCATCGTCTCTTTCCAATCTTCTAGATCAGAATCAAGAAATTCAGTAAAGTTGCCAGGTCGATAGGCGCTGTTAAGCAAACAATCCACAGCACCAAATTCATTTACTGCAGCATCAATTAAGTTTTTACAATCTTCTTGATCGGTAATGTCTGTAGGAACACTAATTGCTTTACCACCGTCTTTAATAATTTTTTCTTGAACCTCGGCAAGCTTATCTTTACTTCTGGCGGCAAGCACACAATTAGCTCCGTGTTCAGCAGCTCCGAAAGCTAGCTCTTGACCAAGGCCCGGACCAATTCCTGAAATTACGACTGTTTTATTTTTAAGCATGATTTAGTTTATATATTTTTGTTGGTATTTAGCAAAGTTGTTATTTATTTGTGACTCGGTCAGATCGTACTCCTCTAAGGAGTACCTATGAGCACCCATTTCATGTTTGTTTTCTTCCCTCCAGGCCTCCATCGCCACTTCAGTCTTTTCACCGAAGGACTCTCCAATAAATTCATAGATTTTTTTCATTTCATCAATTGGATCTTTGATCATATTTAAAAATTCAAGATCAAGGAAGTTATCTGGATGCTGTTCACTGATGTTCATGCAATGATTTAACGCCCGGGTAAGTTTGTTTGACCAGTGCTTGCCAATGAAGACTTTATCAAAATTTGTGGTTAAAGGTTCAAAGAGGTTTGCACACATTGAACAAAATGAGGGAACCGTTTTAATTGGATCTCGATGCGTTTGAATAATTTTGGCATCTGGAAAAACTGAAATCATTTTATCGATAAAGCCAAGATGATGAGGCGACTTAAGAACCCATCTTTTTTTCTCTCTACCAGGATTTTGCCATTGCAGGTATTGAATAAATTTTTTGAGATCTTCATATGCCAAAGCATGATCTTGCTCCTCAATCCACTCAGAGTAAGAGGGCAGTGCCATAAATGATTCCGGTACCGTGCTAAGGAAATTATGTTCCAGTAGGAGAATCTCTTCATCGGCTCCTTTATAGTCCCAAGGATGAATGTCCAGTGCTTCGGGTGAGGCTGTCACAACGGCATCAACCTCAGCTTTACCAAGCTCCATTCTTGTTTCAATATCTCCTCGTTTTTCGCCAGGTAACAAGGCTGGATATCGTCCTTCCCACCAAAGCATAGCTGTATGGTTAGGATCAGATGCAAGCAGCCTATGAGTCATGGTGCTTCCTGTTCTAGGTAAGCCAACAATAACTATGGGAGCGATGATTTCTTGGTCTAAAATTTCAGGAAACTTTTTTAAGTCTTCTTCAAACCTTAGCCTATTTGAGAGCAAGCCTTGAATNCTAATTGGTTGAGCTTGAATACCNATTTCATTTAAGTTTGCTTCATTATTGATTGAATCGATNAATCTATTCAGACCCTCAAAAAAAAGTGGCTCTCCTAAATCGCTCAAACCTGTTTCTGATTTGGCTTGATCAAGAATTTCATTAGCATTAATTTTCATCATTTAGCTCATCTAGTTTAATTAATTTAGTCTCAGGTGTTATCGATTCTTTTGCACCCACCCATCTTAGCAGCATGGCTCCACTTGAATGACCACAGGTAATGAGGTTATTTTTCAAGTCCTTGGGCGAGTGGGTTACATGTATTACTAACTCTTCTTTTTCAAGCTCAGCAGAAAAATTATTAAGATGAATTTTGTGATGTCTATAGTCGAGTGATTCCATCCAGTGATTTTCTAATTGAAAATTCCAGTAACTACATTTGGGAACCTTTGTTCTAATCACCAGACATTCATCCTCTGCAAACGAGTAATAACCATGATGATATTGAATTTCTGGATCACCGCCTGCAGCTTGAAAGTACGATTGGTCACCTAAGGGCAATGCGTTCATATGATCTTTCATAAAAATTGTCACCCATCTATTAAAGGTTTCAACAGTGCCCTTTACAAAACCCATTGACGCATTTAGATATTGATTAAATTGTTGCCGTGAGATGAGTTCTGATTGATCAGAGGGTTCCAGTAATTCTATGTTGATGTTCGCTCTTTTATCAGTTGTTTTATCTTTATAGGTTTGCCTTACAATTAACATATTGGAAGTATCAGCTAGTTTTAAAAAATTTTTATAATTATTATTTTTTTTAGACAAGATTAGCTCAAAAGAATTATTTTCATCGGTGACCATGTTATCCAGTTCTATCTCATCATGTGAAATCATGGTCCCATCTATTGAGTATCTATTTTCCTTGAGGCCGAAACTTAGGTACGCAACGTCCCCAAGATCGCCATAGATTCGGTAGTTCATTGCAGAATTGATATTGGCATTTAGATAATGATTATCTGGATTATCTGCACCAATTTTTCCTGTTTCATGAGATAAACAATAAAACGAAGGATGATTGACGCTTGAATGCTCAAAATACATTTCAGTAGAGAGTCTTAAAAGCCTTAATAGATATCTAAAACCTTCTAACTGATGAACCTCATTATCACTGTATTCAGTGATCAGTTTTCCAGATGCTTTGAGCTCATCACAGAACTTTTCCCAATCATTCAAAATAGACGACATTGCTTTATACTTAGATTTAATAACTAATTACTAAATACTACACACAAATATGCCAGCACCACAAGAAAGAGACCTAAATAAAGCTACCGAAGATTTTAAAAATTGGTTAATTAATGAGAAAGATCAAGATGCCTCCATAGTTGTTGAGGTATTAGGCGGACCTGAAAATACTGGATTTTCAAATGAAACCCTAAGTTTTAATGTAACTCAGGGCGCAGCAACTACCGGCTATGTTCTTCGCTTTCATCCATCAGGATTCTTGGTATTTCCTGAATATGATATTGAAAAACAGTTTTTGATCATGAAAGAGCTTAGTGGTTTTGGAGTAAAGGTTCCTGAAGTAGTCTGGTATGAACCGTCAGAAAAGTTCCTAGATTCAGCCTTTTATGTGATGAAGATGTGCGAAGGTGAAGCGCCGTCTGATAACCCTCCGTTTCATTCAGAGGGATGGCTGGCAGATTCTTCTGAGGAAGTTAGACACAAAGTTTGGATGGGATGGGTTGAGCAGATGTCCAAGATCCATAAAGTTACAGTTGATAGCAAATTTGATTTTTTATCTTCAGGGAAAGACTCAAGACCCTTGGATGATGATTTAAGTTACTACAAAGAATTTTATGATTGGGCTATCGAGGGCGAATCACACTCCGTTTTAGAAGAAACCGTTGATTGGTTGGAAACAAATAAACCGGATGCAGATTCAGATCAGTACTCAATAGTTTGGGGTGATTGCAGAGTCCCTAACATCATGTATAAACCTAATGGTGAGGTAAGCGGTGTGCTTGATTGGGAGATGGTTGCGCTTGGAGACCCTTGTCAAGATTTGGCATGGGGTATCGCCATTGATGACTGTAATTCAGATGGAATTAATGTTCCAAAACTTCATGGCATTCCCACAAGAGATGAAACCGTTAAGAAATGGGAAGAGCTGTCAGGTTTTCATGCAGAAAATTTTAACTATTATTATATTTTTTCAATTTTTAAGTTTGCAGTGATTATGATTCGGGTCGTTAAAAAGCTTGAGTATTACGAAATTATGCCGCCCGGGCTTAATGCACATATTGATAATCATGCCTCACAGATGTTGGCTAAGGTATTAAAGGAGATATAAATGGGTATTTTTACAATTTCAGATCAAGGCTATAAAAAAACTTTAACCTTGCAAAGTCCTGCAGATCTTAGGGTAGTAGGGAACTATGATTGTGCCTCTCATGAGGATATTAAATCTGCTGTGACTAAATCAAGAATGGCGCAACAGGCTTGGTCCAAAATATCTCTTGAAAATAGGGTAGAGCTAATGCATAGAGTTATTGATGTGATTATTGAAAATCAAGATCACATTATGAATGTGGTGATGGAGGAAACTGGAAAACCAATTCAAGAAGCTATGTCGATGGAGATTTTCTCTGCAATTGACTCCTTAGCTTTTTACGCAAAGCGAGCTCCAAAGTGGTTACGTGATGAAAAGCGATCAATGCATGGCCCCATGAGCTTCTTAAAAAAAACCAAAGTAACCTACAAACCTAGAGGTGTTGTGGCGGTCATTACGCCTTGGAATGGACCATTCATACTCTCCATAAACCCAACCATTCAGGCACTATTAGCAGGCAATTCTGTGATTATTAAACCCTCAGAGGTGACACCAAGATCAGGAAAATTAGTTGAAGATATATTCTTAATGGCAGATGCGCCTCAAGATCTTGTGCAGGTGATCATTGGTGATGGTTTGGCAGGTGCTCAACTTATTGATGAAGTTCCTGATAAAGTTTCTTTTACAGGGAGCATTGCAACAGGTAAGAAGATTGCTAAACAGTGTAGTGAGAATTTAATTCCATTTTCTCTTGAATTAGGTGGCAAAGATGCAATGATTGTTTGCTCAGATGCAGATATTGATGATGCTGCAAAAGGAGCTGTAATTGGTTCCTGTATGAATGCTGGTCAATACTGTTGCGGTACTGAAAGGATTTATGTTGTCGAAGACGTGTACGATGAGTTTGTCGAAAAAGTTGTGCATGAGACTAAAAAACTTAATCAATCTTCTGAGGGTTTTTCTGACATTGGAGCAACCTTTTGGGATAAACAATTAGATATTATCGAAGATCATGTTGAGGATGCAGTGCAAAAAGGTGCACATATTCTTGTTGGTGGAAAAAGAAATCCAACGCTTAAAGGCCTCTATTATGAACCCACTGTAATCATCAATGTGAATCATCAGATGAAAATTATGACCGATGAAACTTTTGGACCAGTGATTTCTATCATGCGGGTTAAATCAGAAAATGAGGCTCTTAGATTGGCCAATGATTCTTACTATGGCTTAAATGGAAATGTTTGGACTCAGAACATGAATAAAGGCATGAACCTAGCTAAAGCCATGGAAACAGGCGCATGCTCTATTAATGATATGGCAATGAGTTATGGAGTTAATGAAGCACCTTTCGGTGGTATCAAGCAAAGCGGACTGGGTTCAGTTAATGGAAAAGAGGGTTTGCGTTCCTATGCTCATGCGATGCCAATTATCATTGGCAAAAAGTCTGCCTCTTCCTACCCATACACTGAAAAAAGCTTCAAGGACATGAAAGGAGCTTTAAAGTTTTTTTGGGGTAATAAATTCTTACGGAGAATCTGGGGATGATTCACTGGTATCTACTGATACTTCAATCTTTACCTCAGCATCAATCCCATTAAGAGCTTTAGCTACAATTTTTCCAATATCAGAGTCTTGCAACACTTCGGCACCTTCCTCTAGGCCAGCTAATACCTCTTCAACAATTGCGTCCACATCAATGTCAATATCTTTGTCCTTATCTTTATTTCTTGCATCTACTTTTACAACAACCTTCTTTTCTTTGTGATCGGTTTGGCCGCTTTTAAAAATAGATATTTCTTCATTCATTGAGAGATTATCAGAATCGTCAGTATTCATTTTAATTACAATTCTTTTTTCTTCTTTATTGTCAGGAGATAGGTCTATGGTTTCGCCATTATCTGTAATCCATATTTTTTTATCTGCCATATTCACTTGAGAATCTTCATGAAGTTTTATGGCATGAAACTCCATTGGATCATCATTTGATTGCGATATAAATTCTGAAATGATTATTGCCGCACCGATTAGGCCACCAACAATAAGTGCTTGTATGTATTTCTCGTTCATCTGTTTAACCCCATGTAAAAAAGTTTAGACACCAATTTTAAATAATAGTTTCATGAATGATAAATAAATTAACTTTATTTAGGTTTTGCTGAATTCAGATAGGTGGGGGATTCACCTCCACCATGAACCTCAATGGCAGTACCGGTAACCCATGATGAGTTTGCAGAACTTAAAAAGATGCAAGCATTTGCAATATCTTCAGGAGTTCCCATTCTTTTCATGGGGATGGTTTTTGCTACAGCTTTCATATCTTTCTTAGATCCATAATGTATAAGTGAATTTTCAGTTTCTATATAGCCAGTGATAATGGAATTTACCCTTATTTTTGGAGCCCATTCTACGGCTAAGGTTTTGGTGAGATTTACTAAGCCTCCCTTTGCTGCCCCATACGCAGCACTTCCAGGAGTTGGTCTTGTGGCTGTTACACTTGAAATATTTGTAATAACACAGCCAGATGATTTTTTTATCATTTTTTTGGCTACGTAATAACTTACTGCAAATGAGGAGTTTAAGTTTAAATCAATAATTGCATTGTTAAAATTCATNCGATCTGCATCNANTGAGCTGATAAGGGGAGCACCNCCNGCATTATTNATTAAAACATCAATANANTTATTTGACCNNANATATCTCATTTATTACTTCTTCAACATTAGNATTATCTCTTACATTGCANNTGTAAAATANTGCNTTNTTNCCTTTNACTTGGATTTGTTTTTTTGGCTTATTCCTNGCNAAGATAATTACTTTTGCAGATAGAGACAAATAAGCCTTGGTTATTCCNAATCCAATGCCTTTTGTNCCACCTGTAATTACTACAGTTTTATTTTTGTAATTATCTGTTTTAAACATTACCACTCATTATAATGATATCTTCTAAAAGAATTAAACAGGACTAGAAATGAAAATAGCAATATTAGGTGGAACTGGTGCGCTGGGCTTAGGTCTTGCCTCACGGTGGATCAGATCAGGACATGAAGTTCTAATTGGCTCAAGAACAATTGAATCTGCTAAATCAGCATGTGGAAAACTAAATATCAACGAAGATCAAGGAATGCTTAATGTNGATGCTGCAAANCAGGCAGAAATTGCGTGTTTAACAGTGCCATTTTCATTTCAATTAGATATTTTGTCAGAAGTGAAAGATGTGCTTTCAGGGAAAATATTAATTGATGGAACTGTACCACTTGTTCCTCCCAAAGTTATGAGAGTTCAATTACCTGAAGAAGGCTGTGCTGCAATTAGAGCGCAAACTTTACTTGGAGATTCCGTCCAAGTTATTTCTGCTTTTCAAAATATTTCTGCTGAACTTCTACAAACGGATGCTGAAATTGATTGCGATGTTCTTGTTTGTGGTGATAAAAGAGATTCAAGAGAGCAAGTGATCGCACTTGTTAATGACGCTGGTTTAACTGGATGGCATGCAGGACCATTATGTAATTCTGCAGCNGCAGAAGCATTAACTTCAGTNTTAATTGCAATCAATAAAAATCACACTATCAAGCACTCAGGAATTAAAATTACTGGAGTCTAATATTAGTATTCAGATTTTCAGTACTGAAAAATTTCCAATGATAGAGCCAGGCGATGACCTGGCTTCGATTATTTATAACAACATAATTGATAATAACATCAAGATAGATGACGGTGATGTGATTGCGGTTGCGCAAAAAGTTATTTCAAAAGCCGAAAATCGATACCGATCTTTAGATGAAATTGATCCATCTGAAGATGCTAAAGAGCTCGCTAATCAGATAGATAAGGATCCTCAATTTGTGCAGGCTGTTCTTGATGAATCAGCAAAAGTTTTAAGATATAGACATAATGTTTTAATTGTTGAGCATAAGTTAGGCTTTGTTCATGCGAATGCTGGAATTGATAGATCTAATATCAACCAAACAACCAATAAAGTTTTATTACTTCCAAAAGATCCAGATGCAAGTGCCGCTCAAATTGGAAATTTCTTATCAGATAAATTGAAAAAAAATATTTCTGTAATCGTGACTGATACCATGGGAAGGCCTTTTCGTAATGGAATTGTAGGTTTTGCAATTGGTTCATTTAATCTAGAAGTCATTAGGGATGAAAGGGGTAAAGTTGATCTATTTAATAATCAATTAAAGGTTACTCAGATTGGAGTAGGCGATGAGCTGGCAGCTGCAGCTTCACTAGTAATGGGGCAAGCAGCAGAAGGTAAACCCTTGGTAGTAATTAAAAACTTTAAAGGAAGGAAACCTTCAAAGGAAAATGCTCAAGTATTAATAAGAGATGAAGAATACGACTTGTTTAGATAAATGAAGAGCTTATTAATATGTGGCGGTGTTGGTGGGGCTAAACTTGCTTATGGTTTTTATAACTCCATTCCTCATGATGCCTTTGACATTTTGGTTAATACTGGAGATGACTTTATTCATCTTGGCTTACATGTATCTCCAGATCTAGATACTGTTATTTACACTCTTTCAGATGAGGTTGAAGTTTCTCAAGGATGGGGAAGACAAAATGAATCTTGGAACATGCTCAATGAATTGAAGACTCTTGAAGGTGACACATGGTTTCAGTTAGGAGATAAGGATTTAGCCACTCACTTTATTCGAACCAGTATGCTTAATGATGGAAAGTCACTAACCGATATCACTGCCCACATTGCAAGTAGATTTGGTATCAAATCGAATATCTTTCCNATGTCAGATAACTTGGTTAGTACATTCATCAAAACTGATAGAGATATACTTTCTTTTCAAGAATATTTCGTAAAACATCGTTGCTTGCCTGTTGCAAATGACTTTATATTTAAAGGCTCATCAAAAGCTAAACTTAATTCTAAAATTAATCTGAATGATTATGATAATTTTATTATATGCCCCTCAAATCCATTTATTAGCATTGGCCCAATTTTGTCAATCAAAAAAATAAGTAATCATCTTAATGCGAATAAAGATAAGGTTTTTGTGATCTCACCTATTGTTGATGGTGACTCTATTAAGGGTCCAACAGCTAAAATCTTTAGGGAGCTAGGTCATGAACCTAGCGTCAAATCAGTTGCTGAATTTTACCAAGACTATGCAACTAATATTTTTATTGATAATAAAGATAGTGAATATTTAAAGGAGTTAAATAGCCTTGGTTTCAATGTCTTTGTGGACAGGCTAGTCATGAAATCAAAAAAATCTAAAGTTGATTTAGCAAATTCAATAGTTGAATATCTAAGTAGATGATCAATATTCTCATTCCAGTTAAAGCATTTAAAAACTCTAAAAATCGTTTATCTAATTCGCTTTCAAATAATCAAAGAATTACTGCTTCTAAAAATCTTATTAATAGACTCAGTCAGAATTTTATAAAGCTAGATCAAAAGGTAACTATCGTTACTGATGATAAAGACTTAAAAATTAAAAACACAGAAATATTTTTTTCTGAATTAGCTTTAAATGATGCATTGGGAGAGGCTATAAATTCGATCTCTCACCAAGATGATTTTGTAATCATCATGCATGCTGATTTACCACTTGTTGTTAGCACAGATTTAACTAAGCTAATTTCACTTGCCGATAAAAATATTCCTTTTATTGTGCCGGATAGACATATTTCCGGTACCAATGCATTAGGCCTCCCTGTAAAAAAAATAGATCATTTATTTTTTGGGAAAGATAGTTTTAAAAAATTTACTGATTACTTTTCGAATATTAACCAAGAATTAACTGTTATTAAAAATTCAAATATTGCTTTTGATCTAGATACATCTGAGGACTTAGATTTGTTAACATTGGAACAAAGAAATAAGCTTTTTCAAANACAATGNTAATTAATAAAAAATCAAATCTTAAAATTAATGATNTAATAAACTTTGATGAAGCAAAAGAATTATCAAAAGNTCCATTATCNAATGCTTTAATNCAAAANTCTTTTNNAACTAAAAAAGATNCTTTTGGNGATATTATTACTTACTCTCCAAAAGTTTTTCTTCCATTAACATTCNTNTGCAGAGATGTTTGNCATTACTGCACATTNGCNAAAACTCCTAAAAAAATTGTTAATCCATANATGNCNCTCGATGAAGTTTTAGAAGTTGTTANNGATGGTGANGANAANGGATGCAAAGAAGCNCTTATTACGCTNGGTGATAAACCTGAATTAAGGTATAAAACAGCAAGGGANTATTTNTCTGCTCATGGCTTTAAAACNACCTTGGATTATGTCAAANAGACTGCAGAGCATATTCTTGATAATAGCTCATTAATTCCTCACTTAAATGTTGGNACNCTNACTCCTGAAGATATTTTNGAGCTAAAAGANGTTTCAGGGTCTATGGGTCTAATGTTAGAAACTCATTCAGCTAGGTTATCAGAAAAAGGTATGCCGCATTTNGGCTCGCCTGATAAAGATCCNGAATATAGATTNCAAACGTTTATCAATGCAGGNGAGCAGCAAATNCCATTNACCACNGGACTTTTGATTGGGATAGGTGAATCAAGAGAGGAGAGAATCCANTCCTTAATGGTCNTAAATGAAATTCACAANAGATACGGAAATATNCAAGAAGTTATCATTCAGAACTTTAAGNCAAAAAANAATACCTTNATGTCTGATTTCCCTGAACCGAGTTTTNAAGAGCTGCAGTGGACAATCGTGATGGCTAGAAAGATTTTGAGNAATCAAATATCAATTCAAGTTCCTCCAAATTTAAATCAAAAGNATTTATCTTGTCTTACAANATCTGGCATTGATGATTTTGGCGGAATATCACCAGTTACTATCGATCATGTTAATCCAGAGGCTCCATGGCCAGAAATTGAGAAACTAGAAAAAATTTCCCAAAATTCTGAACAAATCTTGCTTCCAAGATTAACTATCGCACCAAAAGTTCTCAAAGCTAATAACTTATTTATAGCTAAAGAAATTAGATCAAAAATACAAAAAATAACTGACGGTAGCGGTTTGCTTAGAGATGATGACTGGGAAAGTGGAAGATCCACTGAGGTACCAGATATTCTTCCAACCGGTGAAGTTGGACAAACTCGTAAGCTAATTAATGAAATTGTAGTTAATCCACAGTCTTCAATCCCACAGCTTTTTAATGCTCGAGGTAAAAGCTTTGAATATATTACAAAAGCTGCAGACGAAATACGTTCTCAACTAAATGGAAATAACATTACTTATGTTGTTAATAGAAATATTAACTATACAAATATTTGTGTTTACAGTTGCTCGTTCTGTGCCTTTTCTAAGAGCACTGGTGCAAAAAAGTTACGAGGAGCCTCATACTTGCTTGAGCTTGAAGAGATTCAAAGCAGGGTTAGGGAGGCAATCAGAAGAGGGGCAACAGAGGTATGCCTTCAGGGCGGCATTCACCCAAAGTTTGATGGCAACTATTATCTAGATGTTATTAAGTCTATTAGGAAAGTATCTCCTGATATTCACATTCATGCATTCAGTCCTTTGGAAATATTCCAAGGTGCTCAAACTCTTGGTTTAACCCTTAAAGAATATTTGCCCATTCTTAAAGAATGTGGTCTTAACTCTCTGCCCGGAACGGCAGCAGAGATTTTGCATGATGATGTGAGGGATATTATTTGTCCGGATAAGTTAAATACAGCAGAGTGGCTTTCTGTTATGGATGCAGCACACTCATGTGGACTCAATTCTACAGCTACAATTATGTTCGGTCATGTTGAAACTTATGATCATATCGCTGAACATTTAATTAATATCAAAAATCAGCAAATTAAATCTGGAGGGTTTACAGAATTTGTTCCTTTACCGTTTGTTGCGCATGAAGCTCCAATGAGTTTGAGGGGGCAATCAAGATCAGGACCAACTTTTAGAGAGGCAATTCTCATGCACTCCGTTTCAAGAATATTTTTTCAAGGTCATATACCTAACATTCAGGGGTCATGGGTTAAGATGGGGTATGAGGGTTTAAGAAAACTTCTCACCTCAGGAATTAATGATGTTGGTGGGATATTAATGGATGAAACAATCACGAGATCTGCAGGGGCAAATCATGGACAGGAACTTGATTTAGGAAAAATCCAATTATTAACAGAGGAGCTAAATTTAAAGCTTGTGAGGAGAAATACAAATTACAAAACAATTTCATCTTCCAAGAGATCGACCTTAATAAATCAAGATGAAATTCCTATGAAATCAATTAATGATTTTCATAATGAGGCAAGAATTTAATGATCAAGTTAAGAGATTTAATGGTTATATTGGTTGGCTACATCATCTGCTTTTATTTGATGAATTTGTCATGGTCTCTTTTCCAAGAAACAAATATTTGGCTTAGGCTCCTAATTGTTGATTTCGTGGGAACAATTTTTATTTACATATGTAGCAATATTTTTAGAAACTCCAGTTGGTATGATGCATATTGGTCTGTAATTCCTCCATTTTTAATACTTTTAGTTTGGATGGATGTGGATGCTGATCCAAGCTTATCAAGAGGATTTTTAATGTTTGCTTGCGTTCTGTTCTGGGCAATTCGTTTAACTTCCAACTGGGTAAGATCATGGGATGGGTTTTCTCATGAAGACTGGCGATATGTCATGATGAAGAGCAGGACAAATTCCTCTGTTCAATATGCTCTGGTAGATTTCCTTTTTATACATTTAGTCCCAACTTTATGCGTATTCGTTGCCACATTACCATTTTGTTTTGTTGTCTATTACAGCTCAGGAGAAATTAATAATTTCGATATTGCTGCCGCAATCATAATCTTTGGTGCTGTTTTATTGCAGATCATCTCTGATCAGCAGATGTATAACTTTAGACAGGATCCATCCAATCAGGGTAAAACAATGACTGAAGGATTATGGAAATATTCTCGACATCCAAATTATTTGGGTGAAATATTATTTTGGTTTGGTGGTTTTATTTTTGTCCTTGGGAACTCATTTGATTTTTTATGGTCAATAATAGGTACCCTTGTTATGTATGTACTAATAGGAATTACCTCAATAGATATGATGGATAAGAGATCTCGAGAAAGAAGAACTGACTTTTCTGATTACGAATCTTCAACACCAAGGCTATTTCCAAGATTTGTTAATAGGAGTTAATAATGAAAAATTTCTTCTTTTTTATATTTTGTTTACTTTCATTTAACTTAGTATCCAACGACCTTAAATCTCAAATTGATGAAGATATTCAAGGCGTTATGACAAAAGTTGTTGAATGGAGACATCATCTTCATGAATATCCTGAACTATCAAATAGGGAATACCAGACAGCTGAGTATATCAAAGAAAAGTTAGAAGGGTTGGGCTTGGAAGTTAATTCTGGTATTGCCTATACCGGGCTTACCGCATTTATAAGAGGAGATAATCCAGGTCCATTAATTGCTTTAAGAGCTGACATGGATGCATTACCAGTTACTGAAAAACTTAACTTACCTTTTTCATCAAAACAAGTTACAACCTATCAGGGTAGAGAAGTTGGGGTGATGCATGCATGTGGTCATGATGCTCACATGGCTGTTTTACTCGGTGTTGCTGAGTTTCTATCAAAAAATACTGACAAACTTAACGGTGACATAATGCTAATATTTCAGCCTGCTGAAGAGGGATCACCTGAGGGTGAAGAGGGCGGTGCTGAATTAATGCTCAAAGAGGGTATTTTTGATGAAGAGAAGCCAGATGTAATTTTTGGAATGCATGTCACGAATGCTCCACATGGAATTGTTGTTACAAAACCAGGGCCAATGATGGCCTCATCAGAAGCATTTAGAATCAAAGTCCTTGGCAAACAAACACATGGATCACGACCATGGGGAGGAATTGACCCGGTAGTTGCTGCTGCAGACATAGTAACCACGTTGCAAACAATTGTTAGCAGGAGATTAAATATTTTAGACAGTCAGGCTGTTATCACTGTTGGCATTATTCAAGGGGGTACAAGGAATAATATTATTCCCGATGAAGTTTTTATGGAGGGGACTATAAGAACATTTGATGAGTCTTATAGAGATAAAATTCATGAAGAGATAACAACCGTTGCCACCAATGTAGCATCAGCTCATGATGCAGAAGTTGAAATACAGTTTGCTCCATATGGCAGTTATCCTGTGACAATTAATGATCCTGAATTAACTAAACAGTTAATGCCTTCACTGGCTAACGCATCAAATGGAAAATTTTTTGAAATGCCTGTTCCAAGAACTGGAGCCGAGGACTTCTCATTTTTTGCTCAACAAGTGCCTGGTTTATATTTCTTTATTGGTGTGAATCCAGAAAATCAAGATAGCCCATTCACAAATCACTCACCATATTTTTATGTCGATGATGATGCTTTAGATGCAGGAGTAAAATCTTTTGTTCATTTAGTCCAAGACTATTCCGAAATTTATAATAATTAGTCTATTTTTGGCATAGTGCTGTTTAGATTCTCTAGAGTATCGACGTACTCATTTACCAATCTAAAAATAACGTTTTTTACAGATTCAACCTCATTTATTTGACCAATTACTTGGCCAGCTGCATTAAATGATACATCTTGTGCGCTTCCTTTATCTGCATACATGGCGGTCCTTCTGATAGCATCAAAAGTGACCATTCCTTGCAATGGCATGGGTAACGGATCAGGAGTGCCATCACTTTCCCAAGCCTCAGTCCATTTATTTTTAAGCATTCTGGCTGGTTTTCCAGTCCAAGCTCTGCTTCGAATAGTATCCTCACTACTGGCATTTAGATAAGAGTCTTTTTGTGCCGGTTGAGTCATTGCCTCTTCTACGGTCAACCATAGAGATCCTGCCCAAACTCCCTGTGCTCCCATTGCTAAAGCAGCCGCCATTTGTCTGCCATTACCAATGCCTCCAGCTGCAAGAACAGGTAAATCACCTACGGCATCTATTATTTGAGGCCACAAAACAATACTCCCTATTTCTCCTGTATGACCACCACCTTCACCACCTTGAGCGATAATAAAATCTAATCCAGCCTCTTTATGAGCTTTAGCCTGCTTAATTTTTCCGCATAAAGCTCCGATAAGGATTCCTTTATCTTGAATCTTTTTAATAATGTCTGCTGGAGGTGTCCCCAGTGCATTGGCGATAAGCTTCACATTTTTTCTTTTCAATGCTTCTTCTATTTGTGGTCCAGCTGTAGCCTCTGTCCATCCAAGCAATCCACCATCTGGACCATTNGATACATCTGCTTCAGGAACACCTGCTTCTTGTAATAGGTTTTCAGCAAATTGTTTNTGTTCATCAGGAACNAANGCTTTAAGTTGNTCAAGAAGTTCTTCAGGATCTTTATTATCCATGCCCTCATATTTTTGTGGAATCACGGTATCAACACCNTAAGGATAGTCACCAATATGTGCATCAATCCAATCAAGCTCCTCCTTTAGTTGTTCTGGAGAAAAACCAACGGCTCCAAGGACNCCNATTCCNCCTGCTTTGCTNACGGCNACNACTACATCTCTACAATGCGTNAANGCAAAAATTGGATATTCAATACCTAATTTCTCGGCTAATTTAGTTTTCATGNGCTAAAATAATAATTGTTATTATTATAGGCTAAAAGGATTTAAAAATATGTCAACGAACTATGATCACGAGTATGACGTAATTGTTGTAGGTTCTGGCAATGGCGCGCTAACTTCTGCAATTTGCTCGCATGATGGAGGAGCAAAGGTTTTGGTCATTGAAAAATCAAATCAATTTGGTGGGACAAGTGCTACTTCTGGCGGGGGAGTTTGGATACCTAATAATAGATACGCTAAAGCAGAAAATGTAGATGATTCTGTTGAGGATGCTAGAAATTACATTCAAAGCGTTTCACCTGAGGGGAAAATCAATAATGACTTAATTGAGACATATATTGAACAAGGCCCAAGAATGGTTGACTATCTTCATGAGAACTCAAGAGTTAAATACAGGAACCTTCCCCATTATCCCGACTACTTTCCAGATAATCCTGGTGGCAAGGAGGGCAATAGATCAATGGAGCCTGAACCCATTAAGGGAACAGAATTAGGAGATGACTTTAAATATTTAAGAGGGCAACACCCACAAACAGCATTCACCATGGGTCCAATAAATATGAACTTTACCCAAGTAGAAGGTCAATTATTGCTTGGGGCATTACCCGGATGGAAAACACTTTTCGCAAAACTTTTCACCAAGTATATTTTAGATATTCCAATGCGCTTTATTCATGGTTGGAGGGATAGACGATTAACTATGGGAAATGCAGGCATAGCTAGNNTACTCCTTTCATGCAAGGATCGNGATATTCCAATNTGGCGTAATACCTCTATGACTGATTTGATACATGANAATGGTAANGTGGAAGGAATTATTGCTCTTCAAAATAATGAAACAATTNAAATTAAAGCCAATAAAGGAGTGATTCTTGCATCTGGCGGTTTTGAAAAAAACCAAACANTNAGAGAAAAATATTTACCTAAACCAACAGATACAGCCTGGAGTGCAGCAAATATTCACAATACTGGTGANGCTATTTCAGCAACCAAAGATCTGAATGTAGCTCTTCATCAGATGGATGCNGGGTGGTGGACTACAACNATGAATATACCTGGCCACGAGAAAGGATGGCTATCAATAGTAGATAAATCTGTTCCCGGAAACTATACAGTTAATAAAAACGGTCATCGATTTTCAAACGAATCCCAGAATTATGTAAGTTTTGTAACAGATATGTTTGATGAGTATGAAAAAGGTAATCCTTGTGCTCCTTGCTATATGATTTTTGATAGTAATTTCAGAAAAAATAGACCCTGTGGTCCATTACTCCAAGCTTCAATGCAGCCTGATTCCAGAGTACCAAAAGAGTGGTGGGATCCNTCTTTTCTATCTAAAGCTGATACTCTAGAAGAGCTTGCTGAAATAGTTGGCATTGATGCAAAAGGACTCTTCGAAACTCAAATCAAAGTAAATGAATACAGTAAGACTGGCAAGGATTTAGATTTCCAAAGAGGTGATGATGCCTACGACAGATATTATGGCGATCCTTCAGTTAAACCCAATCCATGCTTGGCACCCTTAAGCGAAGGTCCATTCTATTGTATGGTTTTATATCCAGGAGAAATGGGAACTGCAGGGGGCTTAGTGATAGATACTCATGCAAGAGTTCTAGATACCTCTAACCAACCCATAAAAGGTCTATACGCATGCGGCAACTGTACTACAGCATTGTTGCCAAAATATCCTGGTCCTGGCTCAACACTTGGGCCTGCGATGACATTTGGATACTTAGCTGCAAAAGATATTACGGGTGCAAACTTTTGATAGATTTATCTTCAAAGACTGCAATTGTTACTGGCGCAGGACAAGGTGTCGGTTTGGGGATAGCAACAGCAATGGCCAAAAAAGGTGCGAAGGTTGCAATGCTTGGGAGAACATATTCAAAAGTTAAGAATGAATCTTCAAAGCTTAATGAAGCTGGTTTCGTAACCTTAGCATTAGAATGCGACGTTAAAGATCCTAATTCAATTAGTCACGCACAAGTAGAAATAAAAAATAATTTTGGTTCAGTTAATGTTTTGATTAATAACGCGCAAGAGGTACCTTTGGGTAGTATTTTAGATGTAACTGATGAAGCAATTAATGCAGGTTGGGAATCAGGTCCNCTTGCTACCTTTAGATTNATGAAACTATTTTATGAAGATTTAAAAGGTGATGGAGCTATTATTAATCTCGCGAGCTCTTCAGCTCTCAGACCTGACTCATCCGGATATGGTGCATATGCAGCAGTTAAAGAAGCGATTCGATCGCTTACTAGGGCTGCAGCTGTAGAATGGGGCAAAGATAATATAAGGGTGAACACCATCATGCCTTTAGCAAACTCTNTTGGCATGCAGTGGTGGGTTGATGAGAGGCCTGAAGAAGCTAATGAATTCATTGAAACGATTCCTCTTAAGAGAATTGGTGATTGTGAAAATGATATTGGAGAGTCAGTTTGTCAGCTTGTCTCAGATGGAATGAATTACATCACCGGATCAACTATTATGNTAGATGGCGGCCANGCTTATTTNAGGTAAANAATAAATGAATGAACTAATCCAAGAGCTTCANGATATCGAGATGATTAAACAGTTNAAACATAGATATTTTAGAGCTATTGATATGGCTGATCATGGTTTANTAGACAGCGTATTTACTGATGATATTANGGTTGATTATCGCGGAGGAACATATGTATGGGAGGCAAGTGGTAAAAAAGAGATTATTCAATCTTTAAAATACTCATTTCATAGTGAAACCGCAGCCATGCATACTGGTCACCATCCTGAAATTTCAATTCATGATGATGTAAATGCAAGTGGAATTTGGTATCTCCAGGATATTTTTTATAACTTTAATGAAAATGCTTTAACTCAAGGAACGGCTTTATATAAAGATAAGTATGTTAAGACAGAGGAGGGGTGGCGAATAAATTTTTCTGAATACGATAGAATTATTGAATCTGTGACCCCAATAGATAAGGACCAAAAATTTACTTTAAATCATTTAGCCAAACATGGCATGAAACTGGATAAATAATTATGGAAGATAAAACAAGAGCAGCAATGGAAGGTTATGTTGAAGCATACACAAAAAATGAAAAAAATTTGTTCATAGAGCTNTGGGATTCAAATGCCNTATTTGAAGATCCTGTTGGATCAGATCCTTGCAAGGGAATTGAGGCTATTGGTAATTTTTGGGATTTTGCNCATGCAGAGGGAATGACAATTACNCCTTCAGATGTTAGTTACGTTGTTTGTGGGAATGANGGNATATTAAAAGCTATNATGAAAGTAAGAAATGAATCGAACGGAACNTCAATGNATATTTCAATAGTAGATCACTTTGTTATTAATGACTCTGGAAAAATTATTTCTGGCAGAGCATTTTGGGACCAGAATTCTATTTCCTCAAATTAGATATTTTTTATGAATTTTAGTATCAATCTTAATAAGATTGCATTGTTGCGCGATTCTAGAGGATCAGACAATCCAAGTATTAAAGATTATGCTCTACAATCCATTGATTTAGGAGTTGATGGCTTAACGCTTCATCCAAGACCTGATTTAAGACATGCCAAACCCAGTGATATTAGTATGTTTGACGAGATTTGCCTAAAAGCTAATAAGGAATTTAATATTGAAGGGAATCTTTTTTCATCTAGTTCGAAAGATTATCCTGGATTTATTTCACTTGTGAATGATCATAATCCTCACCAAGTTACATTAGTACCCGATGCGGATGGGCAAATTACGTCAGATCATGGATGGAAAATTGAACAACTTGATAGCATCTTTAAATCTGAGGTTTCCAAATTTAAAAAAAATATTAACCATGTAAGCATCTTTATAGATGATAATTTTATTAATTTTGATAAATTAAATGAAATAGGAATCAATAGTGTTGAAATTTATACAGGCCCTTTTGCAGAAGTCATTAAAGGCGGTAAGAAACATGAAATTCATAGCGCTCAAAATAAGATCAGCAAAATTGTTGAATCAGCTAAATTAAATAATTTAAAAGTTAACGCAGGTCACGATCTAAACTTAGATAATTTACCTTATCTAAAAGAATGCGGAAATATTGATGAGGTATCAATAGGGCACGCTATTATCGTTGATTCATTGAAATATGGCTTTAAAGACACTATAAATATGTATATAGAAAAAATAAAAAAATAGTATGGATATAGAAAAGAAAATAAAAGAACAAATTGAAGAAAATGATATTTTGATCTACATGAAGGGTTCACCTTACGAACCTCAATGTGGCTTCTCAGCAAGAACTGTTCAAGCACTGATTGAATGTGGAGCAGAGTTCTCTTACGTTGATATCCTAGCTAATCCTGAAGTTAGACAGACATTACCCAACATAACAGATTGGCCTACTTTTCCTCAGGTATTTCTAAATGGCGAATTAATTGGAGGCTGTGACATAGTAACTGAAATGCATGCAGCGGGTGAGCTTCAATCAGCTATAGATGAATTAAAATAGATTAACCAAAATCTTTTAACATTGCTTTTAGCTCAAGCGAATGTTGTTCCTCTTCTCCTATCTTGCCTCTAGTGTATTCTTCAAGATAAACAGATCTATTCTCAACTTTTTCAAGAAGTTTCTTGTATAGACTTAGCGCATGTAGCTCGTGTTCAAGTGATTCTTCTAAAATGTCTTTTATGGAGTGACGGTGTGTTTCCTCAATCTTTGCTATCCTTTGACTCGGGTGACCATCCAAACCAACTAGTAACTCGCCAGCTTGCTGAGCATGTAACAGAGATTCGGATGCTTGTTCCTTTAAAAACGCAACAATTGGAATCCTGTAAGGCCCTGTTATCATCAAAGATGAGTGTGTATATCTAACGACTCCGCCTAATTCATACTCCATTATTTCATTTAAGATTTCGCAAACTTCTTTTGTATTAAGTTCTTTCATATTTTTACTCCATAGATGTGCGCATTAACATGATTATATAAGGTTCATAATATTTTGTAAAATACTGATATAAGGTATTTTTTTAATGATAATTATTATCATTTTGGTTTTTATTCTCACTTATGACATGATTAGGAAATGCAATTGATTAAATGCAATAATTATCAGTCTTGGGCCTATAAAAGCGATGAAGCATGCATATTAGTTGATCCATGGTTGTCAGAATTGCAAGAGATTCCCGGTGCTAGGTGGCTTCTTTACAGAGAAAAGACTTCTGATCATTACTTTCTGCGTTACAACTTAATTGATACAGTGACTCATCTTGTTATAACAGCACATTTTTCAGATCATCTTGATCCTGAGTCATTGAAATACTTTGATAAAGGCATAAAAATTTTTACAACTAAACATGCTTCGCATGCACTTTCAAAGCTAGGTTTCACAAATATAATTGTGGTTAAAGCAGGTGATAAGTTTGATATCAACAATATGACTTTAGAGATTGAGGAGGCTGGAAAACCTTACAATACCACTAGCTTTGCATACTATCTTCATTCAAATGGTAAAACAGTTTTTCATGAACCACATACTATCAATAAAAACTTTGTATCAAAACATCCAATCGAAGTGCTAATTTCTACAACTGATCTGGTTAAAGTATTTGGTATGGTTATGGTTTCTATGAGCTACAATAAGCTCAGCAAAATAATTGATAATAACCATGTTGAGTATATAGCGCCGACAGGATCTAAGCCATCTCACTCAAAAGGTCTTCTTTCACGGGTTTTATATATAAAAGAAGAAAAACAAAATGTTATATTTGATGACAATAGAGTTTGCTCTAATTCATACGATAGTTTTGTAATCTAAAAAATGCATACCAAACAATATAGAACGTTTGCTCTATTACTGCTCACTCTTGTCTATGGATTCAATTTTATTGATCGACAAATCATGGGAATTCTTGCCCCGTTTATTCAGAAAGATTTAGGCTTATCAAATACTGAGCTTGGTTTGTTAATAGGCTTGGCTTTTGCTGTTTTTTATACATTCGTGGCTATTCCAATTGCATGGCTAGCAGATCGTTTTAATAGAGTTAATATCCTATCAATTGCTTTGGCTACCTGGAGTGCATTTACTGCTTTGACAGGATTGGCAAATAATTTTTTTCAGGTTGCTCTTGCAAGAATGGGTGTTGGAATTGGAGAAGCNGGTGGCAGCCCTCCATCACATTCAATAATATCTGATATGTATCCTAAAGAAGAAAGAGCAAGCGCTNTAGGNGTTTATTCAATGGGAATACCTTTGGGTATTATGGCTGCCTATTTTGTAACAGCCTCTTTAATGGATGTTTCAGAAGATCAAGTTAACTGGAGGCAGATTTTTATTTTTTTAGGTTTAACCGGCATAGCTTTAGCTGTGGTTGTTAAATTAGTGTTAAAAGAACCAGTTCGTGGTGCAATGGAATTAACCTCAGGTACCACAATTTCTAAACCTCCATTTTTAGAGTCATTNAAGGTACTTATGCGNATNCCGGCATGGTGGGCGATGTGTTTCGGAATAGCATTTGGGTCATTTGTTTCATATGCAAAATCAGCATTNCAAACGAAGTATCTAGTAACACTTGATCCNTCATTTGATTTTCAAACNCTTGTTATTATCCTNGGAATTATGAATGGAACAACTTATGCTGGAGGTGCTTTCTTTGGGGCAAGATTGGCAGATAGATGGGGCAAAAAAGATATTAGAGCGTATGGCTGGTTACCAGCAATAGCAATGCTATTATGTTTNCCGATTGGCATCATTGGTTGGTGGGTAGATTCTGTAGAAATGCACTTAGTTTTTGCTACCTTTGCACTATTGCTTCTTGGAATTTATTTAGGCCCAAGTTTTGCAATTGCACAAACGTTAGCACCAATTCATATGCGTGCTATGTCAACGGCACTTTTTTTCTTTATCCTAAACATGATTGCATTGGGTGGCGGTCCAACTTTTGCTGGATGGTTAATGGATGTATTTGGTAATAACTATAATGAAATTGAGTCAATACGATATTCACTGACTGTTACAACTTGTGTATTTATTCCTTCAGTAATTAGTTTTCTGCTAGTTTCAAAATTTCTTCCAAAAGATTGGAAAGCGGCAGAAGAAAGAAATTTAGCNCAAGCTAGTTAAAGTCATTGAATATTTTACAAAAGACCTTAGCTGTAACCTCTGCATCATAAGCTGCTGAGTGAGCTAATTCATTGACATAATCTATGTTTAATTCTTTACAGATCCTTGCTAAAACAGTTTGNCCAGTAGCAAGAGCGCCCAAAGAAACGGTATCAAGAACTGAAAATGGGTGAAATGGTAGATTTTTAATATTATTTCTTTTGAAGGCCTCTACCAAGAAACCCAAATCAAAATGCGCATTATGTGCAACCAATATAACTCTAGAACACTCNTATTTACTCCGTTGTTGATTTATAGCTTTCGAGATATTTTTTAGNGCAANATTTTCTTCAACTGCATTTCNTAAAGGATGCGATAAATCAATTTTTGTAAATTCTAATGACTCNGGATCAATTTCAAGATCTTTAAATGGCTCGATGTGATATCTAATCAATTCACCTAATTCAAAGTTATTATCCCTATACTCNAAAAGCTGAATAGCTATTTCTAAGATGGGNTTTTTTTTATTATCTAATCCACCAGTTTCAAGGTCTAGAACAACGGGTAGGTATTTTCTTATTCTATCTTTAAGCATTTAGAGCTATATAATAACTCTTTCATTAATCTTATTCTTATTATGNTTAAAGAAATATCAGCAGAAAATTATCTAGGAATTGAAATACAAGAACATGAGCTTTTTGATCATGAACATTTATTTGTTTTTGAAGATGCTGATAAGAATTTCAAGGCATTTATTGCTATCCATTCTACTAAAGAGGGTCCAGCAATNGGGGGTTGTAGATTTAAAGAATATGAATCTGAATCTCATGCTATTGAGGATGTATTAAAGCTTTCAAAAGCAATGACTTTAAAAAATAGAGTCGCTGGAGTTCCATTTGGTGGTGGCAAAGCAGTNATCATTAAGAANAAACAAAATAATAAAGAGCATTTGGAATTGTTTGCTACATTTATTAATCATTTGGATGGAGCATATCTAAGTGCACAAGATATAGGTATATCTCTTACTGACATAAGAATTGTTTCTCAATTATCTGAGCATGTGTTAGATAGCGTTGATCCAGGTCCTTACACAGCAAAAGGAATCTACTATGCGCTTAGATCAGTTAAAGATTATTACTTTAATGGAATTAACGAAGATATTCTTATTCAGGGATTTGGCAGTGTTGGTTCAAATCTTGCATCTCATCTCCTCGATGACGGTTCAAAAATTTTTGTTGATGAGGCTGATGAAATGAAGCTTAATTCAGCTTTAAAGCTTGGCTGTCATCCTTGTAAATCAATCTTTAAAACAAGCGCATCAATTTTTTCTCCATGTGCGATCGGAGGAATTTTAAACAAAGAGTTTATTAAAAACTCAACATTTAAAGTAATATGCGGCGGTGCAAATAATCAATTACTTAGTGATAACCTTTACAATGAAATTCATTCTCATGGAATGCTTTATATCCCCGATTTTCTTGTAAATGCTGGTGGCGTGATAGGTTTAACAAAGGATGTTTTAGAGCGCGATGATGAAATGACAGATCAAGCTTTAGCAAAGATTGGAGAAGTTGTAAAAAGCATTATTGATGAATTTCATATAAAAAATATAATCCCGTTGGAGTTTGTTAAAAATACATTCTTATAGCTTATCGATTAAATTATTTATAAATTCAGCACCATCTTGGTCTTCATCAATTCTGTCCATTAAGATTTTTCTTTGAAGCTGCTTAATGTTTTTTTCTTTATCCACAGACCTGTTGTTAAGTTGTTCGTTTATTTCTTTTCCTATTTTTAAATTTTTGTCCTGATCAACAATAGATCTTTCTTTTATTCTTCTTTGTCTTAGCTTAATGGTATTTTGAAACCACTCTTCTGAATTATTTCTTGCGGCCAGTGAGACATTCTCATTCACCTGCACTAATTCAATGCAATCAACCGGACATGGGGGTACGCATAACTCACATCCTGTACATAAATCATCAATTACACTGTGCATTAAATTCGAGGCTCCATGGATTGCATCAACAGGACATGCATCTATGCACTTTTTACAACCTATACACTCATCTTCAATAATGAATGCTTTTTGGTTGGCAATGTCAGGCCCAAAATCCATATCTAGAGAGATATCATCTGGATGATTTGTAATCTCAATTAGCTTTTTTAGTGAGTCCCCGCCACCGGGTACACATCTATTGATCGGAATACCCTCATTAATAATTGCTTCGGCATAAGGGAGACATCCAGGCGTCCCGCATCTACCGCATTGGTAGTGGGGCAGAGAATCATGAATCTCTTTAATTTTGATTTGGTTTTCTATTCGGCAACCCCAAGTTTTCTTTGTAATTTAGTATTTGAGGTTGTGTAACCAAAAGGAACTCTTTCTCCAGGATGAATTCTTCGATAAGCTTCTTGAACCGCGAGAGTGGTCTCATGAAATCCGCATAAAATTAAATCTAGTTTTCCTGGGTAGTCATTTATATCGCCTACAGCGAAAATTCCATCTTTATTGGTTTGAAAATTTTCTGTATTCACACTAATCTTTTTTTCGTTAAGTTCTAATTTCCAATCGAGTATCGGGCCAAGCTTTTTGTTTAATCCAAATAAAAATAACAGCTCATCTGCCGCAACTTTTTCTATTTCTTTGGTATCGAAGTTCTTTAATTCAGCACCGGTTACCTTATCCTCACCAATAATGGAGTGAATTTGATAGGGTGTTAACAAGTTCACTTTTCCTTGTTTAACAAGCTCTCTCATTTGAGCTTCAGTATGCTGGGCACCACGAAAGGCATCACGTCGATGAACCAAACAGATACTCTTTGCAATATCAGCAAGCTCAACCGTCCAATCTAGTGCCGAATCACCACCACCAAAAATAATCACATCTTTATTCTCATACCGTTTTTTGGATTGCACTGCATAAGAAACTCCATTTTCCATTAAAGCATCTGGATTTTCTATATTGGGAGGTCTCCTTGGTTCAAACGATCCAGCACCTGCAGCAATAAAAATATTTTTAGTAATAAATTCTTGTCCGTCTGAGGTAGCAACTCTCCACCGAGAAATATTGTTCTCATTCGATTCTTCAGAGATTGAATCAACTCTTTCATTAAGACTTATTTCATATTCAAAGGGTTTAATTTGTTCAATAAGTGCATCAACATGTTGTTGAGCCGTTTGAAAGGGAACTCCTGGAATATCGTAAATTGGTTTCTCTGGATAAAGTTCTGCGCATTGTCCACCAATCTTATCTAAATTATCAATCAGGTGACATTTGAGTCCCAGTAGTCCTGCTTCAAAGACGGTAAAAAGACCAACAGGCCCAGCTCCGACTATAAGGATATCTACATCTTTTGTCATTTTATTTTATCTCCAGCTTTTGCACCTGAAGCAGGGCTCATAATATAAATCCCACCTTCATCATTCGAGGCAGCAAGGACCATACCCTCAGATGTACCAAATTTCATTTTTCTTGGTTTTAGGTTTGCAACTAAAGCTACAAATTTTCCCTGAAGGTCTTCAGGAGAGTACTTTGATTTAATCCCTGCAAAAACATTTCTTTGTCCTAGCTTACCAACATCAAGTGTTAACTGGATTAGTTTGTCAGCGCCATCTATATGATTTGCTTCAATAACTTCAGCTACCCTAAGATCAATCTTTGCAAAATCATCAATAGTTATTTCATTATTATCAATTTCAGCCATCTTCATTTCCTTTGAAGGAGTTAAGAGATCTTTATCGTCTAATCGATTCAATAATGGATTATAAGCATTAATCTCTACGTTGGTTAATTCATTATTAAGTTCATCAAATAATGGATTTTCTATCTTTACTTGTGAAAGTGCCTTAGATGCAAGGCTAGGTATGATTGGCATAATTAATATACATAAATCTTTGTATATAGATATACCAGTAGTTGCTACTTCTAGAGCATCATCATCATTTAGCTTCCAAGGTGTTTTATTGTTGATGTAGCTATTTGTATCGTCGGCAACTTTTAAAATTCTGCTCACTGCTTTTGAAAAATTCTTATTGTTTAAATCTTTTCTTATTAATTCATATTCAGAAGAACACTCATCTAAAAAAGCACGATCTATATTTTTTGAAGTTTGATAGCTGTTTTTACTCAGAAAACCATCCAATCTACTTGCAATGTTAAATAATTTACCCACCAATGATGAATTAATTTTTTTTACAAAATCTTTTAGATCAAGATCCATATCATCAATCTTTGCATTTAACTTGCTGGCAAAG
>NHFF02000028.1 GCA_002172535.2 Gammaproteobacteria bacterium TMED104 | reverse complement strand
CTCATCCTTTCAGCATTATTTGTGCCGAAAAGGATTGGGTGGTTAGTTGTTCTTTTAAATTCTGCATAATTACTAGCATCACTATAAATAAGGAAATTTCTAGTTCCACCTACTCCAAAGTCTATTCTTGAACCATTACCACTATCTATTTGAAAAAATGCAGTACCACTATCTTCATTTAAAGATAAACCTGTTCCTGTAAAAGTTAAAGATAATGGGTCTAGGCTTGAACCACCAACAGATACCCCTCCAGAAGGAATCGCTACATTATTAGAAGCATCCTCAAATACAGCTTTACTTGCAGGTAATGTACAAAATACATCTTTAGTTCCTGCGGAAAAATCTACAGCAGAGTCAGAATTAGAACTACTAATAACTGTAGTTCTTGCTAATGTATCGGGAGTAGCGTCAGTAATTGTCCCTAAACCGACTTCAAATTCATTTGCCGATTGATGAGATATTGTGTAATAACAAGTATTAGAATTTCCAATACCTGCTACAAAAGTTTCAAAACCAGTTTCAGCACCTGCTAAATTTATGGTGCCTGTGCCAGTAGAAGTGGTAGTTTCTTTTACCCTATCGTTTAGGACAAGAGCCATGCTCTCCTCCTAAGCTATTCTTATAATAGCCGTACTAGCTGCTGCTGCTGGGAAAACTATTGTAAAGTCTCCAGCAGTTGAAGTTTTATCTCCACCAAAATCAATAGTAGCTACTGATTTATTAGAATCAGAACTGTTATAGATCATGCAACCTCTAGCTGTTATTGTTGCTGTACTAAATGTTAAATCTGAAAAATCAGTTATAGCAGTTGTGCCGCTAATAGTTGGAGTTACATTAGTTAAAGTACCGCCACCAGATGTGTAGTTAGTACCACTTGCTTGACCAGTTGTAGTAAAAGAAGTAGTAGTTGCTCCTAATGTAGCGGAACTTGTGTATAAAGCTAGTTTGTAAGTATCTCCCGAACTGTTGGTAAAATTATGATTACCAATCAATAATTCTTTCTTAAAACTAGAGGTTAGTGTAGAAGTAATAGCCATGTTTTACCTTTAATTTTATTTAATAATTTTTGCTAATTCGTTTTCTCCACTTTTAACTAAATCTTGTTTTAAAGTGGATTGATATGATTTTATAGCATTTTTTATGTAAATTAAACAAACTTTGTAAATTACATCTCTAAAAGCTTTAGCTTGTTCTTTTACATGCGGTTCATTATCTTCAGAATACCCAACTATTTTTTCTGTTAATCTTTCCGCCCAAAATTCAGGGGAATGACCTCCATTATTGGTGGTTTTAGTTTCAACCAAGCCAAGCTCAAAAGAAACTCCTGGCGTTATTTCATCTACCATTTTTTTGGCTCTCCAAGAACATTAGGATCATTTCTATCTACCATAATAGGTGTTCTTTCTGGCCTATTTATAGAAGATTCATATTCACTTTTCTTTAAAACTTTTAATTTTTTTTCTTCGTCTAAGACAACAACCATAGGATCTTTTAATCTATGGTAACCATACAATTTATCCTGAGCATCTTCATTCGAATCTAATAAAGCAGAGCTGTTAGCAACTTCTACCTGAATATCTTTGTGCATACACTTATCTAACCAAAATTCACAACATCCTCTACCAGCTTCTGCAAAGTGCAAATTACCTTTATAGCTAAAATCAATACCAAACATTTTAAGATTTGCTATTTCATTCCAATAAGCAAAAGCTATTGCATAAGCGACTGTATTATTCAAATAATAACAATGCGTATCTCTTACTAATTCTCTTATTGGGTACTCAACTACAGTCGGGCATCTTTCGTCTGTAATACAAGAATATATTGGCTTGTCATGTTCTTGTAAAAGTTTTCGCATAGTGTCGGTTTGACCTCCCGCATCATCACTATCTAAAAATCTTGATGGAGGATCCATCATAAAAACTCTATCGTGAAATATTACACTTGCAACAGAATTTATAGCCCAAACTTCGTCAAAGTGTATGCCATGTGATTTAGCTAAATTGTAGTCGTGCCAACTTCTTCCCATACCTACTATAGCTACGGTTTTGCCCTTTAGGGATTCTATCTTCTCCATTTTTACCTCCTCTAGGTTATTTGAGAACGCAAAGAATCAAAGCGATATTCATCTCTTCTTCCTCTGCCTTCAGCTCTATTTTTCAATCTTGATATTTCTTCTTGAAATCTTCTTTCGTATTGCTCTTGCAACTGAGCATCTCCTTTCATAAATAAATAAGCTTCAGATAAACAAGCAAATAACAAACCATTTCTAGCGTTTGTAGATAGCCAAGTACCTGTTGTGTTTGTAACAATGGAAGCTGGTTTATAAACATATTGCAACTCAACTGCGTAATTACTATCTGGTACAGGTGCTAATACTAAGGTTGAGCCATTATCAGATGCTGTAGATAATTCTTTATCGTAATCAGCATAATATAAAGGTTTTCCTCTAAGAGAAGCGTCTGTTGGATCAACAGAGTATTCTTGCATAAAAGATGAATGTTTTTTTTCTAAATATGTGTAATCTCCATTACTATCTTTTACAGCTAAGTAAGTAGATAAAACATAATCTGATGGTGCAGTTAAAAATCTATTACCTGTAGTTAAAACACCAGTTACATTTTTTTTGAAAAAATCAAATTGCACTAATTCAAAAATTCTTTCCTCTGCATTTTTAATAATGTCATTCAAAGTGCTTGTAAAGGTAGTTTCATCATTCTCTACATAATTTTGTATTAGGGTTTTTAATTCAGATAAAGTCATAATTAAATTATATCAAATTAAGGAGTATTTGCTTGACCTCCCATACCTGAGTGGTTAGTACAATAATAGTAAAGTGTAGGTGCTCCTACCGCAACTACTATTTGAGTATATGCTCCTGAACTTCCTGGTGTTCCATTTGTTGTAACTCCTGTAGTGTACTCTGTACCACTATTATGTGTGCCATCAGATGTTGTTGAAAATCTTAAAGGATGTCCTGCATTACTTGATTGAGATTGGTCAAATATGTAAGTGCTTCCCTCAGATAAAGTCAAAGTAGGAGTAACAAGACTATCTATAAAGTATTTGTTAGAACCTAGGTAAGAAGCAACTTCTACTAAGTAAGTGGCTACATTTGAATTAATAGTTACTGCTCCTGTTGAAGCTGTAGCTTCGTTAAGAGATATAGAAACATTAATTCCTATATTACCTGTTACTGAAACAGATCCTAAACTAGCTGTAGCTTCTTGAGAACTTAGGTTTTGAGATGTACCACTATCATTTTCTGTAACCGTTAAAGTTCCTAAAGATACATTTGTTTTAAAACCTACAAATGTTCTGCCTACTAAATCATTATTAGTTGAAACCCTACCGTTTCCAACCTCCCTATCTGTATTAGGTCTAGCTTCATACAAAGCTTCTGGATCTATAACATTTCTCGTAGTTTCTAATTGAGGATGTTTTTCTTCATAACAAGAACGACAAGTTTTAGCACCATTCCATTCTTTTCTTAAATCTTTGTACTTATATCGAAACCCGCATCTATCACATAAAGCGTATGCAAATTTACCACTTGCATAAGCCATTAGACATTCCTTAAATAAGGCCTTAATCTAAAAGAAGCTTTATCTTCGTCTTGGTCAGCAGCTCTTCTAAATTCTTCTTCGTAGATTGCTTTTAGTTCTGCTGTTCTTTGCGGAGCTCTTTTTATACTTATATAGTAAGCAAGACCTGCTGCAAAACATGGATAAAATCTAAAAGGTAAATCCATTGTGTTTGTTGCAGTATCAGCATCATCCATTCTAACTAACTTATTAAAAACCAAAATGTCTGTAGAATTTTCTGGTGTAGGATAAACCTTTATTGCAGGTGTTGTTTGCTTGTCAAAAAAGAATTGATTAGGTCTAGCTTTTGTATCTTTGTTTGGGATATTTAAATACTCACTTCTACTTATTCTGCTCATATTAGTGTCTGTATTTACAGAATTAGTTGTTCTTCTAACAACCATATCTAAAATATCAATTACATTAGAATTTAAACTGTAGCTATTGGTTCCTTCTGTTACTGTTTGAGTAGTTTGCTCAATAGTCCATTGATTAAGACCTCTGTTAGCCCACTCAGCTAACATGATGTTAATAGACCTTTTTGCAGTTCTTAAATCATACCCAGTTCTGAGCTCTATACCGCATCTTTCAAAAGCCTCTTCTATAAACTCAGTTACATTTGGTTCAAAATTTGTGCTACCTGATAATGCCATTAATCTTCATATAAGTTATCAAAAGTTATTGCAGGATCTAAGTAACTTTCGTGTCCTTCAGCAGAATGTGTCCATTGTGAAGGTTTAAAGTCAGGAGCACCATCTCCTGTTACCCAAAGAGCAGGACTTGTAGCCCTTACTCTGTTGTTTGGTAAGGCTACTAAGTTACCTTTCCATTTACAATCTTCTGTTATATATAATACATGAGATTGTTTATGTTGTGCACTATCGTCAGCAATATCGGAGTCAGTATAATCAACAGTAAACAAATATCTTCCTTTAAAAAATTCGCCATCTAATTTACAAAGCCAAGGTGATGAGCTTACTCTATCCATAACTATTACTGAGTGGTTTCTAGATTCACAATCCCAAGGTTGTGCAATATGATCTTCCATTGGTTTAGGAAAATCATCCATAGGAATATCAGCCACTAAAGCCTGGATAGGCATTCTAGCCCACATAGCTCCGCCATGGATATTCGGCTCGTTGTTATCTTCACAATCTGACTCACAACCCGTAAAGACTACTTGAAAACTCAAAGACCTATCNGGAATAGTATTAACTGCAATNACTAAAGCATGTAAATACTCGTCATGGTATTTTTCGTGATTGTGAGTAAATTCCCTTCTTACCCAACATTTAAAATGTGGGACATTACTAAGTAAGTATGACATAAATGTAAGTTGTTTTTTAAACTAAAAAGTTATTTCTTTTTACTGTTTTTGTTTAAAGCTCCGCCCTTAGATTTTTTCATCATAGAACCCCCTTTTGATTTCTTCATTAAAGAACCACCTTTGGATTTCTTTAATATAGATCCACCTTTTGATTTCTTCATCATAGCTCCGCCCTTGGACTTCTTCATTAAAGCTCCGCCTTTGGACATCTTTTTCACGCTATACCCTTTTGTTTTTTTAAAAGTCATTTTTACCTCAAGATATGCTTGTTACTTTTCTACGGTTATTCATTACTTGACCGCAACCTTTTGCAATAAATCCGCCATTTTTCATTTTTACTCTATTTTGTTCAGCCATAGCTTTTTCAATAGCCATACCTCTTTTCTTTTCGTAAGAAGAAAGTTTGCCGTCTTTATTTAAATCTGCTTTGTTTTTATCTTTTACCATTTCACCACCTGTTGATTTTTTTTGCCAATTAATTCTTTTTGGCCCAGTTTTCTTTTTGGCTGCTGAAGTACATTGAGCCATAGTTGGNCGACAAGCGGGATATGCTCTTTTTTCGCCTTTTTTACGACCACATGGTTTTCCTGTTTTACAGTCAACCCATCCTTTTCCGTCATTTTTTGCAAACCAATCTCTTAATGAATTTTTAGACATTACCTTAATCTTTCTTTCATAACTGCACCTTGACCTCTAACAGAAACTAAACCACCTGTTGATTTTTTAACTGGTTTTTTCTTTTTAGAATTGCCCCAATTTGCAGCTCCTACTTTTCTACATTTACTTAAAGCTCCACTTGCATAAGCAGAAGGCCAAACATCATATCTGGCTTTTACTTTGTGATAACAAGCGTCTTTTTTTGTTTTTTCACCCATATTAACAATCCCAATCTTTTCTAGCCCAATAGTTAGCACTACATCTATCTGTCGTGCCTTTCATTCCGCCACTTCTAGCACAATAAGATTTTTTTCTTGATTTTGTATTTTTGTGCATACCTAATTTGGCATCACCAAATGTAATTCTTTTTACTCTTTTGCTTTCGCTACTACATCCCATAACGAAAACAACTTTTCTTTTTTTGCCATAGCCAGGCTCTCCTTGACGGAGAGCTCTTGGACTATTCAAAGTTACTTTTTTGCCTTTATATTCAGCCATTATTCGTAGTCTTTTACTAATTCTAAAATAATAGAATAAGTATCTCCTGAACTATGTCCTACTGTAGTGAAATCAATATCACCAGTTTTACCAGATCCCGCATTATTTGGAATACCAGTAAAAACGTCAGAGTAATATTCATCACCAGTAGAGTCAGAAGGTAAGCCTGTTATTAAAACATTAGTAGAAGCATCAAATTCAATATTGACACCCATACCTCTACAAGCCCACCATATTTTAGCTACTTTAACTGAAGTACATGCCTTGCCTTGACTACTACTAGCCAAAGCAGAGACATCTACTTTTTTTACAGCAGATTCACCAGTTCCATCTGAAACATTAGTGAATTTTATAATAGCAACTCTTTCACCATCTTGGATGGTTTGTGATGTTACTGTATCAGCCATAATTTACTCCTTATGCGTCAGCAAACATAGTTACTAGAGTTCCTGATCCTAAGACAATACCTTCAACGGCATACTTAGCAGAAGCAGCTGCTGTAACTTTAATAATACTTCCAGCAATACCACCTTTGGTTGAACCATTCAGGGTAATTACATCATTAGATGCTCCTGAAATAAAAGTTTTACCTGTGCTGTTGTTTACACCTATGTATAAACCTCCAACAAATTTGTCAGTACCGTCTGTTTTAATATCTAAATCAGTAGCAGCAGTTTCAACAAAAAAGAAGAAAGAAGCTCCTAAATTATTAGCTTGGTTTGGATCTGTTGGATCTGAAGGACTTGTAGTAACAATACTTGGTAAAGTAAATTTACCGTCTGCATCATTACAAGTTAAAATTTTACCTGCATGTGCATCAACTGTTAGAGATGTATCAGCAGTTAAGCTTACTACTGATGTACTACCAGCAGTTATAAAACCAGAGATAGATTTAACTGGCCCTGAGAATGTTGATTTTGCCATAATTTCCTCCTTGGGAAATAAGTCTTATAGTCTTGGCTTGTCTGCTAGGTCAGTCTATAAAACAGTTAATTAATCCTAGATGAATTAATTTTATTACACGGCTTTGTCATGTTCAATAGGTAATTTTTCTGTAGCTTCTAAAACTGACTTATGTGCTTCATATAATTTTTCGTAAGCTTCTTTTGTTANATTATTTTTACCATAAGTTTTTATTAAATCTTCGCCAATCATTTCTATTAAACATCTTGTCGTAACTAATCTTCCTCTAATATCTTCGCTTTTTTCTTTGTCGGTCATAATTTTAAATTGTTTCACTTGTCTAATTTCGTATTTTCTTGAGTTTCTAATATTAATTAATTTTTTTTCTAATTCAGTATAACTGCCCCAATCTCTAATTTCTGCGACAGTTCTCCCACAACCTTTGCATACATCGTCAAATGGTATTACAGAGGTGGTACATCTACCCACACAAGGGGTTTCAGATAAATTATTTGGTTCGTGTAACCACATTTTAAAAAAAGGGAGAGCCTAAGCCCTCCCTTCTTTATTCGTTATTAAGCTCCTTGAGAACCGTCAACACATCTCCAGTTAGAGAATCCAAATGAATATCTCTCTCTGGCTTTATATCTCATGTTTCCAGTATCAAAATCACCTTCTAATGCAGTTTGTAAAGGACTTCTAACAAACATTTTAAACCCGTCAGGAACATCTGTTTTCAAGAAGAATGCATCTGGATCTACAAGGTAGTGGTTTACCACATATCCTTGAGGAAGCATTCCTTGGTTTCTGATTGAGTTAATGTCGTTGTCTGAAGTAGCAACTCTACCAGGAGTATTTAAAAGACGATCCGCCACGAATTGTAATTGTGGTGGAATAATCAATTTAGTTCCTTGTAAAGCTATGTTCAAACCACGATCATCAGTTTGAGTTGAAACCCTTATCAAAGCATCTTCTAAAGATGTTTCGTTAAGGTCAGCAAAAGTTGTTGCTCTGTTAGCAGCAGTACCAGTGCTTAACGGGTGGTCAGTAGCGATTAACGGCTTACCGTCTCCACCAGGAAAGCTAGTGCTAAATGCGTTGTTCAGAATATTTGCAGCTTTAATTTGTTTAGTATGAGCCATACTTCTAGCTAATGCTTTGGTATATCTCGAACCTAAACGGTCATACAAATTATCTTCAACTGCTTCTTCAGTTAATGCGAAAGCAAGAGCTACAGTTTCGTGTTCATAACGAGCTGTAAATCCTTCAGTTGCATTATCAAAAGCTACGCCAGCACCTTCTGCTTTAGTTGGGGCATTACCAAAACCAACAATCATTACTTCTTCTTCAAAAGCTCTATCAGAACTATTTTCTTCAAAGATTTCAGAATGTTCGTTGTCGTATCGGTTGTACTCCATACCAAAAAGTGCGTTTAGACCTGGCTCTAACTCTTTAGCTAATTGTGCTCTATTAATTGCCATGGTTATACCCCTGTAGTAGTTGAGTAGAAGTGTTCGTTAATTTTAACGACCACATTCACGTTAGCAGAACCTCTTTCGTCATTGTCAGGGTCTTTTGAGAACCCAACAATTCTGAAGTTTTCAGCAGCAGAAGTTGCTCCTGAATCTACTTCAGCTTTTGATTGGCCAGTAACAGTAGAACCAGCTGTATAAGCTAGATCTACGTTAGCACCAACCGCAGCTAACGCAAGAGAACCAGTACATTGTACTTCGTAAAGATTGTTTGGGTCATCTTCAACTAAAGCAGTAATTGTACTTGTAGATGTTTGTCCTGATGGATAGTGTGCTTTAAACACAACTTGTCCGTCAGTATCAACAAATTTACAACCCCTAAAAATTCCCAATATTGGTTGCTCACCCGCAGCATCACATACGAGTATTGAACCAGCAGCAGTCATTCTTACAGGGTCGCCTGAGAATATACTTCCAGTTGCACCAGAGGCTATTTCGTATTCTGTAGTTCCATTATTTTGGACACTCGAACCTAATCTGCCTACTAGCTTAAAACCGAAAGGTGCATCTTTATTTGCCATAATAAATACCTTTTAATTATGAAAGTTTAGTAAACAGCGATACTCCCATTTATCTTTTACCGCCACCAAAAGTAACGCTAGATGATCTTCTTGGCCTCTCTATTGGAGAACGATCATCAGATTCCTTCATTAAATCATTGTCTATTGCTTGTTGCATAGTTTGCGACCTATCTGTGAAATAATTATTTCTTTCTTGTCGAGTTTCTAAAGGAATCTTAGCTAATAAAAGTCCACCTACACTAATAACTCCTGCATGTTTTCCATCCTGAATCGTTGGTAGTTCAAAATTTTGAATTTCCTCAGCCCTTACAAGTTCAAAGCCTTCTCTTAATCGAGACATGACATTTTTCTTGTCGGGTTGGTTAGCGATTTCAGCACGAATCCATCTGTATTCATAACCTTCAGGAGGTTCTGGAGTTTCTAGAGTTGATGGGCGTTGCCAAGGTTTGCGAGATTCAAGGGACTCTCGTGTGTCCGCAGAACGTGGAGCTCTGTTTAATTCTTGTTGGTTATCTGTTGTTTTCTTTGTCATTTTTTTACCTTTTAACAAATTTTGCGTACTCTTTAAGAGGTACGTTTAGTTTTTTAGCCATTTCTACCTCTGAAGGAGAAAGTCTAACCTGCTTTTTGTTAGAACCTTGAGAATCTGCTCTAGCAGCAGAAGCCACTCTTTGAGTAGCTTGTGGTGTTTGAGCAATCTCAGTTTCTACACCAAAATCATTTGGGAACTTAGTTCTCAATCTTTTATCTAATTCATTGTAATACTCATCAGCCTGACCGTCAAAACCTTCTTGAACTAAATCATCGTGTATTGTAAATGCGGCAAGAGTCCTAATTCTATCTTCGCCAAACCAATTATTCTTATCAGCCCAAGCTTCTGCTTTTGCATCAGGTTCTGGTAAGTCTTGTTGAGGTTGAGTTTGATAATTTGGAGTTGGCTGTAATGTTTGATTACTTGCAGTTTCTTTAGCAGTTGCAATTTTATTTTTTTCAACTGCAATAGTTGACAAAATACTTGTTGCTTTTGCAACTTTATCAAAATCTTGAGCTTCTTGTGCTTCAGCTAAAACTTTAGTAGCTTGTTGCTCTTGACTCTCTAACCTAGTTGCAGCTTCAGAATAGTAATCTTGATTTATCCTTTCAGAATGTCCTCTAAGACTTTCATACTCTGATTTCATGCTATTAGCATAGTTAAGTGCAGAATCCCTACCTCTTTCAGCTTCTCTAAGCTTTCTTGTAAGATTGTTTATTCTTTTTTGAACATTATCTGAATAATTTTCTAATTCATCTTCAGATTCAGCTTTGACTTCTTGTTCAGAAGTTTCTACAGATTCTTCAGTTTGATTTTCTTCAGGTGTTTGCTCTTCCTCTATAACTTCAATTTCATCTACATTATCCGTAGATTCTTGCAAGTTTTCTTCTTGTTGTAATTCAGACATATAAACCTCCTATACAGCAACTATGTCATCAGGATCTTTAATAGTAGCTAAAACTTCATCGTCATTTATAAGTCTACATTCGGCTTCATCACCTAGCTTAAAACGACACCCAGCATACCTACCAATAAGTACCCATTGTTTTTCTTGACACCAAGAGGTGCCGCCAAATTTAGATTCATCCTTATAGCAAAGAGGCCCCATCTTAACTACATAAGCACATACAGAAGCCAAAGACTCTCTTTCTACATGCTGTTGTGTTAATAATATGCCTCCATCAGACACACCTTTACCTTTGTAAGGTAAGACAAGAATCCTATAACCCGAAGGTTGTGGCATTCTTTCTAATAAAGATGTTTCTAATAAAGTTGGATCTAAAACTCTTTTGCTCTCTTCAATATAAGCTTGGTCAGCTTCTGTTTCTTCAGGCTTTTCTATTTGTTGAGACTCTTCTATTTCTTTGGCTATGTGGTCAGGGACTACCACCTTGTTCTGGCTCTTCATACTCTTTTCCTAGCAGTTCTCTAAAAATACTTTCTGCGTCAACGAGAGAACTGTGTCGCCCACGCAAAAATTCATATTGAGACATATCTTTTACCCCATTTAACATTTGGGTTTTGACATCCTCTTGTCGTTCTCTAAGAGATTTTAAATATTTTTCTCTTAAATCAAATATGGACATTAATAAACGCCATTGAATTTAGTACCCGTTTCCGCAATACCACTTCCTTTGACCTTACCTTTACCCATTCCTGGCGTAGGAGTTGTACTAGCTGAAACGCTTTTTTGCTGTTTCAATTTAACAGTTCCTTTGCCTTGATATTTAATTGAACTTTTCATTTTGCTATTCTATTGTATAAATTACAAAAAAGTAAATTATTTATTTTGTAAATCTCTTAATTTAAATTCTCTTTGTTGGTCTAATCTATCTTGAGCAGTATCGTCTTTCATTCTGGCAATACCTTCTGAAGCATCAATTCTTTCTCTATCAACATTCAATCTTGCTTGAGTTTCTTGTATTTTTCTATCTTGGTCAGCTGCAAACTGTCTTTGCTCTTGTGCTAACTCTTGACCTTTCAAAGCTAATTCTTGTTTTCTAATTGTTACTAAAGGATCTTCATCTTCAGGAGAGCCAACAGAATCAGTAAACTCTTGTACTAACTGAGCTAAAATAGGAGAACTATATTGACCTAAAATTTGAGCTGCTTGTTGCATTAATTGTTGTTGTTCTTGTCCTGAAGTTTGTTGTGTGGCTTGTTGTAGTTGTTGATACTGAGCCATTACTTCTTGAGGCATTTGTTGTTGAGCTAAAGCATCAGCTTTCATTTGCAAGTGTTCCATAATGTGAGAAAAAATATTTGCCTGAACTTGTAAATTAGATTGCACAGGAGAAGTTTTGAGCAAAGCCTTATGTATCTCTATATGTGCGTCATGGTTTTGTTCTGGAAATGCTTTTGCGTTTCCGCCTAAAAGCAAAGTGTTGTTTTCAACACCCGCCTCAGTTGGTACTGGGTCTGTAGGAGGGGGTGGTTGCAATAAAGAGTCAATATTATCTACTCCGATAGCAGCATACATTCTTCGATAAGATTCATAAATTCCATTAGGGCCATGTATTTCAGGATTTGATTGAACTAAATTCATCATTTCTTGAGCCATAGCTATTCTTTGGGCTGAACTAAATATGTCGGGATTAGATATAGGAATTATATCTACACGATCATCAAAGTCAGTAAGTTTTAATTGACCGCCACCATTTGCAGTCATGTAAGGATATTCTGGCGGTAAGTATTCCTTAAATACTTTAGCCAATAATTTAAATTCTTTTCTTTGTGCAGAATGTAATCTTTTATGAATTGCAGATAAAACTTTTGTTGACCTTTCTAATAAAGCCATAGTTGTTCCAACTGGAGCTTGAGGATTACCTTGTCCTGTATTTATTTCTGCTATCGAAGCAAATTGTTTTCCAGAATTGACTAAAACAGATAACAAAGACAATAAGGTTTGGCTAGGCTCTTTAAAAGGCAAAGGTTGTATAGCATCTGCTAGTGAACCACCAGGTGCATCTACATCCCTAAATTCTCCAGGCTGAATAGGAGAATCTTCATCTCGTATTCTAATCCCTCTTGTTTTGAATCCAGCAGGTAGATTCGCAAGAGTTCCTGCGTCTATAAGTTGCCTTAGTATAGATGTAGATGCTTTCGATAACCCACCTATCATGTGAGTTAAACCAAATCCATAAAATCCTAATCCTGGTAAAAATTTAAAATGGACAAAGTATTCTATTTTACTCTTATAAGGATCTTGTTCTAAAAAGTTTCTTCTAATTGATAAAACTTTTTGAGAATTTGAATCAATCGTTACTATGTAAGGTAACTTAACTCCTGTATTTTGACCTTGATTATCAACATCTTCAAAGCCTTCTATATTTAAATTACAATGAACTTCATACAAAACTGAAACTTCTGAAGTATCGTAGTTCTGTTCCATACCAGATAGTTCTTCAATTTCTTCTTTAATTTGACTAGATTGTTCAGCAGATTCTCCATAATCTATATTTACACTTTTATAAAAACCTTGAGCTTGAAGTTTCCTAACTTCGTTTTCAGGCATCTTAATAATATTGGTAATTCTTGGACAACTTTCTAAATCAGTTGTGTAGTAAGGCACTATCAAATCTTCAGGAGCTACAAACTTAGATACAGCTCTCCCCATAACTTCATCATAATAAACTTTTTTAAAAGCAGAACCTGCAAGTGGTAAGTAAAATAATAATTGATCTAACTCAGCGTCATACTCTTCCATTACATTAGTTATCTGATAATTCATAAACTCTTTAACTCTTTGAGCTTGTTCTTCAACAACAGAATTATATTCGCCAACTACTTGTGTTTTTACTGGCCCATTTGCGGGTAATAGTTCTTTATATGCTTGAGCTTGAAAAGAAGTTACAGCTTCGCCTAATAAAGGGTGGATAACCCCAGAAGCTCCTGCAAAAGGTTCAGACCTTTCGCTATCAAACTTCATGCCTAAATATTTTAATCCGTCTTGATAGGTTTTTTCCCAATCGTCTCTTGAAGATTTATCTTTTTCTATACCTTCAACTAATTGAGATGAAATTTTGTTTAATTCATCATCATCAATTAAGTCAGCTAGGTTTTCATTAAAATCTGTACTTGCAGGAGCAACCTCTTCAGGCCCCATAACAGCACTACCATCTTCAAGAATAGTAAAGCCCTCTTCTTCTTGTCCAGCCATTACAGCTTTCTCAAGCTCTATAAATGCTTGTTCTTCATCTGTTCTTGGTTTCTCCTCGTTTAAATTCGTGGGAGCAATCGGTTGGTTTTCTATAGCCATAGTTAATGTATCGTTCTTAAATCTTCAATATCGCCATCATACTTCATTCTACCAATTATCTCTAAATTAAGAAAATTAGCTTGTTCAGTCGCAGACTGTAAAGATTCTGCATAAATGCACGGCCCATCTTCAATTCTATTTTTACTTATATATTGTGTAATAAATATATCCATTAATAATAACTTCTAACTATTGGTGCTTGATCGTTGTCCTCGTAATCATCATGTAATGATAATAACCCACCTTCTCTAAATCTAATCAAGGCTTGGGTCATAGTATCGCATAAATCATCATTAGCACCAAAAGGAAAAGAAGCACACTCTTCTATCATTTCCTCAGCAAAAGCTTTTTGTGGAGCATACACCAAACCACTTTCAAAGATAGGTGCAACAGAGTGCATTCTTGTAGTTTTGTCATGTCCTCTTGTAGGAGAGTAGTTAACAACAGGNATNCCCAATCTTCTAAGTTCGTGAGTCAAAGGTGTACCTGAAGCTTTTGCCTCAATTAACACCATATCAGGTTCCCAATATTTGTATTCTTCCATAGCTAATCTTTTTAACTCAGGAAAATCGTATCTACCTTTTTGACAATCTAGCAATATGATTGAGTCTGGCGAATCTTCATCAGGTCTAAATACACCCCAAGTTGAAATAGCTGAATAGTCAGCATTCTCTTTTTTAGAAAATGCAGTATCGTAAGATTGAATTATGTAGCTAACTTTCGGTAAATTTTCACTTTCCCACTTCTGCCACCATTCACGCTTAACAATAGAACCTTCTTCAGAAGTTGGAGTTTGCATCCATTGTGCATTCCATTTCATAACTGGCAAAGAGGCTTTAACTTTTAACAATTCTTCAAGCGACCAAAACTCTTCCCATAAAGGATTTTCGGTTTCAGGAAAAATAGCTGGAAACTCTACAATTTCCCATTGGTCTGCTAAAGCTTCTTTTTGAGCTTCCAATAACTTAGCTGTTAAGTCTATACCACTCCATCTTGTCATAACTAAGACAATAGATCCGCCTGGCTGTAATCTTTGCCTTGGCCCAGAAGTGTACCATTCCCAACAAGACTCCATAGCTGTCGGGCTCATAGCATCTTGTTCAGAATGAGGATCATCAATAATTAATAAATCCGCACCACGACCTGTAATTGCTCCTCCAACACCAGCCGCAAAATACTCACCACTCTTATTGGTTTCCCAACGACCTGCTGATTTACTGTCAGATGATAAATGCACTTCAGGAAATATTTGCTTGTAAATATCGCTGTCCATCATGTTTCTAACTTTCCTACCGAACCTAACAGCAAGTTCTCCTGTGTGGGTAGTTTGCATAATTTTTCTGCTTGGGTCTCTACCCATAATCCAAGCTGGAAAATATGTAGAAGCAAATTCAGACTTTGTATGTCTAGGTGGCATATTAACTATTAACCTTTTGATTGTGCCATTAGCAATACCTTCAAGTTTTTCGGCAAAGATTTTATGGTGGCGACCACAAATAAAGCCATCCCACATGTGGTCTATAAATTCTAAAAAATTGGTTTTACAGATTTCTTGTTTTTTGAGTAAATCTAATCTTTCTCGTAAAGCTAAAGCTTCTTTAATCTCCGCATCTGATAAATGGTTGAAACTCATACAGTTTTTATTTCGCCATCTTTAGTATAATCGTAAGCTACTCCCAAACTATCTAGTTTTCTTTCAATTTCATCTAGCTCATCAAAACCTTTACCTTTGCTTAATCTTAAATCTGTAGTTTGAACTAACCCACCATTTCTATAACTTGGAATGCCACTTTTGGCAAAAATCTCTCTTAGCTTATCGTCTATTTTGACAAAGTTGCCTTCGTGAAAAAGGTCAACAGTAGCAAAAGCATCAGTTCTTGGAGGTTTGGGAACTTTTAAAATATATTCTTTAGGATCTAAACCTAAATCTTTAAATATTCTAGTAAGCATTTGCGGTATTTTTTCATCATAAAGCTTCATAGCATTTTTGTTTCCGCCTGCTTCTTGAGCCATTTGATTACCGTTATCTATTCGCATGACATCATAACCTTCATCAATAGCTTCAGCTAAATTCCTTCTCAACATAGGCTCCATATACTCAGTTGAAAATCCTTTATTACCGCCACCTTCATCAAAAGGACTTCTAGTAAGCCTACCTGTTTTGGGTCTAGCAGTTCTTACTTTGGTAAAAATCATATCTGAAGGCTCACTACCTCTAATAAATTGCGGAGCACCTAATTCGCCCCTAATAAATTTTAAAGTCGAATCTACCCCGCCCTTTTTCAAATCTGTACTTGTTATAATTCTTGGCACTTGATCTACTCTTGATTGATTGTAGAAGGCTTCTCGCAAGTATCTGTTGAAGTTTTCTTTTTGCCCTGGCTTTCTTATATCAGAAGCCTTTGGTAATCCAAAGGTTAGCTCAAAGCTTTCGTTTTTTTCATAAAGCTTATTAGCAATTTTATTTATATCTTCCTCCATAACCTTTATGTCGTTTTTAATTTTTTTCTTTTCAGCAGCACTTAAATCTTTATCTTTTAACTTATTTTTAAATTGTTTTACACTTGCTTGAAGTAAGCCTGCTTGATTTATTTCCTGACCGTATTGCTTAATAAAATTTGGAATATCGGCTTCCGCAAATTCTTTTTTAGAAAAAAACTTTTCTCCACCACTTAGTCTGTCAGCCAATCTATCGGCATAATCAGATTGTAGCCTATGTAAGTGATAAACTTTTTTACCGCCTTTTAGCCAATCAGGAGCAGTTGGTATTTGCCCTAAGCCTCTAACCCCTAATGCCATTCCTGGAGCTCTTGGAGCTGCATCAAAATCGTAAATGTATTTAGATACATCATCAAACCCTAATTGCTTTAAAGAGTTTTTAATATCTTTTTCTTTTCTGAAGTAATGTTTTAAATCTTCAGCTTCTCTCAAAACATTATTGTTTTTCATGTCTTGGTGTACATGCAATCTTTGAGTTGGCTTTTGAATAAAATTTGTCGGCTGTCTATTTTCATTAAGAATATAACCAAGTCTTTCTTTGGTTAATTTAGGCATGTGTTTACTTTGAATTTTTTCAATAGAATATTTATTGGTTCTAGCTCTGACGTAATTGTCAAAGTCGTCAAGATTTACCTTTGACTGACCTGTACCAAACTTAGCAACAAGACTTGGATGTAATTCACCATAAGCGTCTAAAATTTCAGAACTTCTTAGTTCAGTATTATCAATCCCCTTACCTCTTAAACTTTTTATCAATAAAGAAAGTTTCATGTTGGTTGGTAAATTTTGACCTACTTCATTTCTTATGGTTCTTCTAATTTTTGATACAGTTAAATCGTCATTAAGTAAATCGGAAAAAGGCTTTTCGTTAATGTTGGTAATGACTTCTTCTGGTTCTTTCAAACCTGCATCAATAGCAGTACCTGTTTTTTTTGTTTTTTTGGTAGAAATTTTTTCAACTTCTTCAACATTTTCTCGTATGGGGGCAGGCAGAATTTCTTTTTCCTCAGGTATAAGCTTTCCAGCTTTTCTGGCTCTAAGGAACCTTAGCAAAGGAACAAAACTAATCAGACCTAAGCCAGCTAAAGCACCATAACCAAGAGCTCCTAAAGTATCGCCTTCTTGGACATTCTCTTTTGCTCTTGTGGAAAACTCAGCTACTTCATAAGCTGTTAGAACATCTCCAACACCAGGGGAGACACTTATTGCTATTTGATCTAAAACAGGTAGTTCTTCAAATTGTTTATAGGCATCACGAACTTTGCCTTCACCTATAAGGCTAGATATTTGACTCGCTATTTCTGAACGACTTGCCATATTGCATTAGTATTTACTTACCCATATTTTCATACATAAGCCTTTCTCCAGGGGATATTACAGCCCCTCTTCTTTCAAGATCTTCTATAAATGGCGAAGTATAATTTGACTCAGGCATGTTGAAAGGACTTTGTGGAGCTCTTGCGGTTAATCCACCTATACCTTCAGATGGTTGAAATCTGTTAGGCGGAGGACTTGGAGCAAAAGGCATTTCTGGAGCCATTTCAGGTTGTGGTCTGATAATGGTTTCTGGTAATAAATCCTCTTCTGTTTGGCGAGAAGGCACAAAACCTCTTTGCATTAAAATCTCTCTAAGTTTTGCATAACTTATGCTTGGATTCATTTTTTGAAATACTGGATATAAAGCTTCAGTAGCTTGTTCTAAGTTATTAGTAATATTTCTCATGCTGTCAATATAATCCAATAACTCTACATTAACTGTAGGGTCGCCAAAATAATATTGAAATTTTTCTTTAAGGGAACCTATTCCGCTAGATATTCTATCGCCAATATCTCCTAATTTACTACGACCATACATTAATGGCCCAATTCCTTCAGGAGTCACTACAACTTCATCTTCAGGACTTAAATAATTTACTGGACTTGATGATTGTAACCTTACAGTTTCTAAAAGTTCTCTGTCTAAATCGGTTGCCATTACATTAATTCATCAAGTTGTGATTGAATTTGGTTCTGAGCACCCATTTCCATTTCAGGTGCACCACCTGTCATACTACCTGGATTTTTTAAAGCTTGATCAGCCATTAAAACTTCTTCCAAAGTAATTCCAAATTCACTTAAAAATTGGTTTATTTCTTCGTCTGACATGCCTGCTTGTCTCATTTCTGCAATCATGTTTAAAAGTTCGCCCATAGCTGCTTGAGCTTCTTCCATTTCTTGACTAGATAAAGTTTCTATCTGTTCATTCATAGCCATTGGGTCATTCATCATTTGTTCCATATCTATACTCCGTAGTGAGCAGGCTCAAACAAATCTAGAGGAGAAGAGTTTAATAGAAGTCTGAACCTGCTACTTATGCCATACATGAGCATAATATAACCTAAAAATAGTAATTGTTAAAATGATTGTTATTGTTTGTGTGTATTATTGTGCTATTAACTAACTATTTGTGTTACCCCCTTTATGGGGGGTCGGGTCAAAATTTCCCGATTAGCCCAGACTTTTCCCGACCCGATAGAGTCCCAAAAAAAAAGAGCCGAGCATTTCTGCTCGACTCTTCCAACTAGGGAGAATTGTTCTAGCTGTCTAAATCATTCTCTAGTCTAGGGTTTTCAACTTGACCATTTATAATCGTGTTGCCTTCCCTTCTTATGCTCTCCTCATTCATGTTAACAATTCGTTCCATGTCGATAGTATCGAACTCAGCATTAACAATGTAAGGTGTGCCATTTATTACTAAGCTAAAAGCTTGATACTCAATGAAATTGCACTCAGCACCATTCTCTAACTCTACTTTTATTAATAGTTTTTTAACTCTCATAATGTCTCCTTAATTGATTAGTTAAGAATACATATTAAATTGTTGTTTACTATTTGTCAACTCCATTTAAGAAAATATTTTAAATGTTGGTGGCACTAAATAATCTTCAGTCCTTACCAAATCGTCAGCAAATGAAATTCTTTCTCTGTACCAGGTCAAGCTCATTTGAGGACTTATGCTCTCGCCATTCAGATCACTTCCGATGATAAGGCCATTCCCAAACAAGTTCCGACTATCAAGATGATCAAAAGTGAACATGTAATTTTTTGGCACCAACAAACCTTCATCATCAACGAAGATGCAATCGTTAGTGCCTCTCACTCTAACAGTATCAAAGGTGCTACATCTTTTGACATCTGTATGTAGATACTTGTAGATGTCTTTGTAGTTCATGTCGCCATCAAGCTCCTTCTGAAATATCCCTTTTAGGTTTGGGTCGATTATAAATACTTTCATTTGCTCTCCTCTTTTCTTTTAAGATATTTAATTGTTTTGGTTATGGTTGCTTCCTCATAATTTTTTAGAAGTTCGGCTTGACACTCTTCAACAGTTAAGCCTCTTTCTAAATTTAAAATGAATTCGTCACACTCATCAGGACTAGGCAATTCTTCAGGTAATATATTTTTGCCATTCTGATAATAAGAATAAGAAATACCACCTAATGACTGCTTTGTATCATAACCCAAAGCTTCTACCATTTTTACCCAAGCGATAGTTCTATTTTGTTTTAGATAATACTTTTTCTTTAATGCTTCACTCATAATGTCTCCCCTTCTTTTTTTCTTGCTTCTTCTATTAACTTTTTATTATCAGGATTGTAGTCAACCAACAAATCTTCTATAACTTTGCTTTTGACTGCCATTCTCAATAACATGTCTTGATAATCTTCTTTCATAATGTCTCCTTTGTTTTTGATTAAAGATAAATCTATTATAACAGATAGTTTACTAATTGTCAACCCCTAATTTAAACAGCTCAAGACAACCATATCGCAGAATGATGTGCCAGAGATCTCCCAGGCAGGATCCCAACTATGTGTGTTTTATATAAAATTTTTTCGCTTCAGCTCCTGGGATGCTGGTAATGCAAACCCGACTACCGACTTCAGTCGCCCAATAAAGAGAAACCCCTAGCCGAGACTAAGGGTTTCAATTTGGGACATTATGACCAAGAATAGCAAAAGCTATTATTGACCAACAAATATTAGCAAAGTTCTACTATTTGTCAAGTTTTTTCATTATATTCTCCTGAATGGTTATTTAATTTTCACTAAGGCACTCCTTAGCTTACCTATTATTATACTATTAGTAATCAGCAAGTCAACTCCAAATATGTGCCACAGCATCAACTGGCCACAGCTCCTACTTGTGTATATATAAAAACTCCAGCCAAATCCAGAGAAATTCGGCCCCTGGGGGAAGCTCCGACTCCGACAGTAGTGAGAAAACCCTTATATATAAAGGTTTCAAGAGAGCATTGATGTCTGCATCACGCAGGATCCAGATCATTTCGGGATATGTGTGTATATATATGGTTGCACCAAACCCTATATAGAATAGGAGTTGTAGCCCGACACCCGACACCGACAACCATACCAATCTCCCCCTGGGGATCTCAGCGTGTGCTTGTGTTTAGATAATAAAAAAAGGGAGTGCTTTTACACACCCCCCTTTATAAGTTCCGACTCCGACTGTTAGCTGTCAAATATATAATCTAACACTAAGATACCAAGAACAAGCAAACAACCTAACTCCATTGGTCAGTCCAAGCTTTGAAGATTTTCGCTGCTTCTTGTCTATCTAAGTCAAAACTTTCTCTGAGCATTTTTGGAGCTGCAAACATATTCACACCACCAAACTCACGCATATCATCTAAGAACTCAAAATACTCTTGATTAGAAGGACTACTCATAACTGCCCCCTTTTATTTAAGTTAATAGCTTTTTGGCTTTCCATAGCGTTGTAATGCTCTGCAAAGTATTCAATTATATATTCGTAATCATATATTGGCTTTTTGTAGCTATCGCTACCCCAATAACCCTCCACTACTTGTTCTCTAGTGTTTAACCAAATAGTTGGCCCACCACCAGCAAGCAGTACCATTACATCTTCCATTTCGCCCAGGCGATTAACACAGTAATCCCAATCGTACGGCTCGTAATAGTTTTTAGCTTCAGAGTCGTAAAACTGCATTTCGCCACTTGTGCAGTCGTCAGCATATTGGTCAACCATACTTCTTAATTGAAGTTGGCAATCGTTTAGTTTTTCATTCATGTCTTTTTCTCCGTTTAATAAATGAACTTAAATAATAGCATTTGATTACTAATTGTCAACAAATAAATTTATAGGATGTATGAAGCAATCTGGCGAGATCCCAGGGCTCTAGATCCAGATGTGTTCCTTTGTGTATGTATTTTTCTTGGTATTTTTTTTGGGGGAGCTTTAGCTCCCCCGACTGCTCCCGACTTATTCTTCTTCTATAGTTTTTTCGGAGATATTCAGTTCTTTATAAAAATCAGGATAAAAACTTTCTTCTAAAACTTTTCTCACAACTTTGGCNGATAAATCGTCAGGACANTTAATTGTAAATCTAATCATATTATTTCTCCCAAGCTTNAGGATAAGGTTTTTTACAAGCGTCAAAAAATCTAAACTTGTTAAATTTAGGATTTTCTTTTTCAAAAGCAATACTTAACTCTGCCATTATTTCAGTAGGGTGTATTTTTCTTTCTGTAACAGTTTCTCCCCATTTATCTTCATATCTTACCCATTCGGTATTATCTCTAATCGCTTGAGCTATTAGTTCGTAATCTTTTTTAGTCATAATTTCTCCTTTTTTGTTTAAGTTATGAGTGCATTATGTCAGATAGTTTACTATTTGTCAACTATTNTTTTAGATTAATTTTACATAAAGTAAACAATTCTTATAACTTTTAGTTATACTATTTGTANACCAANCAANTTNATCCTGNACNCCAAANNTGTTCCTGCAGAAGCCAGAAAAGAGATCTCCTGGATGAGCCCTGGATGTGCTAAAATTGTGTGTAATCTTATCTAATAACCACCCGACACTTTTTAAACCGACTCCCGACATGTGAGCCGACTTATAACTTAGCTTCCAGGTTGAGAATAATTGCTTTTTTTTATAGAAAGCGACCAAGCGAGAGGGGTAATGCGATTTCCTTTTGTTATTGACACGACTAGATATTTTTTATTATTTTTTATAGATACTTATTGTAATCCTATAAATTGTGTCTATAATATACTGATAGTAAACAAATAATTAAAGGAGAATGATATGTTTAGTATAGTAGAAGTAATAAGAAAAAGGGGGCAGAACTTAGATAAATCTTATGTTGTTGTTGATAATTTAACCAAGCAGTCTGTTGAGAGTTTTAACCATAAATATCAAGCAGAAATGTTTATCACAAAACAGACTGACTACAGAGCAATAGGGGAGAAATNATAATGACTAAGAAATATATTTTTGAGCTAACTTACGAAGTAGTTGAAGAAGTAGTTATTGAAGCAGATAACTATGAGGAAGCAGAAACAAAACTACAAGACGGAGAAGGAGAAGTCCGAAGCGAAGATAAATACGAATGGGATTTTAAATGTATCAAAATGCCCGAAAATATAGAGGAGGAAGCATGAATAAAGAAGAAATGATTGAGGAGATACAATTACTTTGCAAAGCCAATAAAAATAATCCTGATTGTTCTGTTTATTGGTTAGCAAATATGATTAAAGAAATAGTAGATAGCCCAGACTTAACAGAGGAGGAAGCCAAATGAAAGCCACAAGAAAATTTTATATACGAGTAAGGGCAGATTATGTTGGCTACTACGAAATTGAAGCTAAAGATCTGAATGAAGCCGAAATCAAAGCGATGGTACAGTTAGACCACGACATGAACGACAGAGTTTATCCTGATGTAGATTGTGATGAATATGACCCAACAGAGTTTATGGAAAACTCCGATAAGTACCAAAGCATTCAATCAGATAACCAGGATTATTTTTCACAAGAGGAGGAACTATGAAAATATATCAAATTGATTATATAAATTCTTATAGAGAAGTAGAATTTGTCGGACTTACAGATAACCCTGATGAGTGGTTAAAAGAAAATAATGAACAAAGGGTTGGCGATGGAAACGAGCCAGAGAATTTAGATGACTTTGAAATTTTTGAAGTAGATACATGGATATATAACCAAGAAAAAAAAGAAAGGATTATTGAAGAAATAATAAGTTGTGCTTTATGCGATATTAATGACATCAAAAATGCTTTAGGAGATGGAATAAAGGATATGCCAAAAGATAGTGATGGAACAGAAATCACTATTGGAAATTGCATTGATGATGTTATAAAAAATTTAGAGGATTTACGAGATATAAATTATAAGGAGGAGAAATAATGAGTATTGTAGAAACGATAGTTGAAGGTAAATGTAGAATTAGATTTACAAACACTATGGACTCTTATTTGCTTGAACATGTTTTTGATAGCGAAGAAGAAGCTTGGGAGTACATAAAAAATTCTGATGAGTGTTTTGCTTATGATAGTAGTTGTTTTGAAGTGGAGTAAGCATGAGTATAGAGCTAACACACAAAAGAAAAAGTAAGGAACTAGAAACAGCTTTAGCAGTTGTTAAATGTCTAATTGGAGTTGCTAACAATCAAATTAAATCAGAGCCAAAAGAAGAAAGTTGGCAAGAAGAATTAGATAACTTATTAGAAGTAGAATTTTTAATAGAATGTTCAGAAGATTTTTATTACAAAGATTAATGCAGAACTTGAAACTAAAACAATTACAAAACGCTATTGGGTATCTAAGAACGATACAAGAGGATCTAAACCCAAGAAAAGCAAAGTTAGGCAATAAACCGATAGTATGGATTTCGGTTGATAACCAAGAAGATTTCACTTTACTTAATCAAGCTTTAAAAAGCATGAGGAATGTAAAATGGATAGGCATAATACTAGAAACAGAGGAGGCAGTATGAAACCATATATGTTCATTACACACAATGAGGGTGCTGACGATAGGAACTTCTTAGGAAGCTCTAAAATAGGCGAACTTAAAACATCTTACCAAAGCTTAGTTGATGCTCTTGGAGAGCCAATTAAGGTTGATTTAGGTATGTCTGACGGCAAGACAGACGTTGAATGGGAGTTGGAGTTTCAAGATGGAACTTTTCTTCACATTTATAATTGGAAGAATGGTAAGAACTATCTTGGCGATGAAGGTTGGGAGATACCTGAAATTTGCGAATGGAGTGTTGGAGGACACAACAAAAAAGACTTGCAGAAGTTAGAAATGATTTTTCAAGTTGAAAAAATAAAAGCTTTAATTACTTGATTGAAGCAATTCCAGGGATTTTTATTATTGTTTTAATCCTTATACTGCATAAAGTATTTGACGATGAATAGACAAATCATGTAAATAGCAGTTAAAATGTAAAACGAAGTAGAGTGATACTTGTCTTTTTCTCCCCTTTTATTGCTCTACTTCACTTTTAGAACTTTCCACAACATCATTTTCTAAAGCATTATCGCTAATGACTTGTGCTTCTATAGCTTGACCGAGCAAACTTTCCAAACGATTTTCTACTTCTTCTCTACTCATTTGATCTATTTTTCCAAACATTACTTCCTTTCTATCAACAATCAGGCCACCTACCCTTAATAAGCTATTCTGAGCTGAGATTGCTGCGTTAAATGAGCCAGCTTCCAAAGCTTTATCCCGAATATCATACAAATCTTGAACTGCTCTATCATAATTCAGCTCATACTTTTTCTTCACTTCATTCATCAGATAGTTGTATTCGGATCTAATCAAAGGGTTGCTCATAAGTTTGTTTGCAGCTTGTCGTGGGTCTTTGTAGCCAGCTTTCGCAGCCGACTCAATCAAAGATAGTCTAGGATTATTTACAGCAGTCCAAATGAATATTCTTTGTCTGCGATTAAGTTTCTTATCCAGGTTGCAAGTTTCGATTGGGGGAGTATCTTTTTCAGCAAGTAGATTGCCTTCGTAATTTATATCATGTTTCTTTTGATGATCTGCCATGATGTTTTAGCGTATTCTAATACGACCTCCTCCCACCATTCTCCCAATAGTGTGTAGCAAGGGTACACTCCCGACTATTATATTGTCAAGAACTTTAGAGTATTAAAGGGTATTTTCTTCTATTTCTTATGACAAAAATGAAAAAAATAAAATAATGATGAAAGCCTTATAAATAAAGGGTTTGCGGTGTCATAAATCCCATGACAAAAACCCGACAATATTAATTTTCAGGATCTAACTCAAAATCAGCAGTAAAATATATACCTTCTTCGCCTATGTAATCTTCAGGTAAATGTGCGTCTAATGTTTCATTAACCAGGCGTACTGTTTCTTGTTCCGACTGTGTAATCTGCATTATCTTTTGCAAAGCATAAGAAAGCATACAAAGGCTAGTCATTAGTTCCGACTCTCCTCTTACACAATGATTATTGACAATACTATCGCATTTTAAAACCAACTCTTGAGAAGTAGGTCGGCCCAATCTTTCTGTGAAATCAATAACTTTATAAGCCATATCTGATTATATACATACTTGAAAGAAAGGGGAAAGGGCGGAGAGATTTCTAGCTAGGCTCTCTCCGAAGCCTTAGCCGTTAAATTGGGAGAATGACATGAACGGCACTAGAACTAAGAGGAGCAACTTAAAAAATCTCCCCTTAATTACAATTAGTGGACATGATATACTAATTGTGTGTATAATGCAATCAGAGGTAAGAGTTTATGGAAGAAGAAAACGATTTAACACATGAATTAGCTATGGCTGAGTTTGACTTAGCAAGAACTAAACAATGGATTAAAGAAATAAAACAAAAAATACAAGAGGAGGAGCAACATGCAAAGTCTGCCTGAAATACTAGAACCACATAAAAATTATATTTTGAATGAAGCATATTATTTTCCAGAGCTGACCAACAGCTTTTATCACAACAGCCCAGGAGTAAGTTCATCAACCATAAGAAAGTTTATGGATAGCCAAGTACATGCTTTATATCAAGAGATAGAGGACTCTCCAGCTCTAAGGTTTGGGACAGCAGCTCATGCCCTTATAGTTGAAGGTCAAGAGGCTTTTGATAAAGATATAGCAGTTATTGTCGGCTCTCCCTACACTAATGCCAACAAGTCTTTGAAAGCAGACTATGAGCAAAGGGGCTATACCGTTATTAACAACCAACAGAAAAACGATATTTTCGCTATGCAAGAGGCACTCATTCCTGAAGCAAATAAGTATCTCAATCCGAATGAGAATGACTTTCCTTCTGTATTTGAAAGCCCATACGAGTCATCATTCTATTGGTACGAAGGAGAAACACTTTGTAAGTTGAGATCTGATGTAATTAGACATCCGTTAGCCCAACCTTATTCTGAAAAGAGCATAATTATTGTTGATTACAAAACTACAATGGATTGTTCGCCTAAAGGATTTCTAAGCTCTGTTCGTAAGTACGGCTATGATTTACAAGCGTCTTGGTACAAAAGAGGGTATGAAAAAGCGGGATTCAAGGTAGAAGGTTTTTACTTTGTCGCACAAGAAAAAAAGAAACCTTATGCTAGTAAAATCTTCAAAATGTCTGAAAAAGACTTAGTAGCTGGGTGGATAGCGTTAGAAGGCACTTTAGGGCTATATAGAGACGTTATGAAGGGCGAAGAGCCTATGATACATAATTCTCCTAATCTTGTAGAAATTAAGCTCAGAGAGGATAACGACAGAGAGATTTAATGAGAGAAGATAAGTGGGCTATAGCTTTGGGGATTTGCATCTTGATAGGGCTACTGATTATGTCTTGGAATATAGCAGTTGGTATTGTTAGTTTATGAAACTTACTGCAAAAGATTACATAATACTTTTCTTAGCAGGATCTTTAATATTTTTGTTAGCAAATATAGATGTTTGGATTGTGTTTGGAGAAGTGTATGACTAAAACAAAAATAAAACATGCTGGGAAATTGTCTGAAAATACTTTAGAAAGATTACAAAAGCATATTAAAACAAGGAGAAAAAATGAAAACATTAGAACTGTTTGCGGGGTCAAGGAGCTTTAGTAAAGTAGCAAAGGATTTAGGACATGAAACTTATACATTAGACATACACCCATTTGAAGAAGTCGATTTAGTTTGTAATATTTTTGACTTTAATATTAGCACTTATGTTTTAGAGAATGGCTTTCCAGATATAATTTGGGCTAGTCCCCCATGCACTTTCTTTTCCGTAGCTTCAATAGGCAAACATTGGAATAAAGACCACACTCCAAAAACAGAAGAGGCTAGGCTAGGTATGGAAATAGTCAAGAAAACAAATTCAATTATAAGCACTTTAAAGCCTAAGTATTATTTTATAGAAAACCCTAGAGGCAAATTAAGAAAGTTAGATGTAATCAAAGAACACCCATACCAAAAAACTATTACTTACTGCTCTTATGGAGATAAAAGAATGAAGCCTACGGATATATGGACTAATTTTGATTTTACTGCAAGACCCATGTGTTTTAACGGCAACAAAAATTGCCACCATGAACCAGCTCCAAGAGGATCTAAAACTGGCACTCAAGGATTAAAAGGAGCTTATGAAAGAGGTATTATTCCTCCTAATTTGTTCCTGGATTTATTTTCAGAAATTACTACAATAGAGGAAAAACAAGATGATTAGTTATTATAAAGTTGAAGGAGAAGTGATATTGGGATTTGATTATAAAGATGATTGTATCTATAGAATGTATATCGCAGACCCTATAGCAAGGTCAAAACACATACTCAATATTGAAGATGAGCTTAGAAGTTAGACATGATTATCAAGCTGAAGTTCAGCAAGGAGATAAATTAAAAATTATACAAGCATCTGATTGTCTTTCTTTTGAACATGCTTTTAAAAAAGTTAAAGCTTTATCTCCTGAATGTACAATAAAAAAAATAACAAATAAAACAACAAAATCTTTTACTATTTTTTATACGAGGACTAATGGGGATTAGAGTATTAAGTTTATTTGACGGCATGAGTTGCGGACAATTAGCTTTGCAAAAACTTGGTATTGAAGTTGATACTTATTATGCGAGTGAAATAGATAAGTATGCAATTCAAGTAGCTAAGGAAAACTTTCCTAAAACAATACATGTTGGAGATGTTTGCCAATTAAAATCTGAGGACTACAAAGATATAGATTTAATTCTAGCTGGCAGTCCGTGTCAGGGATTTAGTTTTGCAGGTAAGCAGTTAGCTTTTGATGATCCTCGTTCAGCTTTGTTTTTTGAATTTATAAGATTGCTAAAAGAAATAAAACCAAAATATTTTTTGTTAGAAAATGTCAGAATGAAACAACAATTTCAAGATGTTATTACTGACCAAGTTTCTGAGTGTTATCCTGATTATCAAGGGGATGATTTATTTGGTAGTAAAATAAAACCTATTCTCATAAATTCAGCTTTATTGAGTGCTCAAAATAGATTGAGGTTGTATTGGACAAATATACCTAATATTGAACAGCCAAAGGACAAAGCAATAGTTTTAAAAGATATTTTAATTGCGGAAGAAGAATGGCAAGAAGAAGTTCCACAATATCTTAAAAATCATTTTCATGGGGAACCAAGAGCTAATCAAGTTAGGCATATTGATGTTGGTAAATCTAAAACTTTGACTGCCACAATGTATAAAGGACAAATACAAAGTTGGATAAAAAAAGATTTTATTTCTCCAAAAGAAACTAAACCTAAACAAGTTGGATTAGCTATTGAAAAAGTAAAAGTAAGAAAATATGAGGTAGATATACCTAAGCTACAAGAATGTATTTTAAATCAATTTGCTAAGTGTAATAAAACTAAAAAAGAAATAGCAAAAGATTTAAATGATAGCTACTCAACCGTTGAACATTATTTTAGAAAAAAAGGTAGCGATTTTTTTTCTATACCTTCAGAAGAACATTGGCCCAAGTTAAAAGAAATACTTAATATTACAACGAATGAATTTGATAAATCTATTATGGAATTTGAAATTAGAGATGGTGTCTATGAAAGCACTCAAAGAGTTTATAGCCAAGAAGGAAAATCTCCAACATTAACATCTGCTCATGCGGAAAAGCTTGTGGAAACCAAACCTATACAAGTAGGTATCGCTTCAGATATAAATGGACATGATGTTTTGAAAAGAGTGTACTCGCCAGAAGGCAAGTCGCCCACACTAAATACTATGCAAGGGGGAAATAGAGAACCTAAAGTCGTATCTGGAGCTTGGAGGGCTAGATCTATCGATGCAAATGGAAAAAGAGTTGTATGGAAAGACTCTAAGCCTAAACAAATGTTAGAGCTTAGAAAAGATAATAAGAGTAATGCTTTAAGTTCAGTAGAAAAAGATAATGTAGCTGTAAGTGAAAAAAATCTATCTTGGAGAAAACTTCTGCCTTTAGAGTGCGAACGATTACAAACAGTTCCAGACAATTACACAAGCTGCGTTTCTAAGACGCAGAGATTTAAAATGTTAGGCAACGGCTGGACTATTGATGTAATTGCACACATATTAAAAAATATGGATTTATGAAAATTACAAGAAGAAAAAAGAAAAATAAAAAAGCCGAAGAAGAATATAATCAAGCACTTTGGAATAATTTGAAAGAACAGCATGAAAAATCTGAAGTAGTGGAAACTGTAAATGAAGCCGTTAATATTTTGGAAAATTTTATCAACGAAGTTGCAGATGATTGGACAGATAATGGCAATCAAGAAAGATTAGAAAAGGCAGAAAAAAAATTAACAAAAGTATCAGTTGCTTTTGAAATCATTAAATTAAACATAAAATAATTATGCAAAAAACAAAAAACTTTCAACAACATAATTCTGTTTGTGGTTCTAGGGGAAAAAAAACTAGCCAAGGCATACATAAAAATACAATGACTAGCACAATGAATAAACACAAAAGGAGACAACAAAAATTAAGATACAGAGGTCAAGGGAGGTAATTATGATTTCTTTTCCAGATAAAAAATACAACATCATTTATGCAGATCCAGCTTGGTCTTACAATGATAAAAGAGATAAACATAAAAGACTTTGTGGCGGAGCTACTGTGCATTATGAAACGATGCCTATGCAAGATATTTATAATCTTCCAGTAGAAAGTATTGCAGATGAAAATTGTTATTTATTTTTATGGGTAACTTTTCCTTTGTTAAATGAAGCAATCAAAACATTTGAGAATTGGGGATTTACTTACAAAACAATAGGATTTAATTGGGTAAAGACTAATAAGAAAAACGGTAAGCCTTTTTTCGGTATAGGGTATTACACGAAATCAAATGCTGAGTTGTGCTTAATGGGTATCAGAGGCAAGGTAAAACCTGTGAGCAATAAGGTATCAAGTATAGTAATGTCACAAAGAGAACAACATTCCAAAAAGCCTGACTGTGTACGAGAAAAAATAGTTGAGCTTTGTGGAGATTTACCAAGAATAGAGTTATTTGCTAGAGAAAAAACTCCAGGTTGGGATGTATGGGGTAACGAGGTTTAATATGACAGAAATAAATAAAGATATTTATATAGAAACTTTAGAAAAAAAAGTTGATGAATTATCAAAAAAAAATAAAAAATTAGAGTCTTACTTTTGTCAAATAGTGCCTCGTTACGAAGAAATTAAACAATCTTTTTCAGATTTAGTTTGGACTATGGACATGCAGCCAGAAAGAGCAGAGTTTCCTGCTATTATTAGAAAGTTATTAGATGATTCTGTTGGGGTGTTGGTGAAGGGAGAGCATATACAAGACTCCCCCTTCGATTTTATCAATCAAAAAGGAGGTGGACTTACTTCTGAATCTTCTGACGCAGACTCAGATGATTGAGGAAAGTCGTTCTTAAATTCATAAGACCTGACGACAGTTTTTGTCGTAGTACGAGTATTACCGTCATTATCTTTCCAATCTTCATCTACATTTCTGAGATTCATTAGTAATTCTTTACCAACATAAGCTGAAGCATCATCTGGGTACTTTTTAAACCCGACAGCTTTAGCTAATCTAGTAAACTTTTCAGTTGCAATCCTTCTAACATCTTCGGTTGGGTGCCAAAGACTAAAGTATTCAACATGATCTTTATACTTACCGTTATCTACTTGGAAAGTAATCTTCAAAGTATTATTACCTGATTTAGATTGGTACTTAACACTTTCAATTACCTTACAAGGATAAGTTCCTTCAGGTGCCACACTTGGGCCTATAGGCATTTCATCAATACTATCAATGAAATCTACGTCTGCAAAATCTACCATTATTACCCCGCTTTAGTTAAAGGTTCTTCTTGCGTGGTTTGTTTAACCCCTCCAAATCCTAACTTATCAATAAGCTTTGTAAGATTAGGTTCTTCAAATGGATTTAACTTACCACTTCTATCTTTAGCCACATGACCTTGACCAGTTTCAGTTTGCAACCATCTTCTTTTGATTACATTACCTTCTTCGTCTTGATCTTCAATTATTCTTAAAGATAAAACTTCGTCAAAGAAATATGTAACAGCTTGACCTAATTTAGTACCAACCATTTTTGGTTCATAATTAGGAATGCCGTCAGCAATAGTCCTTTCGCTTTTAGCTAAAAAGACCACATGCATCTTCAAATCTCTGTAAGCTCTCATAACATTGGTCATGCTTTCTTGTACATTACCGTATGCAGCTCTAGGATCTTTGTTTCTTGATTTTTCAAAATTAAGTAAGATTTCACTTATCTCAGATATTGAATCGAGACAAACGGTGTCGTACTTAATCTCACCAGATTCTAAAAGTCTATGAATTTCCATAACTTCAGCAGCTTCTTTAACTTCTAAAGCATCAACATTCTTAGAGTCTTTAATAGAAAGTAAACCAGCTTCAGCAGATATGACTAATGTCTTACCTGGAGCTGTTTCACATATAGTTGTTTTACCTGAACCAGCTTCGCCAAAGATAAGGATTTTAGCTCCTTGATCATCTACTAGCTGACTAGGTGTAACAATTTTATTTTTTATGCTCACTCTTCACCTCTCTGTTTTTAATTAATGAACTTGAATTATTATAGTCTATACTATACTATGTGTAAACATTTATTAAGAGGAGCAAAAAATGAATGAAATTTGGAAAGCTAATTACTACCACCGTCAAAAAAAAATATCAGACCAGGCATTAAAAAATCTAAAAAAATCTGGACTTGAGCCTGAGTTTCAAAACAAGAAAGTGCAACACTATTCACTCAAAGACTTTATTGAGTTTTTAGGTGTAAAAGAAGCAGCAGAAACTTTTGATTGTTCTGAAGCATCAATAAAAGCTTGGAGATATGGATATAGAAATCCGTCTATAAAACAAGCTCATCAAATAATTAAAGCAACAGAGGGTAAGCTAACTTACGAATCTATTTTTGGAAACATACAAGATTTACAGTCTTAGATGTTTCAAATAAATTTATCAGAGGAGGACTCTCCTTATGAATTAGCTATGGCTTATTATGAAGAAGGTCTTAGTGTAATTCCTTTGCAGAGGAAAGATAAAAAGCCCCCAAAAAATTTAGGTTCTTGGGAAGAATATAAAACTAAAAGACCAGAGAGAGAAAAAGTTGAAGAGTGGTTTAAAGATAGAGATGATCTTGTTGTTGCTATTGTTTGCGGTAAGTTTATTGTTGTTGATGCAGATACTCCCGAAGCTATGACTTGGGTAGAAGAAAATTTACCAGTTACTCCATACAAAGTCATTACAGGTAAAGGTATGCACTTTTACTACAACAATCCACAAAACTTTACTACCTTTGCGACTAGAAGAACAAATGAAACCCCAATCGAAAGACTAATTGATATAAGAGGCGAAGGAGGTCTGATTATTGCTCCTTACAATAGACATGCAAACGGTGCCATTTATAAGCCAGTATTTTTAGATGGTTGGAGTGTTTATGATATTGGGGATTTACCAGACTTTACCGAGAAAGAATGGTACAAGATAACAGGTGTATCTAAAGAGTCAGGTGCTAAGGATAAAAATATAACTGTACCTTTCTCTCTTGATGGCGTTAATGAAGGATCAAGGAATGACCAAGCAGCTAGGATTGCAGGTTATATGATTTCTAAAAATGTAAATCTTAATTTTGCAAAATTCTTTTTAAGGTCGTGGAACACTAATAATAATCCGCCACTTACTATAAGAGAAATTGACCAAGTGGTAGATAGTGTGAAATCAACGCATGACAGAAAAAATCAAAAAGCTCCTTTGTTTGTCCAAGCGGTTGATAACATAAAGCCACCAAAAGATTTATATGATCCACCTGGTTTGTTAAAAGACATGTATAACTTCTGTGAAGATATTGCACAAGTCCCACAACCTGAGCTATCTATGGTCGCTGCTTTGTCTTTAGCATCTGTATCTTGTGGCAGAGTATATAGAACCAACATGAATAATTTTTCTAGTTTGTTTTTTATGTGTATTGCAAAATCAGGACAAGGAAAAGAAAACATTAAAACATTTGTAGAAACCATTCTTAATGAATCACAACATTCAAAGTTAATAGTGGGAGACGGTTACACCTCAAGTGGAGCTGTGCATTCAATACTAAGGCAAAGACCAACACAAATAACTATTATGGATGAGTTTGGTAAAAGATTGGAGTCAATAGGAGGACAACAAAACTTTAACAGAGAAGATGGGTTGCAAACTTTAATGGAAGCTTGGGGTAGGTGTCATGGCACTTTAAGACCTGATAACTATTCTTTAATGAATGTTCCAGACCAATACAAAGACCAATTTATGAATCGACTTACACACAAGCCAAACATAACTCTAGTTGGTTTATCGGTGCCTAAAAACTTTTATAAAGCTCTAAATAGCGGAAGAATAGCAGACGGATTTCTTAACAGATTTTTAATTGTAGAATCAAAAGAACCAAGAAGAGTTGCACAACTTAAAAAGTTCAGAGATGCACCATTAAGAATTGTTAATTGGGTTAATTATGTAAGGCGACCTATAAATGATTTTTATGAAGTAGCTATTGACAATGCCGATATTGATTTGGAGCAAGTTGTACTAGACTTTGACCAAGACGCAGAATTAGTGCTGCAGGACTTTGCATCTGAGATTGTTAAAAGGCAAGATATACTTGAGAAAGATAACTTAGAGCCATTACTATCAAGATCTAGAGAAAAAGCCATGCGACTATCCCTTTCAGTTACTCTTGCGGAGAATCCCAAAGCAAAAAAGATTCCAGGGGACATTATGAAATGGTGTGTTGATTTTGTCAGATATTATGACTTGCTGTTTATAGAAGCTTGTAGAGATAGAGTTGCAAGTTCAGCAATAGAATCAAAAATAAAACAAGTGCTATCTTTTATTAGGTCAAGAAATGGGGAGGGTATATCAAAAAGAGAAGTTGATAGACATGAACTGTTTAGAAGTATGAAGTCTTATGAAGTAAAAGAAATAATAGAAAGGCTTATGAATGCTAGAGAAATTCAAGAGGTAGAAGTCAAAGTGGGAGGAAAAGGAAGGCCAACTAAAAGATTAGTTGCCGTAGATCCAAACTTTTTTGAGGAGTAGCTATGAAAACACCAAGCTTAGAAACCAAAGATGATCAGAAACGGGAAGAACGAGTAGCAGGTTTTTTAGAAGGGCTGTGGGGAGTAACTTGCCATAAGTTGCCAACCAATTACAGCTTAGATTATTGGATAGAGTCTAAAAATAATTGTTTTTGGTGCGAAGTTAAATGTCGTTCTTTTCCTGCAACTAAGTATGAAACTTTTATTGTGTCTGCAAATAAACTTAGAAAAGGAGCTTCTTTTGCAAAAGGTACAAATGTCCCTTTTATTATTGTTTGGGCTATGAAAGATAGTGTTTGGTATCATCAATGGAATCCAAAACATGAGTATGACATTAGGATGAATCTTAAAGAAGATCCTAAATTTGAAGAAGATAATGAGCCTTATGTACACTTCCCAAAAGATATATGTAAATGTTTGTCAGATAAGCCATTAGGTTTGGACAGAGAGGAAATAGGGTTTTAGAATATGCTATATGAATATAGAGCAATACTACTTAGAGCTGTCTATTTTTGTTGCTTCAGTTATTTCAGGATTAGCCTTAAAGGATTGGTCAGTAAGTTTTATCAAAGGATTGAACTTTAAAATGAATCCACAATTTAAAGAAGGCGATAAAGTAAAACTTGATGGAGAGGAGGCTGTTGTAATAAAAATCGGCATGACTACTTCTGTCTTTGGCGTAACTGCCAAGGATGGCTATACTTGGAGATATGTGCCAAATCAAAGAATTGATTATTTAAAGTTAGAAAAAATAATTGATAAAGATTTACATGTTGATAGTACAGAGGAGAAAAAAGCTAAATTAGAAAAAATACTGCGAGGTGAAACAGATGATTGACAAATTTTTTAAACCAATAAGTGATTTAATTGGTAAAGCCATACCTGATAAAACTAAGCGTATGGAACTAGAAGCTAGTATCAAATCACAAATGATTGATTTGCAAAAAGCTCAAGCAGAAATTAATTTAGAACAAGCTAAACATCCTAGTATTTTTGTTTCGGGATCTAGGCCTGCAATCCTTTGGATTTGTGCATTGGCTTTGATGTGGCAATACTTTTTAGCACCTTTAATGAATTGGATAGTTGTTATTTCAGGATCATCAATACAACCACCAGTTCTAAATACTGAAGGTCTAATGACTTTAACTTTATCTTTACTTGGTCTTGGTGGTTTAAGAACTGCTGAAAAATGGAAAGGTGTAGCTCGAAATAATATGGTAGAGGGTAATGTTAAAGACGCTTACAAATAAAGAAAGAGAAACTTTTGCAAAAGATTGTTTTAAAATTTTAAGTTTTAATATTCCAAATATAAAGTCCTTAGATAATCTTTACGACCATTACAATAAAAATTATGAAGTCATACACATGTGTAAAGACATATACCCTAATGGCTATGAAAATATGATGGATTTATTTAGAAAAAGAAAAGAACTTCTTAAATTAAACAATAGGTCGTCTAGCTAACCTTTCAGCGAAGTCTATCCTTTCAGGAGAAAGTGCATTATTACTTACTGGTTGAACTTCAGGTAATGGAGTAGAGCTTTGTAGATTTTTTAAACCTCTTTGACTTTCTCTTCTGAATTGTTCTAAGTCGTCTTGAAACCCCTTTAGCTCATCTTCATTCATTTCATCCTGTAAGCGTTCTTTACCAGCTTCAATAGCTTCTCCTGCTGCATCTGCGGTTGCAGTATATCCTCCTGTAATCAACCTTATGCCTTGTTGTCTTGCAGCCCTAATAAAAAATTGAAGAGCTCTGGCTTTTGCACCAGGGTCTTTCCTAGCTAGTATGTTCAAAATAAAAGGACTTGAAAATGCTTGTCTCATCAAAGCCAGACCAGCAACTGTTGGCAACATACCAATAGATAGAGCATTTACCGCAATACCAGCAGCAACTAATGTACCAGCCGATTTTTCAATGACTATGGCATCTAAGGCTCTTTGCAAAGCTCTCATGCCAAGTAAACTTTCTCTTCCAAACATAGCTTCCAAAGTAGTATCTCCGTAGCTATCAAGAGTTCTTCTTAATCTGTCTGGTCTAAATATGTCTGTAATTTTTTCTTTAGAAGGATCAAAAGTATCTTTTAATAATTTCGATAAACTTGCTTGTTGTATTTCTTTGAATGTATTTTCATCTACAGCTTCTTTAACTAAATTAATATTTTCTGCACTATTTGGTTTGAAAACTACATCAGCTATTTCATCTGTACCTGAAACATCTAGCCTTCTTATAATTGCATTTTGGTCAAATGCTATTCTATCTCTTGTATCTGATGCTTTTCTTAGCATAGTGTCAAAAAAAGCTTTAGCATTATTTGCATCTGCTAGTCCAAATTCAGAACCAGCTATTTCATTAACAATTCTTTCTAACTCTAACGGTTGGTTTTTGTAAACAGAAGGAGTAAGCATTTCTAATTGGTCTAGAGCATCAACAACTTGTTTGAAGTTTCCGCCAAAAATTATTTCCATTTTTTTGTCTTGTAACCTATCAAACTGTTTAACTCCTCTAGCAAACTTTCTAAAGTCAAAACTTTCATCTGTTTTGTTGTAAGCTGATTTCCAAGCATCATGTAAAATTTTTCTTTGTAATTGGGTTTTTACATATTGTTCTCCGCCAAATTTATTCATAGCTTTTTGATAAGCTGCCTCATTTAGTTTCCCATCTTTTGTATGTATCTTTTTTAAATACTCTTCATGTTGCCTCAAGCCTTTAAAAAAATCTAAGAATGGTTTAGGGTCTTTACTAGCCGATAAGACAAATTCATCATAAACACTATCTATGTTGTAATTACCCATAGGAGCTTCGCCAATAATTTGCTTTATTTTCAAAGAATCAAAAGGCTCCATTCTTTTTCTAGCTTCATCATTAAGTTCTCCTAACTGTTTAAAGGCATTAGAAAGTTTAGTTCTTGCAGCACGATCTAATCCTTTATCAGCATAAGTAATAACTCCACCTTTTTGTTTGAGTTTTACTAACTGACGAGGATCTTCCATAAGTTGAAACAATCCAAATTTTTCTTCTAAACCATCTGCAACTGGGTTATAAATCTTTTTAGAAATTTCATCAATTAGAGAAGTATTTATACCAACATTTGTACTGTATTGTCTAAGTGCTCTAAGAGTTGATAAATCATTTCTTAGCCTTTGAAAGTTTTCTCCAAACATCAATTGATTTCTTTCTGAAGGATTTCTACCAACAGTTTGAAAATATTCTAAAAAATTATCTGTTTCAAGACCTTCTTTTATTCTTGCAGAACGACTAAATAAATTTTCTCTAAGTCTCATCAAACTATCAGAGGCATAATCATCAACATCTTTAGGTGCTTTCGTAGCTGCTTCTAACGGAGCTCTAGCATATCTGTCGTCTATGAGCCTAACCATATCATCAAGAGTTTCTGCAATATTTTGGTTTATAGCTCTTGCAATACCTTCTGCAATTACAGGATCTTCATCACTAGCTATGTTAAAGAGCATTTCATCAACTTGCTTATACCTATCATTTAATTGCTCTGTAACTCCTTTTCTAACTTCTTGCAAACTTCTTATTAACAAATTACCAATCTCATCACGACCTATTGCTGTAGTAAAATCATCAGCAGAAGTTATTCCCTCTATAAGTTCTTCAACTAATTTATTAACTTCTTTACTGGTTTCTATTTCAGCCGAGTTTAATTTTGCCCTAGCAGCATCTAAAGATTCTTTTATTTGCCCTCTTGTTGCTTCTGTAACAAATTCATCACCAGCAAAGTTCTCTCCATTTATTAATCTGTTTAATCTATCTATTTCCTCTTTTAAATATTCTTTGGTTTTTAAAACTCTTTTATTACCCAAGACTGTTTCTGAAACTGCTTGTAATCTACCAGCAATAACTCTATTAAGTGCAGATTGTGATGGTAAAGCTTTAAACTCATTTAAACCAACTTCTCCATCTCTTACTGCTTTTGCTATTTGTTTATCAGTTGCTTCTTTACCTAGTTTTTCATCTAGCTTCATAATATCTAATATAGATCTGCCTTTGATAGCTTGTTGTTGAAATCTTAAATTATCAAAGGGTGCTTGTTTACCTAATAACAAAGAATAAAATTTGAATACTGCTTCACCTAAACCCTGTCCTACAGCTCCTAATGTAAACTCTGTGCCTAACAAGGAAATTAATTCATCTCTATTTTGTGCTTGTATGCCTTCTTTAACTTCGTAAGCCTCTTCAACTCCTTTACCAATAGCACCCCCAAGTCCAGAGGCAATAACATTACCAGCAACATTACTGTTTCTAAGTAAAGCAGTAGCAGCTTTTGCTAATCTTACTTGCGGTATTAAAGCTAAGACACTACCAAATACAGGCCCTATGGCTCCTGATAAATCTGCAAAGTCATATCTGTTAAATCCAAAGTTAGAAGCTTCGAGAGACTCATCAATAATTGTGTTTTGTTGAATTTTTTGTCCGTTAGTTAGAGTTACTGTTTTTATGTAATCTGCTAACCCCAATCTTTTCATTCCTTCTGGAGTCAATGCAAGTTTATTACTTGAGTCTCTTGTATATTGATTACCAACATGTCTAGCAAGAACCAACTCTTGCTCTTCTGGTTTTGAGGCTTCAGCTAAACCAAGCTCAAACCTTAGTCCCATATCTTTTACGCCAGTATCGTAATCAAAAAAAATATTATCTGCTTGAGGAACTACAGACCTTTCAGCTATTAAAGCTTTTACTTTTTTTCTAGCTTCATCTTCACTTCTAGCTTGAACTTCTAAAGTGTCGTCATCTGTAACTTGAATAACATAAGTATTCATTATTTAAGTTTGCCTAAAAATATTTTGTTCTCTAATACGTCAGTAGTCTTTCCAATTTCAGATACTAAAGAGTCGTAATCTAAATTATATTTTTCAAATTTAGGAGCATAATAAGCTTCAGCTTGTGCTGTATATCGAGGATCTGCTTTAACCATAGCTAAGTTACCTTTTATACTGACTTGGTAAGCTTTACCACTTTCTTTAAAGCCAGCCAAAGATTGACGTAAAAGTTTTTTTAATTCTCCAGTAGAAGCAAAACCACTTCTTAAATCACCAAACACTTTAGTTATAATTTGCCTATCTCTATCTGAAATAGTTCTTCCTGATTCGCCTAAAACAGCTTGTAGGTTTTTTTGTCTTATAGTTTCAATAATAGTCGCAACTTGTACATACGGTGGCAATCTATCAAAATTCTTTTCACCCATTCCTATAAAGTTTCTTGCATCATCCAAATACTTTGAAAACAATCCCCTAGCACCAGTAACTGTTTCTGGGTTTTTTTCAACAATATCTATAGCTTGTTCTAAAAGTTTTACTGCTTGAATATTACCTTCTAAGAAAGGTACTTCTTCTTGTATTTCATTACTTACTTTCAAAAAGTCAGTTGGCTTTAATTCTAATGCTGATTTACCTGTATTTTTAGCTTGTTCTTTTAACAATTCAAAAGCTTGTTCAGAAGATGCTGTTCTTTTAGCTCCTTCTTTCTGAGCAAAAGTCATAGTACCTAAAGGTATTCCCATAAAGTCACCAGTTTGCACTAGCCCTTCTCCTATTTCGGACATTAAATCTCTTAACTTACCATCACCAAAAGCTCTAAGTGCAGCTTGGGAAAAAATAAAATTCCTATCATCTTTTGCATATTTTTCTTGATCTTCTTTTGATACTACGAAATCCGCTTCCCCAGGTGGAGACCTATCTTCAGGAGAAGGTAAAGGATTTTCTTGTCCTTCAGCTATTGCCTCTTCCAATCTTCTTCTTCTTTCTGCTTCTTCTTCTGCAGCAATTTCTTCAGGTGATTTTTCTGTGGTTACACCTTCTTCAGGAATTACAATATCTTCTTCTGGCACACCACTACTGCCATCTAAATCTGTAACTATTTCTGGTGTGGCAATATTTTCTGTATAAGTGGGGTCATATTTTTTTAATGCATCTTGAGTTGCTTCAATAACTTTTTGCAAACCTTCTGCATTAGTTCCTAAATCATAAAATGAAGTACCAAGTCTTTTTTGGTCTTTATAAAATTCATCTCTTTCTTTTCTATCTTCTTCGGTTCCACCATATCCAAATAAATCTTTACCAAAATCTATAACACTTCTTATACCACCACCTAAATTTTCTAAACCAGCCGCAATATTTCCTTCCACAGTTTGAGGTGCGTATTGTGTACCTAATCTTTTTTTAATAGCTTCAATAGTTTGTAAATCACTATCTATCAGCATAGGCTCTCTAGCTTGTGCACCTTCTCCAGAACGTGCAAAAAATCTAGCAATTGCATTTATTATATTTTCACCCATAGGAACTTCTTTGTTTGCTTGAGTAGATAGTCTATTGATTAATCTATCTGAAATTTCACCATTATTTATTTGTGCAATTAAATCCGTACCATCAACAATACGCCCATCAGAAAGTGCAAAATCATTTGGCCCTAAAGTAGCTCCTTCATTTATATTACCTAAATCAGTTGGGTCTATTTGTTTTGGAAGTTCGTTAAAATTAATATCGGGGACTATTGGAATATTTTCAGGAACTAAAGTTTCTATACCTGAAGAGCCATCACCTGTTTCAGGCTGTACTCCAATTTCTTCTGGTCTTACAACTGGAGGGTCTATTCGTGGGCTTATAACAGTAACATCAGGACTTTGATATGAAGCCTGTCGGAACATTTCTCTATCAAAAACACTCATTAGAAATATTGCTGTCTTGGTGTAGGATTATAAATTGCTGTTGGAGAACCATAAGTAGTTGTTAATCCTGAAGGCTTATAAGCTGGTTCGGTGCTCAAAGCTGCATTAATAACCTCTGGTTTGTTAGGATCTTCGTAAACACTTGGGGGTGGCTGTACACCAGCATTTTGATTAGATTGATTTGTTTGTTGTACAGGTACAGGTTGTGTGTATACTGGGTACGGTCTTGCCAAATAAGGATTTAGAGATTGTTGCATATTTGGCATCATGTTAGAAAAAGTATTTAAAAATGCACCAACACCAACTGCTTTTGGATTAGGAGCTCTGCCATAAGTTGTTTCTAACTGGGCTGATACTGGCTGGTACCTAGGCATTATTTGACTTAATGTTGCGGCAGTAGCTAAAGGATCATTTCTTTCTAATAATTGTCTGTTGAATTGTGATTGGAACCTTCTGTCTTGCAAGTCTCTTGGAGTTCTACCAAGAGATAGTAAGTTAGCTATTCCTGTCATGCCTAAAGATTGTGTTTGAGAACCTAAGTCAGATAAGTCTCTAGCTAAAGTTCTTCTGTCTGTTATTTCTCTATTTACTCTATCTAAAGAATCTCTATAACCAGCAGCTCGTAATCCAGCTAATTCTTTAGTCAAACCTCTGCTAAATTCTTCCATTCTGTCTTGAGAACCTAATCTAGCTCTTGAGCCAAAAGCAGACTCTCCGCCAGTTTGTATATCTTTAAACCTTCTACGGTTCTCAGACATGTCAAAAGCTCTTACAGCGTCTTGTGTAGCTTGGTCAATGACGGCTTGTTGATAAGGGTTTTCATATTTTTGAAATGCCATAGGGTCTTGTAAATCCCTAATTCTGCTTAATTGTTCTTCGCCACCAGTTAAAAATCTTTCGTAATCGCCTATGCCACCTCTTAATCTAGAAAGTCCAAGCTGTTCTAACTCTCCTAAACCAGCTATTTGTTGTTCAGGAACAGCAGTAGCAAACCTTTTTTTAGCTATTTGTTGAAGTTGATTTATAAAGCCAGGAGTTGTGCCTGTACCAAAAAACAAACTTCTAAGATAAGGATCACCTGTAGTATCAGTTACTCTTTGACCAGATGTTATAATTTGTTCAGCCATTATGCGTTTGCCTCATTATACTTTTCAAAAGTTTTCATTAAATTCATCATATTTCTTGCACCTTTTTTTCTATCAGGGTTTCCACTTGGAGTTAAAGATACAACGCCTTTGCTTTTACTAATTTTATAACCGCCCACTCCTTTGTTAGCAGAAGCAGTCATAACAAACTCACCATCAGATAACATAGCTGGTATATCGTCTGAAGTTCCAGTTCCAGGGCCTTCAGATTCTCCGCCATCTCTCATATCTAAAACTTCTCCGCCTTCAGCATAACCTATCATTTCTTTTTCTTTTTCCATTCTATAACCTTGTCTTACTCTATCTACAAATTCTTGAATAGGTTCAATTCCATCATTAAAAAGTTCTTGAGCTTCTGTCATAACTTTTCCAAAATCTTGTTGAGCTCTAGCTGCAAGAGCACCAATTTGCTCAGGATTTTGAGTTATTTGATATATGTCATACAAAGAAGAACCTACATCTTTAGCAACATCTTCAACAGGCGTATTTAAAAATTTTGCTGTACGGTTAAATGAAGGCAAAGCCCTTCTAAATTTAAATAAAGGGTTATTTTGTAAATCTCTAACTGGCCCACCTTCAGAATACCCTCTAAATCCTAAATCAAACCCACCCTGACCATATACAGGAGCTGGTCTCAATTCAGGTCTTATGTTTTCTCTAATATCTACTAAAGGATTTTTTTCTACATCTCTAGCTGCATAATAACTTGTTAATCCAGCCAAGCCTCCCATTCCCCCTGCTAATCCAAACTGAGCTCTGTTGATTCTGTCTTGTTCTTCTAATAATTCTTCTCTTGTCATACCACTAGGATTAGCTGATACTAAACTTGCTGGTTGAGATGCATACATCATCATAGGGTTTCCATAACTAGCATATTGCAACATAGGATTAACACTATCTTGACCTTTAGAACTTGCTTTGCGTTCTAAGTATTGTCCAGCTAATTTAACCAATGGATTGCTAGATTGCCCCATTCTTTGTGTAGCAAAAGAAACTAGAGGATTTGATGAGCCACCTAAAGAACTACTAGCCATTTGTAATAATGGATTGTTAGATCCTGCTCCCAAAGATGTTATGCCTCCTGACCCACCAGATTTCAAAGCGGCAAAACTTGATTTCATATCTTTTAAACCGCCAAAAATATTTTTTAAGCCACCGCCTTTTATTTTTGTAAAAGCATCTTTTATTTTTGTAAATGGGTTACTGCCAAAAGAAGTTGCTTTAAAATAGTTTGCTGGAGTGATTTTTGTTCCTGCAGCTACAACTGGGGACATGCCAGGTTTTAATCCACCTGCCGCACCGCCTGCTGCTCCCATAGCAGCACCCATTAAAGCACCTTTTATGCCTCCCCCACTAGCGACTCCTCCTAGAGCCCCTCTTATAGCCATAGCAGCTAAAGGCCCTACGCCTGGAATCGGTATAAAGTTCATAGCTATAGGTGCTAATTTTCTAAATGCTTTACTTTTAACTACTTTTTTAACCAAGCCTACTTGAGCTTTGACTAATTTTTTAACTGGCTTAATTATTTTTTTTACAAGTTTCTTTAAAAAGAACTCTGGCAATCCAGAATTGGGGTTGATACCCATAGAACTGCCTACAATATAATTAGCAGGGTTTATACCCTGATTTAACATATCTCTGAATATTTGTCTTTTTGTAGCTAAAGAAATAGATAATGGTGGGATTACCATTTCCCCATCAGCAACGTGTGCTATTCTGTTATCTTCGTATCTTCCTAAACTTGCAAGACCAGTCATTTGTTCATTCATCTTGTTATTTTATTATAAGCAATAGTGGGGCTACAACTCTATTTTAATACCACCACTAAGTTTTACGTCTATTTTCAACGTACCTACTGAGCCAAGCAGTTCAAAACCAGCACTTTTTATGGTTGGTTCTGTTAACTGAACAAATCTGTTGCCTAAATAAGCTTGTAAAGAGCCAACAGTTGTATTCCATATTACATCACCTTCTTGAAAATCTAAAGTATTTAATTCAGTTTGTGTGAAGTGTGGTGTCCTATCAGGATCAAAGCTACCTACATTTAATTCAAGTATTCTTACTAATCTATTATAAAGTTGTGGAGAAACTTCTGTTGAAGCAAAAGGCAAAGCTGTTTTTAATAATCTGGACATTATCTTCTGCCATCAGGCTGTATGTCTAATCTAGTATCTCCTAATCGCCAACCAACTCCATCATTTCCTGAATCACCATCATTAGATTTTATTTTAAAAACCACTTGCCTTCCTCTACCTCTTATATGAGATTGTTTTGTAGTTGGACTGATAGTTGAAGTTGCTACAGAAGAAAGACTGTCGCCAGGGAAGTTTCTAACCTTAGTTTCTATATTTACATTAGTTGAACTATCGCTTGTAAGAAACTTGACATCAGGTACTAGCCTTTTTAAAAAAGAAAAGTTTTCTCCATCTTGTATATCTAAATCACCAGACTCAATAAATACATTTTGCATTTCACTACCATCATCATTAAACCCAACTTCGTGCTGATATAAGTAATTATTAGCAGTAGCTTGTGGATAAGATACAACTCCTGTATCTAACCAACATGTTCTAGTAAGTTGTCCATAATACCAAACTGCTTCTTGGTAGTTGTAAATAACATACCTATCGTTTTCTTGAGAGGAGCTACTAGGATAGAACCAACCTATTTCAGAATGTTGTTTATTAGTAAAAGCAAAAGTCTTGTATGCTTGTGCTGTATTAAAATCTGAAAAAACATAATTTTTTACGGTACAAGGTAATTCGCTAACTGCTCCTTTATAAACATAAAAAGCATCTTTACCCATAAAATAAACACCCTCTGGGCCATTTACACAAGCGTTAGGGCCTATTAATCCAGCAGCTTCATCAATTAGATTAATAGCAAAAACCAAAGGCGGCCCTATATTTGTCATACTGTAAATTGAAGTATCAGTAAAAATAACAACTTCTTGTCTAGCTTTTATTCCACCAACAATCTGAGAACCTGACGAAAGTCTTACACTACCTGCGGTATTTGTTGTTCTTGGCTCAAAATCTAACAAATCTTCTGAAGAAGAAAAGGCAACTAACATAGGATCTAAAGCACCTGTACGAGCTCCTGCACTTATAGGATCTGCTCCTAAAACTATTAAGTGTCTATTTGTTTCAGAAGTTAAAACTTTAATACATTTAGTTGGAACTAAATTTGCTCCAGTAATTGAACTTAATTCAACAGCTCTTGTGTTTGTACCAGAAGATTCATCCCATCTAAAAATACCTCCTCCTCTAACACCCATAACTAAATCTTCTCCGTAGTTATCTTGCGACCAAATTCTTAATTGGTTAGAAGCAGAAAGAGGACTAGATGATCCCCAACCACCTGCACTCCAAGCACCAGAACCCCAACCAGTACCTTCTACAAAAACATCCAAGCCTGTTATAATTTGGTATTCAGCATTTGCACTTCCGCTAGTGTTATCACTTGAATTAGCTGTTACAGCGTTGCCACTTGTATCAACTGCATTTATAAAATATTCATTACCGTTTGCAGTTGAAATAGACTGTATTTGATACTCTTGATTTAAAACTGCTGCGGTTATGTTTCCACCTAAGGTACTTGCACCACTATAAGTTACAAAATCTCCAGGGTTAGCACCATGTCCAGCATCAGTTACTTTTATCGAACTAGAACCATTAGTTGTTTTGGTAAAGGTTATACTTCCTGATACAGTTTTTCTTATAGGTGTAATATCGTGAAAAGAAGATCCTGATTGTATATAAAATTTTAAATGCGTTCCTATCCCTAAATATCTAGCACCATCAAGAGCAATCCAATTAAATAGAGAACGTGCAGTACCTTTGAAGGTAGAAGCTACTAGTTTAGCCCAACCGCCAAATTTTTCAGGTAATCCCATTCTAAATCTAACTAAATTACAATCAAACCAACCCCCTTCATTAGAATAAGAAGTTCCTTCTCTATTTATACCAGGTTTGAATTTATACTTAATTAAAGCCATTTTTTATTTTATCAAGAGCATCATACAAACTTTCTTTAGAATTTATATTTTTCATAAGAGAGTCTTTAAAAGTTATTTTTGTTCTTTTGCCATCCTTAAAAATTTTAAATACTATTGTATTGTATTCCAAACAATAAAAAGCATAAAGGTCAACCATACCTTTTTTATAATCTCTAAGCTTTGTATTAGCCCCTCTACGCATGTCAAAACACCAATTTACTCTTTTGTGAGTTTTATGACACATTTTCTTTTTAGAACAAGTTTTTACTTGGCATTTGTACATAATGTCATTTATTTCAAATATTATGTCAGCGTGACTACCATGTGGTAAGACATGAACGGTATCGCTTTCTAAACTTAAAAAACTAGCGACTGCGTATTCGCCTGATCTTCCAATCCGTTCTGTTTGGCGAGTCATATTCAAAAAGGGTATTCATCAGACTCCATCATTTCTGAAAGCCTTACAGCTCTTTGACCAACTTGGCCAGCCCATCTGCTGTTCAACATTTCTTCTGCGGCTTTAGTAAAATTTTTGTTTTTAATATGCTCAAGTGTCTTTTCAAATTTAAACAATCTGTTCCCCATATTAAAATACATATCAATTAAAACAGTTTTTCTTACTTCTGATAGTTCTGAAAAAAAATCTAATTTATTTTGTAAAACAACTACAGATTTATTTACATCATTTTTGAGTAAATACTCTGCTTCCTCTTCCGTAATACCTCCGCCTAGTTTTTTATCAATAAGTCTGCCAAACCCAATAGTTTTGTAGCCTTCACTACAATCATAACAATGGCTTACAAAGCCTTCGTGAAGCTTTAACAGATTTAAAAGTTCTTGCATTTAAAAAAAGATAAATTTTGTTAGAAATCCTGTAATTCCCAAAAATATAGTAAGAGAAAAGATTAAACTGTTTCTAATCAGTTTGTTTAAAGACATTATGCCATTTTCAATATTTTCCAATCTTCTCCAATTTTCTCGCCAACGCTGTTCACAAGCAGCTTCATGTGCTGAAAGCCTTTTGTCAACTTCGTTTACTGTAGATCTTGACATTAAAAATAATCCTTTAAACTATTCCAATAGTCTTTAGTTTTATTGTTTACATATCTATTTATATCAGGTCTTACAGCTTTTAATAAAGCTTTTGCAATAATTAAAGATAGACCTATCCAAATAATAATTTCCATAATACCTCCTAATATATCATGCTATTACTAAAGTTTGATAGCTTGTCCCTTGAAGAGCATTAGTTCTAGGAGAGCCAAGTAATAAGTTATTAGAAGCGGAGCTTTGGTCAGCATTTAATACCCAACTCCAAACTGTAACTCCTGTTTGCGATTGAGTATAAGAATAACTTGCAGAAGCTCTTGTAAATACATAAGGATTGCTATAATTACTGTAAGGATGATATAAAGAAATAGAAGTCCAACCAGAGTTAAAAACAGGCTTATCTATTACAAAACTATAAGTATTATTAGGATTAAACATACCAAGAACGTATGGAGTGCTATAACAGTAAAAAGCTTCCACTCCTACATTCATCCAAGTTTCAGAACCATTTAACCAAGCTCCTTTTGTGCCACCTCCAGAGCTTCCTGAAGAACCATAGCTACTAGCAACAAACCCGTTAAACCTTGTAGTTATTTGGCTATTAACTATATAGATTGTTGAATAACTTTCGTTAATAGTTAAAGTTCCACTTAAACTTGGAGAGCCAGTTAAGCTTATTCTTGGATCATTAGAAGCTCCATGAAAATCTCCAAAATCTACCGCAGTCCCTTGAGTTTTGTTAAGAGTTTTGCCTGGAGCTTCATATAAATTTCTTATGTCTTGGTCGTTTATAGAACAAGCCGTTGTGGTTGTACCACCTGCTTCTTGATGTATTTGGTCAAGAGTTATTAAACCGCTAGTCGCTAGAGACATTTTTTAATTCTTCTACTTGGTTGCTTAAATCTTTTACCGCTTCAATTAACAAACCAACAGTATTTGCATACTTCATAGTTTTAACTACGCCTAAATCTTTATCTTGATGTTCATCTACTAGCTCTGGAATTACTTTTTCTACTTCGTTAGCTACAACTCCAATTTCTTTTGTATTATCGGACTTACGAGTAAAATGTACACCTCTTAATTTTTTTACTTTTTCTAAGGCATTTTCAATTTGATAAATATCTTCTTTGAGTGCTAAATCAGAATAAGCAGAAACATTACCTGTAGCTGTAAAATTACCACTAGTGTCAGTAGTCAACATAGTAGTTCCTGAATTATTTTGGACTAAAAAATTACTATCAAATTTAAGTATAGTGCTACCGTTTGCAGTAAAATAAAGTCTATTCCTGCTATCAGCAGAACTAATCCAAGCATCATTAGGTAAAGCTGAATTTAATTTTGCACTTATTTGAGTTTGTGCATTTGATGAAAGCGTATTGATGTATTGAAACTCTGTACTTGTTACTGAGCCATCAGCTATTTTAGTAGCATCTATTGCAGCTGCAGCTTTTATGTCAGCATTTACAATATTAGTAATAGTGTTGCTGTCAGAGTCTATAGTTTTGTTAGTCAAAGCTACTGTTTCTGAAGCTGTTATACCAAAGCTACCTCCATTAATTTTAGCATTAGCACCTAAATCAATTTTATCAAACATGTCATAAACTACAGCACCTGAACCGCCCCCGTCTAAAATACATGCTTTTGTAAGGCCATTTCCTACAGTTACATTTGCACCTGATCCTTGCGATATATTTATAGATTGAGATCCTGTAGTGGCATTCTCAATAAAAATTACTTTAGACAGCGTATTTGGAGCTATTGTTAAAGTTCTAGTTGCAGACAAACTGCCTGAAGATGTAACTTTTAAATAAAAAGCTCTAGCTTTATCTGAAGCTCCATCAGCTATTGTTGCAGTTACATCTGCATCTGAACCGAATGTTGCTTCTGTTTGATAAGAAAAAGCCTCTGCAATCAAGCTTAAATTTGTATTTGTTGTAGTACCCCAAGAACCAATTTGTTCTCCTGTACCCATTTCCTCCAATCTTAAATCGTTTTCGTATGAACTAGCCATTTTTAACCTCTGTTAAATTATAATTAAATTATTGTTTTTAAGCTACTTCTTCCCAAGAAGGCGTTTCTGAATCATTTACATCCGACCAACTAGGTGTTTGTGTGCTAGTAGTTTGACCAAAATTGGAACTTTGACTTTCATCTACATCTGACCACACCAATACTGTACCTACAGAACCAATAGATTGTACCCCAACAACAGAAAAATTAGCCTTACCTATTAAAGTTGGCAATCCAGGTGAGCCAGTTGCAGCAACTCCTAATACAGATACTCTATTTGATGATTTTTGAGTAACTGTTCCTACAGAGCTTGTTGCAGCAACTCCGCTTAAAGAAACTGAAATACTTATAGAGGCAACAGGCGTTCCTAAAGATGTTGTGCCAATTTGACTTGATAAATTTGTATTTGCAAACCCTTTTTGAGTTGTAGATCCTACATTTGCAGTAGCTACTAAAGTAGTTGGAGTAACATTAGATTTAGATATAGTAGCAACGCTACCTAAAGCAGATTCTCCTTCATCAGCCAAAGGTATTGAAACATTTGCTTTTGCCGTAATGCTTACACTTACAGAGCCAACATTTGCTGAAACACTTGGTAAAACTGCAACAACACTTCCATTTACACCTACACCAGCAACAGAACCTGTTAGTGCTGATAAAGGTTCGTCAGGGTTATTACCATAATCACTAACTATGGCATTTGCAGTAAGTGCTGGACTACCTAGTGCTGATGTACCTGCTTGACCAGAAAGGGTGACACTTGCTTCAGCATCAACAGTAGCTGTGCCTAAAGCAGAAGTCCCTACCTGTGAAGCAGGTGTTACATTTGCTTTACCTATAAAAGTAAAAGAGCCAACAGCACTTGTGCCAACTTGACCAGTTAAATTTACACTTACACTTCCGTCAACCCCTCCAAGAGCTGCGAAAGGAGTTTCTGCAAATGCACTATTACCAAACATAATTAATTATAAAATTTTTTTCTAAATTCTTTGCGTAATTTTTTTTCTTCTTCTACTTTTTTGTAGAATTTTTTGTCTATTTTTTTTGTGTCTAATTTTATAGCCATTCGCCTTGGTCTGTAGGATAACGAATATAACCTTTTACCTGTTTAATTTCTAAAGTTTTTTTATCATAAACTAAGCCGTATATCCAAATAAAATCATCTTCTCTAGTTTTAGGAACAGGAAAATTTAAATTTTTTTCTTTGCAAAATTCTTTCATAATATCTTTAGTGGTTGTAAAGAAAACATCATACTCATCTGCTTCTGTACCATCTTCATTAAAAATTTTTGCAAAAAAGAAAGTTGATGGTGCATAAACAGGAACTTCAGGTCTTGGTATAAAAGTGTTAGGGTGCTTTTGATAATTACTTGTATGTTCCGTATCTGCTATAACCAACTTAAATTGCTTTTTACCTGTTACTGTATTGTATTTTATAGCGTTCCATTCTTTGTATGTGTAGCCCACATCAGGAACTTTAAAAGCATTCAATGTTTCTGTCGGAACATCTGTAAAAACATTGTACCAACTATATGTTTTTACATTCGTGTATGGTGGTCTTAAAGGTGCATCATCATGTTCTTGATAAGTACCAATAATATTAAATCTATTGCCCTTCCATTCTTGGTCTTTGCCAAATACTTTTTCTACTTCTTCTATTAACTTATCAGATTGCCATAGTCCTATATTGTAATCAGTTCTTACTAATTTTTTGTTTACATAAACTTCATCATAAGTGTTGGTGCTTTTTGGCACAGCCATAGTATTTTCAATGTTATAAGTATCTGTTTCTTTAGGTGGTATTAAAGTAGAAAGAGCTAAAAATTCTTGATAGGTATTTGCTTCCCACAATTTTTGATAATACTCGACATCTTTAGTTTCTACATAAGTTTCATCACTTTCTTCAGTAAGAATTATTCCGCTATCTGTTTTGTTCCATTCATAACGCAAATTTTGTTTTGTAATTGGATCTTGTACCCATAAAGATATTCTATTAAAGGGTTTGTCATTTTCATCAACATCAGGATTAATGCCTATGTTTCCAAATTCTTCTGTATATTTTGCTAGTTTTATTTTGCTCATGGGTTTCTACTAAAAACAATAGAACAAGAGTTACCTGGAGCAGTAAAAGGAGTCATAGCAGAAGTATTATTGTCTGGAACAGTTTGATTTATTGCCCATTGCCATTGACTTCTATCTCCAGAATTAGCTACATAAGTAGCATCACTTCTGTTGTAAACATTACTGTTTATAGTAACTTTTTTAAATGCAGTATCATTATTCGCAACAAGTGCTGAAGAACTGTCAGTCGCAAACAACATTGTAGTATCTTGAGCTGATGTGACTGTACTATTTCCAGATACGTTAAAAGTTTCTATAGTTTGTCCACCTAAAAAATCAGAGTCAGCGTAGTCATTCATAGAACCATAATTAGTACCGCTAGGTCTAAAAGTAGTGTTATATCCCTTATATCTTATATTTGACTCAGCATTATAATCACCTGCGGCACTAAAAACATTTGTTGCACCAACAGTCATTGAGATACTCCAATCTTTTGCTTTGTCATAGTAGTCGTTCCAAGAAGCTGTAGCACCTGAGCTTTTGCCTGTTAATGCTCTTATATCAGAATCATCAATTGATACTGTAGATCCAGAAGAACCACCTACTTCAACGTGCATTTCATTTAAACTTATGGCACCTGAACTTGGAGTAGCCATTATTTATCCTCTAGTTCTTTTACTTTAGCTGTAAGAGTTTCTATTTGTTCTTGTTGTTCTTTAATGGCTTCTACTAATAAACCTACTGTGTTGCCATAACGAACAGCTAAGTGTTTTTCTTCGTCGTCTTTATCTGTAGTAGAAGTTTCATAAACTACTTCAGGTAATACTTTTTCTAAGTCTTGTGCTATTAGTCCTGTGCTTTTCTTTCCATCTTTTTTGTAATTAAAAGTGACTCCTTTTAATTGTTTTACTTTATCAAGAGCATCAGGAATAACTTCAATATTTTCTTTTAGTCTTATATCAGAAGGACTACCAAAAGCTGTGATATTACCATTACAAATTAATGCACCAGCATCTGACATATCTACTCTAATTGCTGTAATCGCTGAACCGCCATCGTCTCCATTTATAAAAAAATCTTTATCTGCACCTTCTATTGTTACAATAAGACCTGCACTATCTAATCCCAGACGACTATTTAATGTACCCCCATCTTGAAATTTTATACTTGTGCCATCTGCATCAAGAATAATATCTCCACTAGCATCTAGTATCGCATCTGTACCGTCACTAGATATAATTAAATCTGAACCTGCCCCGAAATACACACCTTTGTTATCTCCTAATGTAATATTACTATTAAAAGTTGCAGAACCAGCTTCTGACATGTCAAGAGTAAGAGCAGTTATAGTTGAGCCACCATCATTACCTTGTATTACTACATCTCCATTTGATATAACACTTTGAATAATTGCATTATCTCCGCTTCTGCTTATAGAATAAAAATGAAGTCCATCATCTTTCATTTCTATATTTCCACCATCTGCATCAAGAACAATATCTGCTGGACAATCTATAGTTAAATCTCCTGAAGCGTTTGATATATTATTACCTGCAGCAAGTTGTAATCCTCCTCCACCTAAAACCCTCATCCTTTCAGCATTATTTGTGCCGAAAAGGATTGGGTGGTTAGTTGTTCTTTTAAATTCTGCATAATTACTAGCATCACTATAAATAAGGAAATTT
>NHFF02000030.1 GCA_002172535.2 Gammaproteobacteria bacterium TMED104 | reverse complement strand
ACATCTTAAATCATGCTGAGGATAAAGTTGTTTTTGTTGATGATACATTTCTGCCACTTATTGAGGGAGTTCAAGATCACTTAGAGTTCTCTCCAGTAATAATTCTAATGAGTCCAAAAAAAGAGATAAATTTTGATATTAAAAATTTACATTTCTATGATGAAATGGTTGAGCAATCTGACCCTATTTCAGATTGGGTTGAAGTGGATGAGGGAGATGCGGCAGCACTATGTTATACCTCTGGAACTACAGGTAATCCNAANGGAGTTCTCTATAGTCACAGGTCCACCATGNTNCATACTTGGGCATCAGGAAATGCATTAAGGTTTGACACCACTAGCTCGGTATTACCAGTTGTGCCAATGTTTCATGTGAATGCATGGGGGACACCTTATGCTGCTTTGATGACTGGCTGTAAATTAATTCTGCCNGGTCAAGCGCTTGATGGAGCTTCACTATTTGAACTTATAAGTGCAGAAAATCCAAATATCCTTATGGGAGTGCCTACTGTTTGGCTCGGATTATTAAATTATTTGTCTGAACAAAACCTAACTCTCGAGGGCATTGATAGTGTCATGGTTGGTGGGTCAGCTGCGCCTCTTGCAATGATTAAAGAGTTTGATGAAAAGCATAATACGTTTCTAGTCCATGGATGGGGGATGACAGAAATGAGCCCCCTTGGAACAATGAATCTTCAAACAAAGAAAATGAAAGAATTACCAGATCAAGAGAGATATGAATTGCAAACTAAACAAGGCTATCCACTTTTTGGAGTAGAAATAAAGATTGTGGATGATGCTAACAATNAGCTTGCTAGGGATGGATCAGCACAGGGNGCATTATTGGTCAGAGGNCCATGGATCATAGAGAGNTANTTCAAATCTGATTCACCAGCAGTTGATGATGAGGGATGGTTTGANACNGGAGATGTTGCAAAAATCTTCCCAGATGGNTGNATGCAGATAATGGACAGATCAAAAGATGTAATNAAGAGTGGCGGGGAATGGATCAGCTCTATTGATCTTGAAAATGCTGCTGTTGGACATCCAGATGTCGAAGANGCATGNGTGGTTGGAGTNCCGCATCCAAAATGGGATGAAAGACCGATNCTTCTGGTNATTTGTAAGGGNGATNTAGATAAAGANTCAATTNATGAGTTTCTTGCAGATAAAGTNGCAAAGTGGTGGTTGCCNGATGATATTATTAAGGTNGAGGAATTNCCTCATGGAGCAACTGGTAAATTATTAAANGTNGAGCTTAGAGAGCAGTATAAAGAACATNTAATGGAGTAAATTATGGCTATAACAGTAGTNAAAGTTGAGGATCTTGAAAGTTATGTTGGAAAAGAGTTAGGNGCTACTGACTGGTTTAAGATAGANCAAGAAAGAATTAATAAATTTGCNGATGCAACACTTGATCATCAATTTATTCATGTTGATCCTGAGCAAGCAACACCAATTTTTGGATCTACTATAGCCCATGGCTTTTTGACTCTATCGCTAACAGCAGGGATAGGGCAAGATATTGCGCTCGTTGTTGAAGGAGCCAAGATGGGCTTAAATTACGGTTTAGATAAGGTCCGTTTTTTAAGTCCCGTTCCAGTTGATTCAGAAATTAGAATGCATTCAAAAGTTGTTGATATTACAGAAAAAAATCCTGGACAATTTCTGGTTAAATCAGAAGTGACAATGGAAATTAAAGGAACTGACAAACCAGCATGTATTGCTGAGACTTTGTCTATGTGGATAACCTAGTTATCAAGTTTATCTTTTAAAATTTTATTTGCGGATGCAGGGTTAGCTTTCCCCTGTGTTGCCTTCATGATTTGACCGACAAAAAACCCAAATAGCTTATCTTTACCACCTTTATAAGCAGTCACTTGATCGGGATGCTCAGAAATNATTTGATCTATAATTCTTTCAATTTCATCATCATCATCAATTTGTTTGAGCCCGCTTGATTCAACAATTTCTATAGGGCTCAATCCTGAATCCCATGTTTCTTCAAGAACAGTTTTTGCTATTTTCCCTGAAATAACACCTTCTGTAACTAGATTTACTAACTCTGAAACATTTTTTGTTGATAGTTTTGAGTCTGTGATTTCAATATTTTCCTTGTTAAGTAATGAGCTAATATCTCCTATAATGATATTGGATAAAAGCTTTGCATCTTTAGCATTTTCCATACATTCTTCAAAAAAAGTAGCAAGATTTTTAGATGAAGAAATAATCTGCGCATCATTTTCAGGAATTTTAAATTCAGATTGATACCTTATAAATTTATCTTTTGGCATTTCAGGAAAAGTTGCCTTAATTTCTTCAATTTCCGCATCACTTATCATGACTGGCAAAAGGTCAGGATCAGGAAAATATCTATAGTCATTAGCAAATTCTTTAGATCGCATAGGCCTAGTTTCATTTTTGATACTGTCATATAGCCTTGTTTCTTGAGTTACAGATTCTCCAGATTCTATAACATNTATTTGTCTTTCAATTTCATAGTCAATTGCTTTTTCAATAAATCTAAACGAATTAATATTTTTTATTTCAGTTCTAGTTCCAAGCTTTTTATCGCCTTTCTTTCTTACAGAAACATTTGCATCACACCGTAGAGATCCTTGAGACATATTTCCATCAGAAACATCTAAAAAAGTAACTATTTGATGAAGCGCTTTCATGTAAGCAACTGCTTCTTTAGCAGACGATATTTCTGGCTCAGAAACTATTTCAAGCAAAGGCGTTCCAGCCCTGTTTAGATCTACCCCCGTTCCTGCCATGCCCTCATGTATTGACTTTCCAGCATCTTCTTCAAGATGCGCTCTAGTTAAGTTTATAATTTTTTTTGCCCCTTCAATTTCAATTTCAACTTTTCCGCCTGAAACTATTGGAAGCTCCATTTGGGTAATTTGATATCCCTTTGGTAAATCAGGATAGAAGTAGTTTTTCCTATCAAATAAAGAAGTTTGATTGATGTCAGCATCTACTGCGAGACCAAACCTTATCGCCTTATAAAAAGCATTTTTGTTAACAGTAGGTAAAACACCAGGTAACCCACAGTCTACTAAATTNACGTTTGTATTCGGCTCTTGCCCAAAAGATGTTGAGGCTCTTGAAAAGAGCTTGGTTTCCGTGGAGAGCTGAACGTGAGCCTCTAAACCAATCACGCATTCCCAACTCATTATTAAAAACCCTCAAAAGTTGGTTTCGCATTATGAAAATCNGTACTTTGCTGAAACCTATTAGCNAAATTTAAGATCATGCTTTCTTCAAGATAGTTCCCTATCAGCTGAATACCTACTGGTAATCCATTTACAAAGCCATNAGGCATCGATAGGGCTGGAAGACCTGCAAGATTTGATGAAATGGTATATAGATCTTCAAGATATAATTCAGTTGGGTCTTGAGTTCCCTTTGATCCAAATTCAAACGCTTCACTTGGTGAAGTAGGTGAGACAATTAGATCCACCTCTTTAAATGCTTCCTCAAAATCATTCTTTATAAGCCTTCTAACCTGCTGTGCTTTTTTATAATATGCATTGTAGTATCCTGCTGATAAAACGTAAGTACCTATTAGTATCCTTCTTTTAACTTCATCGCCAAACCCCTCACTTCTGGAATTTATGTATAGAGATTCAAGATCTTCAGCTTTAAGGCTTCGATGACCAAACTTCACTCCATCATATCTGGAAAGATTTGAGGAACACTCTGCAGGCGCAATGACATAATATGTAGGTACTGATTGATTAATGTTGGGTAGAGAAATCTTATGAATTGAAGCACCCAGTGACTCAAAAACTTTTAGTGACTCATTGAATAACGTTTGAGATTCTTTACTTAAAGCATTTACATTAAATTCATCTACTATTCCTATTCTTAGATTTTCGTATGGCTTATTTAAATCAGTATATGTGTTGGTGGGGTCAAGATTAAGAGATGTCGTATCTCTCGAGTCATAGCCAGTCATTGCATCAAGTAAAATTGAACAGTCTTCAGCAGTTCTACAAATTGGACCGGCTTGGTCTAAGCTTGAGGCAAACGCGATCATTCCCCACCTCGAGATTCTCCCATAAGTTGGTTTAATGCCAGTGAGACCACACAATGCAGCTGGTTGTCTGATTGAGCCACCTGTATCTGTTCCAGTCGCTGCAGGTACTAACCCAGCTGCCACTGAGCATGCTGCACCACCAGAACTTCCCCCTGGAACAAATCCCTTTTTCCATGGGTTGTGTACATTTCCAAAGAAACTCGTTTCATTTGATGATCCCATTGCAAACTCATCCATATTTGTTTTACCAATGCATATTGATCCAGCAGCATCTAATGCTTCTTCAACTTTTGAGCTATAGGGTGGATAAAAGTTTTCAAGCATTTTTGATCCACAAGTTGTTTTAATTCCTTTTGTACAAAAAAGATCTTTTTGTGCAATAGGAATACCAGATAACAGATGGGAATCATTACTAACCTTTATTTTTTTTGCTCTTGCAAGAGCATTTTCTTCATTCAATGAGATAAAACAATTTAGCTCTTTGTTTTCGTTAATTAGGGCAAAAGTATCTTTGATTAGCTCTTCAACAGAGAATTTTTTAGAAACCAGTCCATCATTGATTTCTTTGATTGTTTGAAATTGCATTTAATCAACAACCTTAGGGACTAAAAAGAAATTTTCATCTGATTCTGGAGCACTTTCTAGGAATAGCTCCTTATTATTGTCAGATTTTATTCTGTCATTAAATTTTCTTGCAGTTTCTTCTAAAGGATTATAAAGAGGCGAAATATTTTCAGTATTTGTAGACGATAAGGAGTCAATCATTCCAATAATTGTATCGAGATCGCTCAATATTTTTTTAGACTTTTCATCATCTAATCTAAGTCTTGAGAGGTAGCAAATAGTTCTGACTGTTTGATCATCCATATGATATTATTATTTTAAAATCGCAATATTATACTATTTGTATCATTATTTACATGAAGGGGACCGGAATTGAAATATAACTTATTTAAAACAGTTAGAGGTATGTTTTCGAATGATCTTTCAATAGATCTTGGTACAGCAAATACACTCATTTACACCAAAGAGGTTGGCATCGTTTTAAATGAGCCCAGCGTTGTTGCAATCAGAGAGTCAAAAGGCCAAAAAACAGTAGTTGCAGTTGGCCATGAAGCAAAAAAAATGCTTGGNAGAACNCCAGGNAATATNAATGCNATAAGNCCTTTATCNGATGGTGTGATAGCTGANTTCCAGGTCACTGAAAAAATGCTTCANCATTTNATTGCTAAAGTTCATGAGCAAAGATTTATCAAACCTAGCCCTAGAGTATTNGTATGTGTGCCATGCAGATCTACTCAAGTAGAAAGAAGGGCAATCAGAGAATCTGTNCTTGGAGCAGGTGCNCGNGATGTCAAATTAATTGAAGAACCTATGGCTGCTGCAATTGGTGCAGGCCTTCCNGTTGAAGAAGCTAATGGNAACATGGTTGTTGATATNGGTGGTGGNACTACTGAGATNGCAATACTTTCACTNAANGGNGTCGTTTATGCTGAATCTGTAAAGATTGGTGGAGATAAAATGGATGAATCAATCACCTCCTGGGTTAGAAGAAATTATGGATGNGTTATTGGNGAATCAACTTCNGAAAAAATCAAAAAAACCGTTGGTTGTGCAACAGATGANTCTGANAAAACTGAAATGACTGTCACNGGTAGAAATCTTGCTGAGGGAATACCTGAAAGTTTTACCTTAAATAGCCAACAGGTTTTCGAAGCCATGAAAGANCCTCTTTACGGTATGGTTAGGGCNATTAGAAATGCCCTTGAGCTTTCTCCTCCNGAGCTAGCTGCTGATATAGCAGAGAGAGGNATTGTTTTAACTGGCGGTGGTGCNATGTTNAGAGANTTAGATAAGCTAATATCTAATTCAACTGGAATACCTGTAATCATTGCTGAAGATCCTCTAACTTGTGTTGCTAGGGGTGGAGGTCAGGCACTTGAAATTATCGATAAATATAATATTGATTTACTTTCAACAGAGTAGTTATAAATGGCGAACGAGACGCCCAGATTCAACTCAAGATTACCATATGTCGTTGCGTGTTTATTTGGATTAACTTTATTCTTTCTTGATATTACTTATCAAACATTTGATCCATTAGATCGAATAAAAATAAGCTCTAAAAACTTTCTGCAATCAGGCTTGAACAACCTCAAAAATTCATTTGCATCAGTCCAAATAAACTTCAGCGAAAAAAAATTATTAATAAATGAAAATAAAAGTTTGAAAGAGCAGTTGAGCATTTTATCAGTTATTGCACAGCAGGATATATTTAACTCTAAACTCAGTGATGTGAGTCCTCCACATAGGATTATTGATTTTGATACTGATCAGTACTTTTGCTGCTCAAATCACAGAATGTTTNTAGAAAAAAATGAAAAATCCTATCAAAAAGGCTTTGCTCTTAATTCAACTGGTCTGATTGGCCAAATCATTGAAGATCATCCTAATTCATTTGAANTAATTTTACTGAGTGACATNGATCACAAAATNCCAATTTACAATAAAGATGTTGAGGTTTACTGTAACGCTGAAGGTAGTGGTTTTGAGAGGTTGCTTATTTGTAAATCTTCTAAGGATCTAGATAAGGAATTAATTATTGGACAAGAATTTCATACGTCTGGATTTGGAGGAATTTTTAATAAAGATATGCCTGTTGGTAAAGCCATAAGTTTTATTCAGGCTGAAGACAATGAGTATTTAATTTCTATAGAAATCTTTGCAAACCCATTAACAGATGAAAAAGTATTTTTATTTAAACCAACATGAGTACCAGAGAAATAATAATAGTTTACTCAAGCATCTTTTTTGCAATTATTCTGGATTCATTATTATCATTTAAGCTTGGCAGTGTTTTTTTTGATACTAACTTCTCATATTTGATATTTAGTTACTGGGTCTTTGCTGTACCAGAGAAAATAAGGGTTAATCAATCGATTTTGATCGGATTCTTNGTAGATTTTCTTTCGAATTCAGCCATAGGATTTCATATTTCACTTTACTGTCTATTCTCACTAATTATCCATGCTTATGCTTATACCTTTCGCCTTTTTTCATATTTACAATTATCAATATTTTTCGGAACATCTGCGGCATTTATCTCAGCGCTGTTTTACCTTTTCCATCACCCATTGCATTACTCCTATTTAGATATTTTTATTTATTGGATTACAAGCATGATCCTGTGGTTCCCGGTCTATTTTGGAATGAGAAGGTTTAGACAGAAGTTTTTTTATGCTTAGAACAATTAAGAGGATTGGACTAACTGCATTAATCATAGCAACAGGATTTGCATTAATTTTTGTCTTATTGATATTTCTATCAATAAACAGATTTCCTGAAACAAGCCTTAAGTATATCGATGACTATTTGCTAGCCAGTTTTGATATTAATTATGAAAAAATTAAAAGAACGGGATCAACACTAACTCCAAAACTAAGTTTCACTGAAATAAGCGTTTTGAATAACTCAAATGAAAGAATATTTAAGGCTGAAGAAATAACATTCTCGATTGAGATTTTAAGCTCAATTATTTTTTCTAGCCCTCAGTTAAATGAAATTTCTTTGAAGATTGGTGGTCAGGAATTTTTTTCAGAGAAGCTTAATTTTGATAAAGACAAATTAAATTTTTCACATTTGAATTATCAGTTTCTGTCAAATTCAGTTAGTTTAGATAAAGGAGCTATCTACTTTNGGCAAGGTCAATTACTAGTAAATGCTATAACCGGAAATTTTAATGAGNTATCTGGCAGAGATTTTAGGATTAATGTTGATATTGCNTCGGGNGAAATACATTTTTCATCAAACCACGCACCAAATAAGAAAGAATTAAATATTATAAGTGAGCTCATTAATTTTGATCTGAGAGAACTTTCCATTGCTCCATCTATGAGTGTTCTTGAATCAGGAGTTTATAACTTTCGCTCCGAGGAACTTGAGCATTTAATTGAAGTTTCAAATATTAAAGGAAGATCATTTTTCCTTCTTGATCATTCTTTGAGATTAATGAATGCTAGCTTAACCATCAAGGATTTACAAAACCTTGAAGGAATTATCTTTTTTAACCTTGATGATCAAAAGAACATAAAAGCAAATTTATTGGGCTATGAATTAAGACAAACTCCTAATATTCAACTCAAAACAAGCATCGACTTAGATCCAAATAGATTTTATTCTGATCAAGAGTTCCTTCAGCTAGATGGAGAAACAAAAACTAACCTTAATATAATTTTTTCAAATGAATCAATTACAGNNTTTGCNAAGACANATTTTATNGGCACCTCATTTAATTCACCTTTTGCCTACATANGTAAAAATTNAGATGAGCCTTTAGANACAGANATAATTTACGAAAANAAAACNCGTTCTTTAAAAGTTACNAACAATAAGTTAGATGTTTATCTCCCTAATTTNACNCNGAATTCAGCTTTGATTCATTTGGGNNAGGCAAAAACAAAATTAANAAAAANTNTANGACCCAACCAATATTATCTAATTGCTGANCTTGATTCATTTAATACAGANGAATTATTCGATTTCTTATCATCACAAAANCCTNGCNNCNATNAANCNNAATTAAANATTGATTTTGATATANAGGANCTNTNTTTTTTNAATCAAAAATATCTTAATCAACAGGGCAGGGTTAATGTTCAAAATGGTTTATTCGATCTTCAGCTAACAGGCGAACAAATATCTGGCAAGGTTTTTAATGATTCAACAAGCTTTATAAAGGCTGAGATAAATGGCTTAGACTTTATTTATGATTTCAATGCTTTAAATTCTGAATCAGGCTTAATGAATGATTTGAATCTCAGAATCATCTTATCTAATTCAACTATTAATAATATATTTTTCGAAGATCTCTCAGCATATATCCAAAAATCTGGAACAAAACTTGGTATTAACAACATTCAGTTGTCATCAAGCATAATCAAGACATACAGTGAAAAACCAGAGGCAAACTATTTTTTCTATGACTCAAAGGAGGATTTCTATCGTTTCAAAGGTAAATACATCATTGAGGATTTAAATTTTAATCCTTTAAATTTTAATGATGACTTTAACTTAGGTTATGCAGATCTTGACTTAAATTTTCAATTCAAAAACATTAAAAACCTCAATAGCTTAGAAGGCGAGGGAAAGTTGCTATTAAAGGATTTAACATGGGACAGTTTTGTACCAAATTCAGCAGCTCTCAATCTTTTAGGAATATTTAATTTAAAAAATATCATTGGAAAGGTTGCTAACTTAGATCTAAGTTTAGATGAGTATGCTCAAACTAAGATTGATCGGTTAGAGATATATCCTATTGCTGCCAAAAATTATGTTCGACTAAATGAGACAATGACAATTGAAACGAACTCATCAAAAATGATGTGGAAAGGTTTAATTCAAAAAGATAATATGGGCAACTTTGATGAATTAGATCTCAGTCTAGATGTACGTTTACGCATTACAGAAAATCTTCCATGGTACGCAGGAATTTTTGTTGGACTTCCAGCAGCAGCGGGAGCTCTCTTTTTTAATGAAATCTTTCAGGAAGACTTAACAAATGCATCAACAATCCAGTTTGATGTAAAAGGTCCAATTAACAATCCTGTTCTTGAAAGAATTAATTAATTAAAAATATAGTTGCTAAGCCTAGAAAGGAAAAAAATCCAACCACATCCGTTACCGTTGTTACAACAACACTTCCTGCAATTGCAGGATCTTGATTTAATTTTCTTAGTATTATCGGAACAACCACCCCAGCTACTACAGAGCTAATTAAGTTGATAGTCATAGCGACACATATCAAGATTGAGATCATTACCTCCTGAAACCAAAGGAAGGTAATACCACCGATTGCAACAGAAAGAACCACTCCATTGATAATTGATACAACAAGCTCTCTTTTAAAAAGCCATCTAATATTTGCTTTATTGATTTGCTGGAGAGTAAGGCCTCTGATTACAATGGTAAGGGTTTGCGTCGCAGCAACTCCGCCCATGCTAGCAACAATTGGCATCAGAACTGCAAGGTAAACCAACTTATCAATAGTGCTCTCAAAAAGATTAATTGTCATGGCAGCAATAAATGCTGTGATTAAATTAATTGAAAGCCAAACAACTCTGGATCTAGCTGCTCTTGCAGGAGCAGCAAATGTATCTTCAGCAATCCCTGTAATGCTCATTAAGTTTTGGTCAGCATCTTCTCGAATCACATCGACAACGTCATCTACGGTAATTCTTCCAACTAATTTGGAATTTTCGTCTATAACTGGAGCAGAGATTAAATCATTTTGTTCAAATAAAATTGAAACCTCTTTATCATTCATGTTTGCATCTATAGGCAGTGAATCTGTTTCCATTAATTCTCTAACACTTAAAGTTGGTTCAGAAACAAGTATTTTTGAAATAGACAAATCGCCAAGATACTGATCATTTTTTGAAACAACAAAAATCTTATCAGTATTTTTAGGAAGAGCTTTCTTTGATCTAAGATACCTCATTACAACCTCAAGGCTGTGTCGGGGTCTTACACTGATAATGTCAGTATTCATTAAGCCCCCAGCAGAATCCTCAGGATAATCCATGACCGTTCTGATTTTTTCCCTATCAAGTGATGATGCTTTTGATAAAAACTCATCTACCTGAGGCTGAGGCAATACCTGAAGAATATCTACAATATCATCGAGCTCTAAATTTGAGATTATCTCAATCAGATCATCTAAATCGATTTTTAACAGAAGCTCCTGTTGAATCTCATCATGAAGCTCGGTAAGTATTTCTCCTTCCTCATCATGATCAAGAAGTGACCATATTAATTTTCTCTGATATGGAGGTGATGACTCTATCGCATGCGCTATTTCAGATGGATTCATTGCATCAAGCTGAAGCTTGATCTGATTTATTGAAAAAGACTTATCAGTTTCATCTAAGGCGCTTATAAGTTCACTTGATAGTTCTGATGATGAATTAGTTTCTTTCATATAAAGTCTTAATCTTAGATGAGCTCACCTCGAGACGAATAGATTTTTGTCTATACTTATTAATAGTTCTTCTTGCTAATCCATATCCCTTTTTGTTGAGTAAATTTGTAATCATTTGATCGCTTAATCTTTTTTGAGAAGATTTGATTAATAAGTCAATTTCTCTTATTAAGTTTCGTGACGTAATTTTTTTAGATTTAGAAACCGATGGAGCTAAAAGTGATTTCATAGGAAGGAGGCCATCATCATATTGGATATATTTTGCCCGAATAATTCTTGATACTGTCGAAGTTGAGAGGTTAAGCTCCTTTGCAATTTCCTTGCCAGAAAGAGGTTCTGGATCTATTGAAGTTTTTGTTAAAAATTTAATTTGTTTTTCACAAATTAGGGAACCTATTTTAGATACATTTTTATTCCTAGTTTCAACTGCCTTTATGAACCATTTAGCTTCATGAACCTTATCTTTAATCTTTTGTGATACTGATTTTTCTTTTTTAAATGTCTCATATAGCTCAAGATCAAATCCCAAGCTTGGCAGATCATTTTCAATTAATTTAATCTCTAAACTCTTATTAGCTCCACTAACCACAATATCAGGACGTATGAATTCATTTTTTGCAAAATTCATTCCAGGACTTAAGTCACAATTTTTTATGAAATTAATTGCATCCCTTATCTTTTTTTTATCGAAATTCTTAGCTAATTCATTTTCCAAGTCCTGGAAATTAAAGTTTTCTGATCTAACTAGAATTGTATCTGCAATTTCTTTCACTTCAATATCAGAGACTTTTTTATCAACTTGTATTTTAATCATTTCTTTAAAATCCCTTGCTCCAACACCCAGGGGATTAAGCTTTTGAACAACGTTAATTAAATTCTCTAAAATTTTTGTTTGTGAATACTTGAATTCTAAAATATCTTCTAGTTCCTCAAGCTCATCGATCAACATTCCATTTTCATCTAATGAATATATTAATGTTTGACAGATTTCTTCATCTTCTTTTTCTAATGAAAGATCAAAAATTTGCTTGAGCAGATGTTCTTGTAAATTAACTTCTTCTGAAAAGTTTTCGTAATCTAATTCAAAAAATTCTTCATTTTCATTGATATTTTTAATGAATGGATTTTCATCTTGATGATGTTTTATTTCTTCAAGCAATTCAAATTTTGACAGTTGCAGCAATTCAATTGATTTTCGAAGGGATGGTGTCATCGCCAGAATTTGGCTCTGATTGAAAGTTTTTACTAACTTGATGGACATGAGTTATTCAAAAGAAGAGCCTAAGTACTTCTCCTTAGCTAAAGAATTACTAACAATTTCTTCTTTAGTGCCTGCTAAAAAGATTAATCCATCAGCCATAAGATAGGATTTATCGCATATTTTAAGTGTTTCTCTGACATTATGATCTGTTATCAGGATTGAAATACCCATAGTTTTGATATGTGAAAGTAAATCTTTAATTTCGTCAACAGCTATTGGATCAATACCGGAAAAGGGCTCATCTAGCAATAGAAGTCTTGGATTTCCAATAAGAGTTCTAGCAATTTCTGTTTTTCTTCTTTGTCCCCCAGATAGCTCTCTGCCTTTTTTATTAATAATCTTTTTTAGATTGAACGTATGAATAATCTCATCCACCGTCATCAGATTTGGTTGCTTTGATAGCTCGCTAATACCATTAAGGTTTTCTATCACTGAAAGGTCGTTAAACAAAGAGGGTTCCTGTGGAAGGTATGCTAGCCCGTGATTGGCACGCTTATGTATTGGAAGGTTATGAATTTCATTTTCTTGAAAAATGATTTTGCCACTGTTTATTTTAACGATGCCCGCTATCGCATAAAAAGTAGATGTTTTTCCTGCGCCATTTGGACCCAATAAACCAACTATCTGATTCTTATTAACTGTTAGAGATATGTTTTGAATTATTAATTTTTCAACTACTTTGATGGAAATTTTTTCGCATGACATGAGAATGCTTTCCATCAATTAGACCCTCCAAGCTGGTAGAGTATTTTTTTTGATTTTAGCTCTCCATCTTTAGTCCTAAGAACTGCCTCACCCACTAATGATATTTCTTTTGCCGGGGTATATTTTATTTGTTTTGCTTCTCCAAAAATCTTTTCAGGATTCTCAAGATTTATTCTTGCGGGATTTCCCTCGATGGAAATTACTTCTTCATTCATGGAAATCGTTGCAGTTGTTCCAGATATTTGAAAATCATCAGAGGTCATGGATATCGCTCCATCAAGTGATATTATTTTCTTGCTAGGATCATAGTCAATAATTTCAGCATTTATCTTAAATTCATTTTGATTAGCAATAGCATAATGACTTGCTAGAATTACTATTACTAGACAAACAAGATTAAAAATAGATTTCATATAATGCCAAATTCAAGAAGCTGATGCATTGTTATGACTGAGGGTTGTTTTTTTTGATTAAGGACATTAAGTGTAAATATTTTGTTCTTCTCCATCAGGGTTGCGGCGTCTATGGCTAGATCATTTTCAGAAATGCTTATAAATTTTTTTGTCATAACACTTGATACAGAATTATTCTCAATATCAATTTCTTGATTTAATGCTCTTCTTAGATCTCCGTCAGTAAATATACCAACAACTTCTTCATCTTTAACAACAAGAGCCATGCCAAGCTTTTTAGAGGTAATTTCAATAATTGTATCTTTAATACTTGCGTCAATTTCGACGCATGAAACTTTATTTCCGCTAATGGCAAGATCACCTACATACGTCGTTAATTTTTTGCCCAATTCACCTGCGGGATGTGATTTTGCAAAATCTTCGCTCGAAAAGTTCTTTTCTTCAATTAAAGAAATTGCCAATGCATCCCCAATTACCATTGATGCAGTGGTTGAACTTGTGGGTGCAAGATCATGTGGACAAGCTTCTTTTTCAACTTGAACTTTTAAGTGCACTGAAGATGCTTTTGCAATTGAGGAATTAGCATTACCCGTAATAGAAAAGATATCTGAAGTCATTCTCTTTAAGGCAGGCAAAATTGCAGTAACTTCTTTTGTTTCACCTGAATTTGAAAAGATTAAGACCGCATCATCTTTTGCGATCATTCCAAGGTCACCATGAGCTGCTTCAGTTGGATGAATAAAAAAAGAGGGTGTTCCAGTACTTGCTAATGTTGCAGAAACTTTCTGGCCTACATGTCCTGACTTGCCGACACCCATAACAATTAGCTTTCCTTTAATGAGAGATACTTTTTTAGCGATTTCTGCAAAAGATTTGTCAATTTGATTGCTTAGAGATGCAATCGAATCTGCTTGTATTCCAATAGTTTTTTTTGCTGAATTGATAAATTTATTAGTACTCATATTGAAATCTTAACCTAACACTAATGTTATAATGAAGGGAATGAAAAAAGTTTTTATATACGCATTCTCGTTATTATTTTTAGTCCCAACGAATAGTAGCGAAATAAACCCACAAACCTTTATCGATAGCAATGCCCAGTCTATGGTACAGGTTATAGTGAATAATCAAGATTTATTTGAATCTGATCCTGACCTCTTTAAAAAGAAGATAAAAGATATTTTTGAACCCATGGTCGATTTTAGGAGAGTTTCAGCTAGTGTTATGGGTAAAGAAATTTATTTAAACTCTTCAACTGAGCAAAGATCAGAATTTATTGAAGTATTCAAAAATTCTTTGCTTGATACTTATGCATCTACTTTAGCGCAGTGGGGAGATCAAAAAATAGTTACTAACTTTACGAATAAAACTACATTTGAAAAGATTGAGGATGTAAATCAAGATCTACTTACCGAGTCAAATTCTTATCCCATAACTTATAAAGTTAGAAAATCAGGTGAAGGTTGGAAAATTATTAATATCATAGTTAATGGTGTTAATCTCGGGCTAACCTTTAGAAACCAATTTAGAGCTCTTGCGGAAGAATTTGATGGTGATATAGATAAAGTAATTCTGAACTGGACTTCAAATGCAAACATTCCTGAATAATGGATCATGAAAAAATTAAAAGTATTTTGGAAGCCAACCTTCAGGGATCTGAGGTAATTCTGTCAAATTCTGACTGCAATTTAACACTCACAATAGTTTCCGATAAATTTATTGGGCAAAAGGTGCTCAATAGACATAAAGAGGTTTTATCTCACCTCAAAGAATGTTTCTCCTCGGGGGAGCTCCATGCGTTAAGTATAAAGACTTTAACCAAAGAGGAGTACAGTCTTGGAAAAACTTAAGATCATTGGTGGCTCAAGATTAGAGGGATCAATAGAATGCTCGGGCTCAAAAAATGCTGCTTTACCAATACTAGCTGCATCAATACTTTCTGATAGAACTATCACATTTGATAATTTGCCTTATTTACAAGATATAACAACAATGTTTGAACTCCTTGGTTCAATGGGGGTAGATATAGTTCTTGATGAATCAATGAAGTTTTCGGTTGATTCCTCAAATCTAAATAATTTTGAAGCACGCTACGAACTTGTTAAAACCATGAGGGCATCAATATTAGTTTTAGGAGCTTTATTGGGGAGGTATGGTCAAGCAAAAATTGCTCTACCAGGCGGATGTGCTATTGGGACAAGGCCCGTAAACTTTCATTTAACAGCTCTTGAACAAATGGGTGCTGAAATAGAATTAGATGGTGGTTATATTGTTGCAAAAGCTAAAAAGCTTTCTGGAGCAGACATAACTTTTGGAGGTGTGACGGTGACGGGCACTGAAAATCTAATAATGGCTGCTGTTTTGGCTGACGGAAAAACTGTCTTAAGGAATGCTGCTAGAGAACCTGAGGTAGTAGATTTAGCAAATTTTCTAAATTCTATTGGTGCAAAAATTGAGGGCGCTGGCACCGATGAAATACGCATCACTGGAGTTGCTGAGTTAAAAGGTGGAGACTGCTTCATTCCCTCAGATAGAATCGAGGCAGGGACTTATCTTGCCGCGGCTACGCTTACCAAAGGTTGCATTACAATCAATAAAGTTGATCCAAATAGATTAGAAAATATTCTTTCAAAACTTAGACTTTGCGGCGCAGATATTAAAACAACAAACGAATCTGTTTCCATTGAAATGAATAGCGACATTAATCCTGTTGACATTCAAACTCAACCTTTTCCTGGATTCCCCACAGATATGCAAGCTCAATTCACAGTTATAAATGCTTTATCGAAAGGGTCTTCAGTAATCACTGAAAATGTTTTTGAAAATCGTTTTATGCATGTTCAAGAGCTAGTTCGTATGGGTTGCAATATTTCAATTCAAGGGAAAAATGCATTTATTCAAGGAGTTAAAGCGATTACAGGTGCCCAGGTGATGGCTACGGATTTAAGGGCATCTGCCTGTCTGATTCTGGCAGGATTATGCGCTGAAGGTGAAACAATAGTTGATCGAATCTATCACATAGACAGGGGTTATGAGAGGATAGAAGAAAAACTATCCTACCTTGGAGCAAATATAGTCAGATTGCCTAGATAGACTCAGTCTTAATTTGGTAAGAGTGCAATTCGCCCTTATCATCCAAAAGAGTTAAGCTTATTTCATCACCTGGAAACGCATTTCCAAGTACCAGCCTTAGCCTATCTAAACTCATGGGCTCTTCATTTATTTTTAGGATGCACAATCTTTCATGTGTTTCGAATAAATCTAAGATTGGACCACTTGAATAATTAACGATCTCTCCGCAATATTTAAGCTGATTGTTGTGCAAAATTCTTATTGAACGGATAGAAAAATTTCCAAGGGATGCTTTCTTTGCAAGACCAAACTTAATAATTTCAGAGGCTATATCGGAAAGCTTATCAACCGGTAAAGCAAAGCTTATCCCCGAAAAAGAGCCAGTTGTTGAAAAAATTTTTGATGTAATTCCAACCAATTCTCCATGTTCATTAATCAATGCTCCACCTGAATTTCCTGGGTTTACTGCAGCATCGGTCTGTATGAGCTCTAGATATGGGTTTCCAGTATTTCTATTATTAGCACTTACAATCCCTGATGTAACGGTTAAACCAAGTCCAAATGGATCACCTATTGCATAAACTTTATCACCAATACTTATCGATTTTTTTTTTGCAAAGACAATTGAATTTAAATTCAACTCATTTTCATTGGTAACTTTAAGAATGGCTAAATCAGAGCGTTTGTCAAAGCCAATTAAATTGGCATCTAGACTAATGCCTTCATTGGTTTCCACTACAAAGTTTTGTATCCCACTGATCACATGAAGATTTGTTGCTATATAACCATCATCGGAAATAATTACCCCTGAACCAATATGCTTATCATTGAAAGCTGATGACCGAGTTGGTTTTGTTTTAATGATCACAACAGATTTAACTATTTTTTCAAAATTTATATCATTTCTATCAATTGAGAAGTGAAATATACTAAACACGGCTAGAGCCGCCACTATAACTGTGATAATTGATTTGAAATTAAGATTAATCGCCATAATTTAAAAAGATGATATCAGTATCTATTCTAGATGAATTCAAAAAAAAGGACATTAAGCTAGATTCTAAACAAGTAGAATTTTTGAACCTTGTTGAAGTCTCAATTAAACGAGACAAAAAAATTTTTAGTTTTCTGAGATCCAAAAAAATCCCAAGCATCTATCTCTATGGTGGTGTGGGAATTGGCAAAACTATCCTTTTGAAAAGCATTGCTAGTAAGCTAAATCAAGAATTTGAATTTATTCACTTTACTAACTTTATGAACCACATTAAAAAGAAGCTCGATAAATTAGATAGCCAAAAAAATCCATTAGATAAAGTCATAGATGAGCTTAAAGATCAAAAAAGATTAATATTTATTGATGAGTTTCAGGTAGAGGATGTGGCTGATGCAATGATAATTGCAGAAATTATGCCAAAACTTTCTTTAAAGGAAATTCCTTTATTCATTTCTTCTAATTCAAGCGTAGATGAGCTTTATCAAAATGGTCTTCAGAGAGAAAAATTAATTAAATCTCTTCAATTTATAAAAAATGATTTTCTATATCATCATTTGGATTCAACAAAAGATTACAGAAAAATAAATTCATCCCTACTAAACATGGATTCATCCAATGAAAATGAAATTATTAAATTAATTGAAAGCTATTTTGGTGAAAGGGTTAAATTAGACAATGAATTAATTTTGAATGATAGAAAATTCCCTGTAAAAGGTGTCACAGCGGAATGCCTTTGGGTGGATCTTAAAAGTTTTTTTTCATCACCTGTTGCAACTCAAGATTTCAATCTTTTATGCAGAGATTTCAATTGGATTTTTTTAAGTAATATTTCAGTACTTAACGATGAATCAATGGATTTGGTCAGGAGACTAATAGCTTTTGTTGACATAGCATATATTGCTAATACAAAAATAAAGTTTTTTTATCCTGCAGCAGATTTACCTCATATTTATGATGGTAAGGGACTTTTAAACTTGTGGGAAAGAACAGCAAGCAGATTGATTGAAATGTCATCCCAAGAATACATCACAAAAAATTAATTCTTCGAGCATAATTTGTTGATTAAATGCTCATGAAACATTAATATTCACGTCTATTTTTAGAAACAAATGAAAACAGAGTCATTAAACAAGCAATCAGTAGATCCAAAGTGGTATGTTGTTGATGCTGATGGGCAAATTCTTGGACGATTTGCCTCTAAATTAGCTGATAGGCTTCGTGGGAAAGATAAACCAACTTTTACTCCTCATACTGATGGAGGAGACTTCGTGGTGGTCATCAATGCAGAAAAAGTAGCTGTCACCGGAAGCAAGTATGACAAGAAAACTTATTACAGACACTCACAATACCCTGGAGGACTTAAAGAAACAACTTTTAAAGAAATGATTGATAAAAAGCCTGAGGAAGTTATTAGGCTTGCTGTGAAAGGCATGCTCCCAAAAAATAAATTAAGCAATCAAATTATCAAGAAATTAAAAATTTATGCTGGTTCAGATCATCCGCATGATTCACAACAACCTGAAATTTGGAAACCAATTAAATGAGNGAAATNCANTATGCAACGGGCAGAAGNAAGACTTCCTCTGCAAGAGTNTATCTGAGNAAAGGAAANGGAGANATTANTGTTAATAGNAAACCTCTAAATGAATACTTTGGNAGACAGGTTGCTCAGATGCTTGTCATGCAACCTTTGAAACTAACTGAGTTAGATGAAAAAGTTAACATTAAAGTTATGGTCAAGGGNGGCGGTAGTTTTGGTCAAGCAGGTGCAATCAGGCATGGTATATCNAGAGCCCTGATTGANTATGATGAAGAGCTTAGACCTCAACTCAAAAAAGCTGGTTTATTGACCAGNGATCCNAGGAAAGTTGAAAGGAAAAAACCTGGTTTNAAGAANGCTAGAAAGAGCTCTCAATTCTCAAAACGGTAGTGGTTTATATAGACTAATTATATTAGAATATAAANCNCAATTATGACCGAATCCACCAAAAATAATAANAGAAGAAAANTACTTATAGGCATGACAGCTGCTTTTGGTGCAGCAGGCATTCCATTTGCNGCGACACCTTTTATAGCTGCATGGAATCCNAGTGCTAAAGCTAAGGCNTTAGGCGCTGCTGTAAAAGTCGATATTTCTAAAATTGAAGAAGGGCAAATTGTTCAAGTGGCTTGGAGAAAACAACCAGTCTTTGTTTTGCGTCATACAAAAAGTTCCATCTCTAATTTACCATCAGTTGAAACGAAGCTCGCAGATCCAAATTCGCTATCTATTGATGAGCCTTATAGAGATCTATATCCAACAAGATCAAAAAGCGATGAATTTTCAATACTTGCTGGAGTTTGTACGCATTTAGGATGTTCACCAAAATACCATCCTGAAGTTGAACCAAAGCCATGGGATGCAACCTGGACAGGAGGCTTCTTTTGCCCTTGCCACGGCTCAATGTTCGACATAGTTGGTAGGGTATTCAAGGGTGTTCCAGCACCAACCAATCTAAAGGTGCCACCTCATAATTTTCAGGGATCAATTTTAACAATTGGAGAGGATAAGGAGATTACTTAATGAATACAGTATTTAAGTGGTTTAACGACCGATTGCCAATAGTTAATACATTTGAAAGACATCTTTCAAAACATCCCGTTCCTAAGAAAGTTAATTTCTGGTATCTATTTGGTGCCTTAGCATCAGTTGTCTTGATAATACAGATTATTTCTGGGATATGGCTCATGATGCCTTATCAAAATACAGAAGAGGGTGCTTTTTCATCAATAGAATTTATTATGCGGGATGTAGATTATGGATGGGTAATCAGGTACATGCATACTACTGGCGCATCCATGTTTTTTGCAGTGGTTTATCTGCATATGTTTAGAGGACTTTTATACGGCTCTTATAAAAAACCAAGAGAACTGGTTTGGATTTTTGGAATGACGATTTATCTTGTGATGATGGCAGAAGGTTTTCTGGGGTATGTATTACCATACGGCCAAATGTCTTATTGGGGAGCACAAGTAATTATTTCTCTTTTTGGTGCTATTCCATATATTGGTGAATCTTTAGAGGTATGGGTTAGAGGAGACTATTATATTTCTGGATCTACGGTTTCTAGGTTTTTTGCCCTACACGTTGTTGCATTACCACTTATGTTAATCGCTCTTGTTTTTATGCATTTGGTTGCTTTGCATGAAGTTGGTGCTGGTAACCCAGAAGGCATAGATATTGAAGAACACCTTGATGATGATGGAGTGCCTCTTGATAGCGTTCCCTTCTTTCCATACAAAGTTTTAAATGCCTTGGTAGGTATTGGTGTCTTCATGACAGTTTTTTCAATAATAATGTTCTTTTTTCCAGAAGCTGGAGGATATTTTATTGAAAAAGCTAATTTTGAAGAAGCTAATCCACTTAGCACTCCAGAACACATTGCTCCTGTTTGGTATTACTCTCCTTACTATGCAATGCTTAGAGCTGTCCCAGACAAACTTGGAGGATTGATTGTCATGGCTGGTGCTATTGCAATTTTATTTGTAGTGCCTTGGCTTGATAGAAGTAAAGTTAATTCAATTAGATATAAAGGCATCTTTAGTAAAATTGCAATCTCTCTATTCGCTATCAGCTTTTTAACCTTAGGTTATCTTGGAACAGTTCCAGTTACTGAATTAAGAACTTTAATGAGCGTTATCTGTACTGCTATTTATTTCTTATTTTTCTTTTTAATGCCAATTTATACATCACTTGAATCGACAAAGCAGCCACCCGAGAGATTATGATTAAAATTTTTATTATCATTTTCTCTATATACTTTGCACCCGGTATTTTTTCTGCTGAATCGGCCCCCTGTGGTGATTACGGAGAATGTGATGATTACAGTTATGATCTTTATAACAATGAATCTTTACAAAAAGGATTAGCAACCTATATAAATTATTGTTACGGCTGTCACTCGCTAAAATACTCTCGTTGGGGAAGGATTGCAGCTGATCTCGAAATTCCCGAAGAGATATTATTTGAAAATTTAATTTTTAATCAAGAGACCAAGCCCGGAGATTTAATGACAGGCTCAATGATTAAAAGAAATGCGGAAGAGTGGTTCGGAGTTGCACCACCTGATCTAACTCTGGTAACACGATCACATAGTCCTGAATGGGTATATACATATCTAAGAACTTTTTATGAAGATGACTCCAAACAATATGGAGTTAATAATCTTGTTTATCCTGGTGCTGCCATGCCAAATGTTTTAAGTCATTTGCAAGGTAAACAAGTATTGGGTTGCAAGGAAGTACCTGTAATTGCATCAAATGGTGGTGTTAAAAGAGATGAAAATAGAAATGACATTACTGAAGAAAAATGTGGCTATCTTAAAATTAAAGAATCTGGTGAATTAACTCAGGCAGGCTTTGATAGTTTGATTTATGATCTTACTAATTTCTTGGTATATGTTGGTGAGCCTGCAAAAAGAGACAGAGAAAGAATAGGTTGGTATGTAATATTTTTCTTTATAACCTTTACCGCATTATCATTTTTGCTATATAGAGAATACCAAAAGGACTATCACTAAGTTTAGGGGAAACAGCTATGATTTTATATTCAGATAAAGACGACCATTACAGCCACAGAGTCAGGATTGTACTTGCAGAAAAAGATATTGCGTGTGAAATCAGAGAAACCAATAATGATGATGCTCCAGAAGAGGTTTTATCTATTAACCCATATCATGAATTACCTATTCTTGTAGACAGGGATTTGGGGCTATATAACACCACCGTAATGATGGAATACTTAGATGAAAGATTTCCTCACCCTCCATTACTTCCTGTTTACCCAGTCACAAGAGCCAACAGCAGAACACTGATGCTGAGAATAGACAAAGAAATCTGTCCTTTAGTTGATAAATTGTGTGCTAAAGAAGGTACAGATAAAGAGTTATTAGTTGCCAAAGAGGAGCTTCTTCATGAGATTAGCGCTATCGCCCCAACATTTAAAGAGTTTCCATTTTTTATGAGTGAGGAATTTTCACTTGCTGACTGTTATCTTGCTCCAATACTTTGGCGCCTTCCATCCTTAGGAATTAATCTTCCCCTGAATAGACATCTGAAGCCGCTTTTAGATTATCAAGCAAAGATATTTGAGAGGCCTGGCTTTCAAGACAGCCTTTCATTGATAGAAAAAGATCTCAGAGATTAAATCTGAGTTATAGGAATATTCCTGTCAATACAGCCGCTTCCTGTATATTTTAAAACCCCTGAGTAACCGTTAACCAAAGCTTTAGAAACACCAATTTGCCTTAAAACCTCAATTAAGATCGTGTCACTTATGATCGCATGATTGTTTGAAAATATTTCGTTTGTTTTTGAATAGCTATCTACAGGTCTTGGTATTGGAGCAAATAGCTTTTCAAGGTCATTCAGATCAATCTCATCATTAAATAGGAGGTTTGCTGAGGATGTACTATAGTAATTTAAATCCGCGGCGTAATTATAATTAAANGCTGGCAAAAGCCTTTTTAGATTAGAAGCACTTACATCCAAAATTATAATCTCTAAATTTGAATTTCTTCTTGGTAAAAATTCAATGGACAGACCAGAAGAAATTCTTTTAATCTCATTAAATCTTTCTTGAGATTCTTTGATACCTAAAACTTCGGCTGCAAAAGCTTGTGGGTTCTGTTGTTCATAAAAATAATTTTTTTTAGGTGAGATATTTCCTTTTATTAAATTATTTTGAAAATTTGAAAGTTTTTGATCAGTTACTAATACAAAATCTCTCTCTTCTTGAATTAATTTTTCAATAACAGATATGTCCATTTCATCATAGTAGCTTGAGCAAAATAAAAGTTTATTTGAAAGAATATTGCTAATTGGCTGATTAGATCTTAATAGTTTATTTTTTATAGGTTGTTCATAAGCACTTAAATACATATCTGTTGAATCTAGATCAAATGGTGTCTTTATTTGCACTCTTTTTTTTAAGGCTTGTATCCTATTTATGTTGTTATATAAGGTTCTAATAAGTTGTCTATTTTCAGCCTCTAAATTCCTATTATTTTGAATATTTACAATAAAATCTTTGGCATCTTGTNCAATGTTTCTGTAGCTGAATAAGNNAGAGATNTTCTTATTCTCNTCATAACTTAANTTCTTATCAAAGAAGAAAAGNTCAGNNTCTTTTTTANCCAATGTATCNTCAGAATTAATAATTANATTTTGNGAATANTGTTGTGATGAGCAAGCACTCATTATAATTANTATAATTAAAAGAAAATCTTTCATACGTATAATCAATTACTCAATATATGCTCTACATTATCGCTGCGCCAATAGGAAATACAAAAGATATTTCTTTACGATCAATNGAAGNAATTAAATCAGTTAAGTATATATNTGCAGAGGACACAAGAAAAACCTCAAGNCTTTTATCTNATCTTTCAATAGANAAACCATCNATTCGAACNTTTCATGAGCACAATGAAAATGAGGTNTCCAAAAAAATACTCTCATATCTAGTTGATGGTATTGATNTAGGAATTATGTCGGATGCAGGAACACCANTCATTTCTGATCCTGGATTNCCACTAATCAGGCTCTGTATAGAGAATAAAATACCNTTTGAAGTGCTGCCNGGTGCNTCTTCAGTGATCACTGCCTTGGTNTATTCTGGGCTNCCCCCTAGCTCATTTAATTTCCAAGGNTTTTTTCCAAAAAAAAGTANTAGAAAAGATAAAGCAATTTCAATAATTGAGAATTTNGAGGGCTCAACAATTTTTTTTGAGAGCCCAAAAAGACTCANAACAACNATAAATTTTTTACATNAGAAATTAGGTAATAATTGTGAGATAGCTATTTGTCGTGAGATGACTAAGAAGTTNCAATCAATTAAAAGNGGCTCTTTAAAAAAAATTGCTCAAGANTTNGAAAATGATGAAATTACATGTAAAGGTGAAATNGTAATTGTACTTAGTTCAAAAAGAGANNCTGNAAAGAATTTCTCTCTTTCTGAGGNGGANGGAAAAAAATTTTTGAAATACCTCTCTACAAAGGATGCTTCAAAACTAATTTNNGANCTNTATGGACATAATAAGCAGTCTGTATATAAATTTTTGTCAGATATATCTAAAGANAACATTTAGTATTAAAATCTANGTCGAGTTGGTCGGATGGTCGCTGCTTTTGCAGAGGAAAGTCCGGACTTCATAGAGCAGGATGCCAGGTAACTCCTGGGAGGCGTGAGCCTACGGAAAGTGCAACAGAAAATATACCGCCNTAGGGTAAGGTTGAAAAGGTGAGGTAAGAGCTCACCGCATCAGTGGTAACANTGATGGCAGTGTAAACCCCATCCGAAGCAAGACCAAATAGGAATCTTATTGATTGCTCATCANAGATTCGGGTAGGTTGCTAGAGCATTATGGCGACATAATGTCGAGATAGATGGCCATCTAGACAGAATCCGGCTTACAGACCAACTCATTTGATANATTTTTTNNNAAAAAATTAAAAAAAAGTGTGTNAAAGTGTGAAAAAATGTTTTAAAGTGTGTAGAACTATAGATTTAACTACACATGTTTGGCTTTAATTCAATAACAATCGACCCNAAGGGNAGAATAGCAATNCCTGCNAAATANAGGGATANNNTGTTTGAANTANACACAAANAAAATAGTTGTTACTCAAGATCCTCAATATCCTGCACTAAAAATTTATCCTCAAGGTGTATGGAATGATATTTCTTCTAGACTNCAGTCTTTACAAAGTCTTGANCCAATTGTNAGNAAGCTGCAATGGACAATTCTAGGAAATGCCTCAGTTCAAGACTTTNATGCTCAATCTCGAATGCTTCTTATGATTCCANGTGAACTNAGAACTCATGCAGAAATAGAAATAAAAGAAAAGATTGCNNTAGTTGGGATGGGGGATAAGTTTGAGCTTTGGAGTCNAGNAAATTGGGAAGCTAGACAGCANGGTGGACCNCTATCAACTGAAATACTTGAAGTGGTNTTACCAGAAACAGTAAAAAATATGTCTTTTTAAGGGGAGAGATATGAATTGGGAAATTATNGAAGATCATTCAGAGCAAGCAAAAATAAAAGTTATCGGGGTGGGTGGCGCCGGAGGCAATGCNGTGATTCATATGATGAATCANAATATNGATGGTGTTGAGTTTATCTGTGCTAATACGGATGCTCAGGCNTTAGCAAAGGCTAATGGNGCCACTATTTTAAAGNTNGGTGGTGGAATCACNAAAGGATTAGGNGCAGGAGCTAATCCAGAGGTNGGACGTCAGGCAGCTGAAAGAGATAGNGAGTCACTTGAAGAACTCTTAGATGGTGCCGATATGGTCTTTATTACTGCNGGAATGGGAGGCGGAACTGGAACAGGTGCNGCACCAATTATNGCCTCAATAGCAAAAGAAATGGGTGCTCTTACAGTTGCAGTAGTAACAAAGCCTTTTCAGCTNGAAGGTAAAAAAAGAATTACTGCAGCAGAGCAAGGAATTGCTCATTTAGTAGAGGAAGTTGATAGCTTNATAACAATCCCAAATCAGAAATTAATGGAAGTACTNGGATTAAATGTTTCTATGCAAGANGCTTTTGCCAANGCAGATGANGTGCTCAGAGGAGCNGTGCAAGGAATNTCAGACATAATNATGAAGCCTGGTTACGTTAACGTTGACTTTGCTGATGTCAAAACTGTTATGTCNGAGAAAGGTATTGCAATGATGGGAACNGGAGTNGCAGTTGGTAAAGAGAGAGGAGTTGAAGCAGCATCACAAGCAATCGGNTCAGAACTTCTTGAAGATATAAACCTTAAGGATGCTAGNGGCATANTNGTAAATTTAAGTGCTAAAAGTCCTACCATGGGCGACATGCATGAAGTCAANACAGTNGTTGAGGACATAGTTGCCGANGATGCCCAAGTAATTTATGGAGCAGTAATTGATGAGAATCTTAATGAGGANGAGCTTACTGTTACAGTCGTAGCAACTGGCGTTAATCAAAAAGCACCAAGGCTTGCAGTNGATAATTCTCCTNCAACGGTAAAGCTATCTCCAGTTGGACTCGATAAAGANCATACAAAGGATTCAGTCAGTGTTGGCACATCGTCTGCAGAGGATATTGATTTCCTCGATGTGCCAACTTTCATGAGAAAGCAGGTAGATTAATCAAATGCANCATATTCCGGTTCTACTGGAGGAATCGGTCAGCCTTTTAAATATTCAACCNGATGGTNTATACCTTGATGGAACATTTGGNAGGGGNGGACANTCNAAAAAAATCCTCTCNCAACTAAANGATAAAGGAAGATTNTTNGCAATTGATAAAGATCCTCAAGCTATNAGTTATGCAAAAAAAACCATNNNNGACAAAAGANTTAAAATCTTTCATCATGACTTTGCANATCTANGCAAACTTAAACTTCCNANGATTAACGGTGCTCTATTTGATTTTGGAGTTTGCTCAACTCACTTTGATGATCCTAANAGAGGCTTTAGCCTTAATAAGGATGGTCCCCTAGATATGAGGATGAATAATCTTGAAGGNATAAGTGCAGAAAAATGGATAAATGAAACTCCTGANGAAGATATGGNAAATATTTTTTTTAAGTANGGAGAAGAAAAGCAATCAAGAAAAATTNCAAAACTTATTTCAANTTATAGGTCTGAGCAAAGAATTGAATCGACACTACAATTAGCAAATTTAATTTCAAGTTCAATTAAATCAAAATCAAGAATTCATCCAGCAACCAGGATTTTTCAGGCAATCAGAATTGAAGTTAATCAGGAGATATCTGCAATTGAAATGATGCTAGATGCTCTTGATAAAATTTTATTACCTGGGGCAAGAGTAGCAATAATTTCATTTCACTCCCTAGAGGATAGAATAGTAAAAAATTACTATTCTCCAAAAACTTTCTCGTATCCAAAAGAAATACCAATTAACAATACTATTGATGAGAGTTATAGGGCAGTTNAAAAAAANTTGAGAGCTAAACCAGAGGAAGTAAANGCCAATCCTAGAAGTAGAAGNGCAGTATTAAGGGTNTATGCAAAAAAATGAGTAATACNAANGTCCATCTTTTATATTNCATACTNTTTTTNATATTGGTATCAAATATCTGGTTAATAAAAATTAGATGGGAAAATTCAATTTTGGCAAATGATATTGAGAATACAAGGTACGAGATTTTGAAATTAAAAGAAATTAATCTCAACCTCACCACAGAAAAAAATTTCTTAACTTCATTAGCAAAAACAGAGATGTCCTCTATTCAAGATTTAAATATGCAGAACGCCGAAACAAGGTTAAAAATAAAATAGATTTATGAGTAGCAGATTGACAGTTCGTTTTTATATCATATTCGGAGTTATGGCTCTTATGACAACCATAATTATCTTGAGAATATTTTATTTGTATCAAGAAGAGGGTGATTTTTTAAAGGCTAAAGGTGATTACAGGACTATTTCAGTNAGAGATATTCCACATGCAAGAGGTGCAATATATGATGCAAATAATTACCCCTTAGCTACCAGCCTTATTAAATATAATTTATATGGTCTTAAAGGACTTGATACTTCTAATTTAGATCTTTCCTTTGATGTTTTAAATCAAGATACTGGCTTCTTAAAAAAGAAAAAAATTTTAAAAGAAGATATCTCGCTAGCAGAAATTCAGGAAATTAAATCAAAAAGGAATGATTATCTTGAGATTGAATCCTTTAGTAAAAGAATTTACCCCCTTGGAGAGCAAATAGCTACGCTTATTGGTTTTGCTGGAGCAGATAATAAAGGCTTAGAGGGGCTAGAAAAAGGATTTGAAAATCACCTAAAAGAAGAGTTTGGAAAAAAACAGATCTTTAAAAATCGAAGGCAAGAAATAATTAAGCCCCCAAAGATCTTAAATAGAGGATCTGACGGCAAAAATCTTAAGTTGACCATTAAGCATGAGATTCAATATTCAGTTCATAAGAGCCTATCTCAAGGAGTAATTCAAGCACAGGCAAAAGGCGGCAGTGCAGTTGTTTTGGATAATGAAACTGGAAGAATATTGGCAATAGCTAGCTATCCATCATATAACCCTAATGATCCTAATAGATTAATTCAGAGGAATAGAGCTTTATTGGATAGTTTCGAGCCAGGGTCAGTCATTAAGCCAATTGCTCTCGCAATTGGGATTGAAAATAATGATATAGATTTTAATAAATCTGTGGAAACTGGTCCTGGATATATAGAGCTTAACTCTCAGGTTATTGCTGATCCAAGAAATTATGGCTCATTACTTCCCATCGATATTATTGCAAAATCAAGTCAGGTAGGGGCTGCAAAGATTGCATTGGAAATTGACTCATATGATTTGACTAATGGATATAAAAGATTTGGGTTGGCTGTTCCCCCAAATATAAACTTTCCATCAATAGCGTATGGAAAAATTAATCAAAGACCTAATATTAGTGATCATGAAATAGCAAGCTTAGGATTTGGATATGGATTAGAGGCATCTGCAATCCAATTAGCGATAGCATTTTCAGTGTTTGCAAATGATGGAGTTTTAAAAGATTTTCAATTAGTTGAAGAAAAAAATTACAGTAATCCAAGCCAGGTAATTTCTAAGCATACGGCTGAACTAATTATGGAATCACTTGAGCAAGTTATCATTGATGGTACAGGTACACAAGCAAAGCATCATTTACATAGAGTTGCAGGCAAGACTGGCACATCTCATAAAGTTAGCAATGGAAAATATGATAAAAGCAAATACATTTCATCATTCATTGGCATCGGACCACTTGAAACGAAAAAGTATACAATTTTAGTGACAATTGATGAGCCTGGTTTAAATCGTTACTCTGGAGGAGAAGTTGCAGCGCCAGTGTTTAAAGAAATATTCGATGATCTAGTAAGCTTGTAATTTATGAATTCAAAAGATATTTGGAAAGATTGTTTCAGTTTTGATTTCCCATCATCAAGTACAGTGACCCATATTTCAAACTCTTCAAAGGAAATCAAAAAAAACTCAGTTTTCTTTGCTNTGCAAGGCACCAAATCACATGGTTGCCAATTTATACATGAGGCTTTTACTAAAGGGGCTGCCTTTGTAGTAACAGATAAGATGCCTAAAAATATTAATTCCGAAAATATTTTTTTTGTGCCTGACCTAGAGAAAAAAATCTTAAATTTCTTAGTTCAATATTATTCGATTGATATTACAAAAATAAAATTTTTTGGTATCACAGGTACTAATGGTAAAACCTCAGTAGCCTATNTGTGNTANCAGCTCTATAAAAAGACTGGNAATCCNAGTGCTTANNTGGGAACCTTAGGNTTTATTANTGATGAATATCAATCAATTCCAAAGGAAACCACTCCGGATATATTTAGCCTATTCAAGCACCTTGCANGCCTTAATAAGANAGAAGNGCTTGGATTATTTTTAGAGCTNTCCTCTCATGGACTTCATCAAGAAAGATTGANNATNCTCGATTATGAGAAAGTATGNATTNCAAACATNGGCAGTGATCACCTTGATTATCATCAAACTCAANNAGACTANGAAAGATCAAANTTATCTATTTTNGATTTAAGNCAAAGATCAATACCATTGGTTAACTATGATGTATTAGAGGTAATNAAAAAACATAAGATCAAGGNCTATGAGATGCAAACCTTTTCAGATATGCAAGAAAAANGTGATTTTTTATTTAGAATTNTTCCAGGNGAAATNGATCGCTATGATGTCGAGATCAGTGAGCTTGAAAAGAGTAAATCAATTAAATTCAATACAAACTTATTTCCAAAATTTAATATTACAAATTTATGTACAGCAATAATGATGCTAAAAAATCATTTAATTAAGTTAAATATTAATAAAGAAATACAGAANATAGCTTTGCCAAAAGGGAGNAATACTGTTTTTAAGTCAACAAGCAAACATGTCATTATNGATTTTGCTCATAATGATGCNGCCATGAATAATATTCTTGCTAGTTATAAAGAAAAGTACAAAGATGTTTGGGTTTTGTTTGGATGCGGNGGTGAANGAGATAGACCTAAAAGATCNAGAATGTATAAAACTGCTCAAATTTATGCATCAAAGATATTTTTTACNTCNGACAATTCAAGAAATGAGGACTTTGTGAGNATAAAAAAAGATGCACTNCCNTCAGATCTCCCNGATAGCACNAGCATTATCGAGGATAGAGAAGAAGCAATTGAAAGNGCTGTNNTATCTCTTCCAAAAGATATACCCCTNTTAATTCTTGGNAGAGGNCATGAAGAATTTTTAGATATCAAAAATAAGACCATTGCTCACTCCGATATTTCATCCGTAAAACGGTTTTTTTAATGCGAATTCTTGATTCAACAGATTTTTTACTAAAACTACTTAAGATAGAAAATCATTCAATTTCATCACAACCTATTACAGACGTCCAAATCGATTCTAGGCTAGTTAAAAGTGGGACATTATTCTTTGGGCTTCAAGGAAATAATGTTAATGGATCAGATTATGCACAAGATGCAATTAATCGTGGGGCATCATGTGTTATTTCAAATAACTTGGATAAATCACTTGATGAAAAATACCACTTATTTCATCAAAGTCCTATCGAATTACTGCAATTCGTTGCAAAAGCCCTCGCAAAAAATTTCAATGGAACTAAGCTNGGTATAACGGGAAGCAATGGAAAAACAACNGTTAAAAATTTACTATCTGAGCTNATTGAAGATGCNTACTCAAGCTCTGGTAACTTTAATAATGAAATNGGATTACCGCTAAGTATTTTAGANCTTCCNGTCANTGCTAATGTAGGTATTTTTGAAATGGGTGCCGGNCAACCTGGAGATATTAAATTTTTATCAGAGATTTTAAGTCCAAGNNTNGGGATAATTACTTCAATAGGCCGTTCACATCTTGAAAGATTGGGGTCAGAGGAGGGCGTTCTAAGAGTAAAATCTGAGTTAATTGAAAATATACAATCAGGTGGAACGGCTATTATCCCACATGGAAAATATGAACAATATTGGAAATCAATCCGCTCTGATATTGATTTTATTACATTCGGTTTTGATAAAGATGCTGATTTTCAAGCAAAAATTATTAGTCAAACACATCAAAATTGCTCATTTGAGATAAAAGATAATTTAAATCAGCTTCAACAAACACTAATAAGCCCATTGCTTGGAACACACAACGTCTTAAATGTATTAATAGCATTTATTGCTTCTCAAATTTTCGGACAGGAGCATACTTTTTTCAAAACTAAACTTAAAAAGTTTAAAAATTTTGAAAATCGATTAAGCCCAAGATCTTGGATTAATAAATCAATAATTATTAACGATTCCTATAACGCTAATCCAGAATCTTTCAGTGCAGGAGTTGATTCTTTGAACGTTTTTGAAGGACGTAAAATTATAATCCTTGGAGATATGCTTGAGTTAGGTAATGACTCTAAATTATTTCATGAGGAGGTTGGACAGTATGCGCTAAATGCTGGAATTGAATCTCTATTTAGTTTTGGAAATCATTCCAAATATGCCTCAATGGTCTTTGGTAAAAATGGCAAACATTTTGATGATGAAAATGAGCTAAAACTCTTTATTAAAAATAATATTAGTAGCGGAGATTTGGTATATATTAAGGGTTCGCGGGGAATGAAAATGGAGAGATTTATCGATGATTGAGCTGCTTGGAAGCTATTTAGTAGTTTTTGATTCAGGGTTCGATGTATTGCGTTATCTAACGGTGCGAACTATTGGAGGAACAATTACTGCATTGTTCTTATCTATTTTTCTTGGACCGATAATAATTAAATATTTAAATCATCTTCAATTTTCACAGTCCATCAGAGATGATGGCCCTCAGTCACATTTATCTAAGGCCGGCACCCCAACAATGGGAGGATTAATAATTTTCACCTCACTAATTATCTCAACTCTTTTGTGGACAGACTTATCAAATTACTACATCTGGCTTTTACTGCTAACAACATTTTTATTTGCAGGCATTGGGAGCTTAGATGATTATTTAAAAATTAAGGAAAAGAATTCCAAAGGATTAAAAGGTAAGCATAAATTAATTTTTCAAGTGTTATTTTCGGTTTTGATCCTTGTAATTTACTTATATCTGTCTGATGGTGACAATTTATACTTCATCCTTCCTTTTAATAAGGATTTTATTTTTGATATTTCAATCGTATTTTTTATCTTATTTGGGATATTTGTGATAGTTGGTTCATCCAATGCAGTTAACTTAACTGATGGTTTAGATGGTTTAGCAATCTTGCCTTCTATCTTAATTACCGGAGGATTGGGGTTAGTTGCATACGCTATGGGAAACCAAATTATAGCTGAATATTTATATGTTCCTTTTTTACCTCTTTCAGGTGAGCTTATCGTATTTGCAGGTGCTTTGATTGGAGCAGGAATTGGCTTTCTTTGGTACAACACTTACCCTGCACAAATCTTCATGGGTGATGTTGGTTCTTTAACCTTGGGAGCAATTTTAGCAGTGTTTGCAATTTTACTAAGGCAAGAAATTGTATTCGCTTTTATGGCAGGTATTTTTATTTTNGAAACAGCAAGTGTAATTTTGCAGGTTGCATCTTACAGACTTTTTGGAAAAAGAATTTTTCTAATGGCACCAATCCATCATCATTTTGAATTAAAGGGTTGGCCAGAACCAAAGGTAATTGTTAGATTTTGGATCATCACTTTCTTGTTAGTATTATTTGCGCTTGCAACCCTTAAGTTACGTTGATTGAAGAGTATTTTCTTATCATTGGTTCAGGTTTATCTGGGGTCTCAGTTTCTGAATATCTTTTAAAAAAAGGCCACTCTTTTGACATAGCTGATACCCGTGAAGTACCGCCATTTGAAATTAATCCCTCAAAAAATGGGAAAGCTTTTTTTGGAGATAATTTTAAAAAGATAGATTTTCAAAAATATCAAAAAATTTATTTATCTCCAGGATTCAATCCTGAACAAATTATAGAGTTTTCAAGTAAATTTATTACTGAGTTAGACCTATTTCTCAATGACTCATCTGCTCCAATTATTGCGGTTACTGGAACAAATGGTAAAAGCTCCACCATAAATCAGTTAGAGCAGATTTTATCAATGCAAGGCTTGAAGTCTTCTAAAGGAGGCAATATTGGAATACCGATGCTGAATAATCTAAAGCTTGATGATCAAATAGACGTTCATTTAATTGAGCTTTCAAGTTTTCAGTTAGAGTTCTTTAAAGGAAAAAAATTAGAACATAATTCTTCTACTTTCGGTGTTTTTTTAAACTTTGCTCCAGATCATNTAGATCGTCATAAATCTATGNAGAATTATCTAAGCTGCAAGTCAAACATAGCAAAACTNTTGCTTGAGTCTGATTNTCTGATTTTTAATAGNANAGATCCAGAGACACTTATCGANGGTAATTTTAGAATGCAATCAATCCCTTTTGAGCAATCAAAATCAAAAAAAAATTATATTGAGGCTAACTTTATCGCAAGAGTTTTTATTGAATGGTTGGGTTTAGATTTTAAGGAATATCCTGAAGAAAAAATAGAGCAACTACCATTTCGAAATCAGCAATTGAATTTGCTTGAAGGCCTCTTGGCAATTAATGACTCAAAGTCAACTAACCCACACTCAGTTGAGTTTTCTTTATCTAAATTAGATTCTTCAAAAAAAACGTTACTTATCCTGGGAGGATTGAAGAAAAATATTTCTTTTCGAGATTTAGATTTGCCGCAAAGTGTCCACACAGTTTATTTGTTTGGAAAAGACAGAAAGAAGATAGCAGAAGAAATTACTCACAAAGATATCGTGATCAGAGAATGCCTAGATGAAATAATTGATGAAATAAAAAATTATTTTTCAAGTAGAAACGATCTGAATCAATTTATTATTTTATTTAGTCCAGGTTGTTCGAGCTTTGATCAGTATAAGAATTTTGAGGAAAGAGGTACTGCATTTAACCAACTAATAAATCAAGCTCTAAGAGTATGATTCTTTCACGTTCATCGCTTTTAATTACTTCGCTCACTGGATTAATAATTTTTGGTATTACCTTTGTAACATCTGCATCAGTTTATGTTGCTGTTGATCTTACCGGTGACCCATTTTATTTTGCAAAACGTGAAATTATTTTTATATTTCTTGGTGTTTTAGCAATCCTGATATCAGCAAACATACCAACAGATTTATATCATAAATATGATTGGGTGTTTTTATTAATGTCTTTGGCTTTATTGATTGCTTTATTTATCCCAGGAATAGGGAAGGTTGTTAATGGGAGTCTGCGTTGGATTGATTTGGGGTTTTTTAATTTACAGCCCTCAGAACTAGTTAAATTAGCACTTATTCTTTACATTGCGGGATACTCAGTAAGACGCACCACAGAGTTAAGTACCCTCATAGGTTTTATTAGACCGATGATGATCTTGTCTCTTTTATCACTCTTAATTTTATTACAACCTGATCTTGGTTCGACAGTAATTATATGCAGCCTTGTTTTAATAATGCTTTTTTTTGCAGGCATTTCATTCAGTCAATTTTTATTTCTAATTTCTGTTTTAGGTTTTCTAGCATACATAGCAATAATTTATACTCCGTTTCGATTAGCTAGATTGGTATCCTTTAGGGACCCATTCGCTCCTGAATTTGAGCTGAGCTCAGGATGGCAGCTTTCAAATGCTCTCATTGGGATTGGCAGAGGTGATCTCTTTGGAATAGGTCTTGGGAACAGCATTCAAAAAAACCTCTATTTGCCTGAACCACATACTGATTTTATATTTGCGATTATTCTTGAGGAGACTGGCATTATTGGTGGCTTCCTCCTCATGTTATTGTTTATTTTGCTAATTACATCAATCGTACAAATTTCATTTGACGCGTTAAGGCAAAATAGACTGTTTCAAGGTTATGTATGTTTTGGAATAGGATCTTTGCTATCTATTCAATCCATCTTTAACATTGGAGTAAATATAGGCTTATTGCCTACAAAGGGCTTGACGCTTCCATTTATCAGTTATGGTGGAGCAAGTTTAATTATTTTTATGCTTATGATGGGTATTGTTTTTAGGGTAGATTTTGAAAACAGGAATCTAGATTGAAAATATTTGTTTCAGCTGGTGGAACAGGCGGGCATGTTTTTCCTGCTTTAGAGTTTATCAAGCTTGCCATGGCAAATGGCCATACAGTTTATTGGTTTGGAACTAAGCGCGGAATTGAAAGAAATAATTTGCCTGCAAACTGTCACTTATTTGAGATAAATGCAGTTGGCTATAGAGGGAAAAGATTTTTACAGAAATTATTTTCTATTTTCCGATTAGTACAAACTATTTTCGCAGTTGCAATTAAATTTATAAAATATAAACCCAAAAAAGTACTATGTTTTGGGGGATATGTCAGTCTTCCAGTTGGATTAGTAGCAGTTCTGTTTAGAGTCCCAATTTATTTGCATGAGCAAAATACTGTACTTGGAACCGCAAATAAAATACTTTTAAAATTTGCTAAAAAATGCTTTTTGGGCCTACCTTTAATTGATACTCAAAATAATGGCCATTTCGAACTTACTGGTAACCCAATTAGAAAAATTTTGCTTGAACCTGATCAGGAATACGATACAGCATCAATTTATATTACCGGCGGTAGCCAAGGTGCAAATTATCTTAACGATGTTATTCCTAAGGCCTTAAACAAAGTTAACCATAGGCTGAGAGTTGTTCACCAAGCCGGAGAGGGGTCATCAGAGCTCGTAATTAATGCTTACCTAAAAAATAAATTTGATTTACTGGTAGTGAAGGATTTTTTTGATGATCCTTTTGCAGAAATTCAAAAAGCTGATTTTGTAATCTCACGATCTGGTGCTTTATCAGTATCTGAAATTACTTCACTTAATAAGGGAGGCTTGTATATCCCTTTACATAATTCGATCGATGATCATCAAATGCATAATGCTAAATATGCAGTTGGGGTTGGTATGGGAGAGATTTTTTCTGAAAGTGAAAGTCTGGATGATTTAATTGACAAGCTTAATGAAATAATTGAACAGAGATCATATCTCTCTTGGCAAAAAAATTCTGAATTAGATCATTCTCAAGCTGCTGAGAAGATTTACAATCATATTTTTGATTATGACTAGATCTCAAAAACATTTTGGTGAACTTAAAAGCATACACCTTATAGGAATTGGTGGTTCCGGGATGATTGGTCTAGCAATGGTCCTCCAAAAAAAGGGGTTTAATATTTCAGGATCCGACCTTCAAATGACGGAAGAACTTAGTTCGCTTAAGGCCTTGGGAGCAAAAGTTCAACTAGGTCATGATCCAAAATATATTAAATCTTCAGATGTTGTTGTGGCTTCAAGTGCGATAGCTAAAAATAATGCTGAGCTGAAATACGCAAAAAAAAATAACATTACCATCATTCCAAGAGCGGTCATGTTGGCAAGTATTTTACATGGCTATAGAACAATTGCTGTCTCTGGTAGTCATGGAAAAACTACAACCACAAGTCTAATATCAAATATATTTGATGCTGCAAAACTAAGCCCAACCTATGTTGTTGGCGGACAAATATTAGGCGGTAGAAATAGTTCTCACTTGGGAGATGGTCTTCACATGATTGTTGAGGCAGATGAATCCGATGGATCTTTTTTGCATTTGCATCCCGAGGTTATTGTAATTACGAATATAGATAATGATCACCTATCTTTTTACGAAAATGATCAACAAAAACTTAATACCGCATTCTTAAATTTTACAAAAAACCTCCCGTTTTACGGTTATGTACTTATGAACATAGACTCAAAAAATGCTAGAGATGTTTTTAAAAAAATTCGCAGAAAAAAAATAAGTTTCGGATTTTCTAAATTAAATGACTACCAGATAAAATTATTAAATCAGAAGGGATTTTCTCAAACCTTTTCAATTGAAGATACCTTAAATTCAAAAAATACTTCGTTCACTATTCCTATGCTCGGTAAGCATAATGTATTAAATGCAGCCGGTTCAGCAATCATAGCGATGAATGAAGGAATTAAGATGACATCCATTAAAAAAGCTCTACAAAACTTTCCTGGAGTTGCTAGAAGGTTTGAGAGGTATGAGTTGTCTTTACCAAACCGTGATCTAATGCTCATCGATGATTATGGTCATCATCCTGAAGAAATTAGAAGTACATATGAATCTGCATTATCTGTCTTTAATCGCAGTGAAATAGTTATGATTTTTGAGCCTCATAGGTATACCAGAACAGAGCAATTATTTGATGATTTTGTAGATGTCCTAAAAAAAATAAAAGAGGTTTATTTACTTGAAATATATTCAGCATCAGAACGTAAAATACCAAAAATTACATCTGCTAATTTAGCAAAAGCAATAAATAAAGAAGCAGGGAATGCTGAAATATTAAATCCTGCTAATTTAGCAAACAAAATCTTAAGTATGAAAAAATCAAATAAAGTCATAATTATGCAAGGCGCAGGCAAAAT
>NHFF02000008.1 GCA_002172535.2 Gammaproteobacteria bacterium TMED104 | reverse complement strand
AACTCTGTTCAAAGTTTTTAGCTGCGGTAATCAACTCCTCTAAATTCTCTATCCTCGTTTTACCCTTTTCGCCAGGTTCTTTTTCATGGTGTTGTATTAGGCCTGATGATTGAATAATAGAATCAAGCAAATCAGATAGAGGTGTTTTATCAAGTTGTTCGCCATGATCGATCAATAGCTTTAAATACGATCTTAAGCCAGCAGCACCCCTGCCACCAATTGACTCTTCATCAAGCATTTTTGCAGAGGCTTGAACGTAAGATAGGTTATTCTCATTGGCTTTATTTCTAATTTTAATCAGCGTCTTGGCTCCAATACCTCTGGGTGGATTTGCAATTGAGCGCTCAAATGATGGGTTGTCATGTGGATTAAAAATCACCTTTAAAAAACTCATGGCATTTTTGATTTCTAATCGCTCATAAAATCGTAAGCCGCCGTAAATTCTATATGGAACACTGATTCTCAATAATGCTTCTTCTATTGCTCTGGACTGAGCATTGGATCTATACACAACCGCACAATCTTTATAGAGCTCACCGCTATTCATCCAGCCCTTGATAACTTCAGCAATAAATCTAGCCTCATCTTGCTCACTGTAGGCTTGATAAAGCGTGATCAACTCACCTTCTTTAGAGTCAGTCCATAAATTCTTGCCAAGTCTTTCTTGGTTATTCTCTATGAGGGCATTCGCAGCATTTAGAATAACACTGGTTGATCTATAATTCTGTTCTAGCCTGATGGTTTCGCTTTGATCATGTGATTTATTATAGGCATCAATGTTTTCAACCCTTGCCCCCCGCCAACCATAGATTGATTGATCATCATCGCCCACTGCGGTTAGATTAGCTTCATTTGAAGCAATCTCTTGTAGCCACTTATATTGAATTTTATTTGTGTCTTGGAACTCATCGATAAGAATGTGCTTAAACCGTGAATGAAAAAATTTCTTTACTTTTGCATCATCGCGAATAAGCTCATAACTTTTCAGCAAAAGTTCGGCAAAATCAACCAAGCTATCTTGCTTGCATAAATCTTCATATTTTTCATAAAGGCCTTTTATGGTTTCGGTATAAAAATCTTTTTCGGCCTTGATATCCTTTGATCTTTTTCCATCATCTTTCCATGAGTTGATTTGCCATTGAATTTGCTTGGGTGGCCATGCGCTATCTTCAAGCTCGAGCTCTTTGGCTAATCTTTTAATGATCCTAAGCTGATCGTCTGCATCAAGAATCGTGAAGCCTGAAATAAGATTTGCCTCTTTATAAAATCTTTTCAGTGTTCTGTGTGCCAATCCATGGAACGTTCCGCACCATAATTCTGGAACAGGCGATTTAAGCAGCTCCTGAATTCTGCTCTGCATTTCATTCGCAGCCTTATTGGTGAAGGTAACCGTCATAATGGTTCCAGGATTCGATCTGAATCCATCTACAATCCAAGCTACCCGATGCACCAGTACCCTTGTTTTTCCAGACCCAGCTCCGGCCAAAACAAGCAGATGAGGTGATTCAGATGTAACAGCCTCGCGCTGCTTTTCATTGAGGCTTTCTAAAATATATGAAACGTCCATTTCTTGAGGTTACAATTGATTTGTACAGATTATTTTACCTTCATGCAGACTAAATTACTCAGAGAAATCCAAGGCGCATACGAAAATTTAAGAAAATCCGAAAAATTGGTTGCAGACTTTATTTTAGATCATCCTGCTGATGTGGTTGTCAGTACCATGGCACAAGCTGCTGAGAGGATGGGTGTTAGTGAGCCAACCTTAAATAGGTTTTGTAAGGCGCTAAATTATTCAGGATTTAATGAATTTAAACTGACCCTTGCACAGCAACTTGCTGCAGATGAATACTTCACCTCGTATGAGATTGATCCGGATGATTCTATTCAGGTGCTAACTGAGAAAGTTTTNGATACAACTATAAGTGAAATCTTAAACATCCGCTCACAATTAAACCAAGANCTCCTAGAGGAAGCTATTGAGGCNCTAGCAAACGCAAAGCGAATTGAATTTTTTGCTTTNGGGGGATCTGCCCCNGTTGCCATGGATGCNCAACATAANTTTTTTAGANTNAAGATTCCTTCTTCTTGTATATCNGATCCTCATATTCAATTCATGTCAGCTAATTCATTAAATGAAGATGATGTGGTTGTNGCGATTTCTCACTCAGGAACTACCAGCGCATTGGTGGATACTGTNAGAACTGTTAGGAGTTTCAATGCCCGCGTCATTGGCTTAATGCCCTCGGGNACACCGCTCTCTAAAGANTGNGATATTTCTCTGGAGGTNGATGTTGGAGATTCAGCAAGACTCAATAGCCCAATTACTTCCCGACTTGCTTATATGGCAATAATCGATGTGCTAGCCGTTGGGGTAGCCCAGCTCAAACCTGAGGCTCAAGACCACCTTTACAATATTATTGTTAGTCAGTCGTCTTTAAAAATTAAATAGCTAGTAACGCAATCTTTCTCTGAACCAGAGATTAATTGCCCACTTTTCTCCAGCAATTACTGGAAGCCCAGCATGTAATGATTTTGGGTGGATTTTATTTGAGTTTGGGGGAGTGTTGTGAAAAACCAAAACATCTCCTTTTTTAGCCTCGATTTCCACACTAAGATTAGGAAAGTCAGTTCCTCCACCTTCCTCTACGTCATTTAAATAGACAAGTGCTGTTAACATTCTTTGTCCACCAGGTTCCCAATTTTTCTTGCCTTCTTCAGCGTCATAATCAAAAGAATCATAGTGCGGCTTATATTCTGCTCCGGCTTTGTAGTAAACAACCTGATATTGCTCCGCATTTCTTATTGGCATTTGAACCAATATAGACAATCGTTTACTGACCTCATGAACTATTTCATTGGCATCATGTTCGAGCCAACAGTTTTGCGAGGTTCTACTCTCGTGTTTAATAAATTTATCCTTGCTGATGACCGTTGAACCTTTAAGTCTGCCTTGTGCGGCACTGATAAATGCCTCGCACTCATCATCATTTAAAAAATCGCTCACCAAATAAACTATTGGATCTGCTGCATACATGGTTACGTTATCGGCAATTTTTTTTGGGAACTCTGGTTGGCTCATATGAGATAATTGTATCTTAAGTACTTTTTATAATGTCCATTTTTATTTCGATCGCATCCTATCAAGATCCTTTGCTAAGCTCAACGATAAAGAGTGCTTGTAACAATGCAGCAAATGAAGCTGAATTAGTTTTTGGGATATGCGATCAATCATCTACACCCATAGACATTAGCTCTTTTTCGGGACAAGCAATAATTCATTATGATCATGTGGAGCCAATCCTTTCAAAAGGTCCATGCTGGGCAAGACATAGATTGCAGAGTTTTTATCAAAATGAAGATTATTTTCTCCAAATTGACTCTCATACTCAATTTGAAAAAGATTGGGATCTTGCTCTTATAAATCAACTAAATTCAATTAGAGGATTATCTGATGATGCTTATTTTTCCAAGCCGATCATCACCTCATATCCGCGTGGTTTTGAAGTAATTAATTTAGAAAATGAAGAGTTCAAATTAGATTCAATTGATGACTTGGTTTATTCAATTGCCTATAGAAAAGACAGTATGTTTATGCAAGATTTATTTTCTCGTCAAATTGGTAGGCCCTTAAAAACGGATCAGCCAGTGCACGGATATCTACTCGCAGCAGGATGTCTTTTTGCTGATGGGTGTTTTGTGAAAGAAGTGCCTTATGATCCAAATTATTATTTTTACGGAGAAGAAATATCAATGATGCTCAGGGCGTTTACAAAAGGATTTTCCATTTTTCACACTCCAAATATACCTATATTTCATTTATACAATAACGATCCAGAAACTTCGGGCAGACAACTTCATTGGAACCCTGATGAGGACAAAAATAGAATTACTAAATGGCATGAACTTGAAAAACAAAGTATCCAAAGGTTGACTGATTTAATTGAAGGAAATTTGGAGGAGTTTTGGAGCCTAGGTAAAGTAAGTACTCTTGATGACTATGCAAACCTGAGTGGATTGGATTATAAAAATAAGAAAGTTTTGGATGAAAAAAAAGCTTTTGAATCAGAGTTTTTTTTGAGCAGAGAATTAAATAAGAAACCTTTTTAGGTTTAGGAGAATGAAATGGTAAACGAAGTAAAAGACTATTTAAATGATTATTGTGATTTTGTTACCAAAGTCACAAGCGAGCCAAGTCTTGATCAAAAAGCATTATTTGAAAGGATGGAAGAAATTGAGACAGAGTCGAACATCAAATCTGCCAGATTGCTTACAGCTGCTCTTGGTTTGGGCAGCGAGGGAGGAGAATTTGTTGAAATTGTTAAAAAGATTTTTTTACAAGGAAAGCCTTTTACTGAAGATAATGTTTTTCACATGAAAAGAGAATTGGGTGACATTATTTGGTATTGGGCAACTGCATGTATGGCTTTGGACTTGGACCCTTATGAAGTCATCAACGAGAACAAATCAAAACTTGAAGCAAGATATGGCAAAGGTTTTAAGGTTGAAAAAAGTGAGCACAGAAAAGATGGAGATCTTTAATTTAAAGAATTATATTTCTGATTTTTGATTGAGATCTTGAACTGCTTCCTCAAATTCCATCGTTAAATTGTCGACAAGTTTTTCAACTGAGGGTGAGTCTTTTATAGAGCCTGTTCCTTGACCTGAACCCCAGATATCCTTCCAAGCTTTAGATTCAGTGTTCCCACCGGAACCAAAATTCATTGAAGATTTATCAGCATCCGGTAAATTTTGAGGATCAAGGCCAGCCTTTTCAATTGAACCTTTCAAGTAATTCCCATGAACACCGGTAAACAGCGATGAATAAACAATATCATCTGCAGCACTTTCAATAAGCATTTGTTTGTATCCTTGATCGGCATTGGCTTCTTCTGTGGCGATAAACCTTGTTCCGATGTAAGCAAAGTCTGATCCTAAAGCTAGACTTGATGCTACTGCACTTCCTGAACTAATTGCACCTGAAAGAATAATGGCTCCATCAAACCATTCTTTTACTTCTCTAACTAAGGCAAATGGAGAGAGTGTACCGGCATGACCCCCTGCTCCAGAGCAAACCAAAATAAGTCCATCAACCCCTTGCTCAGCAGCTTTTTTTGCATGCCTTACATTAATTACATCATGGAAAACCATTCCCCCATAAGAGTGAGCAGCTTGAACTATTTCTTCGGGCGGTCTTAGAGAGGTAATGATGATTGGGACTTCGTGCTTGACACAAATTTCCATATCACCAAATAGCCTATCGTTTGAACCGTGACAGATCTGATTGACAGCAAATGGAGCTATCCTTTTTTCTGGGTTAGCCTCTTTTGCCTCTGCTAGCTCATCTTTAATTTTTACAATCCATTCATCAAGAACATTTTGAGGCCTTGCATTTAATGCAGGAAATGAACCAACGATGCCGGATTTACATTGAGCGATTACAAGTTCAGGCCCTGATACCAAAAATAGGGGTGCGCCGATTACTGGAATTTTTAATTGTGTTTTTAGTTGATCTATTTTGCTCATAATGACTGTAAATTTTAGCTATCTTATTCGATAGAAAAATTAACATCAAACGGTTTATTTTTATGCTTTAATAACTATCATTAGATCCTTCCAATTGATATGAGCTTTGCAGAAATTACTAACTTATTTGTTTCGCTCGCATGGGGTCCATGGTTAGTTTTCTTGCTGGTAGGCTCTGGAATCTTTTTCTCTTTTTTTTCTAGATTTATTCCCTTTAGAAACCTTAAAAAAGGGTTTAAGTATATGTTTCAGAAAGAAGCCTCTTCTGAAGGCAGCATTTCAAAATATCAAGCGCTCAGTTCAGCTCTTTCAGGAACGATTGGGCTTGGAAACATAGCAGGGGTTGCTCTGGCAATTCAGCTTGCTGGACCTGGAGCTGTTTTCTGGATGTGGATCACAGCATGTCTTGGTATTGCAACAAAGTTTTTTACCTGCTCACTCTCGGTTATGTACCGTGAAAAAGATTCTGATGGAACGATTTTGGGTGGGCCAATGTATGTTATTAAAAATGGTTTATCTGGCAAATGGGCGTTCCTTGCTTATCTGTTTGCTTTTTTTGGAATGATAGGAGGATTGCCAGCAGTTCAGAGCAATCAGATGGTGCAAATAATTAGTGAATTTGCTTTGCCAATTTTATCTTTTGATAATCAGTTGATCTTCAATATGATTTGCGGACTTATTATTGCTGTGCTTGCAGGCACGGTAATAATTGGTGGGCTAACCAGGATTGCTAAAGCATCATCCTGGCTTGTTCCCATCATGGGCGGGCTGTATGTCTTAACAGCGACCTTTATTTTGATAGCTAACTTTGAAGATGTTCCAAGCGTTATCAAGATAATTTTTTCAGATGCTTTCACAGGAACCTCGGTAGCTGGCGGAACCTTAATGGGAGTCATTATGTATGGGATCCAAAGAGGTGCATTTAGTAATGAGGCTGGCATTGGAACCGAGGCGCTGATTCATGGTACTGCCAAAACAAACAACCCAATAAAACAGGGATTTGTTGCCATGATTGGTCCTATCTTTGATACGTTGCTAATCTGCACTGCCACTGCAGTTGTAATAATTCTCTCCGGATTATGGATGGGCGATCAATATTCAGGAGTTAGTCTAACTGCAATGGCATTCCAAACCTTTCTGGGAAGTGCTGGTATTGCGGTTGTATTTTTGTGTGTGGTATTTTTTGGAATCAGCACTATCTTCACCTACTCTTATTATGGATCAGTATGTGCAAGATTTTTATTTGGTCCTAAGGGTCAAAGAATTTATCTTTACATTTTCATTGCAACCATTATCTTCTTCGCCTCAATCTCTTTAGACTCTGCAATTAATATCATTGATGGATCTTTTGCAATGATGGCAATACCTACGCTAATTTCATCGATAATTCTGGCACCTAAAGTTATTGCGGAAGCAAACAAGTTTTTAGCTAGATAATATTTTCTTGAAATAAATTACTGAGTGGCCATCTTCAAAGTCTTTGGTTCCGCATTCTTCAAATTCATTTTTTTTATGAAACCTGATTGATGGCTCATTTAAAGGTTTAGAATTTACTTCACAACAAATGACAGGTCTTTCGCCTCTGATTCTTGCTAGTTCATTATAAAATTGGGTTCCCAATCCTTTTTGTCTAAAAGAAAGATCAACAGCTATGCGATCAATGTAAATAAATTGACTTAATTGGCTGCTAAAAAATAAGTAATTTTCTGATTGATATTTCGAGCCTTCAAACATGCAGACCATGAAACCAATTAATGAGGATTGATTAAATGCGCATAGCAAAATACTGGACTGGCTCAAAAGTTTTTTTAGGTGGTCCTCATTGGTTAAAGAGCCGACTTCAGGAGTGTTTTTTTGATTCAGGGCGTATATTGAATCTAAATATTTGGATAATTCATCCTTTGAAATATTAAGGATTTCGGTTTGCATCTGTGTAAATGCTTATAAAACTTTTTGCTTAAATTTGTTCATGGCGTCTAAAACAACTTTGGCTGTCTCATCCTTTGCGTAACGCTTAGTATTTTCATAAAAGGGGTGGCCCAAAGTTGCTAGATCCTCTGCTTTTTCTAAAGCTGCTTTCATGAGAGATTCTTCGTTAACAACCGCATCGAGGTACCCAGCCTCTACTGCATCAACCGTTGAAAAAGGTAAGCCATGCAATACAGCATTATAAAAATGCTTTTTAGAGACTCTATCCTTTAGGATCTCCATCATTTGAGTGGGTATGTCCATATTGTTGCGCACCTCATTCGCCTGACAAATATATTCTCCTGTGACTCCAATTCTGTAGTCTGCACAACAAAGAATGAATACTCCTAGTGCTATGGAATGACCCGATGCTGCGACAATAACGGGTCTTGGAAATGTATAAATATCATAGAGAAGCTGATTTCCAAGCGTCACCATTTTAGCTATCTTTTCTTTGTCACCCGATGCAAATGTTTTTAGATCAAATCCTGCAGAAAACATTCCTTTTCTACCAGTGATAACCAGGCATCCTTTGTCTTTGTGTACTTTACTCAAACACTCATAGAGACTCTCAAGCATGACATGTGAAAAGACATTTGCCTTGCCATCGTCAAGCGTGATGATTGAAATGTCATTTTGGAATTCTATTTTTGATGTCATTTTTTTCTCAGTTATAAATTATTTTCTGCCTCGAGAATTATCTCATCGGGCAAACTAAATGCATCCCTTTTAATTTCCCACTTATTTATAATCTTTTCAACTTTTAGGATGCCATACAAGTGAGGAAATTCGCCAGATCTATCTCCAGCCGGCACTGCTTTCTCAAAAATAATTTCATCCTTAAAATCCTTTGTGTTAATTTGCAGGAGAATCAAGGAATCAAAATCTTTAAAATAAAAAGCTAGCGTCCCCGCTAATTGTTGTGCGGTTGATAAATGTATGAAGCCATCATTGCGATCCAGGGCCGTCTCAATTTCTCCTAATGTTTTTGCTTCTGTCCATTCGCTGATAGTTAGTATTTTATAAACTTGTTTATTCATATTTTCTTCTTTATCAAAGGAGCATGCCATTAATAATATGCCACTCAAAGCAAGCAATAGCATTTTTGACTTAAATTTTAGGATTCTCATGAAACTAAACAATAAGTTAGTATAATTTCGATCATGGATTATGTGCCATATGCGGTCCCGTTTTTTTTATTAGCCATTTTGGTAGAACTTACCTATGGTTTTTTAAAAAAGAATAATACCTACAGGCTAAATGATGCGATCTCAAGCTTGTTTATGGGGTCCCTTCGAACAGCCAATAAACTGATCTATATTGGCCTGGGTGGATATGTATTTTACTTGATTGAAACAAACCTTACGCTTTGGCGGATGGATGCTAGTTCGGTCTTTACTTGGATTTTTGCTTTTGTGGTCTATGATTTTTTTTATTACTGGTTTCACCGTATTAGTCATGAGCGTCAAATTTTTTGGGCTTCACATGTCGCCCATCATCAAAGCGAGGATTACAACCTGAGCACTGCTCTAAGGCAAACTGGAACAGGCGCTTTACTAACCTGGGTTTTTTACATACCGGTTTTCTTGATAGGTGTGCCCTCCTACGTGTTTGTGAGTGTTGCATCATTAAATTTAATTTATCAATTTTGGGTTCATAGTGAACACATTCCAAAACTTGGGTTTTATGAATGGATTTTTGTAACCCCTTCTAATCATCGTGTTCATCATGCACAAAATGACGAATATATAGATAAAAACTATGGCGGTGTTTTTATCATTTGGGANAGAATGTTTGGAACCTTTAAAGAAGAAGATACCAAAATTCCGTGTATCTATGGAATAAGGGGGCCTATTAAAACCTTTAACCCGATTTGGGCAAATTTACATATTTATGTTCAGATGCTGAAAGATATTTGGGGCTCAAAATCATTAAAAGATAAGCTCTATGTTCCCTTTGCTCGAACCGGCTGGCGCCCAAGTTCATTGCAGAATGATTCATTCAAAGATGATTTTGATCCAGATTTATTTAAAAAATATGATCCGCAATCATCAAAAAAAATTAAGTTCTATGCTTTTGTTCAGTTTATCGTACTGAGTTTTGTTGGGCTTATAGTCCTTGAGTCAGGTATTTTTGGATATTCCGAATTATGCATAATCATCGGGATGATGGCATTCACAATGTTTTGCACTGCCGCTTGGTTGGATGGGAAAACAGCCTATAAATCTGAATCACTCAGATTGATAGTGCTAGTAGTTCTTGGAGTCTATGCGTTAACCAATCCTCTTACCTACCAGCTTGCCCTAGGCTTGTTTGTTTATGTGGCCTTAAACTTTATTGCATTGCCAACCTTAAAACCATCGATTAATTAAGATAATGGGATCATCTGTTTTTAGCAGAATTTTCTTGGTATCACTTTTTGTAATAAGTGTCTTGATTGTTAATTTTATTTTTTCTCCAATTGAGAGAGTTATTTATTTGGCGAAATTGAAGCCAGAAGTAAAAACACTTGATATAGACGGCATGTCTTTTAGGGATCTAAATAAAAACAATAAGCTTGATCAATACGAAGATTATAGAATTAATACTGCTCAAAGGGTTGAAGATCTAATATCGCAAATGACCCTTGAAGAAAAAGTAGGAACGCTGTTTCATCCACCGGTCACGATCAATCCTGACTGGATGTTTAGGCTTTATTCATTATTTGTGGATGGCGGAAAGCTCACTGAAAGTGAGATCATTAATCAGCACATTAATCACTTTAATTTATACGGCAATCCAAAACCTGAAAGACTTGCAAAAAGATTAAACAACCTCCAAAAGATTGCCTCAAGATCAAGGTTGGGAATTCCAGTTACCATAAGCTCAGACCCTATTCATGAAGTGCCGAACGGTGGGGGTGTAGCATCTTTTTCATTGGATGGGTTCTCTAAATGGCCTTCGCAGCTTGGTCTCGCTGCCTCTCAAAATCCTAGCCTTGTGAAGCAATTTGCTGAAATAGCACGAGAAGAATATCTTGCTGTTGGAATTAGAACTGCACTGCATCCAATGGCTGATCTAGCAACTGAGCCAAGATGGGCAAGAAACTTTGGTACCTTTGGGTCGGATAATGTTTTGAGTTCAAAGCTAACCATAGCTTACATGGATGGGTTTCAAGGTGAGACCATTGACTCTCAAAGCGTAATGACCATGGTCAAACATTTTCCTGGCGGCGGGCCTCAAGAAAATGGCTTAGATCCTCATTTATTTTCTGGCAGAAATCAGATCTATCCTGGCAACATGTTTGATTACCACGTTAAGCCCTTTATCGATGCCATCAATAATAACCTTGCCGTCATCATGCCTTACTATGGAATCACGGTAAATCAAACTTCTGAAAATGTTGCTNTCGGTTTTAATAAAGACCTTTTAACCACCCTGCTNAGAGATGAGCTTGGCTATAAAGGTGTAATTTGTTCAGACTGGGGAATCATTAATGGTCGACACTGGGGAGTTGGAGATCTATCAATTGAAGAGCGCTACATTAAAGCTATCGACGCTGGGATAGATCAATTTGGCGGAGAAAAAGATACCGAAGTTGTTATAGAGCTTGTAAAAAAAGGTCTAATGCCATTATCCAGAATAGATGCCTCTGTTAAAAGGATCTTAAAAAATAAATTTGATCTTGGGTTATTTGATAACCCCTACGTNAAGGTTGATCANGTAAAANNTCGGGTNAATACTNAGCGNAATATNANGCTCGGCNGAGANGCTCAAAAACANTCNATGGTTCTNCTTAANAATGACTCNNNTTTACCGCTNGANAAAAANATTAATATTTTTGTNGANGGGTTNAATGCNAAAAGTATTGTTCATGGNAATNNNGTCANNNATATCNAAGANGCNGANGTNATTGTTTCNTATGTNCATACNGTTTTTAATGGCAATCANCCATCTGGNATTGATAGGNTGGTAGATAATGTTNTAAGNTCTATTTTTCCNAANCAAGACCTTAACTTTTCTNCAGAAATTTTNGANAAGCTTGAGGANTTTTCTTCGATTAAGCCCCTCNTCGTTATAGTTGATCTNAACAGGCCAGCCATTTTGGATTCCATCAANCAGATGAGCTCTGCNTTNGTTGGAACTTTTGGTGTTGATGANNGTGTAATTTTTGAAACTTTATTTGGTGAATCTAAGCCCACGGGGAAATTGCCTTTTGAAATTCCCTCCTCAATGAAAGAGGTGAATGAACAGCTTGAGGATGTTCCAGATGACACCATGAATCCAACTTTTAAATTTGGATTTGGCTTAACCTATCCCTAGTGATTAAAAGTTCTCTTCTCTAACGTAGCCGACAGCTGTGCTTTTAAAATGTTTGAAAGGTACCTCCAATGCTTTCACTGCAGAGATAGCATCCTCAGATAAATTGCCATAAACTTCGATTTCAAAGATATCAGCTAATTCATCATGTTTTTTGACATATGCTTGAACAGGCGGATTATTAATGTGAGCAATCAAGGCCTGGCTGTTGGTATAAACTTCACTCCACACAAACCCAAGTGGATCATCAGGGTCTTTATCAAAATTATGAAAAAGCATGCCGGGCTCAGATTCCTGAACTGCGTCATCAACCTCTTCCGCTATGGCCAAGTATTCTTCAACCATATTCTCCTTCACGCCTATTCTAGCTATTAATAAAAATGGGTTTTTGCCTGACATATAATTCTCCTTTTATTTTATTCTTCTAACTCTAATAGAAAGTTTTTTACCTTCTGCTTTAAATACATACCCACTAATCAGGGCCTCACTAATCTCTATGCTAGTGGATGATTTTAATTTT
>NHFF02000022.1 GCA_002172535.2 Gammaproteobacteria bacterium TMED104 | reverse complement strand
GCTGTGAGTTAGATATAACAAAGAGATATTAAGATCAAATATGCTCATAAAGTACACAAATAATGTATTTATTATACAACTTTATAGGCCATTAATTGGGTCCCTTTATGAATATGATATTAAATTTAATGAAAATTTTATTTTTCAGGAAAACTTTTTTAATTACTTAGAGCAAGATGTACTTATTGAATTAGATAAAATGAATATTATTTCAAATACAAGGAGTTGCTTGATTCATAAAAAATTAGTTATGACTGGTGGCTATACTTGCAAATATGATGCGGGGAAAATAACGTTTAAAATTTCAACATTGAATTTTGAAGTGAACGGATTTCTAAGAAATGTCTCTCTATAATTCAACTTTTTCACCTGCGAAAATTAATCTTTTCCTTAGAGTTGGTAAAAAAAGGTCTGATGGCTTTCATAATATAGAATCAAGATTTCAGCTAATAAACCTATTTGACGAAATCACCATTAAAAAAACGAACAATAAAAATATTTCTCTTAAATCAAATATTAGAAATAAAAGCTTTTTGAATAAAAATATTATTCTGGATGCATTCTTTAAGCTTCAAGAAGCTGTTGGTAAAGACTTGAGTTGTGAAATTACTGTTATAAAAAACATTCCCATGGGCGCAGGATTAGGTGGTGGTAGCTCAAATGCTGCTTCAACGATGGTAGGCTTAAATAATTTATTTAAATTAAACTTATCCCATATCAAATTAACCCAGCTTGGTGCAGAGCTAGGTGCTGATATTCCATTCTTCATCAATGGCAAGAATGCTAATGTGTCTGGGTTTGGAGAAATATTGTCACCATGCAATTCGATAAATTCAAAAATACTTCTGATATACCCAAATATTCATGTTTCAACGAAAGAGATGTTTGATGAGCTTAAAGCCCAGAGAAAAATTCAAGTTGATAAAAAGATTTATGCCAAACATAATGATTTCCAGGCTATTTTTAATAAAAAATTCCCTGTGATAAGTGATTTTTTTAGTCAGTTGGAAGAAGAGTTTAATTTAGAATTCACTATTACTGGAACAGGTTCTTCGCACTTCTGTTTCTACAAAAATGACCTTGAAATTAGTGAATTAGTAAAAAAAATTCCAAATAATTGGAGATTCTTTAATGTTGAACCATTACAATACTCACCTATTAATGATAACTAATGGGGTGTGGCCAAGCGGTAAGGCAACGGGTTTTGATCCCGTCATGCGTAGGTTCGAATCCTACCACCCCAGCCAATTAAAATGTTTAGTAAATCTAGTTTAGATATTTTTTCAGGCAATGCGACTCCAGCTCTTGCATCAGAAGTTGCATCTATATTGGGACAAGATCTTGGTAAAGTCGAGGTCAGCAAATTTTCAGATGGCGAAATAAGAGTTGAGTTACTTGAAAATGTTAGAGGGCATGAAACATTTATAATTCAATCAACTTGTCAGCCGTCTAATGTAAACATAATGGAGTTAATGCTATTGGCTGATGCATTAAAGAGGTCTTCTGCTTCTAGAATTACTGCGATCATCCCCTATTTTGGTTACGCAAGACAGGACAGGAGAGTTAGATCAGCAAGAGTACCAATCAGTGCAAAAGTAGTAGCAGATATGCTCAATCAAGCTGGAATTCAAAGAGTACTCACAGTAGATCTTCATTCAGAAACCATTCAAGGATTCTTTGATATGCCCGCAGATAATGTTTACGCAACCAAGATTATGGTTAATGATATCAAGAGAAATCCTAGCGCAAATGAAAAATTAATTGTTGTTTCTCCAGATGTTGGTGGAGTAGTTAGATCTCGTGCTCTTGCAAAATTTCTAGATGAATCCGACCTTGCAATTATTGATAAACGAAGAGCGGCTGCTAATGAATCAGAAGTAATGAATATTATTGGTGATGTTAAGGGAAAAACTTGCATTGTGCCTGATGATATTATTGATACTGCTGGTACCTTGTGTAATGCAGCACAGGCCTTAAAAGATGCTGGAGCATCAAAGGTTAAAGCGTATATTACTCATCCTGTACTTTCCGGTCCTGCAATTGAGAGAATCAATGATTCATCAATTGATGAATTAGTTGTAACAAATTCCATTCCTCTTTCGCAAGAAGCAGAAAAATGCAGTAAAATACGCGTCATTTCTCTTGCACCCACTATTGCTGAGTGCATTAGAAGATTGAATAATGAGGAGTCGCTGAGCGCACTCTTCCTATAACAGGAAAGAAAATGAATAACGAGATTATTTTAAATGCAGATGCACGATTAAGAACTGGAACCAATAAAAACAGAGAAATTAGAAGAGAAGATTCAATGGTTCCTGCCGTTATATACGGGAATAATGAAGATACAAAAAATATCAAAGTCCCTTTAAATGAAATCACGAAAGCTTGTGAATCAGAACTCTTTTTCACACAGGTTCTTAAAATTGTCCTTGATGGTAACGAGGTGAAGGTTGTTTTAAAAGAGCTTCAAAGAGAGCCTGAAAAAGGCAAGCTGTTGCACGCTGACTTTCAAAGAGTATCAAGCAAAACCAAACTTAAGGTTACTGTACCGGTTAAATTCATTAATGAAGAAGAGTGCCATGGTGTCAAAATGGAAGGTGGTGCGTTAACAAAAGCAATTAGAGAGATAGAAATCTCTTGCTTGGCCTCAAATATTCCTGAATCCATTGATGTTGATGTTTTAGAACTTAAACTCAATGAGTCAATAAGGCTTACCGAGCTTTCCTTGGGTGAAGGAGTTGAAATACCAAATCTAGATGAAAGTAATGATCAAATGGTTGTTAATGTAATTACGCCTAAGGAAATTGTTGAAGAAGAGCCTATCATTGAAGATGAGGCTGAAGGTGAAGATGCTACAACTTATGAAACTGACTCAGCATCAGAAGATGCGTCAGCTGAAGGCGAAGATTCTGCTCAAGAAACATCAACTGAATAATTGGTACAAAATCAAAAAATCTTTTTTCTGGGCTTAGGAAATCCTGGTTCAAAATATGATCTTCAACGCCATAATGTTGGCAAAGACTATATTTTAAGTCTCGCTAAGGATCTTAAAGCACCTATATCCACAAATAAAAATACACTTGCTTCATCCTTTGAATCTCATAATGGAATATTTCAATGGTATGCAAGTGAATCTTACGTGAATGAGTCTGGAAAAACAGCTCTAAAGATATTAAAAAAACATAAAATAAAACCTGAACAGTTAGTTGTAATTTACGATGACCTTGACTTAGAAACTGGAAAGTTGAAATTTAAGTTTGGAGGTGGTCATGGAGGACATAATGGCATGAGAGATATTATTCACTTAATAGGATCAAATTTTTATAGATTAAGAATAGGAATTTCTCACCCAGGATCAAAAGATGATGTAACAAAGTGGGTTCTTAGCAAGTTCAAGCCATCTGAAAAAAGCTCAATCAAGAAGGCATATAAAACAATCAAAAATATGATTCCTGTCCTTATTGAACATGGTATAGATGAATTTCAAAAAGAAATTAACACAAACTAAGTATTAATTATGGGATTCAAATGTGGAATCGTTGGCCTGCCAAATGTTGGTAAATCAACACTTTTTAATGCATTAACAGAATCCGCTATTGCTGCTGAAAATTTTCCCTTCTGCACTATTGAACCAAATATTGGAATAGTTAATGTTCCTGATGACAGGCTAGATAGAATACATAAAATTTCACAATCTGAGCGGTTAATTTATGCCTCAACTACATTTGTTGATATTGCAGGGCTGGTAAAAGGAGCATCACAAGGAGAAGGTCTCGGGAATGCTTTTCTGGCCAATATTAGAGAAGTAAACGCGATTGCCCATGTAGTTAGATGTTTCGAAAATGAAAATATTACTCATGTGAATGGGAAAATTAGCCCTCTCGATGATCTAGAGGTGATACTCACAGAACTAGCCCTTGCTGACATACAAACACTCAATAACAGAGAAGAAAAAAATAAGAAATTAATTAAATCGAATGACGAACTCATTAAAAAAGAGATTCAAATAATTGAGAGGGTCATTGAGGAAATATCTGATACTAATAACATAAATCTAAGTCTATATTCAGATGAAGATAATGAGATTATTTCAACCTTTAATCTCCTGACATCTAAACCATTTTTTGTTGTAGGAAATATCTCAGAAGATGAAAACCTAAATCATCAAACTGAAATTCACCAATGGTGTGATAAGAATTCTGTTCAGTTTATTCCTGTTGTAGTTGAGCAGGAATATGAAATAGCGACTCTTGATCAAGAGGAACGTAAAGAATACTTAAATCTCTTAGGATTGAGTGAGCCTGCACTAAATTCAATAGTCAGAGCTGGCTTTGAAATACTTGGCTTACAAACTTACTTTACAAGTGGGCCAAAAGAGTCAAGGGCTTGGACTATCAAGAAAGGATCTTTGGCTCCGCAAGCTGCTGGTGTAATTCATACAGATTTTGAGAAGGGATTTATTAAAGCTGAAGTGGTTTCATACGATCACTTTATTGAATATTCTGGAAATCATGGCGCGCGCCAAGAAGGAACTTTAAGGCTTGAGGGCAAGGATTATATTGTTAAAGACGGTGATGTAATCTTATTTAAATTTAATGTTTGACATGGAATTTGATATAGATATCATTGCTCATCAAGGCTATGTAGCTCAGTCGGTTAGAGCACGGCACTCATAACGCCGGGGTCGGTGGTTCAATTCCACCCATAGCCACCAGCTATTTTTTCTTTAAATAAGCTAGTATTATAATTATTGAAATTAAAGCTAGAAGGCCATCTTGTCCAATCAGGCCAATAATTTCTGCAACGTTTGTATATACATTTCCAACAAATGGTGCATCAATCCCAAAGATTACGCCTAATAATAAAGAGACCGCTACTATGGGGATTAACACATCGGTTAATCTTCTGAAAAATTTTCTAATTGATTTAAGTGAAAGTTTGAGCTTTTTTATCTTAAACATAACTAATAAAAGCATCTAATAGGGAAAATCCCTATCAGATGCTTAAGTATATACTTAAGTTAGATTACTTAAGAAGCATCATAAGGAGTGCAGCAACTAGCAGTCCTACTAACCCATTATCACCAAGTGTTTGCACAACACCGAGCAAGTTATCTAGAACTTCACCAAAAAAGAATGTGTCGCCAAACACAATTCCTGCTACAACACCTAGACCAATAACACCTACTAAAATAGCAGTTAAGTCACCGACCAGGTCCTTAATCATTCCGAATGCTTTATCCATAATTTCCCCCTATGGTAGTTGCTTGGATAGCTATATAAAACCATAGAAATTTGCGCAGAACAAATAAATTAAATAAGAAAATTCAAAAAACTTGACAAATATGACTATTCTTTATCCACTGCTTTTGCAGAGAGTTTAAGTTTGCCTCTATCAAACCCTATTAACTTGACCTTAATAGAGTCACCTTCTGATAGAACATCAGAAACATTTTCGGTTCTTTCTTCTGATATTTCAGATATATGAAGCAACCCATCCTTGCCAGGTAAGATNTTAACAAANGCACCNAAATCAACAATNTTTACNACTTTTCCNTCATAAATNTTATTAACTTCAGGGTCTTCAATAATTGTTTCAATCATGCTCAAAGCNGCTTGCATCACAGATTGATTTTCACCAAAAACAGTAACTACTCCATCATCGTTTATGTCAACNGATGCACCTGATTCTTGTTGTATATTCTTGATAACAGCACCACCTTTACCAATAATTTCTTTAATNTTNTCTTGGTGNACAGTGAATTTCTTCATCGCAGGGGCATTATCAGAGACTTCTNTAGGCTTATCTATNACTNCATTCATAACATCAAGAATGTGCATTCTGGCNGCTTTTGCTTTCTCCAGTGCAGCATCCATGATCTGCTCATTTATNCCTTCAATTTTAATATCCATTTGCAANGCGGTTACTCCATCTGCAGTCCCTGCAACCTTAAAATCCATATCNCCAAGGTGATCTTCATCACCAAGAATATCTGTTAGAACNGCAAAATCATCACCTTCTTTAATAAGACCCATTGCAACACCTGCNACAGCATTTGTTATGGGTACACCTGCATCCATNANTGACAAAGAGGTTCCACAAACAGTTGCCATTGAGCTTGATCCATTTGATTCTGTNATTTCAGAAACAACNCGTAATGTATACCCNAAAGAATCTAGATCAGGTAAAACTGCTTTNATAGCTCTTTTTGCTAAATTGCCGTGTCCNATTTCTCTTCTNTTTGGACCNCCTGGAAANCTAATTTCACCNACACTGTAGCCNGGNAANTTGTAATGAAGCATNAAAGCATCNGTGCTTTCACCTGANAGNTTCTCAATTCTTTGNGCATCTTTTGTNCTGCCCAATGTNGCAGCAACTATTGCTTGAGTTTCACCACGTGTAAACAATGANGATCCATGTGTTTTTTGCAGAAANGAAGTTTCNACCTCNATTGGTCTTACNGTATCAAGATCACGACCATCAATTCTTGGTTGATTAGANAGAATTGATTTTCTNACAACTGNTTTCTCAACATTTTTAAAGGCCGTCATTAATCGAGCTTGCTCTAATTCNTNAAGATCTTCATNAGAGGATTTAATTTTTTCTCTGACNGAGNTNATTGCNTCACCTCTAGATGATTTGTNAGCNATTTTAAAAGCATTTTCAATCTCATCAAGGAAATTACTTGANATTTGANTNTCGTATTCCTTAATTGTTGGAACTTCTTCAACTTCCCANATATNAGGATTAACTTTNGACTTTAATTCATTACANGCATCNACCACTTTCTGCATCTCTTGATGGCCAAANAAAACTGCNCCTAACATTAAGTCTTCATCAAGCTCTTTTGCCTCAGATTCAACCATCANAACAGCATCCTTAGTTCCGGCTACTACCATATCAAGGTAAGAGCCTTTAAGTTGTTCGTTTGAAGGATTAATAACAAAGCTGTCATCTATAAAACCTACTCGGGCAGCNCCGATTGGCCCTTGAAAAGGNATGCCAGAAATACTTAAAGCAGCACTAGCGCCGATCATTGAAGCAATATCTGGGTTTTGATCTTTNTCAGCTGACATTACTGTACATATCACCTGAACTTCATTGGTAAATGAAGACGGGAAAAGAGGTCTAATAGGCCTATCTATTAGACGCGAAACAAGAGTTTCGTTTTCGGTTGGTCTACCTTCTCTCTTAAAAAAACCNCCAGGGATTCTGCCAGCTGCGTAAAACTTTTCNTGATAAAAAACNGCAAGAGGAAAAAAATCTTTTAAAGGATCATTATCTTTTTGTGCAACTACTGTAGTTAGGACNGACAAGTCACCCGAGGATACCATTACACTNGCGGTAGCCTGTCTGGCNACTTTTCCAGTTTCAATCTTATATTTTCTATTNCCGTACTCAAATTCAACCGTATTTATATCAAAATTTAATTTATTCACTTTATTCCTTATTTACCCTCTCAAATTAAGGGATTTAATTATTTCTTGGTGCCTATCACCGTCTTTCTTNTTTAAATATGCCAATANCTTTCTACGCAAATTAACCATTCTAATTAGGCCAGTTCTAGAGTGATGATCTTTTTTATGCTCCTTAAAGTGAGCTTGNAGCTTATTAATNTTCTCNGTTAATAAAGCTATTTGAACTTCTGGTGATCCAGTATCGTTATCAGCGGTCTTGAACTTTTCAAGTATTTTCTGCTTTNCTTCCTTAGCTANTGCCATTTTATCTCCTTGGGTATACCTNTGTGTTATCTAAGCCTTGCATACCTAAAGCCTAGAGTGCGNGTAGCTTAGTACTAATTNCACAATTAAACAAGAATTTCTTTGACTAAATGATCNTTTGAATATGAAAGAATNCCAACGAAATTNTTATTATTGTAACCTCTAAAATATCCTNACTTTTTTAATTNTGATCTAGTNTTTCCATAATTTTTTAGNTCANCATACTCNTTATCACTAATAGAAATATCATCAAAGATTTTTGTGCAATCCTCAATACTAATTATATTTTCTTCACAAAGAGAATCTATTGATTTGGANTCAGAAATATCAAATGAGCCCTGCTTTAATCGCCTTAGTGATTGTAAATGACCTCCTATNCCAAGCTTCCTACCNAAGTCTCTAGCTATTGCCCTTATNTATGTCCCCTTNGAACAAGAAATTTCTAGCTTAAGTTTTGGGAAATTGANTTCGATAACTTTTAATTCATGNATTGTTACTTTCCTNGCTGGTTTAGTTATTGGATTGCCCTNTCTTGCGTAATCATATANAGGCTTTCCATTNTGCTTTAAAGCTGAGTATGTTGGNGGAACCTGNTCTATTTGTCCTTCAAAATTCTTTANAACGGAAATAACATTTTCATAACTTACAGCCTGAGAGGATTTAAAGGTAGTATCNCCCTCAAGATCNTCTGTATCTTTTTCTTCTCCCAAGAATATNTCTGCAACATATGCTTTGTCTTCNTTAAGAAAAATATTTGNTAGCTTTGTTCCNTTTCCTATTCCTAAAATGAGTAGTCCATCTGCAAANGGATCAAGTGTTCCGAAATGTCCAACTTTCTTGAGAGATAATTTCTTTTTTACCTTTTGAAGTACTTGATTGGATGAATACCCAATTGGTTTATCTATTAGTAAAATTCCACTATTCATTTAAAGATTTTAATAAATCATCAATTGAATTAGCTTCATAAAGGGTGTTGTCATAAATAAATTTAAGTTTNGGAACCTTTTTTAGAACTACTTCTGAGGCAACTTGACTTCGAATCATGGAAGAGAATTTTTCAAGAAATTTAATTTCTGGAACATCACTCTCATTGCCATTTATGATTGAAAAATATACTTTTGCAGAAGATAGATCCGAAGCTGCTTTGACGTCAATGATATTGAAACTTTTAAATCGCTCATCCTTTACTTTAGTCAAAATGATTTGAGANATTTCTCGTTTTAGTAAATCTTCAAGCTGAAGAATTCTGTTTGAAGTCATTTATTTAAAGAGATTGAGCCTCTTCTTTTCTATCGTAAACCTCAATCTTATCTCCAGGTTTTATGTCTTTNTAGTTTCTAATGCCTATACCACACTCGGTACCATTTTTAACTTCGCCAACATCATCTTTAAATCTCCTCAAAGAATCTAATTCTCCTTGATGAATTACCACATCGTCACGGAGGACCCTTACAGGTTTGTTCCTAAAGATTGAGCCCTCAACAACCATACATCCTGCAACTTGACCAAATTTTGGNGAGTTAAATACTTCAAGGACTTCAGCATTCCCAACAATTTCTTCTTTTATGATTGGATCAAGCATGCCAGTTAATCGAGCCTTAGCATCATCAATTAGTTCATAAATAATACTGTGATAGCTGAGACTNATATCATTCTCTTCAACAAGTTTTTTTGCAGCATTATCAGCCCTGACATTAAAACCTAACANTATGGATTCAGTCGCTAATGCTAAATTCACATCTGATTCAGAAATACCGCCAACTCCAGTGGATACAATTTTTATAGATGCTTCATCATTTCCTGCATCCTGCAATGCTGCACTGATAGCCTCAGAAGTACCGGCAACATCTGCTTTTAAAATAACGTTAAGAATCTTTTTAGAGCCTGAGCCCATATTTTCAAATAAGTTACCAAGATTTTCATCACGTTGTTTCAAGACTTTTTTATCTTTAATTGAGGATTCCCTAAATTGAGCTATTTCTCTTGCTTCTTTTTCAGANTTTACAACCTGAAAGGATTCNCCAGCATCAGGTGCTGAATTAAGTCCTAAAACCTCAATGGCATCTGACGGGCCAGCATTCNTAAGTTTTGANGTGCTTGANGATGANATATTTTTAACTTTTCCGTAAGACATTCCAGANACGATCATATCTCCAACCTTTANGGTTCCATTTTGGATCANCAAAGTNGCAACCGCGCCCTTAAATTTATCAAGCTCTGACTCTAAAATAACACCTTGTGCTGGACCAGNATGATGCGCTTTCAATTCAAGCAATTCAGATTCCAAGGCCACTGCCTCAAGTAATTTATCTATTCCTTCTCCGGTTTGAGCTGAAACAGGAATCATTTGGACATTCCCTCCCCAATCTTCTGGGACTAAATCTTTAGCAGCTAGGTCTCCCTTTACTTTTTCAGCATCTGCATCTTGTAAATCAATCTTATTTATTGCAACCACAATTGAAACTTCAGCTGCTTTAGCATGATTAATCGCCTCCTCAGTCTGTGGCATTACGCTATCATTTGCTGCAACAACTAAAATCACTACATCAGTAGTATTTGCACCTCTTGCTCTCATTTGACTGAAAGCTGCGTGACCTGGGGTATCAATAAAAGTTATTTTTGAATCTTTTAATTCAACTTCATATGCTCCTATATGCTGAGTAATTCCCCCAGCCTCTCCATCAGCAACTTTAGACTTACGAATGTAATCAAGAAGAGATGTTTTTCCATGATCGACATGGCCCATAACAGTTACTACCGGCGATCTTGGTGACTGATCATCAGAATATTCAATTTGACCAATAATCTGATCCTCGACTGATTCATCTGCTACCGGCANACCATTGTGACCAATTTCTTCAGTAACAAGAATTGCTGTTTCTTGATCAATAGAATCATTTATAGTTGCCATTACGCCTAAAGACATTAACTCCTTGACAACTTCTCCTCCCTTAATTGACATTAATTTAGCTAGTTCACCAACCAGGATCGTACTTGGTATTTCAATATCTTTTTTAATGAACTCATCAGGCCTTTCAAACTGATGTGAGCTGTCCTTTGAAAACGAAGATTCTTTTCTAGCATACTCATTTGCTGCCTTAGATAATTGATCCTTTACATCAACAGGTTTAGAGAGTTTTTGTTGCGTGCCTGGAACTGGTTTTTTTGAAGCTTTGGCTTGTTCTTGCTTNAGCCTAATGGCTTCTTTGATCTGGTCTTCTCTTTTCTTTTGCTGCTCTTTGAGTTGTTCTGCTGCAGCTTTTCGCTTAGCTTCAATATTGTCAGTAAAGCTTTTACCNGAGGAAGTTTTTTTTGTTGTAGAGGGCTTTGGTTTTGCTTTTATATCTCCATCTGAAGTGGTAACAACCTTTTTAGGGCCTGATTTTCGATCTTTTAGAAAAAGTAAAAGTGCCTGCTTATCACTTGGAGTTATNTCATCAGATTCAGATTTATGNCTCAATCCAGCAGACTGCATCCTCTCAAGAAGAACNGATGGCTCTGTTTTAAGGGCCTTGGCAAAATCTTTTACTTTCATTGGTATATTTTACTCTTCGAACCAGGACTCTCTAGCNTTCATAATAATATCTGCAGCTTTCTTCTCATCCATTGGAACNATATCAATNAATTCATCAACAGCAAGCTCAGCAACGTCATCCATGGTTTTTAATTTATTGGATTTAAGAATTTCGATATCATCCTCATTAAACCCTAATCCAGTAAGAGAGGCTAGTTCATCTTCCTCTGCTGAAAATTCACCCATAGCTTCAATTAGTGCTGCATCAGAAGCAGAGCTTTTTAGCTCTTGAGCTTTTTCATGATCTAAGCCAGTTGCATCTTCTAGATCTTTATCATCCATATAGGCTATGTCATCAAAAGTTTTAACTCCCAACTCCACAAGCTTTTCAGCAGTCTCCTCATCGAGTGATAGAGACTCCATCAATTTTGCCTGAAATTCAGTCTCAACAACTTTTTCTTTTGCTTCAGCCTCCTCAGAAGAAATAATATTTAATTCCCATCCAACTAACCTTGAAGCAAGCCTTATGTTTTGACCTCTTGCCCCAATAGCTAGTGCTAAGTTGTCCTCATTTACAGCAAGCTCCATAGATCTATTGTCTTCGTCCATCACAATAGACTCTACCTTTGCGGGTGAGAGCGCATTAATTACCATTTGCGCAGGATTATCTTCAAAAATTATTATGTCTATCCTTTCGTTGGCTAATTCTCCTGAAACTGACTGAACTCTTGAACCCCTCATTCCAACGCAGGCGCCCACTGGATCAATTCGTCCATCATTGGTTTTAACAGCAATTTTAGAGCGCGATCCTGCATCTCTAGCAATTCCTCTTATTTCAATGACATCCTCATTGATTTCAGGTACCTCGATCCTAAATAACTCAGTAACCATTTCAGGACATTTCCTACTCAACATTAATTGAGCTCCTCTTCCTTCAATTTCCTTTATCTGAAGTATTGCTCTGATACGATCATTGATTTTGTATATTTCACCTGGTAACAATTGATCCCTAGGCAGAATAGCTTCCACATCGTTATTTATTTCAACAATAATNTTATCTCTTGTTACTCTCTTNACAATTCCATTCATTANGGTGTTATCTTGAGNTCTAAATTTAGAAACAATATTCTCTCTTTCAGCTTCCCTTACTTTTTGCATCATTATTTGACGAGCAGCCTGTGTCTCNATTCTTCCAAAATCAATATTNTNAACAACCTCGGTATGNAATTCACCNGTTTCTTTTCCAGCATCAGNTGAAGTTTTATGAGTTTCAATATGAAAATCAGGATCNTCTTCATTTGCTACAATCCATGAGCGTGATGTAGTGTAAACTCCAGANNANGTATCAATGGTNACTGATATCTCAGCATCCTCATGAAAATGTCTTTGTGATGCAGATGCAATCGCTACCTCAAGAGCATTAAAAATTATAGATTCTTCAATTCCCTTNTCATTGGAAACTCCCTCTACAACANNNAAAATTTCTTTACTATCCATTTTCTTTCCTCAAAANCTTTTCAAAATCTGGTATTAACTTGCAAGTATCAATNTCTTCAAANGCAAACTTGTATTCATTGTTGTCCTGATCCAAAAATATTNANTTGCTGTCAAATTTCTTNTAAATCAACTTGAAAGTNANCTTGCCTTCAANTGGAGCCTTTAACTTNANGCTNAATTTCTCTCCTACAAATTGATCAAATTGTTCNGCCTTATATATTTTTCTCTCAACNCCAGGNGTTGAGACNTCTAAAGTATAGTCAAGNTCTGCAAAAAAGTTATCNAGTGGCAACTCATAATTCAAATCTTTTGAAATCTTTTCACAATCTTCAATAGTTGCGCCTCCAACAGCATCAATAAAAACTCTCAAAATAGGAGTATTTGCTCCATGGATNAAATCAATACCCCANAGATCGCATCCGTTTGCTNTAACCGACGGCTCAACTATNCTTTCAAAATNAAATCTCATCTTTCTAAANAAAAAAAGGCCAAATGGCCTCCACTAATATNCTCCTATAAATGTGGACTGGTAGCGGGGGCTGGATTTGAACCAACGACCTTCGGGTTATGAGCCCGACGAGCTACCAGACTGCTCCACCCCGCATCGCAGCGAATGTGAAGTGTAATTAAAAGCAGTACGATTGGTCAAGCTAATTCTTAGNTCTATATNAGTGAAATATAAGCCTTAATTAATCTTTTGTTGATATAATCTTCGCCCATGCCGAAGTGGTGGAATTTGGTAGACACGCTATCTTGAGGGGGTAGTGAGCTAATGCTCGTGCGGGTTCAAGTCCCGCCTTCGGCACCATGCTTTTNTAGCANAAGGAGTAATTCTTAAATTAAATTTATTTAGGTGTCACTCTGTTGGAACTTCTTCGAGAATAACTTCTTCTTGNGTCAGTTCATCAATATCAAAAAGCACCTCGGTATTTGATTGCTTTAAGANATATGCATGTCCCAGGCTAANAACTAAAAAAAGTGCTGCAATGNNAGTAGTTATCTTGCCTAGGAAGTTAGAAGGCCCTACAGCTCCAAACAAACTATTTGAAGAGCCACCACCAAATGCTGATCCTAGGTCTGAACCCTTACCTTGTTGTAAAAGAACAAGGACTATCAATATGATTGCTAGAATTATGTTAGTGATCATTAAAAAAGTTATAAGCATTTTCTTTACCCGTTATGAATCTCAAAAAAATTGTTCGCTATTCTACCAAAAGAATGGCCATCTAATGAAGCCCCACCGATTAAAGCTCCATTTACATGTTCTTGTTCAAAGATTTCTTTTGAGTTTTGATCATTGACGCTGCCACCATAAATAATATTTTCTAACTTCACATCAAATTCTCTAGAACAGATCTCCTTGATAATTGAATGGATTTTATTGATGTCAGATGGTTTTGCAACATCTCCAGTTCCTATTGCCCAAATAGGTTCATAAGCAATAGATAGATTTATATTGTTCAAATCATTTAATGATCCTTGAAGCTGAGAATATAAGAAATCCTCAGTTTTTTTTGCAACATATATCTCTTTTGGCTCTCCAATACATAAAACAGGATGAATGTTGTGATTTGATGCCTCTAAAATTTTAGATTTAATAGCTTCTTCTGTTTCAGTGTGTAATTCTCGCCTCTCAGAGTGACCTAAAATTACAAAATCAGCTCCGGAGTTTTTAATCATAGCTGCAGAAATCTCACCGGTAACTGGCCCTTCAGGAAGATGACTTATGTTTTGAGCGCCTAGCTTAATTTTAGATTGATGAATTTTGCATTCATCCAAGAGTGTAAAAGGAGGTGCAATTCCTAAATCATCAAAAAGATTTTCATCTGCAGTTTTAGAAAGATTTTTATACCAATGCAAGTAATCATCTTTAAACCCATGCATTTTCCAATTTGCAATAACTTTCATTATTCAAATAATTTACTAATATCGCTTGCATACTTTTGAGCAGTTTCTTTGGATTCTGATTCGACCATTACACGAATAAGGTTTTCTGTCCCTGATGGTCTTATTAATACTCTCCCCACGGTCAAATCTGATTCAATCTCTTTAATTTTCTTTTGGATATTTGAATCATTAACAATATCTTTGTTTGCTACNGGAACATTGATTAATACCTGAGGTATCTTTTTATAGTTTGATAAAACTTCAGATGGGGTCTTTTCTAGTAATAGTAATGAAGAGATTGTTTTTAAAGCAGCTATTGTCCCATCTCCTGTACTCACAAGGTCTCTACAAATTATGTGTCCTGAAGATTCGCCACCTAAAAGCCAACCCTCTTCTAAGAGCATTTCGCTGACATATTTGTCTCCAACATTAGCCCTCTTGAACTTATAGCCTAGCTTTTTAAGTCCATCCTCTAATCCATAATTAGTCATTAGAGTCCCAACTATCCCAGACCATGCTCCGGTTCTGTTGGGATTAGAAAAAGCAAGAATATATAAAATATCATCGCCATCAAGCAAATTGCCTTTTGAATCAACCAAGACAACCCTGTCTCCGTCTCCATCCATAGCTAAACCATAATCAGCACGCTGCTTAATTACTTCTTTTGCTAGTGCTTCAGGATGCGTAGACCCACATTTATTATTTATGTTAAACCCATCCGGATTAGTAGCCATTTCTATAACCTCGGCACCAAGCTCTCTAAAGATTGAGGGTGTAACTTTGTAGCAGGCCCCATTTGCACAATCAATTACAATTCTAAGGCTACTAAATGAAACTTCTGATGGGACTGTTGATTTACAAAATTCAATGTATCTATCACCAGATTCATCAAACCTTAAGGCTTTACCAAGTTTGCTAGTGGGTACTGGCATTAATTCTGTTGCAAGTACTTTTTCTATTTTTTTTTCTATNTCTCTTGAAATCTTTACACCATCAGCTGAGAAAATTTTGATTCCNTTNTCATGNAAATCATTNTGNGATGCNCTAATNACAACACCGAACTGNCCTCTNAGTGATTTAGTTAAATAAGCAACNCCGGGTGTAGGCANNGGGCCTAAAAGNCNAACATTCACACCTGAAGCAATAAAACCAGCCTGAAGTGCTGATTCAAGCATATAGCCAGAGACTCTTGTATCTTTTCCNATTAGNACAGTATCCCAACCNTCTTCTTTAAGAACTTTGCCTGCTGCATGCCCTACTTTAAGGCAAACCTCTGGNGTTATCTCTGATTCAACTGGTCCGCGTATACCATCGGTACCAAANTTGATTTTCATTTTTNAATTATAGCTCTTCTGCNGGCCCTTTTATTGANGAATCCTTAGATGATGTTTTTTTAGGCTTATCATCATCGTTCCANTCTTTTGGTTCCCTNGGTTCNGCACCAGCCATAATGTCATCNATTTGATCAGCATCTATNGTTTCATACTTTAAGAGAGTATCAGCCATAACATGAAGCTTTTCTANNTTNTCATTTAAAAGTTTTTTTGCTTTTGAATACGAATCATCAATTATTTTCTTAATCTCAGCATCAATTTTATTGGATGTTTCTGCACCAAATGTTTGATTCTGCATAGCAGCTGACTTTCCTAAAAAAGGATTAGTATCTTCATCGCCATATTTTAACGGTCCAAGAGAAGATAAACCCCACTTAGTAACCATATTAGTNGCAATCCCGGTTGCAACATCAATATCATTTGAAGCTCCAGTGGTAATACCGTCCTTACCATTAATAATTTCTTCGGCAATTCTTCCACCAAAGAGAGCAGAAATTCTTCCTAACAAATATTGGCGAGACTGCATGTACTTGTCTTCTTCGGGTAAGAACATCGTTACACCTAAGGCTCTACCTCGCGGAATTATAGTAACTTTGTAAACAGGATCATGTTCGGGCATTAGCCGGCCAACAATAGCATGACCTGCTTCATGGTATGCCGTAATTCGCTTATGCTCATCAGAAAGAATCATTGATTTTCTTTCAGGTCCCATCATAATTTTGTCCTTAGCTAGATCAAAATGGGACTGATCAACTTTTTTATCTGAATATCTAGCTGCAAATAAAGCAGCTTCATTGACAAGATTTGCCAAGTCTGCGCCTGAAAATCCTGGTGTTCCTCTNGCAATAACTAAAGGCTCTACGTCTTTTGATATAGGCACTTTTCTCATATGAACTTTTAATATTTGCTCTCTACCTCTCAAGTCCGGAAGATCAACAACGACCTGTCTATCAAAACGTCCTGGTCTTAGTAATGCTGGATCCAATACATCTGGTCTATTAGTAGCAGCAACNACAATAATTCCATCGTTACCTTCAAAACCATCCATTTCTACGAGTAGCTGATTTAAAGTTTGTTCACGCTCATCATGTCCGCCGCCTAAACCGGCACCTCTGTGCCTTCCAACAGCATCTATTTCATCAATAAAAACAATACAAGGAGCATTTTTTTTTCCCTGATCAAACATATCTCTGACTCTTGAGGCACCAACACCCACAAACATTTCAACAAAGTCAGATCCTGAAATAGAGAAGAAAGGTACCTTTGCTTCGCCTGCAACAGCTCTTGCTAAAAGGGTCTTTCCCGTACCTGGAGGACCTACCATCAAAACTCCTCTTGGGATTTTTCCTCCAAGTTTTTGAAATTTAGTTGGATCCTTAAGAAAATCAACTAGTTCCTGAACATCTTGTTTGGCTTCCTCGCAACCAGCAACATCCTTAAAGGTAGTGGACACTTTTCCACCCTCCATTAATTTAGCTTTACTTTTGCCAAATGCCATTGGTCCACCTCGGCCAGATACTCCGCCCTGCATTTGCCTCATGAAGAAGAAAAATATTGCTAAAAGCAGCAGAATCGGGAAAGCACCGACAAGTAATTGTGACCAAATTGAAGGTTCTTCTGCAGACTCAAAAACAGTTACAACACCATTATCTGAGAGCGCGCTGTCAACCACTTCATCCCTTTTATAAATCGGATGTCTTGTCTCAAATCTGGTTCCATCAAGCCTTTGGCCGTGAATGGTCATTTGATCACCCTTATAGGTTACTTCAGCAATTCTGTCGCCAATAACCTCTTGTCTAAATTGAGAATAACTGATCTGCTCTCTTCTATTTGAATTAGATTCTTCTATGTTGTTAAAAAGAAATATGAGGGAAGCCCCGAGCACGATCCATACCAATGCATTTCTTAAAAGGTTATTCATTATTTATTTATCTCCATATAAATAGATCTCGCCTGATTTGCTTTTTGAAGCAGCGGGCTTGAAAGTTTGCACTAAACTGAAGTAATTTTCCATTTCTGTCCTAAAATTTTTGAGCAATGTATTTTGAAAAGTTTTAACTATAAAAGTTCCGCTATCATTCAAATAACTGTTAGCAACTCTCAAAGTTTCAAGATTAAGCTCATGAATGTTGCTTTCATCAACATCTCTTATACCACTTAAATTTGGGGCTAAATCAGAAATGACAAGGTCAAAACTGCCTTTTTTGTTATGAATCTCAGNAATATTATCTATATTGCAAATATCCTCCCTGAAAAACTTCAATCCTTTCACTGGCTTTATGTCTAGTAAATCTATTCCGTATAATGATGATTTGGGATATTTCTTGATCAGATAGTCGCTCCAGCCTCCTGGCGCACACCCTATGTCCAAGACTTTGCAAGACTGATTGTTATATTTAACTTTTACCAGAATTTCTTCAAGCTTATAAACTGCGCGAGATCTATAACCCTCTCTTTGAGCTTTCAATGCCCAAGTATCTTGCAACATATTAATTATGTTTTACTAGAACAATTTCTAAGCTTATTTTTCCTGAGGGTGTCTCTACTGCAACCTCATCACCTTCAGACTTTCCAATAAGAGATTTTGCTATTGGTGTATCAATGGATATCTTCCCGTTTGCAGGATCAGATTCTAGATTTCCAACAATCTGATAGCTAATTTCAGCATCATTGGAAACGTCGTAAACCTCTACTGTTGATCCAAATACCACTCTTCCGGTATAAGGAATCTCTTTTACATCTATGATTTGACAATTAGCAAGTGTAGCCTCAATTTCAGCAATCTTTTGCTCAAGAAGGCCCTGTTGCTCTTTAGCTGCATGATATTCAGCGTTTTCTTTTAAATCACCATGCGCCCTTGCTTCCGCTATGGCTTGCGAAATATTNGGCCTATCTAAAGTTTTAAGCTGATGAAGTTCGCTTTTTATTGCTTTTTCACCATCTTTTGTAATTGGATTTTTGTCCATGAGGTCATTATACAATTACTTAAGAATTAATTAATTTCTTGGATTGCAGAAAAGGACCAATCCTCTCTTGAAGTTTTTAAGGCTTCAACAAATGCAAATGCCCCAAAAATAGTTGTGGTACAAAAAATCTTATTTTGAAGTGCTGTCTTTCTTATCGAGGCTGAATCCTCAATAGATTGCCTTCCCTCAGTTGTATTAATAACAATATCTACCTTTTTGTTAACTAATTCATCAACAATATGAGGTCGTCCCTCGGTAACTTTGTTGATGATTTCACAATTAAAACCCAAATCCTTTACANTTTTTGCNGTNCCCGTTGTCGCAATAANAGAAAANCCNCTATCAATAAGTTTTGGAATAAGATCTTGNAAATATTTCTTATCGCTCTCTTTTACGCTCACAAAGACTTTTCCAGAAGTAACAATATTTTTCTTTGCTGCGAGCTGNGCTTTNGCATATGCTTCCCCAAAAGTTTTACCTATACCCATCACCTCNCCAGTAGATTTCATTTCTGGTCCNAAAATAGGATCAACAAGAGGAAACTTATCAAAAGGCATCACAGCCTCTTTAACAAATGATAATTCAGGCGATAAAGATTCATAGTAATCATTATCTGGAAGGCTCTTGCCAATCATTGCCTTAGTAGCATCTTTAACTAGCGATATACCAATTGCTTTGGATATAAAAGGAACCGTTCTAGATGCTCTAGGATTAACTTCGATGATAAAAATATCATTTTCTATTACAGCAAACTGAACATTCATTAAACCAATAATATTTAGTTCATTCGCAATTTTTACTGCTTGAGTCTTAATTTCATTAATAATTTCTTTATCTAGGCTATAAGGTGGCAATGAGCATGCGGAATCTCCAGAATGAATTCCTGCCTGCTCAATGTGTTGAAGAACTCCACCAATTTTGATGACTTTACCATCAGATATAACATCAACATCTAACTCGATTGCATCTTTTAAATAGCTATCAAGTAAAATTGGTTTATCTTCTGAAATTTCTACTGCTTCTCCTAAGTATTTTACAAGTTCTTCTTTTTTATGAACAAGTTCCATTGCTCTTCCACCTAGTACGTATGAAGGCCTTACAACTATTGGATAACCAATTGTTTCTGAGGCCTCCAAAGCCTCATCAAGATTTTTTACAGTGGTATTTGATGGTTGTTTCAATGACAACAGATTAATTAACTCCTGAAACCTTTTTCTATCCTCAGATCTATCGATAGCATCTATGTCAGTTCCAAGAATTTTTACACCCTTATCATGCAAAGCTTCAGCAAGTTTTAATGGAGTTTGGCCGCCAAATTGAATGATTACGCCCACTGGCTTTTCTAATTCAATTATATCTAAAACTTTTTCTTCAGTTATTGGTTCAAAATAAAGCCTGTTCGAAGTATCGTAATCAGTCGACACGGTCTCAGGATTGCAATTAATCATAATTGATTCATATCCTTCTTCTTGTAAAGCCATTGATGCATGAACACAACAATAATCAAATTCAATACCTTGNCCTATTCTGTTTGGTCCACTGCCTAAAACAATTACTTTTTTATTTTCTGTTGGGTTTGACTCGCAAAAACCATCATAAGTTGAATACATATAGGCAGTTTCGGTTGCAAATTCTCCAGCACAAGTATCAACCCTCTTAAAGGCTGGGAGGATATTTTCTGAAATTCTTCTTTTTCTAATTTCTTTCTCTTCACTTCTGAGGCAGGTAGCCAGTTTTCTGTCTGAGAATCCTTTTTGTTTTAAAGCAAGGAGCTTTTCTTTTTCAATTTGATCTATTCTGAGCCCCTCTAGATTTAACTCTTCGTTAATCAAATCTCTGAATTGGAAAAGAAACCAGGGATCAATCCCTGTCAGCTTATGAAGTTTTTCATCATCCCAACCAAGTCTCATTGCATCAGCTAAATAAAGCATTCTGCTAGGACCTGGAAAAGTTAGCTCATATTGCAGTGTTTCATTTTGGTTTTTTTCAGAATCGAGGATGGATTCAAAACCATAAAGACCCTCTTCCATACTTTGTAGAGCTTTTTGAAAAGATTCTTGAAAAGTTCTTCCAATAGACATAACTTCACCAACTGATTTCATTTGAGTTGTTAGTCTNGAGTTAGCCTGAGGAAACTTTTCAAAAGCAAACTTTGGAATTTTCGTAACAACATAATCAATAGATGGTTCAAAAGAAGCGGGAGTTAATCCCTGAGTAATGTCATTTTTAAGTTCATCAAGAGTAAAACCAACCGACAACAGAGCCGCAACTTTTGCTATTGGAAAACCTGTAGCTTTTGATGCAAGAGCTGAAGATCTTGAAACTCTAGGATTCATTTCAATTACAACTACCTTCCCAGTTGACGGGTTTACAGCAAATTGGACATTGCTACCGCCAGTTTCAACACCAATTTCCCTTAAAATCTTAAAAGATAAGTCTCGCAGGACCTGATACTCTTTATCTGTTAGTGTTTGCGCTGGTGCAATTGTGATTGAGTCGCCAGTGTGAACACCCATGGGATCAATATTCTCAATTGAACAGATAATAATACAATTGTCATTTCTATCTCTTACAACCTCTAATTCAAACTCCTTCCAACCAATAAGTGATTCATCAATAAGCAATTCGTTTGTTGGTGAAAGGTCTAATCCTTTCTTACAAATCTCTTCAAACTCTTGGATGTTATATGCTACTCCACCACCCGTTCCACCGAGGGTGAAAGATGGCCTAATAATGCATGGAAATCCAATTTCTTTCTGGACTGCGAATGCATCATCCATTGAGTGAGCTATGCCTGAGGTTGGTGTATCAATTCCAATTGATTTCATTGTTTTATCAAATAATTCCCTATCTTCAGCTTTATCAATAGCTTCTCTAGATGCGCCAATTAGCTCAACANCATATTTCTCAAGTACTCCCTCTTTTGCCAATGTTAGTGCAGTATTCAAACCAGTNTGGCCACCCATCGTNGGCAATATTGCNTCAGGCCTCTCTTTTTCAATAATCTTTGCAATTGATTGCCACTCAATTGGTTCGATGTATGTCTTATCAGCCAAAGTTGGATCTGTCATAATTGTGGCTGGGTTAGAATTGACCAAAATTACCTTAAAGCCCTCTTTTTTTAGAGCCTTGCAAGCCTGTGCTCCAGAGTAATCAAATTCGCATGCTTGACCAATAATAATTGGGCCTGCACCTATAATCATGATTGATTGAATATCAGTTCTTTTAGGCATTATTTTCCTCAATCATGTCTTTAAATTTATTAAATAGGCTAATGAGCTCATGGGGTCCTGGGCTCGCCTCNGGATGTCCTTGAAAACTAAATGCTGGCTTATTATCAAATTGTATTCCCTGAATTGANTTATCAAATAGTGAGCGATGGGTAATGGTTATATCCTTAGGTATAGATTTTTCTTCGATAGCAAAACCGTGATTTTGACTAGTTATTGCTACTTCATTTGATCTTAAGTCTTGAACAGGATGATTAGCACCATGATGACCAAATTTCATTTTGTAAGTTTTGCAACCGCCTGCAATTGCTAGAAGTTGGTGTCCTAAACAAATGCCAAAAATCGGAATTTTTTTGTCCAAAGCAATCTTAATATTTTCAATTGCGTAGTCACAAGGTTCTGGATCTCCGGGTCCATTGGATAGAAAAATCCCATCTGGTTTCAAATTTAGAATTTCCTCAATTGGTGTTTGCGCATTAACCACAGTTATTTTCCCGACATGTTCAGCCAGCAGCCTTAGGATGTTTTCTTTTATTCCAAAGTCAATTGCCACTATGTGAAAATCTGATGAAGTTTTTTTGAAATCAGGCCACACACCCTCATCCCATGTATATGAATCTTTTGTTGAAACTACCTTTGCTAAATCAAGCCCCCCGAGTCCAGAAAATTTTTCTAATTCTTTTTTAGCATCTGTTGGATCCAATGAATCATTTGCACCAATGATTGCTCTTTGTGAGCCAGTTTCTCGCAAAGTATTTACAAGCTTTCTAGTATCAATACCACTAATTCCAATTGAATTATTTTTTATTAAGAAATCCTGAAGAGAGGTTGTACTTCTCCAGCTGCTAGGTATTTCGGTTAAAGACCTAATAACAATCCCGCTTGCATAAATAGAGCTAGCTTCATTATCTTCTTCGTTGATACCTGTATTACCAATGTGCGGATTTGTAAAAGTGATTATTTGCTTTGCATATGAGGGATCGGTAATTATTTCTTGATATCCACTAAGGGCTGTGTTGAATACAACTTCAGCTGTTTCATGCTTTTTTATACCAAAGCCAATACCACTGTATAATTCACCATTTTCGAGGTACAAATAAGCTGGAAAACCACTCAATTTTGATCTCCAAAAGGGAAAAACAGATTGAAATTTTTAGGAAAATTTTTTGGTTTTAATGAGCTAAAATTACAAGCAGGCATTAAAATTGTACTTTACATACATTAAGTGACTACGTCCACACAAAATAGTAAATAAATGGCTATAAATTTAAAAAGTCAACAAGAGATTGACCGCATGCGAACTGCAGGGCAACTTGCTGCCGAAGTTTTGGATGTAGTAACTCCTTTTGTCATACCAGGAATGTCTACAGAGGAGCTTGATAATATCTGTTTTAAACATATTACAGAAGTTCAAAAAGCTGTCCCAGCTAATGTTGGATATAGAGGGTATGAAAAAACAATTTGTGCCAGTGTTAATCAAGTTATTTGTCATGGCATCCCCTCTCCAAATAAGATTTTAAAAGATGGAGATATTATTAATATTGATGTAACAGTATTAAAAGATGGCTGGCATGGCGATACATCCAAAATGTTCTTAGTTGGTAAAACACAGCCTCATAATGAACGTCTGGTTAAGGTCACTCAAGAATGTTTATATAAGGCTATTGAAGAGGTCAGACCTGGAGCACGACTTGGAGACATCGGGGCGGTAATTCAACAGCATGCAGAGCAAAATCATTACAGTGTAGTTGAAGATTACTGTGGTCACGGAATTGGCAAGGTTTATCATGATGAACCCCAAGTTTTGCACTATGGAAAATTTGGTACTGGACTAGAACTAAAAGCTGGAATGTGTTTTACCATTGAACCCATGATTAATCAGGGAAAGAAGCATACTAAATTATTAAGTGATGGATGGACTGTTGAGACTAAGGATGGGAGAAATTCAGCTCAATGGGAGCATACAATCGCGGTTACAGAACAAGGGTTTGAAGTTCTCACCCAACGATCAGAAGAAAATTTTGCATAAGTCATTAGAATTAATTGATGAAGAGTTTTTAGACGATCTAAAAATTCTTATAAAAAATCCAATTGGCGTAGACAAATATCTTAAGAAAAGGACTCGAGTTATTGATAAGGCTCTTAGCAAAAGATTTTCTGAGCATGGATTGTCTTCAAGATATATCTTGTGCGCAATAGGCGGCTACGGACGAGAGGAGCTATTCCCTGCATCTGATATAGATTTAACAATCATTGATCAAGATCCAAAAAAAAAGCCTGAAGAAGAACTAAATAATTTTATTTCTTGGTTATGGGACCAAAACTTTAAGGTTGGTCATTCTGTTCGTTCCGTGTCTGCGATGCAAAAACTAGCAAGAATTGACTTGCAGGAGTATACGTCTTTGCTATCAATCAGAGTTTTATCAGGATCAAAAAAAAATATAACTGCATTTAATCGTGATTTAAAAGCATTGCATAAAAAAATAAGAAAGAAGGTATTTTTTAACTTCAAGGAAAATGAAGCAATTGAAAGATATCAAAAATTTAATTCAACCGAGTTTAATCTTGAACCAGATATCAAAGAGTCGCCTGGTTGCCTAAGAGATATTCATAGCGTTGAATGGATTTGTCAAAAATGCCTTGAAATTGACAGCATTAAAAAACTGAAAATGGATATCTTCAATCGCAGTGAGATGAAGTCATTATTAAACTCCTCTCGTCGGATGAAAATTATTCGATATTGGCTCAATCTAAAAAGCAATCAAAACCGCCTTAGCTTTGAGCTTCAGGTTGATGCNGCTAAACAGTTTAAATATCGCAATAGTAGAAGCCTTNCTGCGGTAGAAAAATTTATGAAAGATTTTTTTAATGATGCTTCAACGATTANTGATTTTCATCAGCTATTTCTTCAAGCCTGCATTGAAGACCCTGGTCATTTNGGATCAAACATTGATTTTNATAGATTAATAAAAGGCATTACAAAAAAATTTATTTACNATGGAGNAATTAATTCTCCAAGNGATATCCTGGATGTCTTCCAAAAGNTAGGTGGTAATAAAAATCTATTCGAACTTAATCTTCAAACTGCTTACAAAATTAAGTTAGCATTAAAAAAGATTCAAGATAAGCAATTCCTGCANAAAAAAATACAACAACAATTCCTAGAATTACTTAAATCTAAACATCATCTATCCAGCATTCTTAAAAAAATGAAGCAGTTGGGAATCCTTGGAAAGATTNTTCCTGAATTCAAAATGATACAGGGACAAATGCAGTTTGATATGTTCCACATATACACTGTTGATGAACATACTTTCAAGGTTGTCAGAAATATGCGTCAAATGTATATCGGAACTAATATTAAAGATTTTGATATGGAATCAGAGCTCATTAGAAAGCTTCCAAAGATTGAAATACTTTATTTAGCTGGGCTATTTCATGACCTAGGTAAGGGAAAGGGAGGNAATCATTCTGAGATTGGATCAAGCATGGTCCATGATTTTGCCCTTAGAGCTGGAATTTCTAAAGCAGATGAGGAATTATTGGTTTGGCTTGTAAAAAACCATCTTTTTATGTCCTCAATTGCTCAAAAGAANGATGTTCATGACAAACACACAGTTGATGAATTTATTGCTACCGTANATACCATCGAGAAATTGAACTATCTATTTCTTCTNACAATAAATGATATCAGGGGCACGAATCCTAATTTATGGAATTCTTGGAAACACGACCTACTTAAAAGCCTATACATTACTTCTAGAAGTATTCTTAATCAGGAGGAAGTCNCTCAGAAGGTNAGCATNCGNGACAGAAAAGCTAGAACTTTAGANGCGTTTTCTAAGGCTGAAATTAATAAAATTTCTAAGNTTTGGAAAATGATGCCAGAGTCTTATTTTCAAAAAAATAATATTGCATCTCTCAAGTCACATGCAGNAATAATCACTAACTATGATGGTCAATCGAGTGCTGGAATACAAAAATTAAACGATTATATTTCTTTAACATTGTTTACAGCTAATAGGAAAGGTCTATTCTTACGTGCATGTGAATTAATCGATGGTTTGATGCTGGAAACTTACGATGCTGATATTCAAACNACTAACGATAATAAGTTTGCATTGAACTCATTCTTGGTCAAACACCGTAAGCTCGGCAACAACCTCTATAAATCTGATTTTGAATCAATCATAAATAANATAAATAAGGGTATATTGTCTCCCACTTCAAATATTAAGCTTTCAAAAAAAATCAAGAAGCCATTTCAAATNGTTACTAAGATTAATTTTTCAGAAGATAAAAATCTCATGAAAACTCTACTCTGCATTGAGACGCTTGATCAACCNAAGCTCTTAGTAAAAATTGCAAAATCTTTCCTTGATTTAAATATTGATGTACATTCTGCAAGAATTACTACTTTGGGTGAGAGAGTGGAAGATAATTTTCAGCTTTTAGACNCAAAGAATGGNAAATTCTTAACTAAAAATAAAAAAAATGACCTTACAAAAAGTCTCAATAATTTATAGATATGTTTGATCGAAATTTAAAATTTCCAATNATTGGGTTTGGAATTGGTACAACTGACTCAAAAGGTCANCTCATTGAAGTTCATTTCACAAAAATTNTTGATCAAGGCAATGAATTATTTAATGNCTTTTCAAAAATGTTAGGTAAAAATGATTTTGTTACTGACATAAACAAAGATGAATTTATGTCTTCAATCGATGACATTAAAATAAAGCCTTTGCAAAAAAATAAGAGATATGTTCTTACTCAAATTAAGAATGATGAGCCAATAAACTCTATTGCGGTTGCGTTTTTAAAGCTCCACCTCATTTCTTATAGATCATTTAAACCTAATACATTAAATCTAGAAGGTTTATTCCAAACTTTAAGAAATATTGCATGGACTAATAAAGGGCCAATATGTGTGGAGGAGATNGAGCCCTTCTACCTAGATGACAATGATGATCTACCACTACAAGTTTATAGTATTGATAAATTTCCACCTTTGCTAAATTATATGGCTCCTTCAGGAGTAAGAGTGGCAGATGGCNCTAGAGTNAGATTAGGAGCGTATCTAGCGAGCGGAACAACNGTCATGCATGAAGGTTTTGTAAATTTTAATGCTGGCACCCTAGGCCCAGCAATGATTGAAGGTCGAATNTCTGCAGGTGTTGTTGTTGGAGAACACTCTGATCTTGGAGGCGGTTCAAGTACGATGGGCACCCTTTCTGGAGGNAATAATGTAAAAATTAGTGTTGGGAAAAGATGTCTTTTGGGCGCTAACTCTGGATTAGGAATACCTCTCGGAGATGACTGTATAATTGAAGCTGGTTTATACCTTACTTCTGGATCGAAANTCTCTATAGTTGATGAAGATAAAATAGTTAAGGCATCTNAGTTATCTGGAAAATCTAACCTTATTTTTAGAAGAAATTCTTTAACAGGTCAGGTTGAGGCGGTACCAAATAAAAAATCAGTAAAGCTTAATGAANAATTGCATAAAAATTAAATGGCTCTTTTAGAACTAGCTNAAGAACTTATAAGAATNAAATCGATCTCTCCAAAGGATAATGGATGCTTTGATGTCATCGAGAATAAATTAGTTGACCTAAATTTTGANNTACAAAAAATAAATTACTCAAANGTAGAAAATTTACTAGCAAGATATGGTTCATCAGGTCCTGTATTCTGTTTTCTTGGTCATACTGATGTGGTGCCTGAAGGTCCAATTGATCAGTGGAGCTTTCCGCCCTTCGCAGCAGAGGTAAATGAAAATATTCTCTATGGAAGAGGCGCAGCAGATATGAAGTCTAGCATCGCAGCTTTTATGATTGCTNCTAANGAATTTTTAAAANTTAATCCAAATCCAGATTTCCAAATTTGGATTCTTCTTACTTCAAANGAGGAAGGTGAAAAAGAGGACGGGAAAATNGATAAGATCATAGATGATTTAACACAAGAAGGTAAGTTTATTGACTACTGTTTGGTTGGAGAAGCAAGCTCTTCGANTATTGTTGGAGATACGTTAAGAAGAGGCAGAAGAGGCTCCTTAACTGGATATTTAAAAGTTATTGGCAAGCAGGGTCATGTTGCTTACCCTAAAAAAGTAATTAANCCTATTCATCTTTCCGGTGAAGTCATACNCATTCTCTCTGAGGAGGTATGGGATGAGGGAAATGANTTTTTTGAACCCACTAGCTTTCAAATTTCTAATATTTCTGGCGGAACAGGTGCTACAAACGTTGTTCCAAACTCACTCGATTTAGTTTTTAACTTAAGATTTTCCCCAGAATCAACTGCAGATAGTTTAAAAAACAGAATTCTAGAAATTTTTGAAGCAAACAATCTTAATTACGAGATATCTTGGGTTAAAAATGCAGATCCATATTTCACAAANGAAAATAAATTCATAGATACCATTCAAANAGCTATAAAAAAAATAAATGGCAGTGAAGCAATAATTGATAACGGTGGAGGAACTTCCGACGGTCGTTGGGTTGCTCCAATGGGATCCCAAGTTGTTGAGCTTGGTCCACTAAATAAAACCATTCATCAGATCAATGAAAACATTCCAATTCATGACCTAGAAAAGGTTAAGGATATATATCTCCAAATCTTACAGGAAGTAGGAACTAGTTAGCGCTCTCTTTTTCTGCAGGCTTAATAACAAAAGACAATAGAGCNAAAATTACACCTATAACNAGATAATACTTAATCATAAAAGAAAATATTGGCGTCATTGATTCAAGTCCCTCACCGGTTGCCTCACCACCAAGTAAGCCAGCTAAAACTCCACCAATTGCACTTGCTGTAAACCAAAGACCGAACATTTGGCCAGCATATTTTTTTGGCGCGTATCTTGAAAAAGCTGATAATCCAATNGGTGAAAGCGCAAGCTCACCCCAGGTATGAAGCAANTAAGTTATCAGTAACCACTGAATTCCTACCTGNCCATATTGCATAGCAGCATTCACAGCATAAACCATCAAAATAAAACTTAAGCACATAAAGAGCAAACCAATTGCAAACTTCATAGGCAAAGATGGATCTAGATTTCTNATGGCTAGATTAGTCCAAATACCTGCAAAAACAGGTGCAAAAATAACAACGAAAATAGGATTTGCGAGATTCATCCAACTAATCGGNAGCTCAAATCCAAATAAATTAAGATCTGTAAAATCTNTTGCAAAAATAGTAAGAGATCCTCCAGATTGATCAAAGCCTGACCAAAAAGCTGCGGCACCTATGAATAAAAAGAATAGTAATAACAAATTTTTCTTTTCAGATGGATTTAATCCAGCTAACAAAAATAAATATAAAAAATATAATCCCGCAACAATTACTAAGAAATAAGCATAACTTGAAGCAAATATAACTGGATCAATATCAAATACTCCTAATAGTGCTAATANAACTGCTATTGCAATAATTCCTACGGCAACATAAAAGTAGCTTAATAGTCTTTTTCTTCTATCAGGATCCATTTCATTAGGCTCTGCTCCAGCAGANCCCAATAGATGTCTGTACTTTANAAATTGATAAACTCCAAAGGTCATTCCAATCCCAGCAGCACCAAAACCCCAATGCCAACCAATGTTTTCTCCCAACCAGCCACAAATAAGGAATCCAAGAACAGATCCTATGTTAATTGACATATAAAATATCGTATAACCAGCATCCCTCATTGAATCNTTGTTGTCATACATCTTGCCAACAATTGCCGAAATATTTCCTTTAAGAAGTCCTGTCCCTAAGATTACAAAGAGCAAACCAAGAAAAAAGGTTTGTTCAAGAGGAATTGCAAGCGTGTAATGNCCAATAGCGATAATGATTGCGCCCAGCAAAACAGCCTTTTGATAGCCAAAAATATTATCTGCCAGCCAACCACCGGGCACNACCATAAAATANACCAAACCTATATATGCTCCATAAATTGCATTTGCTTCTANAGCACTAAATGTNAGCCCTGGATTTGAACCTGTAAGTCCTGCGGTCATGAATAGAACCATGATTCCTCTCATTCCGTAATAAGACATTCGTTCCCACATTTCAGTTAAGAACAAAGTTCTTAAACCAATAGGATGACCAAAAAAACTGGATTGTTGAGACATAATCAATTCCTTATACTAGATAGGNTTATGCATTCTAACATTCAATANCCAAGTTTTCTTACTAGATTTCTTTGCGGAATTTATGACAGTCTTTTGTTATTAGGGGTCTGGTTCTTGGTTGGATCAGTATTGTTATTTCTCAANAATTTTAATCCGCTAAATCCTTTTGTTGGATTCATTGTTAGCATCATTACAGCTTGGTCATTTTTTGCATTCTTTTGGATGCGAGGTGGGCAAACATTAGGTATGAAGGTTTGGAAGATCAAATTAGTGAATATTGGAGACCAAAGGATCTCATTATCTCAAACAGNATTAAGATTTCTTTTAAACGTATGTATTTATCTGCTTGCTGGCCTACCCTTATTGCTGATTTATTTGCATCCTNAAAGACTTGCTATTAATGACATTCTCTCGAAGACAAAACTTATTAGGGTTTAGATAGTCTTAAAAANAAGAATACAGAAAAACATAAAGCAATGGTTGGNGGGATNTATATACCTAAATTAATGTTCAGGTCGAACGATCTAAAACCTAAATAAAATAAATCACTGATAAGCTTATATCCAAACCCAGCAGCGATTCCAAAGAAAATCGACTGACTAATAGAAAAATTTCTTTGATGTTTGTATAAAAATATAGAAGCCAGGAGCACCAAAGCTAATGTTGCAAATGGAAGAGAGAGAGTTCTTGATGACATTTTTTGTAAAACTGAAGATGGTTCGGTATTTGCAGACAAGTCATTGGGAGTTGTGCTTAATACTTTATTAATTTTATTACTTGAAAAATCAATACTAATAACTTTATCTTTTTGCAGAACGGAAATTGACTGATCTTCAAGCTCCCATTGAGGATATGTATCAACATCATTTGATGGTATTAATAGTGAAAATCCTATGAATAGAAAAGATAAAATCAAAGGTGCACATGCAGCAATCATACTTATTTTAAGTGGCGATTGACCAAATGATTGGAGAATTGCTATGTTATTGGCCTGTTTAAATATTGAAAGAGTTATTAGGACGCTCAAAAGCATTATCATTTCAAAATAACTCAGCAATCCTTCAAAAGATTCAATNGCAGTATTTTGAATTTGAAGCATTGAGAACCCCGAGCTTTCAGTAATTAACGAGATTACAAAATCTAAAACAAAAAAAACAAGCAGTGTTAGAAGTGAAATAAAAAAACACCTTAAAAATATGTGTTTATAAATATATGAAAAAAAATTNCTCATCCTGCAATCCAATATGTCATTAANNCTAAAATAATAGCCATTAAAAAGATTTGCCTTTTTGAAGTTTGTGCAATNAGGGATTGAAAGTAATTACTTTTTGAATAGATTGTNATTAACAATATGTAAGTAAAATGAACGGGCCACAAACCGTAATAAAGAACTTTGCTATCNTCAGAGAAAGTATCTCTGTAAAAGATTAAGCTGGCTAAATATAAAATATAAATTAACAGCCCAGGAACAAATTGAGCTGATACAGAAGCTCTCGGAGAGAAAGGAGCTAAAATAAAAGCAAAGTAAATCAAACTTAGTGTCATGATCACCAAAGAAATTCGCCATTGAATGTTAATGAAGTTATCGGACTGGTCAAAATCAAAAACTTTTCTAAAACTAAAAACAGAGGATGTGTTGTTATCTTGGTTTATAGGATGGATAAATTCATTGAAAGTAATTTCAAAAGAATCGCCGGATTTTAAGGTTGAGCTCATAAGTCCAGAATAGAATTTTAATTCAAGGTTATCTGCCTCATTTCCTAAAACCTCCATTTTTTTAGATTGAATAATTGAGATATCAGATCCATTTGGTTCAATAAAAATAACATCGGTGAAAACATCTTGATTCATTGAATCAAAATAAATTTTTCCAGCTGACCCCGGAACACTATTAAGGGTTTTAGGCTGCAATTGAAGAAGCTTCTTTTCAAAACTCGTAAATTCCTGAATTTCCTCAGACATCTGCTTAGTTGCTGGTCCAATGAAAACACTCAATATTAAGACACTTATCAAAATCAAGATCAGCTGCTTATTCAAACTGGAAACAATCGAAAGCCGAGATGTGCCCGTATTGAAGATAGCGTATATCTCGTTACTAGAATATTGATTTGAAAAATTTAAATAAAGGCTGATAAAGATTGAGAATGGAATTAAAAATGAAAGAAAATCAGGTAATCGAAGCATCAGTATGTTGAGGATAATGTTTGGATCTAATTGACCTGCAACTGATTTTTCAAAATATCCTACAGATCGTGAGATAAACAAAATACCAACCATTGTTAGAAGTATAAAAATAAAGCTGGAAAATACCTTATGGTTAATATGTTTGGAAATAATATTACTGGTATGCATGCCTTAGACAATATGTTCGATTACAATATCAATCATATCAAGTAACCATGGAGAAAATGAAATGACTTATAAAGTCCTTGCTACAGTTAATCATAAGAGTTTAGACAAAAAAAATATTAAACAATTCAAATCAGGTGCTCTCGCCGTTGCAGTTGAAAAAGCCTCCAACGGAAATGATTTTGTGAAGCACATAAAATCTACTTTTTTCAGTTCAACAAAAAATCAAGTTATAGCAAAGACCATAGATAAAGCGGTTAAGGATGTTTCATCAGGAAACATAATTCATGCTTGGGTGGAATGCCCAAATGTAAAAATTAATAAAATTTTATTTATTAAGCAGCCCGATAACAAAGCGGAGCTAAGAAAATGGGTTGAAATGTTTACCAAGATGGTTTCATTAGCAAATGCTCATAATGAAAAAGAACTTTCAATTCACCTTAATGATTCAATTATTTCAAATCCTTTTGGAAATTTAGTTGAAGTAGCTGCAAGAACCGTTGAGTCCTCATCATATAAGTTTAATCAAACAAAAAATAAAACTGTAAAGAAATTGNCCCTCTCAAAANTCACCTTTACNAGTTTTCAATTATCGGCTTCTGAATCTAGAANTACTTCGNCTGCTGTTAAAAAAGGCTACGCTNTTGGTGAAGGCATGAATGCAACAAAGTTTCTTGGTGACTTGCCTGCCAATCATTGCACTCCGAGGATCATAGAATCCAAAGCGAAACAACTAAAAAAAATCTTTCCTAAACTTAAAATAAAATCTTTAAATGAAAAACAATTGGCACAGCTAAAAATGGGTTCTTATTTGTCTGTTGCAAGAGGAAGTATTGAACCTCCTAGGATGATTATTATCGAGTACAACGGGGGCCCAAAAAATGTTGCTCCTGCGGTGCTAGTCGGAAAAGGAATAACATTTGATACAGGAGGAATCTCACTTAAACCCAGCGGGAAAATGGATGAAATGAAATGGGATATGGGGGGTGCAGCATCAGTTTTTGGTGTCATGCAGACTCTTGCAAGAATTAATGCAAAAGTAAATGTGATTGGTGTCATGGCTTGTGCTGAAAATATGCCATCATCAAAAGCTACAAAACCAGGTGATGTTGTAACATCGATGTCTGGTCAAACAATTGAAATCTTGAATACTGATGCAGAAGGTAGGCTTGTTTTGTGTGATGCGCTTACCTACGTTAAAAGATATAAACCAAAATATGTAATTGATATTGCAACCTTAACTGGAGCTTGTGTAGTCGCGTTAGGTCAGCATGCTTCAGGGTTAATGTCCAATGATCAAAAGCTTGCAGACAATATTTTAGCTGCTGGTGAAAATACATTTGATAGAGCTTGGCAGCTACCTTTATGGGATGAGTATCAAAGCTGTACAAAAACTAACTTTGCTGATCTTGCCAATATTGGTGGAAGTGGAGCAGGAACAATTACTGCTGCGTGCTTCTTATCAAGATTTGCTGAAGATTTTAGATGGGCACATTTAGATATAGCTGGAACTGCTTGGGTGACGAGTCCAAAAAAAGGAAGTACAGGAAGGCCTGTTCCCTTGTTAACAGAAATGGTTTTATCGTCCAAGTAAAATAGTGGCTTCCAAACAATATGATCCATCAAAAATAGAAGAATCCCTTTATAAAGAGTGGGAAGCCTCAGGATTGTTTTCTCAATCCGAGGGAGAAACCGCCTACTGCATCATGATCCCTCCGCCCAATGTCACGGGTACTTTGCATATGGGACATGGATTTCAAAATGCAATCATGGACTGCTTGATTAGGTATAAAAAAATGAGTGGCTATAAAACTCATTGGCAGGTAGGAACTGATCATGCCGGCATCGCAACCGAAATGGTTGTAGAAAGACAATTGTTGGAAGCTGGCAAAACAAAAAAAGAGTTAGGCAGAGAAAAATTTGAACAAGAAGTTTGGAACTGGAAAAATAAATCTGGCAATACCATCACTAATCAACTTAGGAGGCTGGGTGCTAGCTTGGATTGGGAGTCTGAGCGATTTACTTATGATGAGGACTACCAAGATGCTGTAATTCTGGCCTTTAACAAATTGCATGAAGATGGATTAATTTACAGAGGATCTAGACTTGTTAATTGGGATCCAGCTCTTCAAACATCATTATCGGACCTTGAGGTTGTNAATAAAGAAAAGAATGTAAAGCTCACCAGCATTAAATATAAAATTGACGGCACTGATCAGTTTATTACGGTTGCTACAACTCGACCTGAAACTTTATTAGGTGACATGGCAATAGCAGTTCATCCTGATGATAAAAGATACAAAGAATATATTGGTAAGGATGTTGAGCTGCCACTTTGTAACAGAAAAATTCCTATTATTGCAGATGATTATGTGGATATGGATTTTGGATCAGGAGCAGTAAAAATTACTCCAGGACATGACTTTAATGATTATGAGATAGGTAAGAGACATGGTCTAAGCATGGATAGTAAAAATAATATTATTCAAGGAGATGAATCTTCCTTTGAACCTATCTCTGTTTTAGATAAGCACGCCAAAATATGTGGATGTGCTCCAAAAAACTTCCATGAATTAAATAGGTTTGAGGCAAGAAAAAAGATTCTAGCAAATTTAGAATCTGAGGATTTAATTGCTGGTATTGAAGAATATGAAACCTCCCTTCCCTTCGGAGATCGCTCAGATGAGATTTTAGAGCCCTTTCTTACTGATCAATGGTATGTGGATACAAAAAAGATGGCGCTTTCTGCTATTGATTTAGTGAAAAATGGTGACATAAAGTTTGTACCTAGTAACTGGGAAAAAACATATTTTCAATGGCTAGAAAATATCCAAGATTGGTGCATCAGTCGTCAGTTATGGTGGGGTCATAGAATACCGGTTTGGTACGACGAAAGTTCAAACTACTATGTGGGTTCATCTGAGGAAGACATAAGAGAGAGATTTAAAATCAAAGGTAAATTAAGTCAAGATGAGGATGTTCTTGATACATGGTTTTCTTCAAGCCTATGGACCTTTGCAACACTAGGATGGCCTTCAAAAACTCCAAAGCTGAGCTCTTTCCACCCAACCACTACTTTGGTTACAGGTTTTGATATTATTTTCTTTTGGGTCGCTCGAATGATCATGATGACCAATTATTTCTTAGATGAAATTCCGTTTAAAGAGGTTTTTATTACGGGGCTTATAAAAGATGAAAATGGTCAAAAAATGTCAAAATCAAAGGGCAATATTATTGATCCTATTGATTTGATCGATGGCATCTCTCTTGAGGATTTATTGATNAAAAGAACAACGGGCTTGATGCAGCCACAGCTTAAAGAAAAAATTTCAAAGCAAACAACTAAACAGTTTCCTAACGGTATTGATGGTTACGGAACAGATGCTCTGAGATTTACATATTATGCTCTTGCTTCACCAGGCAGAGACATTAACTTTGATATAGGTAGAATCAAAGGCTATAGAAATTTTTGCAATAAAATCTGGAATGCNTTNAATTTTATTGAGTTTCAAATTCAAAAAAATAACTTTGTCATNACCGANGATATTGAATCNAATATTTATTCAGATTGGATTGCAAGAAAAACTTTTGAAACTTACCAAGAGCTAAAAAAACATATCNATGATTACCGNTTTGATTTAGCAAGCAATAGTTTATATGAACTGGTNTGGGGTAATTACTGCGATTGGTATATNGAATTTATGAAAGTCTTTCTTGATGATCAAAAAAATGATGCTTCAAAAGTAATACATAGCATGATCAAAGAGTTCCAAAAAATCATAACATTGCTTCATCCCTTTATGCCTTTTATCACTGAAGAGCTNAATAAAAAGATTAAAGGTTTAGGACTTAAAACAGATAATAAATTTCTAGTTGAATCGCTATTTGATCAAAGCATTAATGCTGNTAGCCCAGAATCCAATCATTCAGTAGATAAGATANTAGAAATAATTTCAACAATTAGATCCTTGAAGTCAGATAATCCAAGCATTTCTAATGGACCTGTCAAAGTTGAGATTTCTGGGAAATATAATGCTGATTTCCAAAAAATTATTTCTGATCATGAAGCTGTAATTTGCAAAACAGCAAACCTTACAAGTATTAAACTTTCTGAATCAGAGCCTTCGAATTCAATTACGGTGATAAGTGACCAAATTAAGATTCATATTCTTGTTGAAAAATTATTCAATTCAGAGGAAGAAATTAAGAAGATGAAAAAGGAAGCTTCAAAGCTTGCTGAAGAAATTAAGAGAATTAAACAAAAACTTGATAACAAGAAATTTGTTGATAATGCCCCGCCGGAAGTTATCAAGAAAGAGAAGCATAAATTGTCAGAATTTACAGATAAGTTTGAATCGTTACAGTCAACTCTCTCAAACCCTGATTAAGTTTTCTGAAAAGAATAAATGCTCCCTAGATTAAGTAGTNCAGTTAGTTCATCTAAAAATAAATAGGATTCCTCCATTAAACTTGGGTCAGCCAAATCATCAGGATGCAATTTATCTCTATAGTGTTTACCAACTAAATCTTTTATTGATTGAATCTTGTGATGATCCATTAGATATGAAGAGTTAATTTTTGAAATCTCATTCTCTTCAAAGGTTGCACGAAATCTTAAGCATGCTGGCCCTCCGCCGTTCATCATGCTTTGCCTAATATCTACATATTTTATTGAATCTATTGGACTATTTTCAGTTAGTGAGTCTATCCAGCTACCGCAGTTACTATACTCTTGCACCTCTGAAGGGAAAATAATCATCATCTGATTATCTGATTTGGTAACCAGCTGAGAATTNAGAAGATAGCTTGAAACTAAGTCTTTGAGATTAATTAAAGCNTCNGGTATCTCTANGTATGAAAAATTATTAACATTTGCTTTGAGTATTCCTATTAATTCATTTAAATCAGCTTTATTTTCAAAAGCTTTTTCATGAGCAATAAACANATTTTCGTTNGCTAGGCTCACAATATCATTATGAAAACTCCCTTCACGGATGGCCTCTTGATTTTGCTGAAGAAAAAAAACTTTTGTTTCATCTAATTTNTGTGATTTGCTTATGCTAGANGAGATTTCTAATGCTTGTCTTTTAACTAATTTNTNATATTCAAAGGCGCTGCCTCCATGAACAAAAACCTGGAAACCTTCTTTTGAATGCGAAGATGAGACTCTCAAATGGTTAGCTGCTCCCTCATCTCCAAAAGCACCAATGGTAGGTCTTGGTTGATGAATGGAAGCAATTTGTCCAAAAATATCATTTAATTGATTGGTTACAAAATCTTTTTCAATTGATCTATGAAACATTGAGTTAAGATTTGCCGGCGTTAAATGATTTTTATTATCTAAGCTATCTAACTTTGAAGAAAATGTAGCTGTATTTGCAGCCCACATTGAGGATGCCGAATATAAATTTTTCAGTAGTAATTTATTGCTTTCAGAAACATCATTAATTATTTCTGCACCTGAGCCAGAGTAGCCAAACTCTTTTAAAATTTTAAGATAGGGTCTTTCGTGAGGCAAAAAAATTCCTTGATGCAATCCCTCATCTAAAAGTAGTTCCATTTTCTGTAAGCCTTGCAAAGCTGCCATCCTGGGATTTGAAACTTGATCAATATTTTTTTGTGAAGCAACATTACCTTCTGATAGGCCGCCATAATTATGGGTGGGTCCAATCAGGCCATCAAAATTTATTTCCTTAAATGTCATAACTTCTTTAGCACCGATGATTTTGGCCATGCACAAAAATCTGCAGCATAAAATCCTGCTGGTCTGTAATTTCCGCTTTTTCCAACACCGCCAAATGGCAAGGCACCTGATGCACCGGTTGTTGTCGCATTAAAGTTTACTAAGCCTGAATTTATTGAGGAGTGAAACTGATCAAACAGCGACCTAGAATCTGAGATTAATGATGCAGCAAGACCAAATTTTGTATTATTTGCTTCATCTATTGCCTCAGAAAAGGATCCTACAAAATGAACTTGTAGTATCGGACCAAATATTTCTTCATCAAATCGCTCTTTTAAGTTTGTGCTATCAATAAGCCCTGGTGTTATAAAAAACCCTTTACCTTTTGGGACTTTTGATTCTTTGATGATGCGGGCCCCNATTTTTTTTAACTTTTTTTGCTGAGAGATAACTTTAAGCCTTGCCTCATTTGAAATTAATGGGCCCAAAAAATGATTCGTAATGCTTGGATCANCCAAGTCTTTCTTAATGCTATCTAAAATTTTCTTTCCATATTTATTTTTTGGAAGAATTAACTTTCTNGCACAAGTACATCTTTGGCCAGTCGATATAAAGGCTGATTCTAAGATTATATTTTTTACTTGTTTAATTTTATTTGTATTCCAAACGACTATGGGGTTTATACCCCCTAACTCTAGAGCGACTAATTTATCAATTTCACCTGATACAGAGGCATGAATAGATCTACCAGCATCATATCCACCTGTAAAAAAAATACCCTTGATTTTTGAATGCTTAACTAAATTTTGAACTGCCCATTTTTTACCATGCAACAAATTGATTACGCCCTTTGGAATTCCAGCCTCTTCCCACAACATCATCATATATTCTGAAATTAAGGGAGTACTTTCACTNGGTTTAAAAATTACTGTATTNCCTGCTAAAAGGCTAGGAGTAATCTGTCCATTTGGCAGATGNAGGGGAAAATTGAAAGGTCCAATGACACACACAACACCTAAAGAATGATGGGTAAGACTTGTCTCCATAATGTTTGTAACATTTTTCTTTNCTCCGGTTCTGTCTTNATAAGCATCTANAACATTTTTTAATTTAGCTCTTGCAGCACTGACCTCAGATTCTGCNTCGTGACCAACTTTTCCAGTTTCAAGAGCAATTATTTCTNAAACNGTTTGAGCATTTTTTTCGAGTAAATTATAAAAATTTTTTATANTTTCTAAGCGCTCTTTAAAGCTCAAAGATGACCATTTGGANTGTGCCTTAGAAGCACAGTCTATTGCTGACTTAATTTGATCTTTGGATGCATAATTTCCTTCCCATAAAATAGTTTCATTTCTNGGATTAATNGAAGCATACGTTGCTCCTAAGCCCTTCTCCCAATTGCCGCCTATATAATTCATTATTAGTNTGAAAGATTAATAGAATCGCCTTCTTTTANANCAAGATGCCTTGCATCCTTGCGATCAATAAGAACNTCTTTATTTGAAATCCTCTCAACGAAGAGTCTTGTTGCCCAAAAATCAACTAATGAATTGTTAAAAGCAAAGCTCAGGCCTTCATCTGAATTAACTTTGCCAATTTTTACTTTAAATTGATTTTTATTTTGAATAACTTTTATTTTACTTAGCTTAGAAGATAGGCATGGACCTCCATCTAAAACATCTACCATCCCATTAGATTGAAAGCCTTGAGTGTTCAATAGGGACAATGCTAATTTTGATGTGGTATGTGGTTTGCCACAATATCTACCTACTACCCTTGGAAGAAAATCTAAAATTAAAGGGAAACTTGGGACACATTCACCAATGAAATGGTTATCTATGTAGGAAGAATTGTCTGCATCAAAAAAATTTAAGTCAAAAAATTTGCTACTGAACTTATCCCAAAAAGGCGTTATCCCTTTAGCATTCTTATAACCCCGTATCTCAACGACAACCTCTTTGTCGAAGCGATTTAGATTATTAGACATATAAAGAAAGCGAGCAAAAGACAATAATTTACCTCCGCCTATGCCTCTNGCATTTGGATTCATAAATAATGTTCCTAATTCCGTGTAAGGATTTTTAATAAATGAAAGCTGGAGAGCCTCAAATGATTTTCTCATTTTCAATGAGTGTGAATACATCTGAATAGTTTTCCTTTTAAAAAAAACAGAGGGTTTCTCTCTTGATACTGACGTATAAATTGCTGACATACCTACAAGTTTTTTGCCGTTCTCAAGCACAAATAAGTAGGAATCATGGTTNGGAGATTTTTTTGATGATGCGGCAGATTNTATTGACCACTTAATTCGATCTGCCAATTCTTNCTTAGATTTAGGCATTGTCGTAAGGCCTCTNCCACCTGTCTTAGTGAGCTTAAATAACCTATCTAAATCAGATACTTTGACCAATCGNGCAATTAACATAATCTAATTATAGTGGATTTAGAAGTTAGCTTTTTACCAAGTGCCTTGATTTGGCATTTCCTTCCAAGGGCTTATAATTGGNAGAGGTTTTNCTTTTTGTAGCAACTCGATTGATATTTGATCTGGTGATTNNACAAAAGCCATGCGCCCATCTCTTGGAGGTCTATTGATAATTATCTTGTTCTGTAAAAGTCTCTTACAAACTGCGTAAATATCATCAACTTCAAACGCAAGATGTCCAAAATTTCTGCCGCCATCATAATCTTTTTCATCCCAATTAAAGGTTAATTCAATTAAAGGAGACTTGGCATTCTCTACAAGCTTTTCATCTCCTGTTGCTGATAGAAAAACCAAGGTAAATCTTGCTTGTTCATTNTCTTTCCTGCTTACTTCATGAATATCTAGCAGCTTAAAAAAATTNAGAGATTCNTCTAAATCTGAAACCCGAATCATTGTATGNAAGTACCTCATTTGAACTCACTAAAAAAATCTGATGCAAAAGAATGCATTGCATCAATTTTTTCATTTACAGGGGCNTCATTCATTACTCCATAAAGCATCCATGGATAAGTTGTGATTGTTGTTACTCCAATATCTTGCATCTTTTTAAATCCCTCCAAGCTGAAAGCATCCCANCAACTAAANGCTGTAATCTCATACTCATCANATGATGGTTTATNNTTTCGAAGTTGTTCTANTGANGAAATTATCTCTTCAAGCTCAGCTAAACTATGCATGTCTGAAATCCAACCATTATGATTNCTGGCCCTTTTAAGGGCGATCTTGGAAAATCCACCAATTAATATTGGAATATCTCCATATGGTTTAGGTAGCATCTCTANNTCTTCATAAGTATANAAATTNCCATCNTANTTATGCATTTCTCCAGACCAAAGCCTTTNCATTACATCCAACATTTCATCAGCTCTTTTGCCTCGTTGCTTNAAATCCTGNTCACCAACATTAAATTCTTCTGGCATCCAACCCATGCCTACACCTANAGAAAATCTTCCNTTTGACAGGTGTGANAATGTTGATATCTCCTTGGCAGCTCTAAATGGGTTACGAGCAGGAAGAATATAAACACTTGTATAAAATTTAATTGAATTGGTTGCGCCTGCAAGAAAGGAAAGTGTATTAATCGGATCAGGCCAGTCTGTGCCTTCCTCCCATCTTACTTTGCCATCTTCCGTATATGGATAAGGTACGGAAAAATTCTTTGGATGAATAAGATGATCAGAAACAGCAATAGCATCAAAGCCAGCTTTTTCAGCTTCAATTGTTAAAGGTAGAATTTCCTCAGACGGAAGTATTGATAAGGGAATTGCAAACTTCATTAAAATGACCTCGATACAAACCAGAATAAACCTATTCCGATGAGATACATACTAAGACTTCTATTTAAGATTTGAAACCTCGTTGCTGATAAAAACGATTTTAAGAAAGTAAGCAATGACANTGCAAGTAAAGCTATGAGAATTTGACCCACCTCAATTCCAAGATTAAANCCAAGAATCATTGAAAACATTTGGTCTTGAACGATGGGATTTTCAGATAGATTTGATGCAAAACCTAGGCCATGGATGAGACCAAAAAAAATTGTAATCAATTGCATAAGCAATCGCTTTCCTGAGGAGAGCTGAAGAAGAAAATAGGTATANATAAATAATATCAACCCAAAAAGAAACAATAAATTAAAATTAAAAATGATCAACAATCCAGCTAANCAAAAAAGGCTAATNTTAAATATTTTAGAAGATACNAANTGCTTATGGTGTTGTTGTAACTGATCTAAGCCNACAATAAATATTGAAAATCCTATTAACATCTCAACAATGCTTATATTNACAGTGATAAAGTTTAAAGTTCCCAGTGCTAAAGTTATAGAGTGTCCAATAGTGAACCCAGTTATTACAAGTAAAAGTTCTTTGCCTCTAAAAAGCAAAACTAAGCCCAGNAGAAAAGCTAAATGATCTAATCCTTCAAGGATATGCTCAAAACCTAATTTAAAAAAAGAAGAAAATGAATTCTGAATTANCTGATTAGGCGATGTAAAGTCTGGTTGCCATNCNTCATTAGNAGAATTAAAGATATGNTCNTCTTTAAGCACGTTATCAATATATATTTTTGAAATATGAGCATGAGAANGACCAANATCTAAAAATAAATTTATTGAAATTAAGTCCGGNAAAGACTGACATGTAAAAGANCTTTGAATCTTTGTGTAGCCTGCTGATTGGTTCGAGGTAAATTTAAAATTATTATCTTGTTCGCAATTNTCTCCAANTTTAAATGAGCTCGATGCATAGTTTCTGACNTCATCAGCACTNTTAAAAACATTAAGNCTTAGAAAATTATTTAAAATTGNGTTGCTNATGTTCGCCGATAAATTAACTNGATAAAAATTATCATTGCTGAGGANATTAATTTTTGAATAGGACTCACTTCTACTGTGAGAAAAACAATCCAANGCNNTNAAGCTTAATGCAAATACTAAAAACCAATTAAGAAGTTTGTTTTTTTGTAACGTCATACCAACTTCTTAAATTTTCAAGATACTCNAGAAAAAGTTTATCGCCTTCTCTTTTTAAAAATTCATTTCTTACCTGTTCAGAAATCTCATTAAACTCTTGAGTTACTGAATCTTCCTTTTTAAGCAAAATAAGTAAATGAACTGAATCAGTATCAGTAATTAGCTCGCTCACAGATCCTGGCTCTAATTGCATAGCAATTTCAGTCAATTTTGGCCCAATGTATTCTCTAACTTTTGTTGCAGGTAANAGAGCATTGGGCANATCTATTACGTCATTTCTAGCTAGTTTTTTTGCGCTTACAAAATCTCCATCCAAAATATATTCTTGGGCTTTTTTTGCAGAATTGAGTGATGATTTATCAAAAGATAATTTCACTAACTGCAGCTTTGGTGATGATGCAAAAAAATCTTTGTTAGAAATATAAAAATTTTNTAAATCCTGATCACTGTAAGACAAGTTATCTATTTCAGATAGGATGCTTTCGATCATTTTTTGGATTATTACACTTCTGACTTGGCTATCCGTTTCTANCATGCCAAGGTCAATAGCNCTTTGAATAAGAAGTTCTTCATCGATCAATTTATCAAGAACCATATCAATGTCCTTTTCNAATAAACCGCCTNTTCTACTTTCACCTATTGATTCTAGATAATTNTCAAATTTTGATTTACTTATGTATGTATTATCAATTTTAGCTACCCAATTAAATGCGTCTTCATTAATATCCTTGATAAATGTGTTGAGGATTAAATACCCAGAGATCAAAAGTCCACCAAATAGATAGACGTTTCTGGTTTTGAGTATATTTGAGACTTTTTCAGAGAAAGAATACTTTAATTCAGACTTTAAGGTCATCTTGATATGATCAATCCCGTCTTCCAAATAAACATCTCCCACTGCAGAAAAACCAAAACGTTCATAATAGTTTTGAAGGCGATGCTGTGCAGAAATTGAGATCACTTGATTGGGATAAATTTGATTGCATTTTTTGATTGCCTCATTAATTAAATTAAAACCAAGGCCTTCGTTTCGTTTACTAGTGTGGTTAACNATGCGTCCTATTGATGGGCCGCTGTATTGCTTGCCNTCATTCATTTTGAAATTTGGTTTAACAATCCTAAGGTATCCAACTAATTGAGATCCGTCATAAGCAAGAAGATGATCGGAGTGCTGGTCTGAATAGTCTGCATCAATATAGGCACATTCTTGCTCTTCNACAAAAACTTGTTGACGCAGGTTTAATAAATCATACAACTCNATGCTGCTTAGTTCTGAAAAGCTTTTCCAGTANAAATGNTATTGTTTAAAATTCATTGCCTATAAGATAAAATGCGCCCTCTTAGAGAGAAGTTTATGAAAAGTATATACGACTACAAAGTTGATGACAGTCAAAANAATCCTGTTTCTTTATCGGACTACAAGGGNAAAACATTGCTAATAGTTAATGTTGCCAGCAGGTGTGGCTTAACTCCACAATACAAAGGTCTNCAAGAACTTTATTCAAAATATTCAAATAAAGATTTTGAGATTTTAGCCTTCCCATGTAATCAATTTGGTGCGCAAGAACCAGGATCTAATGAAGAAATTAAGGAGTTTTGTGATATTAATTTTAACGTAAGCTTTAAAATCTTTGACAAAATCAATGTTAATGGATCAAGNGCNAGTCCATTATTTAAACATTTAAAAAATNAAGCTAANGGTGTTATGGGATCTGAGGCAATCAAATGGAACTTTACTAAATTCTTAATAGATAATAACGGAANTGTTATAAAAAGGTATTCACCACAAACTACTCCNGATAAGATTGACAAAGATCTCTCAAANATACTGNATTAATTGAATAGACTCTTAAAAAANGGGCTACTNAACACTCTGTTAGCATCAAGTCCGTTTAGAGAATCCCAACAAANACCACTGAGAAAAAAGTTAAANTCTATTTCTTCGAAAGAAATCTTTAAATCGNCTAATTCTCAGTTTATTGAAGTTTTTCAAACNAATAACTTCAGCAAGAAAGTAATTTTTTTTCCTGGATGGNTGGGTCACAAGGACTCAAAATACTTAATTCCGNTGGCAGATCTTTTATACTCAAGAGGGTTTGATATTGTNAGAATACACCCAATTGATCATGGTGATTCAGAACATTTAAATGAAGATTTTTTTAGGGCAACAGATATACGAGCACTTATTGAAGTAGTTAAATACCTAGGTNAAAAGTTCTCTGATAATGAAATTCATCTCATAGGCTTCTCATTGGGAGGCAACATTTCTCTGAGAATATCTGCATCACCNGAAATTAATTTTCTTAAAAAAACNATTGTCCTCTCGCCTGTTATTAATCCAGAAAATTCAATGAATGCCATGGATAAAAATTCATGGATTTTAAGAAAATATTTCATTGATAAATGGAAAAAAACAATACGAAGGAAAATTGATTTATATAACATTAATGCTAAAGAGGCCTTAAAGCATAATAATATTAAAAGTCTCACGGAGTATTTTACTGACAACTTTACTCCCCATTCACATGTAAAAGACTTGTTTTCAGCATATGCGGTAACTCAAGAGACTTTAAATAATATTAGTCATGAAACATTTATCTATTCTGCTTATGATGATCCATGTGTTCCGATTGAACCTTTATTAGAACTAGAGGAAACCACCAATGTTGAATTTAATGCTCTTGAGTACGGTGGGCATTGTGGATTTATAGATGACTTTAGATTTACATCATCTGTATATCACGAGGTTGCTAAAAAATTAGAATCTAACGCTCATTAACAAAGCATCTTCCGGCTTTGGTTTGCTGTAATAGTTTGCTCGAATGGCATCCTCTATAAAGTTATGCTTCTTATAGAAAGAAATAGCATTTGAATTTGATACTCTTACTTCAAGAGTAATCAAGTTAATTCCCATTGCCTGAACTTGTTTCTTTAAATGATTTATCAGAATTGAGCCGATCCCTTTTCTTTGGTAATTGTTGTCTACAGCTATGTTTAGTAAATGTGCTTCTTGCTCAACTGCAACATATATAACAAATCCAATGACATTCTCATTGTTATCCTCACACAAGAAAGAATGATGTCCAACATCAAAGGAGGATTGCATTTGCTTTTCAGTCCACGGTGATGGATTAGTATTGTTTTCTATAACTAATAAGCTCTTAAGATCTGATGGNTTTGATAGCCTAATACTAGTCATCATTTAAAAGAGCCTGCATTTTTTCCCATAATAATTTCTTTTCCTCAGGCTTTTTAATTAATAAAGCTAAGTTCGGTGGAGTTAATTCATTTTTTTTATCAATTTTGATATTAGTGAAGTTAAGAATAATTTCTNTATTTAATAATTCATGATCATTTAGAAAATCATCCCGGGTTAATTCCAAGATTTTATTTTTTTTATTTTCTTTAGATACTGATGCTTCAATTTTAGAAAGAAGCTCGAGCTCTCTTTCACTATATTCATCCAAAGAATGAGAATGTAGTGTTAGAATACGGTCCCTTAGGGAACAATGGACATACGTTTGCACTGAATTGTCTGGTTTTTCCGAGATTGAAAGCATGTCAATACCTAAAGTATTGAGAATAAATGATGTTTTTTTATTCTTGGATAAATGCATAAAGAAATAATGAAAGATATTGCAAAAAAATACAAACCCTTTTCTTCAGTTGAGCTGAGGGACAGGACATGGCCAGACAAAAAAATTACTAAAGCTCCAATTTGGTGCTCAGTTGACTTGAGAGATGGTAATCAAGCTCTGATTGAACCAATGGGGCATGAAAAAAAAGTCAAAATGTTTGAACTACTATGCTCCCTTGGCTTTAAAGAAATTGAAATTGGTTTTCCAGCAGCATCTCAAACTGATTATGATTTTGTAAGATACTTAATTGAAGAGGAAAAAATCCCTAATGATGTCACTATTCAAGTACTGACTCAGTCTAGGCAGCACATCATTGAGAAAACATTTGAGTCATTGATTGGGATTGATAAAGCAATTGTGCACTTTTATAACTCTACATCAGCACTTCAACGAAAGGTGGTTTTTGATGATAATAAGGAAGGCATTAAAAAAATTGCTATAGATGGAGCCCTTCTTATCAAAGAGCTATCAAAAAAATATAATAAAACTAATTGGCGTTTTGAGTATTCACCTGAAAGTTTTACTGGTACTGAGGTAGATTTTGCAGCTGAAGTTTGTAACGAAGTCGTAAATATACTTAAGCCCTGTAGTAATGAAAAAATCATTATTAATTTGCCAGCTACGGTAGAGATGTCTAGCCCCAACGTTTATGGAGATCAAATTGAGTGGATGATTAGAAATCTAAATAATAGAGAAGAGGATGTAATTGTCTCTCTGCATCCTCATAATGATAGAGGAACTGCTGTGGGTGCGGCTGAAATCGGTGTCATGGCTGGTGCCGATAGAGTTGAAGGAACTTTGTTTGGTAACGGCGAAAGAACAGGTAATGTAGATATTATTACATTAGCTCTTAATTTACTAACTCAAGGAGTTGATCCTGAGCTAGAACTTAACAATATCAACCATGTAATTCGTGAAGTTGAATACTGCAATCAATTACCAGTCCATCCACGACATCCATATGCTGGAGATTTAGTTTTTACAGCTTTCTCAGGTTCACATCAGGACGCAATAAAAAAAGGTCTTTCAGCCATCAGTCAATCAAATAATCCACATTGGGAAGTGCCTTATCTGCCCATTGATCCCTCGGATCTAGGAAGAACTTATGAAGCAGTTGTGCGTATTAATTCACAGTCAGGCAAAGGTGGTATTGCTTATATCTTAGAAAAAGATCATGGGGTATCTCTTCCGAGAAGACTTCAAATCAGTCTTTCTACAAAAATACAAAAAGTTGCAGACGAAACAGGCAAAGAACTGCTCTCACATGAGATCTGGGATATCTTTGATAAAAATTTTATTCAAGGACCAAATAAAGCTGAATTGATTTCATTTGAACTTAATACCAG